>CAVRKQ010000012.1:0-340344 GCA_963722105.1 uncultured Chloroflexia bacterium | reverse complement strand
CGTGACGACGACGACATACGACACGACGGTCGTCGGCAACCACCGCTACCGGTTCCAGGTCCGGCCGCGCGACTGGGCGGGGAACCTCGGCTCGTGGAAGGCCGGCTCGGAGGTCCGGATCTCGGTGACCCAGCAGACGTCAGGTTCGATCTCGTACTCGAGCGGCTGGACGACGGGCCACCACGACGCCTACTCCGGAGACACGGTCAAGTACCACAAGACCGCCGGCAAGTCGGCCACCTACACGTTCACGGGCCGCGGCGTCGCGTTCGTCAGCACGCGCGGGCCGGGGCGCGGGTCCGCGAAGGTCTACATCGACGGCTCGCTCGCCACGACCGTCAACCTCAACCATTCGTCCCTGTCCTACCGCTACGTGGCCTACCAGAAGACCTGGAGCTCGTCGGGCAAGCACACCATCAAGATCGTCGTCAACGGGACGAGCGGCCACCCGCGCGTCGACGTCGATGCGTTCGAGGTGATCTCGAACCCCTGACGGACCCGGAGCGCAACCCCGGCACCGGGGTCGCGAGCCTGGCGCCGAGCGCACAATCGGCGCCGTGACGACCACCCGTGCCGTTTCGCGCGCCGCCGCTCGCCCGACCCGCGGGCACCCCGAGCTGGCCGAGCCGCGCAGCATCGGGACCTCCGGGACCCGCAACGTGCTCGCGCGCGAGGTGCGGCTGCTCGGGGCGCTGCTCGGCGAGATCATCGTGGAGCAAGCTGGCGAAGACGTCTTCGAGCTCGTCGAGGCCACGCGCCAGCACGCGATCGCGGCAAGGCGGCGCAGTGCGGACGAGCGGGTGACCTTCGACGTCCTCCCGGTGGACGCGGCGACGCTCGAGGGGGTAGTTCGCGCGTTCGGGCTCTACTTCCAGCTGATCAACCTGGCGGAGGCGCGGGATCGCGTGCGTCGGGCGACACGACGGGCGCGCACCACCGCCGGGGCGTCCGAGGGCGCGCGGATGCGGCTCGCGCTTCGCCGGCCGGACGTCCGCGAGGCGCTCGCATCGCATCCGGATCTCGCCCGTGCTCACCGCGCACCCTACGGAGGCGAGACGCCGGACCGTCCTCGTCGCGCTGCGAAGGATCGCGCGCCTGCTCGAGCGGGCGGACGACCCGCGGATCTCCCCGTCGGTCGATCGGGACCTGCGGCGCCAGCTCCGCGAGGAGATCGCGATCCTGTGGCGGACCGCCGAGCTTCGGCGCGGCGCCCCGAGCCCGCTCGACGAGGTTCGAACGGCGATGGTCGTCTTCGACGAGACGCTCTACCGCCTGACGCCGCAGCTCTACGGGCTGGTGGATACGTTCATGCCGGGGCCACGGAGCGCCCGCGTCCGCGAGCTCCAGGAGCCACACATCCCGGCGTTCCTGCGGTTCGGCTCGTGGATCGGTGGCGATCGCGACGGCCATCCCGTGGTGACCTCCGACGTGACCGAGGAGACCATCCGGATCCATGCCGACCACGTCCTGCGCGGCCACGAGGCGGTCGCCAACCGGCTGTCGCAGACCCTCGCGATGAAGGTCCGGGGCGACGCCGTGCCGCGAGCCCTCGCGCATCGCCTGACCGAGGACGAGCTGGCGATGCCACAGCTCGCCCGATCGCTCGCCGAGCGCTTCCCGGACGAGCCGTTCCGGCAGCGGCTCGGGTTCGTCGCCGAGCGGCTGCGCCACACCCGGGTTCGGCTCCTCGGCGAGCGTCGGGGCGCGACGACCGGCGGGTACGCGACGCCCTCCGAGGTCCTGGCCGAGCTCCGCGAGATCCAGGAGGCGCTGGTCGCCGTCGGCCTCGCCCGATCCGCCTGGGGGGACGTCCACGACTTCGTCTGGCAGGTCGAGACGTTCGGGTTCCACCTCGCGAACCTCGAGGTCCGGCAGCATGCGGCGGTCCACCGCCGGGCGCTGGCCGGGGCGGAGGGTGGGGGAGTGCCTGCGCGCGAGGAGGTCCTCGAGACCTTCCGATCGATCGCCCGGGTCCAGCGCGAGTTCGGGGAGCCGGCGCTGTCGCGCTACATCGTGTCGTTCACGGCGGGCGTCGCGGACGTCGTCGACGTCCTCGAGCTCGCGACTGTCGCCGGGGTGGGAGAGCCGCTGGCGCTCGATGTCGTCCCGCTGTTCGAGTCGTCGGACGCGCTCACGGCCGCGGGCGAGATCCTGGAGGGGCTGCTCGGCGACCTGCGCTACCGGGCGCACCTCCGCGAGCGCGGCGACCGCCAGGAGGTGATGCTCGGCTACTCCGACTCGAACAAGGAGTCGGGCTACGTCGCCGCGAACTGGCTGCTTCACACCGCCCAGGCGAATCTCGCCTCCGTGGCCGCCCGCCACGGTATTGAGCTGACGCTGTTCCACGGCCGCGGCGGCGCGATCGGGCGGGGCGGGGGGCAGCTGGAGCTCGCGGTGGCCGCCCAGCCAGCCGGCTCCGTGGCAGGCCGGCTCAAGGTGACCGAGCAGGGTGAGGTCGTGTGGACCCGGTACGGCGACCCGGAGCTCGCACTCCGGCATCTCGAGGCCCTCACGGCTGCCGCCCTCGACTCGCTGCCGCGCCACGACGAGCCCACAAACCAGCGGGCCGAGCCACGCGGCGCCGAGGCCGTCATGGAGGAGCTCGCGACGGCGGCGCGGCGCGCGTATCGCGGCCTCGTCCACGACGACCCGGGATTTGCGGGCTTCTTCGCGCGGATGACCCCGATCGACGAGATCGCCCGCCTCCAGCTCGGCTCGCGCCCGCCGAAGCGCTCTGCGGGACGTGCGGACGACCTCACGATCGACGACCTTCGGGCGATCCCCTGGGTGTTCGCGTGGTCACAGGCGCGAGTCGAGCTCCCCGGGTGGTTCGGCCTGGGGACGGCCATCGAGGCCTTCGAGGCGGACCATCCCCTCGACGGTGACCTCCGACTCGGCGAGCTCTACGCCGCGTGGCCGTTCTTCCGATCGCTCATCGACCACGCCCGCCTGGCGATCCGCCGCTCCGACATCGCGCTGGCGCGGGGCTACGCCTCGCTCGCGGCCGAGCCGGGCGATGCCGACCGCTGGGCGACCATCGGGGCGGAGTTCGACCGTGCCCGCTTCGCCCTCGAGCGGCTGCCACTCCCGGCTGCCGCGTCCACCGCCGCGGATCGGGCCGAGGCCGAGGCCGTTCGTCGATCGGTCGGGCTGCGGGCGCCGTACGTCGACACGCTCTCGGTCATGCAGCTCGAGCTCCTGCGCGTACTCCGCGAGCGCGAGACCGCGGACCCGAGCCACCCGTCGATCCCATTGATCCGCCCGCTCATCGCGCTCACCATCAGCGGTCTTTCGGCCGCGCTCCAGGGAACGGGCTGACAAGGTCCGACTGGGTGATTGACGCGGCCCGAAGGCACTGGTTGACTCGGGCCGAACCGTGATGATCAAGCGCCTGCCAGTGCTCCTTGCCGCCGCAGCAGCGATCCTCATGACCGGGGCCGTGAGCGCCGCGCCGCTCCCGACCCCCGGCGTGGCGGTCGACCCGGTGCTCGTCGGCGCCGGCGACATCGCCTCATGCACGGCTTCTGGCGACACGAAGACGGCCGCGCTGGTCTCGGCGATCCCCGGCACGGTCTTCACGACCGGTGACAACGTCTACCCGAGCGGGACGCTCAACCAGTTCAAGTCCTGCTACGACCCGACCTGGGGCGCGTTCAAGTCGCGGACCCGACCCAGCGCCGGCAATCACGACTACGAGACCACCGGCGCGGCCGGGTACTTCGGCTACTTCGGCTCGCAGGCCGGGGCCGCCGGCAAGGGCTACTACGCCTACGACCTCGGCGCGTGGCGGATCTATGCGCTGAACTCGAACTGCTGGGCGGTCGGGGGCTGCGGCGCGAGCTCGGCGCAGACCAAGTGGCTCAAGGCCGACCTCGCCGCCAATCCCCGGCGCTGCGTCCTCGCGTACTGGCACCACCCGCTCTTCAGCTCCGGCGCGCACGGCAACTACGCGAGGTCGCGCTCCTTCTGGGACGTGCTGTACGCGGCCCACGCCGATGTCGTCCTCGTCGGCCACGATCACGATTACGAGCGGTTCGGGCGCCAGACGCCGAGCGGCGCAGCGAGCCCCAACGGCATTCGCCAGTTCGTCGTCGGCACCGGCGGCGCCGAGCGCCGGCCCTTCGGTTCGATCAAGCCGCACAGCCTCGTGCGCAACGCGACGACCTTCGGGGTCTTGAAGCTCACGCTCCACGCGACGAGCTACGACTGGAAGTTCGTCCCCGAGGCCGGCAAGTCGTTCACCGACGCACACACCGGAGCGCCCTGCCGCGCCTGAGGATCGGCGAACGGCGCCCCGATCCGCTGCCCTCCACGGATCGGCCGATGCGACACTTGCTCGGGAAGAGGTGGAGGCATGACGCTCGAGCTGGTGACAGCGATTCTCCTGATCGCCGTCCCGATTGCGTTCAACGTCGCGTTCTTCGAGCTCGGGCGGGCGTTCGACTACCCCGGCATCCTGCGGAAGCCGCCTGAGGAGGTCCTGCGCCGGTTCGCGGCCGGTGGCTCCGGCCTCGTGCTTCGGTGGCAGGCCCTGCTCCTGAGCGCCCTTGCGATGCTTCCGTTGGTCGCGCTGCTGGCGGTCGTGCTCGACCCGCCGTCGGCGCTGACCTCGCTCGCGATCGTCATCGGATCGGCGGCGGCCCTCGTACAGGCGATCGGGCTCGTCCGGTGGCCGTTTGCCGTCCCGGAGCTGGCGCGCCGCTACGTCGCCGCCGAGGGTCCCGATGCAGGGGCCGAGCAGCGGGCGATCGTGGTCCAGTTCGCGACGCTCAACCGGCTGTTCGGGGTCGGCATCGGCGAGCACCTCGGGTACCTGCTGACGGGACTCTGGACGCTGATCGTGGGCATCTCGATCGTCGGACGAGGCCCCAGCCCGATCCCTGAGGTCCTCCCCGCCTGGATCGGCATCGCGGGCTTGGTGATCGGCGTCGCGCTCCTCATCGGCAGCCTCGAGTTCGTGGGCCGCAACGAGCCCGAGGGTTGGAAGCTTGCGGGCACGATCGTGCCCATCGCCTACATCGCCTGGTCGCTCTGGCTCGTGGTGCTGGGAATCCTGCTGCTCGTCTAGCCCTTCTCGAGTCGTTCGAGGGCCAGTTGCACGGTGCTATGGTGAGCCACCCGCACCGGTTCGAACGTCGCCGAGCCGCACGCAAGGAGCTCTGCTCATGGTGCCTCGGCGGTCCGTGCCGACCCTGTGCTCGCGCGAGCGCGCTCTGGCGAGCACCGCGCTCAGCCTCTTCCTCTGCCTTGGGAGCGCCGGCGTGAGCATCGCCTCCCAGGCAATCGAAGCCGCTGCGCCGCAGGCGCATGAGCTCGCCACTGACGTCGCGGGCGCCATCACGGAAGACACGACCTGGACTCGTGCCGGGAGCCCCTACCGCGTCACCGGTCAGGTCCCCGTGCACGTCGGGGTAACGCTGACGATCGAACCCGGCGTCGACGTCCGATTCGCACAGAACGGGCAGTTGAACGTCACCGGCAACCTGATCGCCGAAGGCACGGCCGAACGGCAGATCCGCTTCCTTGGCATCAACGAACAGGCAGGTGGTTGGAGCGGCGGCCTCGCCCTGCAGGGCAGCGCGACCGCGCCTGCCACCGGGCGCTTTGCATTCGTCACGATCCGCGGCGGTGGGCTGGCAGGGGACTTCCACGGGCTGGTCTACATGTCCTCGGCCATCGTCGACCTGCGCGATTCCGAGATCAGCAACAGCGCGAGCGACGGAATCGTCGTTGATTCGGGCTCGCTGACGGTGGTGGACACCCGACTGACCGGACATGCCGGATTGCCGCTCCACGTTCGCTCGCTGACCGGCGTGGGCGCCATTGCCGATGTCGACCCGGTGCTGCGGGGCCTCACCGTCGAAGGCAACGGGGTCGACGTCCTCGCCATCGACGGCGGCATCCTGAGCCTCGACTCGGTCTGGGAGGACGCCGGAGCGCCGTACCAGGTGCGCGGCCAGGTTTCGATCCGTGCCCCGGCGTCGCTCACGATCGAACCCGGCGTCGAGGTGCGCTTCAGCGAGGGCGCCGATCTGTACGTCGAGGGCGGGCTCGTCGCGCTTGGCACCGCAGCGCAGCCCATCCGCCTGGTCGGCACCGTCGATGCCCCGGGCACGTGGCGCGGCATCCAGCTGCTGGGCCCGGGGAGCGAGCAGGCTCGCGCGAGCTTCGCGCACGTCATGGTTGCCAACGCCGGCAACGTCGGGCGCCCCGCGATCGATGTCAGCAATGCGCAGCTCACCTTCCTCGACGGGCAGGTCACAAAGCACGCCGCTGACGGAATCCTCTTCTCGCGCGCGCCCGTCATCGGCTTGATCGAGGGGTCGGCGTTCACGGAGATCGGCGGGGCCGGGGTCGCAAATCCGGGCAACCAGCTCGTCCTTGCGCCGAACAACTGGTGGGGCTCGTCCTCCGGTCCGACCACGAATGACACGTGCTCGGATGGGGACGGCACGCGCGTCGAGGGTCTCGTCCGGTACGGGCCGTGGCTGCGCTCCGCGGAGGAGCGACCCGACCCCCTGAAGCCCCTGGACATCCCGTTGATCACGCTGTCGCCGCAGCGTTGGTACGCGCCGGCAGACGGTCAGACACGCGTCTGGGTGGATGTGACCTTGCTCGATCCGATGGGCAATCCAGTGCCGGGAGAGAGCGTCAACCTGCTGTCCAGCCTCGGGACCGTGACCAGCGGTGAAATCACGGACGCGGCCGGCCACACGCTCGCCTACCTGACGTCGGCCGAGATGGGCGATGCCGAGCTCACCGCCACCCTGTCAACGACGAACCGCTGCGCCGAGGCGGCCTCGACGACGTCACTTGTCACCTTCACCGACGACGCGGACGGCCTGCTGGCCGGCATGAAGGCGCCCTACCTCTATTCCGGCATCACGGTCTCGCCGGCCCCGATCACCCGGGGTGTGCCGACGACGATCGCCGCCCGACTGACCAACCCGAACGAACACGCGATCACCGTCGAGGCGACGTTCGAGTTCGTCCAGTCAGGCATTGGCCTTGCATTCGGACCGGTCGGTGCGGCGCAGACGAAGGAGATCCCGGCCGGTGGCGAGCAGGTCTTCGAAACGACGTGGACGCCAGTCGTGTCTGGGCACTACTGTGTCCAGGTCCTCTACCGCGTGGTCGGCGAGGCCGGTGCGGAGGGCTTCGGGCCCGTGGCCGCCGCGAATGGCCCAGCCGCTCCTGGAAACGTCAGTGCCTTTGGGCTGGGAGGCGGAGGAAGGGGACAGCTCAATCTGAACGTCTATGGCGGTGGACTGGCGCCCGGCGGCGGCAAGCCGGGGGGCAAGCCGCCGCTCGAGAAGGCGAGAAAAGCGAGCGACCTCATGGGCGGGATCGGCAGTATCGGAACGGGCGAGACGTTCCTGCCCGGTGTTGGCGTCGGGCTCCTCACGAGCTGGCAGTTCGACACCATGGAGGCGATCTCGCGGGCGCTCGGCTTTGATCCGCCGCGTCAGGACTACACGATCATCGCCGAGGCGACGCGGACACCTCTACCTGCGATGCCGCGCGCTCCCGGAACCTCGGACGAGCTGTTCGCCGCACAGGTCGCGTTGGCCGAGGCAATGGCTGAAGCCGTGGCGGTCGGCGAGGCGGCCGCGATCTCGCTCGACCGCTACGGTGGCGCTGCGGCTGCGGGCAACCTCGAATGGTCGGCGGTCCAGGCTTCCTCGCTGCTGCACTATCGGAAGCTGCTCGGTCAAGCCGCGATCGTCGCCGCGGAGAGGATGGCCGCGGTGCGCGGAGTGATCGAACGCGAGGGTGGGAGCGAGGCGGGTCCGACTGCAGAGGAAGTCGCTTCAGCGCAGGCGGCCGTCAGGGCGGATGGATTCGCGCAGGAGCAAATTGATGCTGCCCACGCGATCGGCCTGACCGACGAGGAGATCGAGGCCGCGCGCCAGAGATTGCTGAACACGGCGCCCGACGAACTCGCGGGTCCCCTCGCAGCGAAGCTCGCTGATGCCGAAGCGGCGTACCGGGAGATGGGCGATTACCTCATCGCCCCGGTCAACTTCGCGGACGAGGCCGGCCGAGAGGCGTTCAACGACGGAATGCTGCTCGCGGGTGTCGTCGACGGTTCGAGCAATCTGGCGCGGATCTACGCCCACAGCTCGACGATCGAAGTCGGAAATCCCCTCGACCACGAGACGACGATCGAGCTCCGGCCACGGCGCATTTCGATGCCGCCCGAGTGGCTGGTCGAGCTCTCTCCGTCGAGCGTCACCCTGAAGCCTGGTGAGCAAGCGACGATCACGATCTCCATCGAGGCAACGACACCCTGGCCGCAGGGGACCCGCAGCGAGGTTGCGATCGAGGGCGTCGCCGAGGGGCAGCTGCTCGGCGGGGTCGTAGTCGCGCTCCTGGTCCCCGCGTCAGTGCCGTTCGGGGCCGTGCCGGGCGGCGAAACCCCGTTCCTGATGATCGCGGCGGCCGTCGCCGGCGGCCTGCTCCTGGTGATCCTGATCGTCGGGGTGCTGTTCCTCCGACGCCGGAAGCGCAGGCTGAAGGCTTCGTCCGCTACTCCAGGCTAGCGGCGCTGCTCGTCAACCTTGGTGAACGGCTCGGACATGATGTAGGCGGCGTACCACTTCCAGGGCACGCCGTTGATGGACTCGTCCTCGACATCGTCGCTGAGCCCGAGGACCAGCTGGTTGCCCGAGATGTCCCAGGTGGCCGTCTTGCGCCAACCGGCGCCATCGATGAAGGTGATCGTGTCGTCAGTCGCGGAGTACGTGCCCGGCTCGCCGGTGTCGACGCCGGTCTCACCACCCACGGCATAGCTCAACCTGAACGAGCCGTCGGCGATGTCATCGGTCCACGTGATCGCATCCTCGCCCGCCAGTTCGTTCTGGAGCCTCCTCGAATTCATCGCTGCCGGCCGCACTGGGGAAAATGCGTGCCCAATTCGCCTGTTGTCATGTGGACGGGCCTACGGCGACGCGGGGCGTCATGGCCCGGTTTCGGCGCGACCTCTGACAATTCCGTCCCAAGTCCAGAGGAGACAGACCTGCCAGCGACCGAAGCGCGAATCAAGATCTTGCGGAAACGGACCCTCCATGGACCGAACCGGTGGTCGCGCCTCCCCGTCGTTCACCTGGTGGTCGACATCGGCGCCCTCGAGGGATTGCCGTCGAACCTGATCCCCGGGTTCGCGGGACGCCTCCTCGAGACGCTGCCGGGTCTCGCGCTGCACACGTGCGGGACGGGCGTGGCGGGCGGATTCGCGGGCCGCATCGCTGAAGGCACGTGGCTGGGCCATGTCGTGGAGCACGTCGCGCTCGAGCTGCAGCGGGCCAGTGGCGCACGGGTCACGCGTGGCAAGACCCGCGCAGCGGCCGGTCCTGGGACGTACGACATCATCTTCGCATTCGATGACGAGGCGGTCGGCTCGCGGGTCGCCGACGCCGCCGTCGAGCTGGTGAATAGCCTGGTCACCGCGCGTCGCCCGTTACCCGGGGAGGCCGAGCAGATCGTTGCCGAGCTGCAGGCGATGGCAGATCGAGGTCGTCTCGGCCTGTCCACCCAGGCAATCATCGATGTCGCACGCCGGCGCCACATCCCCTGGACGCGCCTCAACCGCGGGAACCTGATCCAGCTGGGCTGGGGGATCCACCTCCGGCGCATCCGGGCGACCGTGACGTCGGAGACGCGCTTGATCGCCGCCGAGATGGCGCGCGACAAGGATGACGCCGCAACGGCGCTTGAGCGGGCCGGCGTTCCCACGCCGACGTGGCGGCTCGCCCGAAGCGCCGAGGAGGCCGTCGCGTACGCGCAGAGACTCGGCTACCCGGTCGTCGTCAAACCGGTGGACGGGCATCACGGTCGCGGGGTCAGCCTCGACATCGCAACGGAATCGGATGCAGGGGCAGCCTTCGAGCTCGCGATCCTGGCCAGCCGGCGCCGGCAGGCGATCGTCCAGCGTCAGATCCAGGGGCGAGACCATCGTCTGCTGGTCATCGGCGGTCGCCTGGTGGCCTGCGCGGAACGGGTGCCCGCGGGCATCGTCGGCGACGGCCGGCAGACGATCCGCGAGCTGGTCGAGCGCGAGAACGCCGACCCCCGGCGCGGCGCCGGGCACGCCCTCGAGCTGACCCGGATCAGCGTCGACGACACCGCCCACGCCCTCCTGACGGCGCAGGGAATGAGCTTGGAATCCGTTCCCGATGCCGGTCGGCGGGTCGCACTCGCCCGTGTCGCCAACCTCTCGACCGGTGGCACGAGCATCGATCGCACCGACGAGGTCCACCCAGCCGTGGCCGCCATGGCCGAGCTGGCCGCCCGCGTCGTCGGGCTCGATGTCGCGGGGATCGACATCGTGACGACGGACATCGGGCGCAGCCTGGACGAGACGGGCGGGACGATCATCGAGATCAACGCCGGTCCGGGCTTTCGGATGCACACCCGTCCAACGGTGGGTCGTGGCCGGAACGTCGGCGGCGCGGTTCTCGATCATCTCTTCGGACCCGGCTCCGAGGGGCGGATCCCGGTCGCGGCGGTGACTGGGTCGAACGGCAAGACGACCACGGTCCGGCTGCTCGCCCACATTCTCACGACGTCCGGCCTGGCGACCGGCATGACCACCACCGAGAACATCGTCGCGGACGGGCTGCAGCTGAAGGTCGGGGACATGGCCGGCCCTGCATCGGCTCGATTGCTGCTGGCGACGCCAACGATCGAGGCGGCGGTGCTGGAGGTGGCGCGGGGCGGAATCCTGCGCGATGGCCTCGGCTACGACTACAACGACGTGGCGATCGTCACGAACGTCACTGGCGACCATCTCGGTCTCGACGGGATCACCTCGATCGAGCAGCTCGCGAACGTCAAGGCGGTGATCGTTGACGCAGTCCCCCGGACCGGTACGGCAGTCCTCAACGCCGACGATCCCCTCGTCCTCGCGATGGCGGATCGCTGCAACGGCGCCATCGCCCTGACGAGCACCGGTGAACCGGGGTCGATCGGCGCTCAGGCCGTCGGCGACCACCTGGCGAACGGGGGGCTCGGGGGCCGCGTGGAGACGGGTGCTGACGGCGAGGTGCTGATCGTGCGCCGCGGCAGCCGATCGATGGTGCGCGTCCCCCTCGCCGACATTCCGATCACCCTGGGTGGCGCGGCAAGGATGCACGTCGCCAATGCGCTGGCGGCGGCCGTGGCAGCGGTGGCCCTGGAGGTGCGACGGGACGCGGTCGAGGACGGCCTGCGGTCGTTCGTGGCATCGCCCGGGCGGGTCGAACGGCACGACATCGACGGTCGGGAAATCATCCTCGACTACGGCCACAACATCGCGGCGCTCGGGGCGATCGCGGAGCTCATCGATCGGATCGTCGCCGGCCGACGGGTTATCGGCGTGGTCAGCATGCCGGGCGACCGCCGGGATGAGGACCGCGTGGCCTTCGGTGCGCTCGCTGGATCGCTGTTCGACCGGCTCTTCGTGGCGGAACCTGCGGTCCGCGGACGGCCGACGGGAGAAGCGGCGGGCCTGCTGATCGAGGCCGCATCCCACGATGGTCACGGCGGCCCTTCTCGTGCGGGGCAGCCCACGTTCGTTCCGGACGAGGCCGACGCGACGCGAGCGGCCTTCGCGGGCTCGAACCCCGGGGACCTCATCGTCCTCTGCGTTGCGAGCGGAGCCCGGGTCCTCGAAGGCATCCGTGGCGGGTCGCGATAGCGCGCAACCTGCCATCTGGTGCCCGCCTGCAACGTGCGAGCCATCAGCCCCAGGCTCGGTACGAGGTGCGCTCCGTATGGTCGAGCTCGAACGCGATCAACCCAGGTGCAACCTGGGCCAGAGAGTTGGATGGGGGCCCCATGAACGAGGCACAGGTCAACGAGCTGCTGTACCAATCCCTCGAGGTCGAGATCGGGGGGCAGCAGGTTTACGAGACGGCGATCAAGTGCGCCCAGAACCCCGATCTCAAGGAGGAGTGGGCGAAGTATCTCGAGGAGACTCGGACGCACGAAGAGATCCTTCGCGCCACGTTCGCGAGGATCGACCTCGATCCCGAGGTGGAGACTCCGGGCCGAGCCGTCGTGCGATTCAAGGCGGAGTCTCTCGTTCGCTCGATGGAGATGGCGCTGGCCGATGGTGGGCCGTCGGCCGCCCAGCTGGTGGCGGCCGAATGTGTCGTCGAGGCGGAGACCAAGGACCACCAGGACTGGGAGCTGATCGGCAAGGTCGCCGAGAACCTGGACGGCGACGTCGCGGCGGCCCTCCTCGAGGCGCACGCCCAGGTGGAGGATCAGGAGGACCAACACCTCTACCACACCATGGGCTGGGCTCGCGAGCTCTGGATCGAGTCGCTCGGCATGCCCGCCGTGTTGCCTCCACCCGAGGAGGAGAAGAAGGTCACGACCGCGATTGGTGCTGCGCGGGCCAAGCAATCACGCGAGGAGATGCTCGACTCCTGACCGACCCGGCTACGCGCTCTTCGAGCGCAAATGGAGGACCTCGTGGCGACATCCGGAGCACGCAAACGACCCACACGCGGATCGCGTGTGCCACCCACGGCCAGGAGCGCAGGCCCAAAGGTCGCCCAGCTGGCTGCATTCGTCGAGAAGTCGCGAGATTCGGGCCTCGCCACCAACCAGGGCCTGCCCGTCAACGACGACCAGAACTCCCTGAAGGCCGGCGAACGAGGTCCGTCGCTCCTCGAGGACTTCCATCTGCGGGAGAAGATCACCCACTTCGACCATGAACGAATTCCGGAGCGGGTTGTCCACGCGCGTGGCACCGCGGCACATGGCTTCTTTCAGGTGTACGAGTCGCTCGCGCGGTACACGAAGGCCGCCTTCCTGGGCGATCCGCGACGGCAG
Source organism: uncultured Chloroflexia bacterium (assembly GCA_963722105.1). GTDB lineage: Bacteria > Chloroflexota > Limnocylindria > Limnocylindrales > CSP1-4 > UBA5189. The sequence continues at coordinate 327,522 of CAVRKQ010000012.1, read as the reverse complement.
ACGCCCGTCTTCGTCCGGTTCTCAACCGTGGCCGGGTCGCGCGGATCGACTGACCTGGCGCGCGACGTCCGTGGCTTCGCCGTGAAGTTCTACACGGACGAAGGGAACTTCGACCTCGTCGGCAACAACATGCCCGTCTTCTTCATCCAGGATGCGATCAAGTTCCCCGACCTGATCCACGCGGTGAAGCCCGAACCGCACAACGAGATCCCCCAGGCTGCGTCGGCGCATGACACGTTCTGGGACTTCATCTCGCTGATGCCGGAATCGATGCACATGGTCATGTGGCTGATGTCCGACCGTGCGATCCCACGCAGCTACCGGATGATGGAGGGGTTCGGGGTCCACACCTTCCGACTCGTGGACGGCAAGGGCAAGTCCCGATTCGTGAAGTTCCACTGGAAGCCGCTTCTCGGCGTGCATTCGGTGGCTTGGGACGAAGCCCAGAAGATCTCGGGTAACGATCCCGACTTCCACCGGCGCGACCTGTGGGAGGCCATCGAGATCCGGCAACTTCCCGGAGTACGAGCTGGGCCTGCAGATCGTCGAGGAGAAGGACGAGTTTGCGTTCGGCTTCGATCTCCTCGACCCGACGAAGCTCATCCCCGAGGAGATGGTTCCGATCGTCCGGGTCGGCAAGCTGACGCTCAACCGGAACCCGGACAACTTCTTCGCCGAGACCGAACAGGTCGCGTTCCACATCGGCCATGTCGTTCCAGGCATCGACTTCACCAACGACCCGCTGCTCCAGGGTCGGCTGTTTTCGTACACCGACACCCAGCTGATCCGCCTGGGCGGTCCCAACTTCCACGAGATTCCCATCAATCGGCCACTCGCTCCCGCCGTGAACAACCAGCGCGATGGCTTCATGCGCCAGACGATCAATCCAGGGCGCGTCAGCTACGAGCCCAATTCGCTCGGTGACAACGAGCCGTCCCAGGTGCCGGAGCGCTCGGGTGGCTACGTCACGATTCCCGAACCGCTCGAGGGCCGGAAGGTGCGCCTCCGCGGCGCCAGCTTCTTCGATCACTACAGCCAGGCGCGCATGTTCTTCATGAGCCAGTCGGAGCCCGAGCGCCAGCACATCGTCAAGGCGCTTCGCTTTGAGCTGGGCAAGGTGCAGACCGAGGCAGTCCGCGAGCGGATGGTCCTGCATCTCGCACAGATCGATGCACGGCTCGCGACAGACGTGGGCATGGGCCTGGGGGTGAAGGTTCCGCAGAAGGCCGTACCTCCTGCGAACCTGAGCGTCCCCGCGGACGGCGACGCGAAGGAGTTCCAGCACCGGGAACTCGCGGACCGGACGGTCCTCTCCGAATCCCTGAGCATGACCAAGTCTGTGCCGGGGTCCATCGCGACGCGAAAGGTGGCGATTCTCGTCGCGGAAGGCTTCGACGGCCAGGGTGTCGCTGCGGTCGTTGCGGCCCTGTCGGCCGAGGGCGCCACGGGGCAGCTGGTGGGGCCTGCGCTCGGCCCCCTCGGGGCCGATGACGGTACGACCGCAGAGCCGAAGTTCTCGATCCTCACGGCAAAGTCGGTCCTCTTCGACGCCGTGTTCGTCGCGGGCGGGGAAGAGGCTGCCAAGTGGGCCCAGGAAACGGATGCCATCGAGTTCGTGAAGGACGCCTACAAGCATTGCAAGGCGGTCGCGGCCGCCGGCGAGGGAGTCACGCTCCTGGAGGAGGCCGATATCCCGGTCGGCGGCGCCGCCGACCCGGATCCTGCCGACGCCGCGACGATCGTCGCGGCCAAGGTGACCCGGTCGCTGACCCGCCGACTCGTCACCGCGATGGCCCAGCATCGATTGTGGACGCGAGAGCCGGAGCTGCATCTGCCGCTCTGACCGGGAGGACCCGGGGGGCCGTCGGCCGTTCGACGCCCAAGCCTGCGCTAGAATGCCGCGGCGGCGCGACGGAACTCGCGTCGCATTGCTTGGGCGGCTAGCTCAGCTGGTTAGAGCACTTGCTTGACATGCAAGAGGTCACTGGTTCGAGTCCAGTGTCGCCCACCACTTCACCCGGCGGGATACCTCGCTCGGAGGTCGCGTCCCGCTCCGGCCGCTGCGGGGGCCCCCCGTCGGGCAGGCCCCCGAGGCAGCTCAGTTGCCGCGAACCTTCACCAATCGCCCGCCGGTGAACATGCCGTCGGTGACGTAGACGGAGCCGCCGTTCGTCACCGCGACGCCGCCGGGCTGCGAGAGCTGACCCCGCAGGAGCTCGGTCGTCTTGCCGCCCTTGACCTTCAGGAGGACCGCCGGCGGGAACTCGCCGTCGGGTTCGAAGCCCGCCTCGAAGGCCGGCCAGCCATCCTCCGCGATCTCGTAGACGTAGAGCGTCCGGTTGTGCGGGTCGAAGGCAATGTCGAAGATCGAGGTGAATCCCGACTTCCAGACGGAACAGTTGGGATCCGATACCTCCACGGAGCAGACCGCGTCCTCGGCGTTCGGGTTGACGCGCCAGATGTGCGCGGTCCCGGGCGTGCCCGGGAAGCCGACCAGCTGGCCGACGTAGGCCCAGCCATCGGGCCCGATCGCGACCGTCGTCGGGACGGCCTCCGCCGGGAGCTCTGACGGGCCTGGGAAGTTCGACGGGACCAGCTCGACGGGCCAGCGCGCGACGGTCACGGCGTCGCCATCGGCATTGACCCGGAGCAGGTCGTTGCCGGCCGCATCGGCAATGAGGACGTCGTTGTTCCGCAGCGCGGCAAGCCCGTTCGGGTTCGACTCGCCTGGATTCGCAGGGACGTCCTGATCATCCTCGTCGATGTCGACCGCCTGGTAGGCGACGATGTCGAAAACCGCAACCGGGGTGCCGCCGAGGCTGGTCGCGCGGTACAGCATGCCGTCGGTGCCGATCGCCCAGGCAGCGCCATCCGGCGTTCCCGCGATGTCCGTCACCCCGATCGCATCGCTGATCTCGCGGGCCGTGCCGCGTTGTCGGCCGGTCAGGCGGTACTCGAGCACCGGGTCCGGCAGTCCGGCCCAGCCCTGTCCGACGAACACGGAATGTCCACCGGCGGCGATGGCTTTCGGTGAGTTCAGGTCGTCGAGGAGCACATTCACGTGGCTCTTCGCGAAGACCGGGGCAGCCATCGCGAGGCTCGTGAGCAGGATCAGGCCAGCCGAGAACAGGCTGACGCGGCGTCGGGACATGGACTTCCTCCAGTACACCCCCGGGCTTGAGGTCAAGTGTTCGCCTCGGGCAAGGCGACCGTCAAGGCAAACCCTGACTTCGCGATCGGAAGGGCTGCAGGCCCCGTGTGCGGTTCAGGCCGTCGCCGTCGTTTCCGAGGCAATCGGCCCGTCCGTTCGAATCGCCCGAACCGAGGGCACGAGGACGACCCCGACGCAGACGAGCACGTTCAGGATGCCCGCAATCACAAGTGTCTCGGGGATGCCGATCGTCGCCGCGACGGGGCCGATCAGCGCGTAGCCGATCGGGTTCAGCGCGACGGACCCGAACCAGTCGTACGAGCTGATCCGCGACAGTGCGTGCTCCGGGATGTTGCGCTGGAACGCGGTGACGTAGAGGTTCTCGCCGAGGGCAAAGCCCGCTCCCACGAGGAACCCGACCGCCGCGATCACAACCAGCGGCAGCGGTGCCGCCAGTGCCAGCAACAGGAAGCCCGACGGCACCACGACCAGCTCGCTGACGATCAGCGGTCGTGAGACCTTGATCCGAAGCGCGAGGAGGCCGCCGGCGACGGCGCCGACCGCCTCGACGGCGATGATCGCGCCCCAGCCCGCCGCGCCGCCGAGGTGCTCCAGGGCGACGGTCGGCCCCAGCACGAGCAGGGCGGGGAAGTACGTCAGCTGGAACAGCCCGAACGAGGCGATGATCGCGACGACCCAGCGTCGCGAGACGAACTCCCGCCAGCCCTCGCGCAGGTCGCCGACGATCGACTTGGTCGCCGCTCGCACGGTCCCCGGGATCCGCATCGAGGCGATGAGCACCGCGGACGCGAAGAACGTCACCGCATCGACCGCGATCGCGATCGCGGGACTGCCGAACGTCACGATCAGCGCGCCGAGCGCCGGCGAGACGATCGACAGGGTGCTCCGCGAGAGCTGCGTGAGCGCGTTGGCCTGCTGGAGGTGGGCGTCGCTGACCGTCTCCTTCACCAGCCCGAGGCCGACCGGCCGCGAGAACGCGTTGGCGACGCCGAACGCACCCTGGAGCAGCGCGACGTTCCAGACGTGCGCCTCGCCCGCGAACAGCAGGACCGCCGTGGCCACCTGGGCGGCGCCCTTCACGACGTCGGTGCTGACGAGGATCGTCCGGCGCGGCAGCCGATCGGCGAAGACCCCGCCGAGGAGCAGGAACACGATCATCGGGATCTCGCGAGACAGCAGCACGATGCCGAGATCGGTCGGCGTCCCGAACTCGAGCACGGCAAACGCCAGCGCGACGTTGGCCATGCCGCCACCGAGGTGCGAGACGACGATCGATCCCAGGTAGCGGGCAAAGTTGCGCTCGCGGAGCACGTCGAGCGAGGCGGGCAGGCGCATCGCGCGAATCTTAGGGAGTCCAGCCGAGCGAGCGGGCGCCGGAGCCCGCGTCGCGTCAGACCGTGCGGCAGTAGGCCTCGGGCTGCGTCTCGCCAGGTCGGACGAGGAAGGTCTCGTCGGTCCCGTCGAGGATCGCCGGCCAGTCGACCGTCGCTGCAAGCGCCTCGCCGATCACGATCAGCTCCTCCATGTCCTTGCCGGTCGCGTCCAGCGGGAAGTCGCGCGGGAGCCGGACATCAATCCGATAGAAGCGCGCGGCGGCGTAGTGGCGCTGGACCAGCTCCGTCTGCTGCTCGCCGGGCGACCGCAGCAGCTCGCTGAGGATCCACTCGACCCACGGCCAGAGCCATGTTGGGCGCCGGCGATCGAGGAACCGACCCGTGCCGATCGAGACCACGATCGTCTCCTCGGGCCGATAGTCGTCCGTGTAGTCGAACGCCTCGGCGCAGGCCTGGTATGTCGGGTTGCCGGCGACGCCGACGCCGCCGTCGACGAGCAGGCCGAGCGGCGGCACGTCCCACGGCGCGAAGTACGTCGGCGCGGCGGCCGAGGCCGTGACGCAGTCGACGAGCGCCAGGCCGCCGGTTCGACCGGGCACAGCACCCGGACGATCCTTGACGAAGTACCACTGGTGCCCGTCGTCGAGGCCTTTGGCGGTCAGCATCACGTCCACCGGCACGTCGTTGACGCGCCACGACGCCCGATCGCCGAGCTCCTCTGCGATGATCGATCGGAGCCGGGCCACGTCGTACATGTGGCCGGTAAGGATCCGGCGGAGCACCGTCAGCACGGGCGTCCGCCGGAAGAGCTCCGGGCCGCGCGTGCGGTAGAGCGCGAGCAGGCGGTCACCGGAGAAGCCGGTCGCGACCGCGGCAGCGAGGATCGCGCCTGTCGAGGTTCCGGCGAGAAAGTCGAACTGGGTCAGGGCGGAGGCGCCGGTCGCCCGCTCCAGCGACGCGAGGAGCGCCGCCGGGATCAGGCCGCGGATTCCACCCCCGTCGATCGCGAGGATCCGTCGCTTGGCGGTGGTCATTTGACAAGTCTGGCGGAGGCCCGTGCCACCTCGGCTGTCATCGAGCGAACGTTGCGCGGATGGCCGCGCGTGCGATGCGCTCGCGATGCTTCCGCGATCCGGAATGCATGGTCAGCGGTCAGCGCTCGGCGGTCGCTGTCACGAGCCGAGCCGCAGAGTTCCCGCCAGGAAAGGAGGCTCGCATGGTTCCTCTTCTGCTTTGGATCCTCGGCGTGCCGGGGCTGATCATCATCCTGTTGCTGCTCCTCGGCGTCCTCCACATCTAGCAATCCACGAGCCAGTCAATGCGACGGCCGGGCTGCCGCGCTGGTCCTCAGGGGCCTTCTGCGGTAAAGTCCGGCCGAACGCATCGATCGGGACAGACGATCGGGTCGAAGGTCACGAGCGAGCCGGGGCTGGTGGAAGCCCGGTGATCGGAGCCCGACCATCGCACCACCCGTGAGCGGCCGGTGAACCGGCCCGGGTCCGCCCGTTAACGCGGCACGAAGCGCGAATGCGCGGCGCACCCAGCGGTACGCATGTCGAAGGCGGGTGGAACCGCGGGAGATACCAGTCGGCCTCTCGTCCTGTCGGATGGACGAGGGGTCGTTTCGATTCCTCCGGCAGAAGGTGGTGATCGCATGGCGGACGAGAAGGACCAGAAGGGCAACGAGGCCGAGGGCTGCGGCCACGGCCCTGACCGACGACGCCCCCGAGGCGGACGACGCCGAGCTCCTGGTCGCGCCGGAGCGCGGCTCGGTCGACGAGCTGCTCGACGCCGGCGCCCACGACGAGCTGGACGCGATGCGCCACTCCACGGCCCACGTCATGGCCGAGGCCGTCCTCGACCTCTTCCCCGGCACGAAGCTCGGCATCGGGCCTGCCGTCGCCGACGGGTTCTACTACGACTTCGAGATCCCGAAGCGCGTTGACGCCCGCCGACCTCGAGACGCATCGAGGAGCGGATGCGGGCGAGCGTCGGCGCGAACCACCCGTTCGTCCGCAAGGAGGTCGCGTTCGACGACGGCCGCGCGGCGGTCGAAGGACAGGGCCAGGCCTACAAGGTCGAGATCCTCGACGACCTCGCATCGAAGGCCAAGGCCAGTGGCGAGCCTGCGCCGCAGATCACCTTCTACGAGCACGGGCCGTTCAGCGACCTGTGCCGCGGCCCGCACGTCGAGGCGACCGGCAAGGTCGGGCCGTTCAAGCTGCTCTCGGTCGCCGCCGCCTACTGGCGCGGGGACGAGCAGCGCCCGATGCTCCAGCGGATCTACGGCACGGTCTGGCGGAACCAGGAGGAGCTCGACCAGTTCCTGTGGCGCCGCGCCGAGGCCAAGAAGCGCGACCACCGTCGGCTCGGGGTCCAGATGGACCTGTTCTCGTTCCATGACGTCTCGCCGGGCTCCGCGTTCTGGCACCCGAAGGGCCAGCTGATCTGGCGGACGCTCGAGGGCGTCATGCGCGACCTCCAGGGTCGCCGCGGCTACCAGGAGGTCTCCACGCCGATCGTCGTGAGCGAGCGGCTGTGGCGCCAGTCGGGCCACTGGGACCTCTACAAGGAGAACATGTTCCTCGTCGAGTCCGAGAACCAGACGTTCTCGCTCAAGCCGATGAACTGCCCGGAATTGACGTTCGTCTACCGCGCCAAGCGGCGGTCGTACCGCGACCTCCCGATTCGCTACAGCGAGTTCGGGCGGCTCCACCGGAACGAGCGCTCCGGCTCGCTGTCGGGGCTGACGCGCGTTCGCCAGTTCATCCAGGACGACGCCCACATCTACGTCCGTCCCGACCAGCTCATGGACGAGATCCAGGCGCTGCTCGGCGAGGTCCGCGAGGCCTACGGCTGGTTCGGGCTCGAGCCGCGCTTCACGTTCGCGACCAAGCCCGACAAGGCGATCGGCGACCCGGCGCTGTGGGAGCGGGCCGAGCGGCTGACGATGGAGGCCTTCGCCGCCTCCGACATCTCGTACGTCCTGAAGCCCAAGGACGGCACGTTCTACGCGCCGAAGATCGACATCTACATCGACGACGCCCTCGGGCGCGAGTGGCAGATGGCGACGATCCAGATCGACCTGACGATGCTGCCCGAGCGGTTCGACCTGACGTACGACGACGAGACCGGCGAGCAGGTCCGCCCCGATCGCGATCCACCGCGCGATCTACGGGTCGCTGGAGCGGTTCATCGGGATCCTCATCGAGCACTTCGCCGGGGCGTTCCCGCTGTGGATCGCGCCGGTCCAGGCCGTGGTCATCCCGATCGCGGACCGGCACGTCGAGCCGTCGGAGGAGCTCGCGGGCGTCCTGCGATCGCGCGGCCTCCGGGTGGAGGTCGACAACTCGGCCGGCCGGATGCAGAACAAGATCCGGCTCGCGCAGGAGCAGAAGGTGCCCTACATGCTGGTGCTCGGCGACCGCGAGATCGAGGGGCACGACGGCTGCTCCCAGAACGCGGTCCGGGGAGCAGCTGCCGGCCGAAGACTGGGACGCCCTGGCCGACCGCCTCGCCGCGGAGGCGGCCGCGAGGGGCGCCTGAAACCCTGTGCTACTATCCCGCGGCGACCGGAGAGGCCGCGGCTTTGCCGTTGCCGACCGGTGGTATTTGAGCGTCGTTCGAGAGGGGAGCAACCATCAGCCGAGACCTGCGCATCAACGAGATGATCCGGATCCCACAGGTCCGAGTGATCGACGATGAGGGCAACCAGCTGGGCGTGATGCCCACGCCGCGAGCCCTGGAAATGGCGCAGGAGAAGGGCTTCGACCTCGTCGAGGTCGCACCGATGGCGGCTCCACCGGTCGCTCGTTTTCTCGACTTCGGGCAGTACAAGTACGAGCTCACGAAGCGGGAGAAAGAGGCCAAGCGTCGACAGCGCATCGGCTTCAAGGAAGTGCGGCTCTCGCCGAAGATCGGCTCGGGCGACTTCGCGACGAAGATGCACCGCGCGATCGAATTCCTCGAGGACGGCGATCGGATCAAGGTGACGGTCCGCTTCCGCGGCCGCGAGCTGAGCCATCCAGAGCTCGGCCGCATGCTGTTGGAGCGGTTCGCCAAGCAGGTCGAAGAGCACGCGATCATCGAACGGATGCCGGTGCTCGAGGGCAAGTCGATGTTCATCGTCCTGGCCTCGACGCACAAGCCGAAGGTGGTGGAAGCGCCACATCGGCCCGGCCGAACCGATGAGGAAGGTGCTCCGGTAACGGGTCCGGCGGAGACGCCGGTCGCCGCGACAGCGGCGCCCGCAGCAACGACACCAGAAGTGGCGGCTCCTGCCGCAGCTGCTCCGGCCGAAACGGCACCCGCGCCTGCGGTTGCACGGGCGGCCGAAGCGAAGGAAGCGGCCCCAGCCGCCGAAGCGAAGGCAGCGGCGCCCGCCCCGGCGGCAACCGCGCCGGCGGCGAAGCCAGCATCGAGCACGAAGGCAGCACCAGCGGCCAAACCGGCCGCAGCGAACAACGGCGCAGCAGCCACGGCGGCGACGCCGGCGACGGGAGACTGACGAGACGACATGCCGAAGATGAAGAGCCACAAGGCAGCGCAGAAGCGGATCGGGACCACCGGCAGCGGCAAGGTCATCCGCGTGAACGCCTGGCGCGGCCATCACCTCGAGATCAAGTCGTCCCGCCGCACCCGCCGCTACGCGGGCAAGTCGATGATGGACGCCACCCACGCCAAGCAGGTCCGACGCCTGCTGCCGTACCTCTAGGTCAGGAGCAGGTCAGCTAATGTCCCGAGTCAAGCGCGGCGTCACCGCCCACGCGCGCCACAAGCGCCTCCTCCAGGACGCGGAGGGTCGCAAGGGCACGCGCTCGCGGCTGGTCAAGCCGGCGCGCGAGGCCCTGCTGCACGCCCTCGCCTACGCGACGCGCGACCGCAAGCAGCGGAAGCGGGACATGCGGGGCCTCTGGATCGTCCGCATCAACGCCGCGGTCCGCAGCCAGGGCCTGACCTACGGCCGCTTCATCCAGGGCCTCAAGAAGGCCGACATCCAGATCGACCGCAAGATCCTGGCCGACCTCGCCGTCCGCGATGCCGCGACGTTTACGAAGATCGTCGAGGCGACGAAGGCAACCTGACGGACCCTTCGCCAGCCCGACGAGCCCTCGATCGCCAGATCGGGGGCTCGATCATTTCCGGGGCCGATCGAATCTCTACCATCGGAGCAACCTTGGACCTCGCCCAGCTCACAGAGGACCTGCAGACGCTCGCCGACGAGACGGCCGCCGCCGTCGCGAGCGCGCCGGACGTCGCTGCGCTCGAGGCGATCGAGCTCGAGGTGCTCGGCAAGAAGGGCCGGCTCACCGGAGTGCTGCGGGGCATCGGCGCGCTGCCGGCGGATGACCGCCCGAAGCTGGGCGCCGTCGCGAACGCCGTCCGCCAGCGCATCGAGGCCGCGGTCGGCGAGCGACGCTCGGTCCTGGGCTCCGCCGAGCTCGATGCGCGTCTCGCCGCCGAGGCCATCGACGTCACGATGCCCGGTCGGCCCATCCGCCGGGGCTCGCTGCACCCCTCGATCGAGTCCATGGCGGAGATCGTCCGGATCTTCAGCCAGTTCGGGTTCCAGGTCTACGAGAGTCCCGAGATCGAGGACGACCTCCACAACTTCCAGGCGCTGAACATCCCGCCCGACCATCCGGCGCGAGACCTCTGGGACACGCTGTACGTCGACGTCCAGGCGCACCTGCTCCGGACCCACACCTCGCCCGGGCAGATCCACGTGATGCGGACGGTCAAGCCGCCGATCCGCGCGCTGCTGCCGGGCCGCTGCTACCGCTACGAGGCGATCGACGCATCGCACGCCTCCGAGTTCTTCCAGGTCGAGGGCCTGATGGTCGACGAGGGGACGACGCTCGGGGACCTCCGGGGCCTCCTCGAGGCGTTCGCCCACGCGATGTTCGGGGCCGACAAGAAGACCCGCTTCCGTCCCGGCTACTACCCGTTCACGGAACCATCGGTCGCGTTCGACGTCGAGTGCCTGGTCTGCGGCGGTGTCGGCTGCCCGGTCTGCGGGCGCACCGGCTGGCTCACGATCCTGGGGGCCGGGATGGTCCACCCGGTCGTGCTGCGGAATGGCGGCCTCGACCCGGAGCGGTACCAGGGCTTCGCGTTCGGAATGGGCCCGGAGCGGATCGCGATGCTGCGGCATCGGATCGGCGACCTGCGCCTGTTCCTCGAGAACGACCTTCGCTTCCTGAGCCAGTTCCGATGATGCATCCACAACCCCTCTGTCCAGCCCTGGATCGCTGGGGGAGCGGACCGAGGGAGGTGTTGGCGGTCCTCCGACCGTTGGAACGGCCGCCGATCGAAACGTTGGGGGAGCGCAGGAATCTGCGCGTTTCGCGGGTGCTCCTTCGTCGCTCCGCACGCTTTGCGTTCCTGCCCGATCCAACACCCTTCCAGGCGGAGCCGGGAAGCTCCGGTCTGGAGCGGGTTCGATGAGAGTCCCGCTGTCGTGGCTTCGCGAGGTCGTGGACTTCGAGCTCACACCGGAGCAGCTCGCGGAGCGCCTGACGCTGCTCGGGATGGAGGTCAAGGGCATCGAGCGGCGCGGAGCCGACTGGGACAACGTCGTGGTCGGCGAGCTGCTGGCCGTCGAGAAGCACCCGCGCGCGGACCGGCTGTCCCTCACGAAGGTCACCACGGGGCAGGGTGAACCGCTCGACATCGTCTGTGGCGCGACCAACATCGCCGTCGGCCAGCGCGTGCCCGTGGCGCTTCCGGGCGCCGTGCTGCCCGGCAACCGCCGGATCGAGCGGACCGAGAAGATGGGCGTCGTCTCGAACGGGATGCTCTGCTCGGGCGACGAGCTGGGGCTCACGGCCGACGCCGACGGGATCCTGATTCTCGCCCCAGAGACGCCGCTCGGTGCGCGGCTGACCGACCTCTATGGCGACGTCGTCCTCGATATCGACGTCAAGCCGAACCGCGGCGACGCGCTCTCCGTCATCGGGGTCGCGCGAGAGGTCGCGGCGGTCACGGGCTCGCCGGTGCGGATGCCGCCGACCGAGACGCCCGAGGACGGCTCGGTCCGCACCGAGGACCGGCTGCGGATCCGCGTCGACGACGCGCAGCTCTGTCCGCGGTTCGTCGGGCGGTGGATCGATGACGTGACCGTCCGGCCGTCGCCGGACTGGGTTCAGATGCGGCTGCTCGCCGCCGGCATTCGCCCCATCAGCAACGTCGTCGATGCCTCGAACTACGTGATGGTCGAGCTCGGCAAGCCGACCCACGCCTACGACGCCGCGGCGCTCGCCCGGACCGGCGGCAATGTCGCCGAGATCGTGGTCAGGCTGGCGCGCGAGGGCGAGACGATCGAGACCATCGATCACGTCGTCCGGAACCTGACGCCGGACACGCTGCTCATCGCCGACACCGCCCAGCCGATCGGCATCGCCGGGGTCATGGGCGGCGCCGGCACGGAGGTGGGCGCCGAAACGACCGCGGTCATCGTGGAGTCGGCGATCTTCGACCCCGTGACCATCCGCCGGACGGCCTTCCGCTACGCGCTTCGCTCGGACGCGAGCCTCCGGTTCGAGAAGGGCCAGGAGTTCCGGCTGGCGCGCGTCGGCGCGGATCGCGCGACGCGCCTGATCACGGAGTGGGCCGGCGGGCGAGCTGCGGCCGGCGTGGTCGACACGAACCCGACCGAGCCCGCGACGCGGCGCGTGGCGTTCCGTCCGGCGCGCGTCGACCGCCTCCTCGGGACCACGCTGGGTGGCGTTGCCCAGCGGCAGGTCCTCGCCCGTGTCGGGATCGCGACCGAGCCGGCAACCGGGCCGATCGACGTCGTCATCGCCGCCGGTCCCGCACCTGAATCCGTGCCGGCAGCTGCGGGCGAGGCGATTCTCGCCACCGTGCCGACGTGGCGCCGCGACATCGAGATCGAGGCCGACCTTGCCGAGGAGGTCGCCCGCGTCCACGGGTACGAGGAGATCCCCGGACACCTGCCCGCGACCCCGATGCCCGAGTGGCGCGAGAGCCCGCTCGCGGCCCGCGACGCGATCCGCGAGGCGCTGGTCGGTGCCGGCCTCACCGAGGTCGTGAGCTACGCCCTCGTCAGCTCGAAGCTCGACGAGACGTTCGCGTGGCTCCAGGCGACCAGGCCCGCGCGAGGCGAGGCACCTGCGGAGGGCGGGTCGATCACGGTCGCGAACCCGCTCTCGAGCGACCACTCGATCCTCCGCCAGAACCTCATCGGGAGCCTCGTCGAGGTCGTCCAGCGGAACATCCGACACGGCACGACCGACGTGCTCGCTTTCGAGGTCGGGAAGGGCTACGGGCGGGTGGGCGACGGCCCGCGTGAGTGGTGGCGGCTTGGTCTCGCCATGACGGGTGCCGCGGTTCCGCCCGCCTGGAACCAGCCACGCCGCGACGCCGACATCGACGACGCGAAGGGTGTCATCACGCTGATCGCGAAGCTGACCGGGGCAGGGGAGCCCAGCTACCAGCCCCTCGCGACCGAGCCGATGCTCCATCCAGGCCGCAGCGCGACCGTCGAGGCGGCGTTCCCCGACGGCGAGCCCGCGATCACCGGGGCGGTCGGCGAGCTGCATCCGCGCCTCGCGGAGGCCTGGGACCTCCGGGGCCGCGTGATCGTCGCCGAGCTGTCCGTGGCGGGCCTCGCGGGCGGGGCGTTGCCCGTGATCCTCGCGGAGGCGCTGCCGCGCGTCCAGCCGATCGAGCGCGACCTCACGGTCGACGTCCCGGACCGCGTCCCCGCCGCGGAGGTGGCCGCCCGGATCCGCGAATCGGGTGGGCCGCTGCTCCAGGCGGTGACCCTCTCGGCACCTATCGCGGGAAGCCGCTCGGACCCGACGAGCGGAGCCTGACGCACCGGCTTCGGTTCGGCGCGGGCGACCGGGCGCTCGACGACGCGGAGGTCGACGCGGCCCTCAGTACCATCACCGCTTCGCTGGAGCACCACCTGGGAGCACGAATCCGCTCCTGAGCCTGCTACAGTGCCGCCGTCCAGCACCCGGGGGAGGGGAGCCCAGCGTGGAACGCATCACGCCATTCGACCTGGTGATCCTGCTCGCGCTGCTCGCGATGTTCGTCGTGGGCTACGCGCAGGGCGTCGTTCGCCGCCTGCTCGGGATCGGCGCGATCCTGTTCTCGCTGTTCCTCGCCGCCCAGCTGCGGCAGCCCGTCGGGCAGTACCTGGCGACCCAGTGGGGGACCATCGCGCAGACGTACAGCTACATGGTCGCGTTCGGGGCGGTCTTCGTGGCCTCGGCGGTCACGCTCAGCCTGGGGATCCAGCTGACCTACAGGCCAGCGCCGCTGTTCGAGAAGTATCCGGTCCTCGACGAGATCCTCGGCGGCCTGCTCGGGGTCCTCGAGGGCTTCATCATCCTCATCGCGATCCTGCTGATCCTCGATCCGCACTACACGCTGCCCGACGTCAAGCAAGCCGTCGGTGCCGGTGAGTTCACGTTCCTGCGGTCCCTCCACGAGCTCCTCGACGACACGCTGATCGCCGACATCCTCCGGCACTCCGTGATCCCGCCAATCCTGGCCGTGATCGGCTTCCTGCTCCCGCAGGACGTCCGCGACGCGTTCGCGAGGGCCGGCGGGGCCCTGGTGGCGCGCCGCTGACCCTGGGACGCACGCTTCCGCGGGAGGTCCTGGCCGGACCGACCCTCGAGGCAGGGCGGGCGCTCGTCGGCGCGCACCTGGTTCGCGATGACGGGCCGTCCGGCGCGCGTGTTGGCCGCATCGTCGAGGTCGAGGCGTACATCGGCGAGGACGACCTGGCGTCGCACGCCCGGTTCGGTCGAACGGCCCGGAACGCCGTCATGTTCGGACCGCCCGGGATCGCCTACGTGTATCTCATCTACGGGGTGCACGACTGCCTGAACGTCGTCACGGAACCCGCCGGCCGCGCCGCCGCGGTGCTGATTCGGGCCGTGGAGGCGCTCGATCCGGCTTCTGCCGAGGCGATGCGGCTGGCCAGGTGGAAGCGCGTGGCGCGAGCGCCGGCGGGCGCAAGACTCCAGCAGCTCGGACTTGGAACGGGAGCGGCTGGCGAAGGTGCCGGACACGCGCGTTGCCAGCGGCCCCGGGCTCGTGACCGCCGCGTTCGACATCACCCGCGCCGAGACCGGCGCGGACCTCCTGGATCCGGCGGCTGCCCTCCGCATCGAGCCCGGCGAGCCCGCGGGGCGCGTCGAGGTGACGCCCCGGATCGGGATCGGCGTACGCCGCCGAGCCGTGGCGCAGCCACCCTTGGCGGTTCATCGACCCGAAAAGCCCTGCCGTCTCGGGCGCTCGCGCACGCGGGAGTGCATCCTAGGAGCGTGGACCCCCGCTCGATCGAGATCCTGGAGTTCCCGCTCGTCCGCGCCCGGCTGGCCGAGCGGACCTCGTTCGTCCCGAGCCGCCGCCTCGCCGAGGCGCTCCAGCCCGAATCCGACCCGATCCTGGTCACGCGCGGCCTCGACGAGACCGACGAGGCCCGGTCGCTCCTCGAGGAGCGACCCGGCGTCGGGATTGCCGGCGCCCGCGACATCGGCTCGGCCATCGAGCGGGCCGCGCGGAGCGGCCGCCTCGACCCGCAGCAGTTCCTCGACATCTGGGCGACGCTCGACGCCGCCGCGGTGCTGAAGCCGCACCTCGCCGAGGCTCGCCGGCCGCTGCTCCGCGACCTGGGCCGGGTCGTGCACCCGCTCCCCGCGATCACCTCGACCCTGGCCCGCTCATTCGACCCCGCGGGCGAGCTCCTCGACACCGCGTCGCCACGGCTCGGCGGTTTGCGTGCCGCGGTCCGGGTGGCCTTCGATCGCCTGCGGCGCCGACTGGACTCCCTCGTCAGCTCGGTCGAGCTCGGCGGCGCCCTCCAGGAGCCGATCGTCACGCTCCGGAACGGCCGCTATGTCGTGCCGGTCAAGGCCGAGGCGAAGGGCCGGGTCAAGGGCATCGTCCACGACTCGTCCGGCAGCGGCCAGACGCTCTTCATCGAGCCGCTCGTGATCGTCGAGCTCGGAAATGCCTGGCGCGAGGCCCAGCTGGCGGAGCAGGAGGAGGTCGAGCGGATCCTCGACGAGCTCTCGACGCTCATCGGCGCCAACGCCGGCCCGTTGCGCGAGACCCTCGGCGCCCTTGCCAAGGTCGACTTCTGGCTGGCCAAGGCCCAGCTCGCCGGCGAGATGGGGGCGACCCGGGCCGAGACCTCCAAGCGCGGCGACCTGGAGCTCCTGTCGGCGCGCCACCCCGGCCTCACCGGCCGTGTCGTCCCGATCGACGTTCGACTCGGCGACGGCTTCACCGCGCTGGTCGTCACCGGCCCGAACACCGGCGGCAAGACCGTCACGCTCCGGACTCTCGGGCTGCTGGCGCTCATGCACCAGGCCGGGCTCCACGTGCCGGCCGAGGCGGGCAGCCGCCTCCCGGTGTTCCGCGACGTCTACGCCGACATCGGCGACGAGCAGTCGATCGCGCAGTCGCTGTCGACGTTCTCGGGCCACATGCGGTCGATCATCCGGATCGCCGCCGCGGCGGGCCCGGGGACGCTCGTCCTGCTCGACGAGCTCGGGGCCGGCACCGACCCGACGGAGGGCTCGGCGCTGGCGCAGGCCCTGCTCGACCATTTCATCAAGGCCGGCGCGCTCGTCGCGGCCACGACCCATTACGCGGAGCTCAAGGCGTACGCCCACACGACGGCGGAAGCGACGAACGCCTCGGTCGAGTTCGACCTCGAGACGCTCTCACCGACGTACAACCTGACGATCGGCCTGCCCGGCGGCTCGCAGGCCTTCGCGATCGCCGAACGGCTCGGGCTGCCGGAGGCACTGGTGGCGGACGCCCGATCACGCCTCAGCGAATCGCAGCGGACCTTCGAGGCGACGCTCGCGCGGATCCGCGAGGTCGAGAGCGAGACCGCCGAGTCGAAGGACCGCGCCCGCGAGGCCGAGCTGCGCGCCGGCGAGGCCCTCCGCGCCGCCGCCGAGGAGCGGCGCCGGGCCCAACAGTCCCGCGCCGACACCGAGCGAATCGCACGCGAGGAGGCCGAGCGCCTCGTCCGCGAGATGCGCGACGAGCTCGACGCCGCGCGGAAGGCCCTGGAGCGCGGGCACCTCACGGTCCCCGGCATCGACGCGGTGCTGGAGCGTGCGGACCAGCGCGTTGCCTCGGCGGCCAGCTCCGGGAAGGCTGCACGGACGGAGAAGACCAACGATGCCGGCGCGGCGCCGCCGGTGCCGACGGCATGGCGGGTCGGCGATCAGGCGAGGAGCACGTCGGGCGGCTGGACGGGTCGCGTTGCCGAGCTGGATCGAGGCAAGCGGCGGGCCACGCTGGAAGCCGGGACGCTCCGGGTCAGCGTGGACGTCGCGGACCTCGAGCCCGTCGCGAACGGCGGCGACGGCGCGCGGCGCAAGCGGCGGCGCCGGGCACCAACGTCGCGCAGATCCGCCTGGAGCGGGCCCGTTCCGTCCCGATGTCGCTCGACCTGCGCGGCGCGAGGGTCGAGGAGGCCCTCACCGCGTTGGAGCGGTACCTCGAGGATGCGTCATTGGCGGGCCTGCCCAAGGTCAGCGTGATCCACGGCCTCGGGACGGGAGCACTCCGGGATGCGGTGCGCTCCGACGCCGGCGCGCACCCCCTCGTCAGGACGGTCCGGGCGGGCGAGCGCGGCGAGGGCGGTGACGGCGTGACGGTGGTCGAGCTGGCCTGAAGCGCCGGCCCACCAGGAGGCCGAGCAGGGGCACGAGCAGCGGCACCGTGGCCGCGGGCGGAATCCCGCCCAGCAACGCGGGCAGGCCCAGCGTCGCGTTCGTGGTCCCGGGCCCCTTCGTCGGCTTGGGGCCCTTGGTTGGGGTCGGGTCAGGCGGATCGGTGGGCTCGCCGTTCGTCTCGGTCGGCGTCGGCTCCGGCGGGATACACGGCCCGGCATTCGACGGCTCGCTCGGCGTCGGCTCCACCGGGCACGGGACCAGCGCCGAGCAGACCTCGGTCGGCTTGAACCGGCCGCCCCAGGTCGCACCGTACGGGTGGAAGCTCAGGTTGTAGAAGTACATCGTCCGGTTTCGCTTCGGCCCACCGCGAACACCGGCGCCGCGCGCCGCCCGCTGCGCCCACTCCTGCGTGTAGGGCTGCCACTTCGGGAAGCCGGGCTCCGCCTGGCTGAAGTCGAGGAACGTTCGCGAGGTCTGCGGGCCCGTGCAGCCGTCCTGCCACAGGAGGCCGGTGGCCCCGTCGATCTGGACGCTGACATGGAGGTTGTCGCGGCGGGTCGGCTCGGTGTCCTTGATGAACATCTCCTCGACCGTCCGAACCGTCCCGGGTCCGGGCAGGAGGCCGCTGAACGCGTCGACCTCCTTCGTGACCAGGCCCTTCGGCTTCTGATCGCTGAACTTCGCAATGGGCATGTTCTGGCTGATCTCGGTCATGATCCGCGACCACAGGGGCGCGGCCGAGGCGAGTGACAGGGCGTCGTTGTTCGGCGTCGAGTCGGAGTTGCCCATCCAGACGCCGACCACGAGGGCCGGTTCGGACTCGTCCTTCGGCGCGGCGAGGAAGCCGAAGGCCGCGGTGTCCTTGCGGTCGTTCGTCGTACCGGTCTTGTACGCGGCCGGCCGGCGAACCGGGCCGTCGCCGGTTTTCTCGAGGATCTGCCACTGGCCCCAGATCGGGTTGATCGACTTCACGGTGTTCCCGGCCAGGATGTCGGTGATGATGTAGGCGGCCTGCTCGCTGGCGACCCGCTTGCCGACCGGCGGCTCCTCGCTCGTCGGGTACTGCGTCGCGCCGTCCTTGTCCTTGACCTCGAGGATCATCGTCCGCGGCATCAGCTCGCCGCCGTTCGCGATGGCGCCGTACGCGCCGAGCATCTCGATGGGGTGGGTCTCGATCGCGCCGACCGACTGCGAGACGACGGGGATGGCGCCGGGCGGGTAGCTGAGCCCGAACTCCTTCCACTTGTTGAACTCGCGCTCCAGGCCGACCTCGATGCCGGCCTTGATCGCCGGGATGTTGAACGAGAACTGGAGGGCCGAGCGGAGGCGGACGGGGCCGCGCTCCAGGCCGTCCGCCTGGGTCGGGAGGAACGAGCCACCGCTGCCCTTGCTGCCGAAGTCCGTGACGACGTCCATGAACATCGTCGAGGCCGTGAGGACGCGATCGTCGATGCCGACGATGTAGTTGAGCGGCTTGATGGCGGAGCCGAGCTGGCGGAAGCCGTCCGACAGCACGTCGAACTGGGGCTGGAACTTCTTCGTGCCCTCGAGGTAGTAGCCGCCGCTGCCGCCGTAGGCGAGGACCTCGCCGGTGCGGTAGTCCATGACGCCCGCCGCGCCGTTGTGGATGTTCGCGCCGCTGAGGTTCCGGAGCCAGCCGTACTCGGACTTGGGGATCCCCAGGTCCTCCCAGACCGGCGTCGGGTTCTTGCGATGGGTGACCCGCGTCGAGGCGAGCAGCCACTTCTCGACGGACTGCTGCATCTCCCAGTCGAGGGTGGTGATGACCTTGTAGCCGCCGGTGTCGACCGCCTCGCACGTCTCGGCGTTCTCCTCGCCGCAGAGGAGCGCGCCGAGCTGCTTGCGGATCTGCCACACGAAGTGCGGCGCCTTCCACGGCGCCGCCTCCTGCGGCGTCAGGATGAGGGGCTCGCTCTTGGCGGTCTCGTACTGGTCGGCGGTGTACTTGCCGGCCGAGAGGACGCTGTGGAGCTTCATCTGCTCGAGCACGTAGTTGCGGCGCGAGACGATGTCGTTGGGGTCGTCCGTGTCGTGCACGATGAGCGTCACCTCGGCGGCGGGACACTCCTCGCCCTCCTCGAGCACGACGCCGCACTCGCGGACGGCATTGCGCATGAGGTCGAACTTCGTCGGCGACTGCGGGATCGCCGCGAGGACCGCGTACTGGGCCAGGGACAGCTTGTCCAGCTCGACCCCGAAGTAGCCGAGCGAGGCGGCCTTCACGCCGTAGCTCTGGTTGCCGTAGAAGTTCGAGTTGAGGTAGGCCTCCATGATCCGCTCCTTGCCGGGCTGCCCCGGGAAGGCCTGGGTCAGGCGGATCGATTGGATGATCTCGCGGATCTTGCGGTCGTAGACGGAGCCCTCGAACGCGTCCTCCGTGAGGAGTCGCGCACGCACGAGCTGCTGGGTGATCGTCGACGCGCCTCGGGGGCGGCCGGCGAGCGTGTCGAGCCCGGCGGAGACGATCGCGCCGATGTCGAAGCCCGGGTTGGTCCAGAAATCCTGGTCCTCGACCGCGGTCGTCGCGTCGATCATCTCGCCCGGGATGTCGCCGAACTTGACGAGCTCTCGGCGGAGCACGCCGAAGCGGGCCAGCTCGATCGTGCCGGTCCGGTCGTAGACGATCGACGGCTGCTCGAAGGCGATTCCCTCAAGGCCCTCGATGGGATCCGTCAGGCCCTCGCTGTAGTGGGCGTAGGCGCTGACGACCGCGACGAAGCCAACCCCGCCGAAGACGAGGAAGCTCGAGAACAGGAGGAGGGGGATGGCGAGCGCCGCGCGTCGGGCGGCGCCACCTCCACGTCCGCGCCTGGCGGCACCGTTCCGGCGGTGTCGCTGACGCCTCTGGAGGGCGGTCTGCATGAGGCGGCGACGATACCATAGGGTCCGTGAGGGCCCATTCCCCCCATCGGGTCGCGCTGACGACGGCCCTCGACCCCCGTCTGTGACGCTGCCCGTGGGTACGGACGAGTCGCCGGCACCGCCCCCGACGTTCGAATCCGGCCTCCCCGGGCTCATTCGCCGAGCTCAAGTGGCGGGGCATGTTCCACGATGCGTCCGA
Organism: uncultured Chloroflexia bacterium; assembly: GCA_963722105.1. Taxonomy (GTDB): domain Bacteria; phylum Chloroflexota; class Limnocylindria; order Limnocylindrales; family CSP1-4; genus UBA5189. The sequence goes on along the minus strand of CAVRKQ010000012.1, from coordinate 307,254 downwards.
GGGGCTCGAAGCGAGATTCGCCTCGAACCGGCCGATCACGGCCTACAACGGCTTCGATCCCTCCGGGCCCGTGGCTCCACATCGGCCACCTCGTGCCGATCTTCGGGCTGATCCACCTCCAGCGCCACGGAGGCAGGCCGATCGCGCTGGTCGGCGGCGGCACGGGCATGATCGGGGATCCGTCGGGCCGATCGAGCGAGCGGAACCTCCAGTCGCGCGACCAGATCGAGGCCAATGTCGCCTCCATCCGGCCGCAGCTCGAGCGGTTCCTCGACTTCTCCGGCCCGCGCGGCGCGACCATGGCGAACAACGCGGACTGGCTCGAGCCGCTCCGCCTGCTCGACTTCCTTCGCGACGCGGGCAAGCACTTCACGATCCCGTACATGCTGGCCAAGGACTCGGTCCAGGTCCGGCTGGAGGGCGGCCTCTCGTTCACCGAGTTCAGCTACATGCTGATCCAGTCCTACGACTTCGCGCACCTGTGGCGCGAGCTCGACTGCGAGCTGCAGATGGGCGGTGCCGATCAGTGGGGCAACATCACCGCCGGACTCGAGCTCATCCGGCGGACGTCCGACCCGCGACCCGACGGCGCGCCGCACGCGTTCGCGCTGGCGTACCCGCTGCTGCTGAACCCGTCGGGGGCGAAGTTCGGCAAGTCGGAGACCGGCGACTCCCTGTGGCTCCATCCCGACGGGACGTCGCCGTACGCGTTCTACCAGCACTGGCTGAACACCGACGACCGCGACATCGGCACGTACCTCCGGTGGTTCACCACGTTCGATCCCGAGCAGATCCTCGCCCTGGATGCGGCCGTCGCTGCGGCGCCCGGGCGGCGGGAGGCCCAGCGCGCGCTCGCTCGGGACCTCACGGCTCGGGTCCACGGTGCCGACGTGGCGCAACAGGCGGTGGCCGCGTCCGAGGCCGCGTTCTCCGGCGCGCCGATCGACGACCCGGCCGTCCTTGCGACGCTCCATCGGGAGACGGGCGGCTTCACGTTCGATTCCAAGGCTGCCACGGCTGGCCTGGTCGACCTGCTCGTCGCGGCCGAGCTCTTCTCGTCGCGCGGCGAAGCCCGGCGGATGATCCAGAACGGGGGCCTGACCGTGAACGACACCCGTGTGACCGAAGCGGACGCGGCCGTCCCGCCGCTCATCGGCGGGGAGTGGCTCGTGGTCCGCGTCGGGAAGCGCAAGCTGCACATCGGGCGACGCCGCGACGGCTGACATGGAGGCTCCGGTACCGCCGTGGGAGGCCCGCTTCCGTGCGCCACGCACGCTGTGGGTCCGCACGGCTGACCGCCGCCAGGAGCGGGGGATCGTCTGCTCGAACGTCACTGGCGTCTATCAGATCCACCGCTGGCAGGTCGGCGAGCCGACCGGCGAGGCCATGTCTTCGTTCCCGACCGGCAAGGCACAGGCCTGGATCAGCCCGGACGGCGAGTGGGTCGTGTGGCATGCCGATCGAGCCGGCGACGAGGTCGGACATTTCGTGGCGAAGCCCTGGTCGGGCGGCGAGCCCGTCGACCTCACCCCGAATTTGCCCGGCTACGCGAGCTTCGCCGCCGGGTTCGGACCGGACGGGACGTTCGGCGCGTCGATCATCGGGAGCGATCGCGTCCAGCTCGCGGTGGTCGCGTTCCCGCCCGGGTCGAGTGATCCGCGGCTCCTGGATCCCGGCCCCGGGTTCGTCACCGGCCTGGCGCTCGGCCGCTCCGACGCGGCCGCGTACTCGACCACCGCCGGGCGGGGCCTCCAGACGGTCCTGCGCGTCATCGACAGCGGCACCGGCGAGACCCGGCTGGAGCTCGATCATGCCCCCGGCGCCATCCGGGTGCTCGCGTCGAGCGCCTCGGGTCGCCTGGTTGCGTCGACGAGCCGCAGTGGCGTCGAGCGACCGCTCGTCGTCGAGCCGGACGGCTCGGTCCTCGAGCTCCCGTTCGCGGACGTGCCCGGCGACCTGAACGCGGTCTCGATCTCCGACGACGGACGAACCATCCTGCTCGTCGGCGCGGACCGGACGGTTGAGCGGCTGGTCCTGCTCGACGTCGACCGCGGCGAGCTGCGGACCCTCGAGGGGATCACCGGGGATCTCAACAGCTGGGGTGGCGCGGGCACCTTCCTGCGCGACGACGGCAAGATCGTCGTGACCCGCGAGGACGCGACGATGCTGCCCGAGGTGCTCCTCGTTGATCCTGCGGACGGCCGGGTGCTCGAAACCCTGCTGCCGACCACACCGGTGCCGATGTCCCGACCGGTGCGCTCCGTCGACGTCCCGACCACGAACGGGGCGACGGCCCAGGGGTGGCTCATGACCCCCGAGGGGCAGGGCCCGTTTCCCACGATCCTCGACATCCACGGCGGCCCGCAGGGCCACGAGCTCGATCGCTTCGACCCCGATGCGCAGGCCTGGGTGGACCGCGGTTTCGCGTTCTTCACGCTCAACTACCGAGGCTCGACGGGGTTCGGGCGGGAGTACGAGCAGGCGATCTGGGGGAAGGTCGGCCGCTGCGAGCTCGACGACATGGCGGCGGCCCGCGAGACGCTCGTGCAGGCGGGGATTGCGGATCCGGGGCGGGTCGTCCTCCACGGCGGCTCGTACGGCGGCTACCTGACGCTGCTCGGGCTCGGCCGGCGACCCGAGCTCTGGGCCGCGGGCGTTGCCTACGTGGCCATCGCCGATTGGCGCCTCCTGTACGAGGACGGCGAGAGCCTCCGCGACTACCAGGCTGCGCTTTTCGGGGGAACACCGGACGAGACACCCGAGCTGCACGCCGAAGCGTCACCGGTGACGTACGTCGAGCAGCTGGGAGCGCCGTTGCTGATCATCCAGGGCCGGAACGATGCCCGATGCCCCGCGCGCCAGATGGAGGACTACGTGGACCGCGCGGAGCGTCTCGGGAAGGACGTCACCATCGACTGGTTCGACGCGGGGCACGGCCACGGCGCCACCGCGACGAAGGTCGCGTGGTGCCGGCGGGCGATCGAGTTCGTCGAGGCCAGGCTGGGCCTGGAGAGTCCGCCGCTCTAGGGCCGCCCGAGCTCGCGCGCGGCAGCGACGAGTCGGTCGTCCTGCTCGCGGCTGCGGACCGTGAGGCGGATGCAGTGGTCCAGCGGATGCCCGGCCGGGAAGGTGCGTGGGATCAGGCCGCGCTGGAGGAGGCCCTCGGCGGCGACATCCGCGGCCTCCGGGCTCGCGAACTCGACGAGGACGAAGTTCGTGACCGACTCCTTGACGTCCCAACCTGCTTCGCGCAGCGCGGCGATGAAGCGGCCGCGCTCGGCGGTGATGGTCTCGACGCGATCGCCGCAGATCTGCGGATCGGCGAGCAGCGCGGCGCCGACGTCGACCGAGACCACCGACACGGAGCCAGGCGGCCGGTACACGGCGATCTCCTCGATCACCTCGGGTCGGGCGATCGCGAACCCGACGCGCAGGCCCGCGATGCCGTAGGCCTTGCTCAGGGTCCGGAGCACGACGAGGCGCGGGTACGAGTCACGGAGGGCGAGGAGGCTCTCGCTCCCGAACTCGACGTACGCCTCGTCGAGCAGGACGGTCGGCAGCGGTCGCCCGGCCGCCTCGGCATCGGCGCGTAGAGCGGAGAGCAGCTCGGCGACGCGGCCGTCCGGCTCGCGCGTCGCGGTCGGGTTGTTGGGGTTGCAGAGCCAGACCAGGTCGACTGCCGGCCGGCTGGTGTCGGCGCGGGTGGAAGCCGCGGCCGTGATCGCCGCGCGCATGGCGGGAACGTCGAGGGCGAACCCCTCCTCCGCGGGTCGGCGCGGCACCCGGATCGTCTCGGCGCCGCGCTGGTCGGTGAGGATTCCGTACATGGGATACGTCGGCACCGGCACCACCGCCGCGCCTCCGTGCGGGATGAACGCCTTCGCGCTGAGGTCGAGGCACTCGTCGGCACCGGCCCCGACGAGGACCTCCTCGAACGTCACGCCGTAGCGGGCGGCGGCCGCGTCGATCAGGCGCCGGTAGTCCGACGGCGGGTACTCCGAGACCGCGACCTCGAACCGTCCGGCCCCGAGCAGCGCCGCGACGAGGTCCGGCGGGGCAGGGGAGGTGTTCTGGTCGAACCGCACGACCTGCTCGAGCGCCAGCCCGTACTTCTCGGCGACAGCTTCGTTCGTGGCCTCCCAGCTCCAGGAGGCGGGCTTGGCCGGCGAGGCCATGGTGGCCGGGGTCGTGGCGGGCATGACGGTTCGGCTCGGCTCAGTGGCCGGCGGCGTCGGCGGTTTCCTTCTTGTGCTGCTCGACGATCTTCTCGGCGAGGTGCGCCGGGACGTCGTCGTAGCGGTCCAGCGAGGCCGAGAACGTCCCGCGCCCGCCGGTGATCGACTTCAGCTCCGTCGCGTAGGTGAACAGCTCGGACTGCGGGACGTGGGCGTTGATGACCTGCATCCCGTCCTGGGTGTCCATCCCGAGCACGCGACCGCGGCGCCCGTTGAGGTCGCGGTTGACCTCGCCCATGAACTCCTCGGGGACCCGGATCGCCACGTTCATGATCGGCTCCAGCAGCACCGGCTTGGCCTGGAGGATGCCGTCCTTGAGGGCCATCGAGGCCGCGATCTTGAACGACAGCTCGTTCGAGTCGACCGTGTGGAACGAGCCGTCGTAGAGCGTCGCCTTGAAGTCGGACAGGGGGTAGCCGGCGAAGACCCCCTCGGCGGCAGCCTCCCGGATGCCCTTCTCCACGCCTGGGAAGAAGTTGCGGGGAACGGACCCGCCGACGACCTTCTCGGCGAAGACGACGCCGCCGCCGGGGTTCGGCTCGATCTCGATCCAGACGTCGCCGAACATGCCGTGGCCGCCGGTCTGCTTCTTGTACCGGCCGTGGGACTTGGCGCTGCCGCGGATCGACTCGCTTGTACGGCACCCGCGGCGTGTGCGTGATGATCGCGGCGCCGAACTTGCGCTTGAGCCGCTCGAGGATCACCGCGGCCTGGGCGTCGCCGAGGGTCCGCAGGATCTGCTCGCCGGCCTCGCTCCGCTCGACCCGGGCCGAGGGCTCCTCCTCGAGCATCCGCTGGAGCGCCGGGCCCATCTTGTCGAGGTCGGTCTTGGTCTGCGGCTCGATGGCCATGACCAGGGTCGGCTCCGGGAACGCGAGCCGCGGGAGCGTGAACGGCTTCTCCTTCGACGACAGGGTGTCGCCGGTCGACGTCACCGCGAGCTTCGCGATGGCCCCGATCTCGCCCGCCTTGAGCTCGGCGATCGGCTCCTGCTCCTTGCCGTGCAGGAGCAGCAGCTGGCCGATGCGCTCGTCGCCGTCTCGCGCCGCGTTCCAGGCGTGGCCCTGCGAGTGGAGCGTGCCGGAGAGGACCCGGAGGTACGTGAGCCGCCCGACGAACGGGTCGGCGGCGGTCTTGAACACCCGCGCCAGGAGCGGCCCGTCCGGATCCGGCGGGACCTCGACGTCGCGCGCCCGACTTGTCCTTTGCCGTCACGGGGCCTTCGTCGGCGGGGGAGGGGAGGTACCGGACGATCGCGTCGAGGAGTGCCTGGAGCCCGATCCCGGTGGCCGAGGAGCCCACGAGCACGGGAGCGAGAATCGATTCTTTCACGCCCTTCCGGAGGCATGCCTCGAGCTCCGGGTCGGAGACCTCCTCGCCCTCGAGGTACTTCACGAGGACGTCGTCGTCGGCTTCCGCGGCGGCCTCGAGGAGCTGGTCCCGCCGCCGCGCCACCTCCTCCGCCATGCCGGCCGGGATCTCCGTCTCGACCTCCTTGCCGCCCTCGTTGACGTAGGCCTTGCGATGGACGAGGTCGACGTAGCCCTGGAAGTCGTGCGCCGCGCCGATGGCGAGCTGGAGCGGCGCGATCTTGTTGCCGAACGTCGCCCGCAGCGCATCGAGCGCGGCCGTCGGATCGGCGTTCTCCTTGTCGCACTTGTTGATGAAGAAGCAGGCCGCCGTGCCGGTCGACCGCCCGAACCCCACGGCCTGCTCGAGACCCGCTTCGACCCCGCCCGTCGCGTCCACGACCAGGATCGCGCCGTCGGCGGCGGCGAAGCCGGAGATCACCTCGGCGATGAAGTCGAGGTAGCCCGGCGTGTCGATGATCGTGATCCGCGTCCCGTCCGTCTCGAACGTCGCCACCGCGAGGCTCAGCGACTCCCTGCGCTTCTGCTCCTCCGGCTCGAAGTCGAGGTGGGACGTCCCGTCGTCGACCTTCCCGACGCGCCCGACGGCGCCGGACTTGTGCAGCAGCTGCTCGCCGAGCGTCGTCTTGCCCGCACCCGCGTGGCCTGCCAGGACGACGCTCCGGATGTGGGGGAGATCGACGCTCTTCGAAGTCATGGGCCGCTGCTCCTCGTGGCGAACGGGATGGGTTCGAACCGGGGGTCGAGGCTGGACGGCCATTCTAGTGCGGCGATGCCCGTGGGGCAGCCGACGGCGGCGGCAATGCATCGCGCGATGGTCCGGCGCCGATCGGGCCCGAGCCTCCGTGTTTGCCAATCACGAATTCGACAACCGAGGTGCCTTGCAGCCTTCCCATACCGGTCTTCGGAAAGGAATTCGTGCGCCAGAGACACGAAGGAGAGGGCAAAGGCTCGATCTGGGCCCTTTGTGAACCGGATGCGTGTCTCACAGACACGAAGCCGCTTCGAAGATGGCGTGGGAGCCCGGCAACGCACGGCTTCCGGTCGTTTTCGTGTCTCCCAGACACGGCCTGAACGTGCCATTGAAGATGGCAGGAGCAGGCCACCGAGCCACGCGCGCCACCAAGCCAGGGCCTGCGGCCCGTCGGTCGAGGCAGTCCGGCTCGGTATACTCCCGCCCGATGTCAGGACACTCCAAATGGTCGACGATCAAGCGCGCCAAGGGCGTCACCGACGCCAAGCGCAGCGCGGTCTTCACCAAGGTCGCACGTGAGATCAGCGTCGCCGCGCGGACTGGTGGCGGCGACCCCGACGCCAACTACCGGCTCCGCCTCGCGATCGAGAAGGCCCGCTCGGTCAACATGCCCGCCGACAACATCAAGCGGACGATCGACAAGGCGACGGGCGGCGGCGAGGCCGAGCAGTACGAGGAGATCGTCTACGAGGGCTACGGCCCGGGCGGCGTCGCGATCCTCGTCGAGGCGGCGACCGACAACCGCAACCGCACGGCCTCCGAGGTCCGGGCGATCTTCACGAAGGCGGGCGGCCAGCTCGCCGGGTCCGGCGCCGTCGCGTGGCAGTTCGAGCCGCGCGGGGTGATCACGATCCCGGCCAAGGGCCACGATTCGGACGACCTCGCCCTGGCGGCCATCGATGCGGGCGCCGAGGACGTCGACACCAGCAGCGACGAGCTCGTCGAGGTCTACACCACGCCGGCCGGCCTCGAGCAGGTCCGGAAGGCCCTCGATGCGGCGGGCCTGGCGGTCGACAGCGCCGAGAACACGATGATCGCGAAGAACACGGTCGAGGTCGACGAGCAGCGGGCCCGCCAGAACCTCCGGCTCGTCGAGAACCTCGAGGATCTCGACGACGTCCAGCGCGTCACCGCCAACTTCGACATCCCCGAGGAGCTGTTCGCCGAGGTCGCGGGTTGACCCTTCGGGCGGCCCAGGCGCCCGCACCGGCCGCCCGATGATCGTCCTCGGAATCGACCCGGGAACGGCGGCGATGGGCTGGGGCGTGGTCGAGAGCCGGAGCGGCGGCAACCTCCGGATGGTCGACGCTGGCTGCATCACCACCAAGCCCGACGCAGCGCTCCCGCAGCGCCTCCTGGCGATCCACGCCCACCTCGACGAGATCATCGCGACGCACAAGCCGGACATCGTGGCGGTGGAGCGGCTGTTCTTCTCGAAGAACGCCCAGACCGCGTTCGGGGTCGGGCAGGCCCGCGGGGTCGTCCTGCTGGCCGCCGCGCAGGCCGAGGTGCCCGTCCGCGAGGCGACACCGAACGAGGTCAAGGTGGCCGTGACCGGCCACGGTCGAGCCGAGAAGGACCAGGTCGGGCGGATGGTCGCCGTGTGCCTGGGCCTCGCGGCGCCGCCGCACCCCGACGACACGGCCGATGCCCTTGCGATCGCCATCTGGGGCGCGAACGCCGAGCGTTCGGGCGTCGACCGTCGCTCGTCCGTGCTGGATCGGTCGGCCGTCGACCCGATCGTCGGCAGCGGCGGCAACGGGAATGGGAACGGCCACGGGAACGGCTACGAGCGCGCGGTCAAGGAAGCGATCGCGCTCGAGGACCGCAAGGCCCGGCTCCGTTCGACCGATCGCGCCTGATCGCGCGCTGAGCCGCCGGTGATCGCCTCGCTGGATGGCACCGTCGCGGCGATCGCCGTCGATTCGCTCGTGGTCGAGGTGGGCGGGGTCGGGTACCGCGTCTACGCCGCGCCGTCGGTGGTCGCGTCGGCCGCGCCCGGCAGCCGCCTGAAGCTGTTCACCCACCACGTGGTCCGCGAGGACGCGCAGCAGCTGTTCGGCTTCAAGACCGCCGAGGAGCTCGGGTTCTTCGGGCTGCTTCTGACGGTCACCGGCGTCGGGCCCAAGGTGGCAATGGCGATCGCCGGCTCCCGGCCCGCCGCCGAGCTCCAGCTCGCGATCATGCAGCAGGACCAGGCGGTGCTCGTCTCGATCCCGGGGATCGGCAAGAAGCTCGCCGAACGGGTGATCTTCGAGCTCAAGGAGAAGGTCACCGCGGCCGGCGCGGCGTTCATCGCGATCGCCGGTCAGCCCGTCGCCGAGAACGACGTGATCGGCGCGCTCCAGGCGCTCGGCTACTCGCTGCCGGAGGCTCGCGAGGCGGCGCGCATCGGGCTCGGGGCCGCGGGCGCCGGCTCGTCGCTGGAGGAGCGGGTCAAGGCGGCGCTGCGAGTCCTCGCCCGAGACTGAGCCCGGCGCCGGACACTGCCAGGACGTGTGGCGCGTCGCAAGTACTTGCTACATTCTTGCGTAGAATTGCGTAGAATGCCGCGCATGACACGACGACTTGCGGACGTGGCCAAGAAGGTCGGGGTCTCCGAGGCCACGGTGAGCCGGGTGCTGAACGAGAAGCCGGGCGTCTCCGAGGCGACGCGCCAGCGGATCCTGACGGCCCTCGACGTCCTTGGCTACGAGCGGCCCACCAAGCTCCGCGGCGAGCGCGCCCGCCTGGTCGGGCTGGTGTTGCCCGAGCTGCAGAACCCGATCTTCCCGGCCTTCGCCGAGGTCGTCAGCAGCGCGCTCGCGCAGCAGGGCTTCACCCCGGTCCTGTGCACGCAGACCGCGGGCGGCGTCACCGAGGCGGATTACGTCGACCTCCTGCTGCAGCAACAGGTCTCGGGCGTGGTGTTCGCTGGCGGGCTCTACACCCAGGCCGACGCGCCGCACGAGCACTACAGCCGGCTGACCGCCCGCAAGCTGCCCACGGTGCTGGTCAACGCGCCGATCGAAGGTCTCGGATTTGCCACGGTCTCATGCGACGACGCGAGCGCCGCCGAGCAGGCGCTCCAGCATCTCTTCTCACTCGGGCACACCCGCATCGGCCTGCTGCTCGGGCCGTCGGACCACGTGCCATCGCGGCGAAAGCTCGCAGCCGCGCAACGGACGGCGGCGGCCGCGGGCTTGCCGATCGGTCCCGAGCGCGTCGCCCACGCCCTGTACTCCCTGGAAGCGGCCCAGGCGGCAACCACGCGGCTCATTCGCGCCGGCGTGACCGGCATCGTGGCGGCGAGCGACCCGATGGCCCTCGGAGCCATCCGAGCCGTTCGCCGGGCAGGACTTCGGGTACCGAACGACATCTCCGTGGTGGGGTTCGACGACTCCGCCCTGATGAGCAGCATCGACCCGCCGCTCACCACCGTTCGACAGCCGATCGACGCCATGGGCAAGCTGGTCATCGAGCTCCTGACAGCCCAGATCGCCGGGGCGGCCGTGGCCCACGAGGAGATGCTCTTCGAGCCCGAGCTCGTCGTCCGATCGTCGACCGGGCCTGCGCCTGCCTGACGACGTTCGACGGGGCCGGCGTGCCCGCCGCCCCGAACATTCGCTTGTCAAGTTCTTGCATTAGTTTGTCAACCCTGTTACGTTGATCGCGGTGAGCACCCGGAGGAGTGCCGGGGCTCGGAGGAGCACAGCGAGGCATACGTGACCGCTGTCGAGCGCGGCGAACGGCCGGAGGGTGGCACCGCAACGGCTCTAACGCCGGCGTCCCAGCCACCTGCCGCCGCGGATCCACGTTGGTGGCGGAGCGCGGTGATCTACGAGATCTACGTGCGCAGCTTCGCCGACGCCAACGGCGACGGGACGGGCGATCTCGCAGGGGTCCGGTCGCGACTCCCGTACCTCCGTGATCTGGGCGTGGACGCCGTGTGGTTTACCCCGTGGTACGTGTCGCCACTGGCAGACGGTGGGTATGACGTGTCGGACTACCGCGTCGATCGACCCGGCATTCGGCACGCTGGCCGAGGCGGAGGCGCTGATCGACGAGGCCCGGGCAATCGGAATCCGGACGATCGTTGACGTCGTGCCGAACCACGTCTCAAGCCAGCACCCGTGGTTCCGGGAGGCCCTCCGCGCAGAGCCTGAATCGCCCGAGCGAGCGCGCTTCTGGTTCCACCCCGGACGCGGCGAGAACGGCGACGCCGATCCCGACCGACTGGGTGTCGAACTTTGGAGGCCCGACCTGGACCCGGACCGTCGATCGCGACGGACGGCCCGGCGAGTGGTACCTGCACCTCTTCTCCCGAGGACCAGCCAGACCTGAACTGGAACCACCCTGACGTGCGGCGCGAGTTCGAAGACGTCCTCCGCTTCTGGTTCGACCGTGGCGCCGCCGGCATCCGGATCGACTCGGCCACGCTACTGATCAAGGACGCAGAAGCTGCCGGAGGTCCCGGACGAGCCCGGGCCGGGTGGCCACCCGAACGTGGACCGCGACGAGATCCACGACATCTACCGGAGCTGGCGGGCGGTCGCCGACGAGTACGACGACGCAAAGGCGCTCGTCGGTGAGGTCTGGCTGCCGGATGTCGAGCGGTTCGTGCGCTACCTCCGCCCGGACGAGCTGCACACGGCCTTCAACTTCGACTTCCTAGCCAGCCCTGGGCGGCGCCGGCGTTCCGAACGTCGATCGAAGAGGCCCGGGCGGCCCACGCCCTGGTCGATGCCCCGGCGACCTGGCTGCTCTCGAATCACGACGTGACCCGGCCGGTCACCCGCTACGGCCGCAGGGATTCGTCGTTCAGCTTCGCCTCGAAGCGGCGCGGGACGCCGACGGACCTCGACCTCGGACGTCGCCGAGCCAGGGCCGCGGCCCTCCTCACGGCCTGCCTGCCCGGATCCCTCTACCTCTACCAGGGCGACGAGCTCGGGCTGCGAGGAGATCGAGGACCTGCCGGTCTAGCGCCTGGAGGATCCGATGGTGGACGTTCCGGCGGCGTCGATCCCGGTCGCGACGGTTGCAGGGTCCCGTTGCCGTGGTCGGGCGGGTCGCCGCCGTTCGGCTTCAGCCCGACCGATCGGCAGGCCGATCCGTGGCTCCCACAGCCCGCGCACTGGGCGGCGCTGACCGTCGAGGTCCAGAGCGCAGACGAGGGCTCGATGCTGGCGCTCTATCGGCGCGCGCTCGCGATCCGTCGCACCGACCCGGACCTCGCCGGCGAGGCCTTCGCCTGGCTTCCGTCGGGGCCCGACGTCCTCGCGTTCCGGCGCGGCGAGCGATTCGTGTCCATCACCAACCTCGGCGAACACGGGGTCCCGGCGCCGGACGGTGCCGAGCTCGTGCTGGCCAGTCACGACCTTCATGACGGGTGCCTGCCGACCGATGCCACCGGCTGGTGGCGCCTGCGTACGGCGCCCGAAGACGACCAATGAACGGCGTCATGGGAGAGGTGTGCATGGCATGACGACCGATCCCCAGGAGCGAGGAGCACCATGAGCAGCGTGAGAGGAGAGAGCGCAATGTCGAGGAGACAGTCCAGGCCACCGGCGATGATCGCCGCGATCGCGACGGTCGCGGTCGCGCTCGTCGCGGCGTGCAGCCCGGCGGCGAGCCCAGGAGCCAGCTCGGCCCCCGCAACCGGTCAGCCGGCGGCGACCGCCGGTGCGACAGCGGCCGGCCAGAAGCCGGTCACCATCACTGTCGGCGTCCTCCGGCCGGGCGCCACCCAGGAAGCGGTTGACGCGCTGAACCTCCAGGTCAGCGAGTTCCAGGCGAAGTACCCCTGGATCACCGTCGAGCCCGAGGAATACAACTGGACGGCGCCCACGTTCACCGCGGCGCTGGCGGCGGGCACCCTGCCGCACGTCTTCACGATCCCGTTCACCGATGGCAAGGGGCTCATCGAGCAGCACCAGATCGTCAACATCGACTCGCGCGTCCAGGCCCTCGGCTACGCCGACAAGTTCAACCCGAACGTGGTCGTCAACGGCCAGGACGAGGACGGCGCGATCTGGGCCGTGCCGATCGCCGCCTACGGGATGTCGCTGACCTACAACCGGACCCTGTTCACGCAGGCCGGCCTCGATCCGGACAGCCCGCCTGCCACCTGGGACGAGGTCCGCGCGGCCGCCAAGACGATCGCCGAGAAGACCGGCCTTGCCGGCTTCGCGCAGATGGCGACCGAGAACACCGGTGGTTGGCAGCTGACCACCTCCACCTACGCCCTCGGTGGCCGGATGCAGACGATCGCCGACGGCAAGGTCACCGCGACCCTCAACAACCCACAGACGAAGGCCGCCCTCGAGCGCATCAAGGCGATGCGCTGGCAGGACAACTCGATGGGCTCGACCTTCGACTACGCGTGGGGGACGATCAACCAGGCGTTCGCCTCCGGTCAGATCGGGATGTTCACCGGCGGCTCCGACCTGTACACCGCCATGGTCCAGAACAACGGCCTCAAGCCGGAGGACTACGGCGTCTCGGTGATCCCGCTCGACAGCTCGCCCGACGCGGGCGTGCTCGGCGGCGGAACGCTCGCCGCGGTGAACGTCAACACGACCGAGGAAGAGCGCGATGCGGCCGTGACCTGGATCGACTGGTACTACCTGCAGAAGCTGCTGAGCCAGGAAGGCGCCGTGGCCGACGCCGAGGCGCTCGAAGGCCAACAACCAGCCGGTGGGCGTCCCGTCGCTGCCGATCTTCGACAAGGCGACCTACGACGCCTCGCAGGTCTGGATCAAGGACTTCATCAACGTCCCCACCGCCCAGATGACGCCGTTCACCTCGAAGATCTTCGACCAGCAGATCGTCACCGAGCCGACGGCCCACACCCAGGAGCTCTACGCGGCACTGGACCCGGTCGTGCAGGCTGTCCTCACCGACCAGAACGCGGACATCGACGCCCTGCTGACGCAGGCGAACCAGCAGGTCCAGGCAATCCTGGACCAGGGCTGATCCCAAGGTCCTCCTTCAACACGGGCCCCGGCTCCGCCGGGGCCCGTATCGTTTCCGCTTCTGACCTCGGATGAGGTGCAGATGAGCTACACCGCTGCCAGCCGATCGCGCCCCCGGTGGCGATTGACCCGCGACGGCCTCGGCACCCTGGCCTTCCTGCTGCCGCTGCTGGCGGTGTTCGGCCTGTTCTCCTGGTTTCCGATCGTTCGCGTGCTGGTCATGAGCGTGCAGGAGACGAACCTCGTCTCCGAGCCGACGTTCGTGGGCCTCGACAACTTCGCGCGGGTCCTCGCTGATCCGCAGTTCGCGATCGCCGTCTCGAACACCGCCTGGTTCGCCCTGCTGGCGCTCATCTTCGGCTTCCCGATCCCGATCTTCCTCGCGGTCGCTGATGAGCGAGGTCCGGCGAGGTCGGGGCATCTACTCGGCCCTGGCATACCTGCCGGTCGTCATCCCGCCGGTCGTGGCCGTGCTGCTCTGGAAGTTCTTCTACAACGCCTCTCCCGGGGGCGTCTTCAACACCATGTTGGGTTGGATCGGGGTCGACCCGCTGCCGTGGCTCCAGAGCGCCACCACCTCGATGCCCTCGATCGTCATCGAGGCGACCTGGGCGAACGCCGGCGCGACCGTGATCATCTACCTCGCGGCGTTGATCGCCGTGCCGCGCGAGCTGTACGACGCGGCCGATGTGGACGGCGCCTCGATCTGGCAGAAGGTCGTCAACGTCACCCTGCCGCAGCTCCGAACCGTGCTCCTGCTGACCCTGATCCTCCAGCTGATCGCGACGGCCCAGCTGTTCACCGAGCCGCTGCTCTTCACGGGCGGCGGGCCCAACAACTCGACCCTGAGCGTCCTCCTCCTGATCTATCGCTACGCCTTCCAGAACAGCCTCGGAGGCGACTACGGGATGGCCGCCGCCCTGAGCCTGACGCTGGCCGTGTTCCTCGCGCTCTTCACCGCCGGCTACTACCGGCTGACGCGGGCCTGGAGCACGACCTCGTGATCGGCCGGCGGCCGCGTGCGCGCGGCGTGAACGACACCACCGAGCGCGGGATCATCGCGCCCGCCGATTGGCGGCGCGGCCGGATCCGGTGGTCGATGCTGGGCCTCCAGGGCACGGTCCTGCTGGTCCTGCTGTTCATCGGGCTGGGGCCGCTGCTGTGGATGGCCAAGGCCGCGGTCACGCCGACCCAGGACACGCTGCGCTTCCCCATGGCCCTGTGGCCCAACGGCATCGACCTGGGCCAGCTGGCGACGGCGTGGTCGGTGACCCACATCGACCGCTACCTCATCAACACGGTTCTGATCGCGGTGGGCTCCTGGGCGATCCAGCTCATCGTCGCGACGACGGGCGGCTACGCGCTGTCGGTCCTGCGACCGCGCCTCGGGGGCCTGGTGACCGGGCTCATCATCGCCACGCTGTTCGTGCCCCCGATCGTGCTGCTCGTACCGCTCTACCTCACGGTCGTGAACGTTCCGATCGCGAACATCCGGATGATCGACTCGTACTGGGCGATCTGGCTGCCCGCCGGAGCCAGCGCGGTGAACGTCGTCCTGGTCAAGCGCTTCTTCGACAACCTGCCACGCGAGATCTTCGAGGCCGCGCGGGTCGACGGCGCCGGGCCGCTCCGGCTCTTCTGGTCCATCGTGCTGCCGTTGTCTCGGCCGATCCTCGGGGTCGTCTCCGTTTTCGCGATCATCGGCGACGTGGAAGGACTACCTGTGGCCCCTGCTCGTGATCCGCGACCCGGACCTGCAACCGTTGTCGGTCAGGCTGCCGAGCCTCCAGTCGTCGAACGGACCTCGGGGTGTTCATCGCCGCGCTGGCGATCTCGAGCATCATCCCGATCCTGCTGTTCCTGGTGTTCCAGCGACTGTTCCTGAACGGCGCCGGGCTCAGCGGCGCGATCAAGGGCTGACGCCCGCTGGTCCCGTCCAGCCTCAGGAGTTCAGGACGTAGAGGACGGCGGACACGACCAGGATCGGCAGCAGGGAGAGCGCACGGCGTCGTGGATCCTCGAGCTGCGGGTCGGTTTGCGTGCGGAACATCCAGGTCGGCGGCGGCACTCGCCGATGCAGCTCCACGTACCGCCGGCTGAAGTGCCGGGCCATCACCCAGATGACGAACGCGGATCCCGCGGCGACGGCGAGCGCGGCGATCGACAGGATGGGCATGCGCGCATTGTCGCGCCAGCGGGCCTGGATCGGGGCCGATGGGATAGAACAGATGTACGAAACGGGCCGCGACGCTGGTAGAATTCCGAGGATGACGGACGACGTCTCGCGGATCCTTGCCTCGGACCTGCACGAGGCCGATGTCGTGGTCGAGAGCTCGCTCCGGCCGCGCAACCTCGACGAGTACATCGGGCAGCGCGAGGTCAAGGCGAACCTCTCGATCCTGCTGACCGCCGCGCGGGCGAGGGGAGAGGCGTCCGACCACGTTCTCCTGTACGGCCCGCCGGGCCTGGGCAAGACGACCCTCGCGACGATCATCGCCCGCGAGCTCGGGGTGAACGTGCGCTACACGTCCGGCCCGGCCGTGGAGCGGCCCGGTGACCTCGCCGCGGTCCTCACGAGCCTCGAGGAGCGCGACGTCCTGTTCATCGACGAGATCCACCGCCTGAACCGCGCCGTCGAGGAGATCCTCTACCCGGCGATGGAGGACTACGCCCTCGACGTGATGATCGGGAAGGGGCCCTCCGCCCGGAGCCTGCGGCTCAGCCTGAAGCCGTTCACGGTGGTCGGCGCGACGACCCGGGCCGGGCGCATCTCGTCGCCGCTGCGCGATCGGTTCGGCGCCACCTACCGCCTCGACTTCTACGAGGAAGCGGAGCTGACCGAGATCGTCGAGCGGTCGGCGGGGATCCTCAACATCGAGATCAACCACGCCGCCGCGGTCGCGATCGCGCGGCGCGGGCGCGGGACGCCGCGGATCGTCAACCGGCTGCTCAAGCGCGTGCGCGACCACTCCGAGGTGATCGGGACGGGGAGCGTCGACGAGCCCGCGGCCATCGAGGCGATGCGCCTCCTCGAGATCGACGACGCGGGCCTCGACTCGACCGATCGCAAGCTGCTCGCGGCGATCATCCAGAAGTTCGCCTCGGGGCCTGTGGGCGTGGCGGCCCTCGCCGCCGTGCTGTCCGAGGAGATCGAGACGATCGAGGACGTCTACGAGCCGTACCTCCTGCGCCTCGGGTTCCTCGATCGGACGCCCCAGGGCCGGATCGCGACCGAGGCGGCGCGCAACCACCTCGCCGGGTCTCGGCTACGAGATCCCGCCGCCGCGCCGCGCCGAGCCGGAGATCGTCCCGCTGTGGGACGAGGGCGCCACCAGCGGGGGCACGTGACCGCCGTCGAAGCGCCGTCGCGCCCCGCGTCGTTCGAGGTCCTCACCCCGCCGCAGGCCAATGGCCCCACGAGGGCGCGCCTCGGGCGGCTGACCCTGCCGCACGGCGTCGTCGAGACGCCGCAGTTCATGCCGGTCGGGACGAACGCGACCGTCAAGGCGCTGGACCCCGACGACCTCCGAACCGTCGGCGCGACCATCGTCCTCTCGAATACCTACCACCTCTACCTCCGGCCCGGGCCACGAGCGAATCCAGCGGCTCGGCGGGCTGCATCGGTTCATGGCCTGGGACCGGCCGATCCTCACGGACTCGGGCGGCTTCCAGGTCGTCTCGCTGGCGGACTGGCGCAAGATCGACGAGGACGGCGCGACCTTCCGGAGCCACATCGACGGCTCGACCCATCGCCTGACCCCCGAGATCCGCGATCGCCATCCAGGAGGCGCTCGGCGCCGACGTCGCGGTCGCGTTCGACCATCCGGTCTACCCCTCGTCGGAGCGGCCGGTCGTCCAGGACGCGACCGACCGGACGCACCGCTGGGCCGAGCGCTCGCTCGCGGCGCACCAGCGCGAGGACCAGGCGCTGTTCGGCGTGATCCAGGGCGGGCTCGAGCCGGACCTGCGCGAGGCCTCGACGCGGTTCATCGCCTCGATGCCCTTCGACGGCATCAACATCGGCGGGCTCGCGGGCGACGAGACGCCGATCCAGCGGCGCGACACGATCGACCTCGTCGTCGGGCTGCTGGCGGACGACCCGCGGCCGCGCTACCTCATGGGCCTCGGCTCGCCGGCAGACCTCCTGGACGCGGTCGACCAGGGCATCGACCTGTTCGATTCGGTGCTGCCGTCGCGCGTCGCGCGGACCGGCCAGGCGTGGGTCCCGGGCGGCAAGCTGAACCTCCGGAACGCGGCGCTGCTCGACGACCCGACGGCCGCTCGAGGAGGGCTGCCCGTGCCTCGCGTGCCGCCAGTTCTCCAGGGCCTACATCGCCCACCTGTTCCGGGCGAAGGAGCTCCTCGCGTACCGGCTGGCCACGCTCCACAACCTCACGTTCACGCTCGATTTCATGGCCCGGATCCGTGCCGCCCTCGCCGGCGGGACCTTCCCGGCCGCGATGCCCGAGCTGCGGCTCCGAGCGGGACGGAACGCCGCGGGCGACGGTGCGACAATGGGCGGTGAAGCGGCAGGTGATCCGCAGTGAAGCGCCGCCGCATACCTTTCCGTCACCGCGGAGGAACCCTCGATGGGCTCTCGAGATCGACCAAGCCGCGAAAAGAAGAAGGCGCCCAAGGACCGGTCGGCCGCGCCGAAGCTGCAGCCGATGGCGGAGCCGCCGATGAACGTCGAGCTGATCCGCAAGGAGCGCAAGCCGCGCTGGAACGAGGGCGACAACAAGGAAGAAGGCTGACCGGCACGCGGGGTTGCGAGCCCCTGCGTGGAACCTGGGGCTCGGAACGAAGAGGAGCGTGACCGATGGCGGTGATGGAGCGGAACGGGGAGAAGGCGGTCGCCGACAAGGGCCGCGCCGTCGATGCGGCGATTCTCGCCATCGAGAAGCAGTTCGGGTCCGGCTCGATCATGAAGCTCGGCTCGGCCCAGCGGCAGCAGGTCGACACGATCCCGACGGGCTCGATCGCGCTGGATCTCGCGCTCGGCGTCGGCGGCGTGCCGCGCGGCCGGATCGTCGAGATCTTCGGTCCCGAGTCGTCGGGCAAGACGACGGTCTGCCAGCACGTCATCGCGGAGGCCCAGCGGAAGGGCGGCGTCGCGGCGTTCATCGACGTGGAGCACGCGCTCGATCCGGGCTACGCCCGGGCCTGCGGCGTCAACGTCGACGAGCTCCTCGTCAGCCAGCCCGACACCGGCGAGCAGGCCCTCGAGATCACCGAGACGCTCATTCGCTCCGGTGGCATCGACGTCGTCGTCGTCGACTCGGTCGCGGCGCTCGTGCCGCGCGCCGAGATCGAGGGCGAGATGGGCGACTCGTTCGTCGGCATCCAGGCGCGGCTCATGAGCCAGGCGCTCCGCAAGCTCACCGGCGCGGTGAGCCGCTCGAACACCTCGCTCGTCTTCACCAACCAGCTGCGCGAGAAGATCGGCGTGATGTTCGGCAACCCCGAGACGACGCCCGGCGGCCGCGCGCTCAAGTTCTACGCCAGCGTCCGCCTCGACATCCGGCGGGTCGAGACGATCAAGAACGGCCAGGACTCGGTCGGCAACCGGGTTCGCGTCAAGGTCGTGAAGAACAAGGTCGCGCCGCCGTTCCGCGTCGCCGAGTTCGACGTGATGTACGGCGAGGGCGTCTCCCGCGAGGGCGGCCTCCTCGACGTCGGCGTCGCGATGGACGATCGTCGACAAGACCGGAGCGTGGTTCACGTTCGCGGAGACGCGGCTCGGCCAGGGTCGCGAAGCGTCGAAGGACTTCCTGCGCCAGAACCCGCCGATCGCGACGGAGATCGAGAGCGCGCATCCGAACCAAGGTTGCCGGCGGGGATGTTGCCGTCCCTGTCGAAGGCATCGCCGAAGCCGAGTAGCTCGGCGACATGCGGCCCGCCTGACCGCGCGCTCAGGCCGCCTGACGCCGAGCTCAGCACGCTCAGACCCACCTGACGCCGAGCTCGACGCGGGATGAACGTTCGGCGGCGGCAGAAGACGCTCGAGGTTCGGCGTGCCGAGCACGGCGGAGATCACGGATCCGACGCTCGTGCTCGAGGCTGCGCTGCGGTTCCTGGAGGCACGGCAACGCTCGGCCGCCGAGGTGCGACGGCGGTTGCTCCTCCGCGGCTATCGAGCGGATCTCGTCGAAGGGGCGATCGAGCGGCTGACCGAGCTCGGGATGATCGACGACGCGGCGTTCGCGCGAGCGTGGGTGGAGTCGCGGGACCGGGCGCGGCCGCGCGGCGAGCGAGCCCTGCGGCAGGAGCTGGCGCGCAAGGGCATCGACCGTGAGGTCACGGACGAGGCGATCGAGGAGCGTGACATCGAGCGGCCGGACGCCGATGAGGCCGCCGCCCGGCGCCTGCTCGAGCGTCACGCCAGCGCACTCGCCCGCGTGCCGGATCCCCGTGCCCGCCGCCAGCGGGCCTACGCGCTCCTCGCGCGGAACGGCTTCGACTCGGAGCTCTGCACGTCCCTGACCCGGTCCATCGCGTAGGGCGACCTACGATCTGGAGCGGGCCTCCATCCGTAGTAGGCTACGCCTTGGCTCGCCCGGTCCTCGACAGGGACCGCGCGGGATCGAAATGCACACAACGCGTCCGGTCGAACCCTCGATCGGATGGGAGGATGAAGATGGACAACGTCGCCCTCGCCCTTGCGGCGTTGGTCGGCCTTGCCGTTGGCATCGGCGCAGGGTTCCTTGCCCGGAACCGTCTCGCCAACCAGGAGCTCAAGGTCGCCCACGAGAAGGCCGCCCGCATCGTCTCGGATGCGCGAGCCCAGCAGAAGGACCTGATCCTCGAGGCCAAGGAGGAGAAGATCCGCCTCCAGCGCGAGGCCGAGGACGACGCCCGCGAGCGTCGCGGTGAGCTCACCAACCTCGAGCGGCGCCTCCACTCTCGCGACGAGCAGCTCGACCAGCGCTCCGACATGCTCGAGCAGCGCGATCGGAAGCTCCTCGAGAAGCAGATCGAGCTCGACAAGGGCCGCGAGGAGCTCGAGAAGCTCAACCAGCAGCGCATCGTGGCCCTCGAGCAGGTGAGCGGCATGTCCGCCGAGGACGCCAAGGGGATCCTCCTCGAGGCGATCCGCGAGGAGGCCGAGCACGACGCGGTGAAGCTCGCCCGGTCGATCGAGCGGCGGGCCCGCGAGGAGGCCACCGACAAGGCCCGCGACATCATCCTGACCGCGATGCAGCGGGTCGCCGCGGACCACACGGCGGAGCACACGGTGACGGTCGTCCACCTCCCGAACGACGAGATGAAGGGCCGGATCATCGGCCGCGAGGGCCGCAACATCCGGGCCCTCGAGCAGGCCACGGGGATCGACCTGATCATCGACGACACCCCGGAGACGGTGGTGCTCTCGGGCTTCGACCCGGTTCGCCGGGAGGTCGCGCGAATCGCGCTCACGAAGCTGATGGGCGACGGCCGGATCCACCCGGGCCGGATCGAGGAGGTCGTTGCCAAGGCCCGGGCCGAGGTCGACCTCGTCATCCGCCAGGCCGGCGAGCAGGCCGCGTACGAGTGCGGCGTCCCGGGCCTGCCCGGCGACCTCCTCAAGACCCTCGGGCGGCTGAAGTTCCGGACGTCCTACGGCCAGAACGTGCTCGTCCACTCGATCGAGGCGAGCCACCTTGCCGCGATGATCGCCTCCGAGATCGGCGGCGCCGACGTGATGGCCGCCAAGATGGGCGGCCTGCTGCACGACATCGGCAAGGCCGTCGACCACGAGGTCGAGGGTCCGCACGCCGCGATCGGCGCGCAGATCGCGCAGAAGTACGAGCTGCCGTTCAAGGTCGTGAACGGGATCGCCGCGCACCACCAGGAGGTCGAGTACGCCTGCCTCGAGGCCCCGATCGTGCAGGTCGCCGACGCGATCAGCGCGTCACGGCCCGGCGCCCGCGGCGAGACCATGGAGACCTACGTCAAGCGGCTCGAGGACCTCCAGGGCATCGCCGAGAGCTTCGCCGGGGTCGAGAAGTCGTTCGCCGTCCAGGCGGGCCGCGAGGTCCGGATCCTCGTCCGGCCGGAGGAGATCGACGACCTCTCCGCGACGCGCCTGGCGCGGGACATCGTGAAGAGGATCGAGGAGCAGCTGACCTACCCGGGCCAGATCAAGGTCACGGTCATCCGCGAGACGCGCGCCGTCGAGTACGCGAAGTAGCGGGCTGACGGCGATCCGCTAGCGGGCGGATTCGAAGCCGGTGAGGACGGCCAGGACGAGCTCGACGAGGCGCGCCAAGTCGTAGCCGCCCTCCTGGACGAAGACCGTGGGCAGCCCGAGGGCGCCGATCCGCGCGCCGGCTGCCGCGAAGCCCTCCCGCGAGATTCGCAGCGGAGCCGCGGGGTCGTGCTCCGCGCCGTCGACGCCCAGCGAGACGACGAGCGCCTCTGGGCGGTGCTCGCGGACACGCGCGAGCAGCTGATCGAGACCCTCGAGCCAGGGGCCGTCGCCGCTCCCGCCGGGCACCGGCACGTTGAGGTTGGAACCCTCGCCCGCGCCGCCGCCGCGCTCGTCCTCGTACCCGACGATGTGCGGGAACC
Organism: uncultured Chloroflexia bacterium; assembly: GCA_963722105.1. Classification (GTDB taxonomy): domain Bacteria; phylum Chloroflexota; class Limnocylindria; order Limnocylindrales; family CSP1-4; genus UBA5189. The sequence continues at coordinate 285,392 of CAVRKQ010000012.1, read as the reverse complement.
AGCCCTCGGCCGGATCGACATGGACTGACGTGTACAGCACGTCCGGGCGATCCCAGAAGATCTCCTGGGTGCCGTTGCCCTGGTGCGCGTCGATGTCGACGATCGCGACTCGCTCGATGCCCTTCAAACGCAGCCGCTGGGCTGCCGCCGCGGCGTTGTTGAAGTAGCAGGAGCCTCCGAAGAACGCGGGGCCGGCGTGGTGGCCCGGCGGGCGCACCGCGGCATACGAGGCCCGCGCGCCCGCCGCCACCAGGTCGGCGGCGTGGGCTGCGGCGTGGACCGCGGAACAGGCTGCGTCGAACGTGCCCTCACTCAGCAACGTCATCGTGTCCATGGCATATAGCCCCAGCTCGGCGCGGATCGTCGCCGGTCGCCGACCGCGATAGCGCGCGGCGAACCCGGGGTTCGCGAACAGGTAGCCGGTAACGTTCGGCTGGCCGGGGCTCTCGAGATGGCCCTCGGCGACCCATGCCGGATAGGCCCGGGACATGAAGTCGACGAACGAAGCGTCGTGGACGGCGAGGATCGGGTCGAGGCCGAGGTCGGGCGGCTCGACGATCGGCGCGCCCGCCGCGGCCATGCCAGTCGCGCAGCAGGTCGCCGCGCTCGGGCTCCTCGTCACCCGGCTCGTGCACGCCGAGCCAGTAGCCGCCATGGGGCGCGTGCCCGCGGTGGCGAGGGGACCAGACGACGGGCATCGACAAGCGTGGGCGGCATCGATCCAGCAAGGTAGCGCCGGGCGAAGGTGCTTGGCTGGCTCAGGCGTCAGCGCGCGCCGCGTTTCCCGCGGCCAGAGTGGGCTAGCAGCGAATGTCGGCGTCGAACCCCGAGACGATGAACTGGACCATCGCGAGCCGGCCGCCCGTGAAGCCCGGCGTCGAGACGCAATGCTGCTTGGCGGCCTTCTCGCTCGGCGCCCCCGCGCCCCAGCTCGGCAGGGTGGCGAAGGCCGTCGTCCCGCCGGTGATCTGGCCCCACTGGACCGTCGTCGAGTACACGCCGAGCCTCGTGATGCCCACGGAGCGGAGGTAGTCGACCTCGCCCTGGATCGCGGCGACGTTCAGCGCCGTGTTCGAGCGCCAGCTGTTCGAGGTCTCCACGTCGAGCCACCAGGCGGTCGCGGCCGGGCTGGCCGTGAGCCTGAGCGGTCGCGTACGCCTGGACCGCGGTCTCCCACGACTGCCTGGCCGCGTTCCAGCCGTAGTCGTAGGCGCAGTCGGCGGTATCGAGGTTCGCCGGGTCGCAGAACCGCGGCGCGGTCTGCCCGCTCGGCCAGAAGCTGCGACAGCGCCGGGACCGGGGTTGCCGGTGTTGACGTACAGCTCGGTCTTCGCGCCGCCGCCCCACGTGATCTGGCTGGCGAGGCAGGGATTCACGCTGAAGACCCGGCCGCCATTGACCCCGACGATCCCGAAGGCCGGGTTCGCGGGGTACGGCGCGCCGCACTGCGGGTAGGAGATGTCGTAGCCGCGGGTCGGCTTCGGGCCGCCGCCTCCGCCACCGCCACCGCCGCCCGGCTTGGCCTGCGCGGCACCCGCGCGATCGCCGGTCGGGGGCGCCGCCGCGGCCGTGCCGGCGGCGGTCAGCACGAGGCCGAGCGCGAGCACGGTGGCGAGGATGCGGCGAGAACCGGGAACGAGCACGAGCAGGAAGCGCCTCGGAGCAGGGTTGGAGTTCCTGAACCCTACCCCAGGTCGGGCCGCGTGTCAGTTTCCCGGGCTGAACCGCCGGTGTCTCGCAACACCGGCCTTGCACGCGATCGGGCGCGCCCGCGCGGACGGTGGTGCATCGGGGCGACGGGCCCGCCCGATGCTAACCTCGCCCGGCATGCCGACAGACCACCCACAGCCGCGCGCCGCGGGTCGCGTCCGGCTCGGCAACCCCGCGAACGGCGACGCCCCGCAGACCGCCCGGCGCGTGCCGCGTCCTGATGGTCGGCGACGTCATCGGCAAGCCCGGCCGGCTCGCGATCGAGGCCATCATCCCGGCCCTGCGCGAGGAGCGCTCGATCGACTTCGTCACCGCCAACGGCGAGAACCTCGCCGGCGGCATGGGCCTGACCGTGTCGACCGCCGACGCCCTGTTCGCGCACGGCGTCGACGTCATCACGTCCGGCAACCACATCTGGGACAAGCGGGAGATCTACCCGGCCCTCGAGTCGAACGACCGGATCCTCCGGCCCGCTCAACTACGGCACCACCGGCGTGCCCGGGCGAGGGTGGGGGACCTACCAGGCGCTCGACGGCACCGAGCTGGCGGTGATCAACCTCCAGGGCCGGACGTACATGCAGCCGATCGAGAACCCGTTCCTCGACGCCGAATCGGCTCCTCGAGGAGGCCGGCGAGCCCCTGCCGCCGGTCCGACTGGTCGACTTCCACTGCGAGATCACGTCCGAGAAGAACGCCATGGGCGTCCACCTCGATGGCCGGGTCTCCGCCGTGGTGGGCACCCACACCCACGTCCCGACCGCCGACGATCGGATCCTGCCGCAGGGGACCGCGTACCAGAGCGACCTCGGGTGCACCGGCGGCGCCTGGTCGATCATCGGGTTCGCGCCGGCGACGGTGCTGCCGCGGTTCCTCAACGGGCTCCCGACGCGGTTCGAGGTCGCGGCGGGGCCGGTCGTGTTCAACGCGACCCAGATCGACGTCGATCCGGCGACGGGGCGGGCGCTCGCGATCGAGCGGGTCCAGCGGGTCTGGGAGGAGTGACCGGGTCCGTCGTCGGCGGAGGCCTGGAACAGAGCGCCGGCGTCAAGCGCCATCACGCTCCGCTCACGGGTCTCGTGCCACCAACGCCCAGCCACGCTCGACCTCCACACCCACACCCTCCGCTCCGACGGCCTGCTGACGCCTGCCGAGCTCGTGGCGGCAGCCGCCGCGGCCGGCCTCCGCCTCCTCGCCATCACGGACCACGACACGCTCGCCGGCGTCCGCGAGCTGCTTCGAAGTGACGGCGAGCCACCGGCGGGCTGGAGGTCATCCCGGGGATCGAGATCAACAGCGTGCTCGCGGAGAACGCGACCAGATCGGCGAAGGCGAGGTCCACGTGCTGGGGCTCGGCGTCGACCCGGACGACGATGCGCTCGAGGCGGCGCTGGCAGGCCAGCGGGACGCGCGCCGCGTCCGATTCGAGAAGATGATCGGGAAGCTCCGTGACCTCGGTCTGCCCGTCGACGCCGCGCTCGAGCAGCTCCCCGCGACCACCGACGAGGATGCCCTCGGCCGGCCGCGCATCGCGCGGGCGATGATCGCCGCGGGCTACGTCTCGAGCGTCGAGGAGGCGTTCAACGCCCACCTCTCTCGCGGCCGCCCGGCTTACGTGCCGCGCCTGGGCCTCGGTCCGGTCGACGCGATTCGGGCGATCCGGAGCGCGGGAGGCCTCGCGTCGCTCGCGCACTTCGCCGAGGCGCCGAAGCACGTCGGCTTCCTGCGCGAGCTCGTCGACGTCGGACTCAGCGGCCTCGAGGTCCACTACCGCGCCTACGACACCGAGACCGTCGCCACGCTGTGGCGGATCGCTGACGACCTGCGGCTCGTCGCGACCGGCGGCACCGACTACCACGGCGACCGCGAGACCTACGCCCAGGCGCACGCGCAGCTTTGGTTCCCCGCCGAGCTCGAGGGACAGCTCAACGCCGGCCTCGAGGCTGCACGCCGCTCGGTCCACCTCTCCGCGGCCGCACTCCAGACACCGGGGTCGACGGATGTGCGCGCCGACGTGGCAGCAGCGTCTTCGGTTCGGGCGGGCCCCACAGGAAGGCCTGACGTCGCGGGACCCATAGGGATCGCGATCCTCCTCGTCAGTTCGGCCCTGTTCTTCGTCGCTCCGCCGGCTGCCCTCGTGCTGCCTCTCGGCCTTGTCTGCGCCTGGCTATCACGCCGCTGGAGCCGCCGTCAGAAGGTTGTCGCAACGGTCATCGGGGCGGTGGCGGCGGTCGTTCCGATCATCCTCGCCTCGTTCAGCAGGGGCAGCCTCGGCCTGGAGTTCCTCCTCGTCCTCCTGATCTGGCCGATCGCCGGATTCATCGTGGCCTTGTACCTCCTCTTCAACCGAAGGCCGGAAGTCACCGGCTAGCCGGCGATCGGCTCAACGCGATCGAGGTCCACGACCGGGCCCATAACCTGCCGACCGCCCACGCTCAACATGATCGCGACCGACCTTCGACTCTTGCCCGCATCAGTCCTGTCGAGGGTCTTCGATGGAGGGCGGAGGTGGAGCGGCGGGTCGTGGCGACGGCGAAGGCGGAGATTGAGCAGCTCCACGAAGACGCTGAAGCCCATCGCGAAGTAGATGTAGCCCTTCGGGATGTGGACGTCGAAGCCGTCCGCGACGAGCGACATCCCGATCAGGAGCAGGAAGCTCAGGGCCAGCATCTTGACCGTCGGGTGCTGCTCGACGAAGCGCGAGATCGGCCCCGCCGCGACGAGCATCACCGCGATCGCGATGACGATCGCGATGATCATCACCGGGATGTCGTCGGCCATGCCGACCGCGGTGATGACCGAGTCGAGCGAGAAGACGATGTCGAGCAGCCCGATCTGGACGATCACGCTGGCGAAGGTCGCGGTCTTGCGCCCGCCGGATCCATGGCCGGGCTCGTCGCCCTCGAGCGCGGCGTGGATCTCGGTCGTCGCCTTCCAGAGCAGGAAGAGACCACCGCCGATGAGGACCAGGTCACGACCGGAGAACTCGAACTCGAGGATCCTGAGCAGCGGCTCGGTCAGCCCGATCACCCAGGAGATCGTCAGGAGCAGGAGCACACGCATCACGAGCGCCGCGCCCAGACCGATCGTCCGGGCTCGTGCCTGCTGCTCCCGGGGGAGCCGCCCCGTGAGCACGGAGATGAAGACGATGTTGTCGATGCCGAGCACGATCTCGAGGACCGTCAGCGTCAGCAGCGCGACCCATGCGTCCGGCTGCGAGATCCACGACAGGAAGTCCATCTCGAAAGCAGTGTGCCGGAGCGGTCGGGCGAACGCCCACGGCTACCATCGGTCGGCCATGACGACGGAACCGCTGACACCGTCCACGCCCGCTCCGATCGTGCCGCCGGTCACGGCACGGCCTCCCGACGTCGCGGGGCCGATTGCCATTGTGTTGCTCCTCATCGGGACCGCTTCGTTCCTTGCGCTGCCAGCGCAGACGATCCTGGCCGCCCCGGTCGGGCTGGTCTTTGCGTGGCTGTCGCGGCGCTGGCGGGTCCGCAACAAGGTCATTGCCACGGTCTTTGGAGTCGCGTTCGTGGTGCTGCCGTTCGTGCTCGCGGCGACGATCGCAAAGAACTGGGGCTTCGGCGCGCTCGGCCTGGTGCTCCTCTGGCCAGTGGGCGCGCTGCTCGTCGGCCTGTACCTGCTCTTCACCCGGCGGTCCGATAGCGCCGGCTAGCCGGGCGCTCATACGCTCGGCGCTACCATCGCCCGGCCATGACGATCACGCGTGAGGCGCGGCGCGAGCTGCCGATGCTTGAGATCGCGCCGCCCCCGGCGAGTGCCGTGCGGGAGCCGGCGCCCGTTGACGACGAGCGGGTCGCCGAGTTCCGGCCGGAACCGCGCGCGCTGCCGAGGTTCTACGTCTGGACGCTCGGATGCCAGATGAACCGCAGCGACTCGGAGGAGATGGCCGGGCGCCTGCTCGCCGCGGGCTGTGCCGAGGCCTCCGCCATGGACCAGGCAGACCTCGTCGTGATCAACACCTGCGCGATTCGCGAGGCCGCGGAGGCAAAGGTGATCGGGCGCCAGGGCGAGCTCAACAAGCTCAAGGCCGCGAATCCCTCGATGCGCGTCGTGATGACCGGCTGCGCGGTTCGGGAGATGGACTTCGGGCGCCTCGGCAAACGCTTCCCGGCCGTGGACCTGTTCCTGCGGCCGGACCAGGAGCCGGAGCTCGTGGATCGACTCGGGCTGGCCTCCGCGCAGGGCCCGGTGGGCATGGCCGGGATGGGCGTCCCCGCGATGGGCGCCCCAGCGATTGGGACCGTCGGCGCGACCACGATCGTCGGTCGGACGGCCGTCGGCGTGGCGGACGCACTCCCCGGGACCCGCGCCGCGGCGATCGGCGGGGGAGCGGTCCACCGCACCTCCAGCGTGAGCGCCTGGCTGCCGATCATCTACGGCTGCGACAAGACCTGCACCTACTGCATCGTCCCGTTCAGCCGCGGCCCCGAGCGATCACGACCCTTCGACGACATCGTGGACGAGGCCCGTGCGATCGCGGCGCAGGGGTTCAAGGAGGTCACGCTCCTCGGCCAGAACGTCAACTCGTACGGCCACGACCTTCAGCCCGAGTCCAGGTTCGGGCACGTTCTCACGGAGCGCTGGGCCGGCCGCCGCCTGGACCTGGGAAGCCGGCCGGACCTCGCGGAGCTCATCCGCGCGATCGACGGCCTCCGAACCGCTGGCGGCACCAGCGCCGTCCCGCGCCTTCGGTTCATCACCTCGCACCCGTGGGACCTCTCGGACCGGCTGATCGAGGCGATGGCCGAGTGCCCGTCGGTCTGCGAGGCGCTCCACCTGCCGGTGCAATCGGGCGATGACGCGATGCTCAAGCGGATGGGCCGCCAATACACGATCGAGCACTACATCGAGCGTCTCGAACGTATTCGAGCCATGGTCCCGGACATCGCCATCTCCACCGACGTCATCGTCGGCTTCTGCGGCGAGACCGAGGCGCAGTACGAGTCGACCCTCCGGCTCCTCGAGACCGTCCGCTACGACCAGGTCTTCGCGGCCGCGTACTCGGAGCGGCCCGGGACGCCCGCGACGCGGCTCCCGGACGACGTGCCCGCCGACGTCAAGCGACGCCGCCTGAACCAGCTGCTGGCCCTCCAGGAGCCGATCGGGCTCGAGCGCAATCTCGCGTGGCTCGACCGGACGGTCGAGGTGCTGGTCGATGCGGTGGTTCCCCCGCGCTCACACGAGCACCAGGACGCGGACGAACCCATCTCGATCGCGCCGCGCTCGCTCGGCGACCCGCCCGTCCGGCTCACGGGCCGGACGCGCCAGAACAAGCTCGTGCACCTCACGGGCCCTGCGCCGTGGCTCGGCTCGCTGGTCAATGTGCGGATCGAGCACGCCGGCCCGTACGCGCTGCGCGGCGCTCCGCGCGTCTCCGAGGCGGTTGCTTCCGCGTCTCGAAGCTAGCGGTTCTGGTTCTGGTTGCCACCGCCGAGGATTCCGCCGAGCAGGTCGTCGAGCCCGCCGGATCCGCCGGCGCCGGCGGTGCCGCCCGTCCCGCCCGCGAGGCCACCCAGACCGCCGAGGATGCTCCCGAGGTCGCCGAGCCCGCCGCCCTCGTTCGAGCCGGACCGGGCCTGCTTGCCGAGCATGCCCATGACGATCGGGGCGAGGAGCGGGAGCAGGGACATGATCGTGGAGGAGTTGAGGCCAGTCTGGGAGCCGAGTGCCTGCGCCACCGGCTGCTGCTTGTCGCCGAGCACGTGCCCGAGGATCCCTTCGCCGTCCGTGGTCCGCGGGCTGAGGTTCGCCGTCCCGTTGAGGTAGCCCGAGATGTCGTCGAGGATCGAGCCGTCGTGGTCCTGCTCGATCGCCTGCTGGAGGCCGGACCCGGGCGTCGCCTGCTGCTGGAGCCCGGCGAGGAGCGCCGGCAACGCGGCCGAGATAGCCTGCTGCGTCTGGGCCGGATCCGCGCCGATCTTCGCGCCGATCTGATCGGCCTGGCCGCTGAGCAGCTGCTGGAGCATGTCGGTGTTGACGGTCATGGCAAAGACCTCCTCACGGTAGCGACTGGGCGGCGAGCATAGGTCCGCCCGGAATGACCAGCCTTGCGATCAACGTGGCACAGTGCGGCCCATGCCACCAGCCGTGCCGCCGCTCCTCGTCATCGCCGGCGCCACGGCCACCGGGAAGAGCGGACTCTCGCTCGACGTCGCGGCGGCGCTGCGCGCGGAAGGTGTTCCGGGCGAGATCATCTCCGCCGATTCACGGCAGGTGTTCCGCGGCCTCGACATCGGGACGGCGAAGGTTCCGGCGGCAGGGCGGCGGTCGATCCCGCACCACGGGCTCGACCTCGTTGACCCGGACCGGCCGTTCTCGGTGGCCGACTTCGTTCGGCACGCGCGGGGCGCGCTCGCCGGGATCGCGGAGCGCGGTGGCCTCGCGATCCTCGTCGGCGGAACGGGGCTGTACCTGCGGGCCGTCGCCCGGGGGCTCGATGCAGACGCACTGCCCGCCGACGCCGAGGTGCGAGCCAGGATCGAGGCAGGCCTCGCGAGCGAGGGCCTCGAGCCGGCGGTCGCTCGCCTGCAGGACCTCGCGCCGCGGCTCGCCGCTCGGATCGACCTCGCGAACCCGCGCCGGGTCGCACGGGCGCTCGAGATCGCGGAGCTCCGCGGCGACGCCCCGCCACCGCCGCCGCTCGGCTACGCCGGCCCACTGGCCTGGCTCGGCCTGCGCCTCGCCCCCGGCGTCCACCGCGAGTGGATCGCCCGGCGCGCGCGCGAGCAGCTCGACACCGGGCTCATCGAGGAGGCCCGGGCGCTGCGCGAGCGCTTCGATCCATCGCTCCCGGCGTTCTCCGCGATCGGGTACCGCGAGGCGTGGGCGGTCCTGGACGGCGAGCTCACCCAGGCGCAGGCGCTCGAGCTCGACATCCGGCGAAACGAGCAGTTCGCGAGGCGCCAGGCGACCTGGTTCCGGTCCGAGCCGGACATCGAGTGGCTGGACGCGACGACCTCGCCGGCCGACCGGGCCGTCGCGGTCGCGCGGAGCCTGCTGGTGACGGCATGAGCGCGGCGAAGGCGCGGCCGGCCCCCGGGCCCGCCGTGGTTCTCGACCCGGCGAAGGTCCACGCCTGGCGGATCGAACGGCAGCTCCTCGGCCGGTCGAAGGGCGCGTCGGCGGTCGATGTCGCCCGAACGCTCGTGGGCGTGCAGGCCCAGGTGACGTCGTCCGCGGCACTCGCCATCGCGTTGCGCTCGAAGCCCGGACGTGGCAAGACGCCCGCAACCGACGCCACAACAGGGGCGCTCCGGGACCGCGGCCTCGTCCGTTCCTGGGCGATGCGCGGCACGCTCCATCTCTTCGCCGCCGAGGACGTCCCGACCATCGCCGCCGCGCTCGGGGGCAAGGACAACTGGCGCCGACCCGCCTGGCTCCGCTGGTTCGGCGTCACCGAGCCCGAGATGGACGCCCTGATCGACGCGATCGGCGAGATCCTCGACGACGGCCGCCCGCGGACCCGCGCGGAGCTGGCCGAGGAGATCGGGGAGCGCCTCGGGCCGAAGCAGGGCAAGCTGCTGCTCGGGAGCTGGGGCAGCGCGCTCAAGGTCGCGTCCGATCGCCACTACCTCGTCCAATCGGCGAGGATGCGACCGGCACCCGCTTCGTCCGGGCGTCGCGCTGGCTCGGCGCGTGGCGCGACGAGACGGAGGAAGAGGCGCTGGCGAAGCTGGTCCCGCGCTACCTCGCCGCGTACGGACCCGCGACCTTCCGGGAGGTGCTCCGCTGGTGGGGCGTCACCGTCGTGGCCACGATGAAGCCGATCTTCACCGCCCTCGGCGACGCGCTCACCGAGGTCGAGGTCGACGGGGTGCGGGCCTACGTCCGCACCGAGGACCTCGACGCGATCGAATCGACCCGGCCGCGGAAGGGCGCGGTCCAGCTGGTCGGCGGCTTCGACCCCCTCATCGTCGGCGGCGGCCTGCGCGAGCAGCTCCTCCCGCCGAAGCACCTGAAGCGTGTCTCGCGAACCGCCGGCTGGATCTCGCCGGTCGTCCTGGTCGACGGTCGAGCGGCGGGCGTCTGGGATTCGACGCGGACCTCGAAGGGCCTGGCGATCACGGTCGAGACCTTCGCGGATCCGGATCGCGCCCTCCGCGTGAGCATCGCCGGCGCGGCCGAGCGCGTCGGCCTTGCGCAGGGCCTCACCGCGGGCGTCACCTACGGCCAGGTGTTCACGGAGAAGAAGGGTCCGAAGCTCACGATCGGACCGGGGGAGGCCTGAGGACCCGGGCCTACCATCCGTTCGTGCAGCCCCGCTCGGGAAACATGCTTCGCGGCGCCATCGGCCGCGTCCTTTCGCTGGCGGACGACCCGGCGGACGAGGATGACCTTCGCCTGCGGAAGCGGATCGGTGTCGCCGCCGGCTACCTGACCATCGTTGCGCCGTTCACGATGCCGATCCTGGCCCAGGGCCACCCGGTTGCGATCGTCGTTGGCGTCTCGCTGGCGGTGTTCAGCGTCCTGAACCTCCTGGTGCTGCGGCAGACGCGCCGCTTCGAACGCTACGTCGTGGCGCTCGTGACCTCCGGCACCATCTTCGTGCCCATCGCCACGTGGCTCAGCGGCGGGCTCACCCTGACCAGCTCCGGGCTGGTGTGGGGGTTCCTCGTCCCCGCCTATGCCCTCCTTGCGCTTGGCCCGAGAACGGGCCCCAGGTGGTACGCGGCGTTCATCGCGGTCGTCGTCGCGGCGCTGGTCCTCGAGCTCGCGTTGCCGCGCCCCACCGGCGAGGTCCCATACGAGGTCCGCCTGATCGGCTCGGTGGCCAACACGATCGCTCCACTCAGCATCGTGTTCCTGATGCTCCTCTACAGCGACCGGCGACGGCGGGAGGCCGAGGCTCGCTCGGAGGCCCTGCTGACGAACGCCATCCCGGCGGCCATCGCGCGGCGCCTGAAGCGCGGCGAGACGAGGATCGCCGACATCTATCCCGAGACGACCGTCCTCTTCGCCGACCTCGCCGGGTTCACGCCCTGGGCCCGGGTCACGGACCCGAGCCGCGTCGTGGCGGCGCTCGACGGGCTGTTCAGCCGGTTCGACCGCGTGCTGGCGACAGGCGGGCATGGAGAAGATCAAGACGATCGGCGACGCCTACATGGCCGTGTCCGGTGCGCCGGAGCCGCGCGCCGACCATGCCGCGACGGCGCTGCGCGTCGCGCTCGAGATGCTCGATTCGGCGGAGGAGTGGCGGCGCGAGCGAGGACGTGCCGCTGGCGATCCGGATCGGCCTCGCGAGCGGGTCGGTTGCCGGCGGCGTGATCGGCGAGCAGCGGATCCTGTTCGACCTCTGGGGCGACCCGGTCAACGAGGCGGCCCGGATGGAGTCGACGGGCGAGCCCGGGCGTGTCCAGCTCGCCGAATCGACACGACGACTCCTGCCCGATGACGGCCCGACGTTCGACGAGCGCCAGGTCGACGTCAAGGGTATGGGCACGATGCGGACCTACCTGGTCGGCCGGGCCGTGCGGTGATCGCCGGTAGACTTCCGCGGCCATGCCACCAAAGCTGATCGAGCTCGAGCAACCCGCGGAGAAGGCCTTCCTCGTCGCCGTCGACACCGGCGAGGAGGCAGGCTGGAACGCGGAGGATTCGCTGGCCGAGCTGGCGAACCTCGCGCTGACCGCGGGCGCCGAGGTCGTCGGGGCGGAGTGGCAGAACCGCCGCCATGTGGACCCGCACTGGTACGTCGGCAAGGGCAAGGCCGAGGAGCTGATCGCGGCCAAGAACGAGACCGGCTTCGACCTGCTCGTCGCGGACGACGAGCTGTCGCCGACCCAGCAGAAGACGCTCGAGGAGCTGGTCAAGGTCAAGGTCATCGACCGCAGCCGCCTGATCCTCGACATCTTCGCCCAGCACGCGCGGACCCACGAGGGCCGCCTCCAGGTGGAGCTCGCCCAGCTGGAGTACCAGCTCCCGCGCCTGACCAAGCTCTGGACGCACCTGTCGCGCACCCAGGGCGGGATCGGGTCGCGCGGCCCGGGCGAGTCAGCCAGCTCGAGACGGACCGGCGCGTCATCCGCGAGCGGATCAAGAAGATGAAGGATCGGGTCGACGACGTTCGCCAGGCGCGGGCCACCGCGGCGCGCGGCCGCGATCGGCGCCTCTACGCGACTGTCGGCATCGTGGGCTACACGAACTCCGGCAAGTCGACGCTCCTCAACAAGCTCGTCGGCAGCGTCGTGGCCCTCGCGGAGGACAAGCTCTTCGCGACGCTCGATCCGACGTCACGGCAGGTGAAGCTCGGCGACGGGCAGACCGCGATCCTCACCGACACGGTGGGCTTCATCCACAAGCTCCCGCACCAGCTCGTCGACGCGTTCCGGGCGACGCTGGAAGAGGTGAATCGCGCCGACGTGCTCATCGAGGTCGTCGACGCTGCCGACGCCCACGCCACGGAGCACCGAGCCACGGTGCAGCAGGTGCTCGACGAGCTCGGCGCCGGCGACAAGCCCCGACTCGTGGCCTATAACAAGGCCGATCTCGTGACCGCCGCCGCGAGCAAGGACGGCAGCGACGGCGGGGCAGGGGAGGCCCCGCTCATCGCTCCGGCGGTGGGTGGCGCGGTATTCGTCTCCGCGCTGACCGGGTTCGGGCTCGACACCCTGCGGCTCGAGCTGTCGGCGCTGCTCGCGTCGCTCTGGGAGGACGTCGACATCCGGCTGCCGTACACCGAGGGCGAGCTGCTCGCGCGCGTGCGCGAGCGAGGCACGATCGAGATCGACTATCGCGACCGCGACGTCCGGATCCGGGGCAAGGTCGCGCCGGCCCTGGCGGCCGAGCTTCGTGGACGAGATGTGGACGGACGCACGGAATCGGGGTCCTGAACTTCGAAACTCGTGGATAAGTGGCTATCGCCCCCGGAGGCCCCGCCCATATTCTTCGTCTTGCCCAGAGGGGCCACGAAAACCTAGCGAACCCGCTCGGTGCTTGCATCGAGCTCCACGACAGGTGCTTGCATCGGTTGTGGTTGGGATCGAGAAGGAGTCGGCGGTTCCTCTGGGCGTTTCGATTCCCGGCGGCTTCGGCCTGCCGGGCTTCTTGATTCCGGGGCGGCGCACCGCTGCCACAAATCCGCCGGGGCCGCGATGCACACCGCGGTGGGCAGAAGCGACCAGGTCGGCGCCGCGTTCGCCAACGGGCGCGGCTGATCACGTCGTTCATGCGCACCGCCGCGCGCATCTCGACCTGCTGAGCGCTCGGTGCCCTGGTGGTCTCCCCTCGAAGCGCCGATCCTCGTCCGTTAGGCGCACGGCCATGGGCATCCGGGCCTAGCCGCGGTCTGCCTCGAGCCGGTCGAGCCACTCGCCGACCAGCGCGCCGACGAGGGTGCGCTGCTCGGCCCGGACGCCGTGGCCTGCCCGATCGAGGACCGCAAACGTGGCGCGCGAGGAACGGCAGGTCGAGGTAGCGGCGCAGCGTGTCATGCCCAGCCCTCGACGCCGGCTGGCGGCCGCATGGGTCACGTGAGGCCCGGTGATCGGTTCCGGCGCAGGGGCCAGCCCGACGTCGATGCAGAGCGTTCGGTCCGATGGCCTCGAGCCGGTCGGGCAGCGCGCGGTCGGCGACCCGCACGCCCGGCATCACCGCGGCGCGGTAGAACTCGAGGCCCTCCGCGGTCCGGTGACCGGTTGCCAACCGGGAGCTGGTTATTCCCGCTCTTTCGTGGACAGGCTGTGGACGCAAGCGCGGGAATGGCCCCACGAAGTCTGAATCTCGTGGATAAGGCGCTTCCGGAAACAATCGCCGCGCCCATATTCTTCGTCTTGCCCGGAGGGGCCCTGAGCAATCAGGGTGGACCAGTCGATGCTCGCATCGACAAGCCGGTCTGGTGCTTGCACCGGACAGGTGGTCCGCCCAGGATGCTGAGCGGTTCCTTCGGGCGTTTCGTTGTGTCCGGCGTTTCGCGGTCGCCCTTGCCGGCAGGGCAGGGGAGGCTTCGTGGGCGGGGTGGCGGGCCCGGTTCGATCGGGTCGGATCGAGGGCTGGTCGAGAGTCCCGTACGGCGCCCGCCTCCCGTCGATCATCCTCGTCGCGGTCGTCGGTGTCGCGGCTGTTGTTCGCGAGACCGCGCCGTTCGTCTTTCGTCGCGCTGCTGTTCGCGTACCTGTACACGCGGCGCTTCGGCAATCGATCGATCGCCCTTGCCGCGGTCCTCCCGGTCGCGGCGATCCTCGTCTGGCGCGCGATCCCGCAACCCGCCGCCGACCCGACCGGCGCCGACTGCGCGACCCTCTTTGCGCCACCGGCGATCTGGCGCGTCCTCGAGGCCGCGGTGGGGCTCCTCGCGCTCGGGGCGCTGCTCTGGGATCGCAGGGCGTCGCTGGGCGAGCTCGGTTTTCGGCGAGGCTCCCGCCGCGTGCGGGCCGTCGCGATCGCGGGGCTCCTGCTGGTCGGGCCGATCGCGATCTACGTCGCAACCCGCTTCGGCGAGTCCCAGCTCGGCTCGATGTTCTTCGGGAGCTATGCCCTTGACCTGTCGCAGCCGATGGCGCTGTTCCCGGGCCTCGTGTTCGCTGCCTCCAACTCGCTGGCGGAGGAGCTCGCGTACCGCGGCGCGATGCGCACCTGGCTCACGCCGAGCCTCGGGATCCTCGGAGCGAACCTCGCCCAGGCGCTGCTCTTCGGGCTCTCGCACACGGGACGGCGACTTCGTCGGCCTCGAAGGGATGGTCCCGGTGATGCTCGCGATGGTCGTGGTCGCGTTCGTGGCGGGCGTGATAGCACGTCGGACCGGCTCGCTGATCATCCCGCTGGCGATCCACGCGGCCGCGGACATCCCGATCTACCTCTACTGGGCCTGCCAGATCGCGTAGGCTCCGGGCGCATGCTGCGATCTGATCAACGTCGCTGGAGTGTTCCGGTCGCCCTCGTTGCCCTTGTGGCGGTCGCCTGCGGCGGGGGCGCTACCGTCACGCCGGGACCCCAGGCGACGAGCCTCGGTTCGATGGCGGCTCCGCCTGCGGGACCCACGGCAGCGCCCACCCGCGTGCTGCCGACCCCGACCCCGCGCCATGACCTCGTGCTGCTCGCGATGGGCGACTCGATTCCGTACAACTCGCCGGACGACTGCCCTGGATGCGCCGGCTACGTCGAGCAATACGGCAAGGCCATCGCGGACGCGACGGGCGAATCCGTCGGCGTCCTCAATCGATCGCAGCACACCGGGCTGACGATCGAGGGCCTGCTGAACCTCTTCAACAACGAGACGTTCACCGCGGAGGTGGCCGACGCCGATGCGATCACCATCTCGATCGGCTACAACGACGCGCCCATGGGTGTCACCGACGACCCCTGCGACGGCGCGAGTGGCGACTTCCCGGACCTCGCGAAGTACACGGACGCGTGCATCGACGAGTGGGCCGACGAGTTCGCCGCCCAGTTCGAGGACGTCCTCGCGAGCGTCGTCGAGCTGCGGGCAGGCAAGCCGACCCTCGTGAGCGTGATCAACGTCTACGACTGGTGGCGCGGCTTCGAGCAGAATCCCGAGGAGATCGACGCGAACATCGATGTGGTCCGGCGGGTGCTCGAGCGCCAGAACGAGGACATCTGCCGGATCGCTGACGAGCACGGCTTCCTCTGCGCCGACGTCCACACCGCATTCAACGGGCCGGAGCACGACCAGCCGTCCGGCTCGCTGCTGGCAGTGGACTATTCGCATCCCTCGCAGGCCGGCAACGACCTGATTGCCCAGACCCTCGTCGACCTCGGGTTCGCGCCGCTGGCGCCATGACCCCGGAACCGGACATGGATCCGGGCCCGCAGCGCGGTGGCGCCGGGGCCCGGAGAGGTTGCGGCTGTGGACGGTGTTGCGCTACGGCGCGACGGTCTCCCAGAACTCGTAGACGCCGTTGAGGTCGCCGGGCTCAGCGTCGTTCGCGAAGAAGTACAGCGGCAGGCCGTTGTACGTGACCTGGAGCGAGCCATCGTCGGGGCGGGTGATGGTCCCCAGCGTGCCCGTGACGCCGTCACCGCCGGTTGGGGTCGCACCCGCCTCGACGGTCAGCGCCGGCCAGTTCTCGTAGCAGGTGTCGACGCAGGCGCTGGTCCCGCTGTCCTTGGTGTCCTTCGTGAAGATGTAGAGGGTCATGCCCGTGGCACCGTCCACGAGGATCGTGCCGGCGTCGCCGACCGATTCGGCATTCACGGTGGCCTCGCCGGCGGGCGCGTCGCTGGCCGGGGCAGCCGTGGCGGGAGCGGCCGTCGCCGGCGCCTGTGTCGATGGCGCGGTCGTTGCACCCGTCCCGGAACAGGCCGCGGCGCCGACGAGCGCGGCGGTCAGGGCAAGGAGCAGGGGAGCGCGTCGGATCATTTGGTCGTACCTCGTGCTTGGCGACCCTCGATGGGGGCCACACCCACCTGTACGACCGGATAACGCGGGCCGGTTTCGAATTCCGCCTTACGGCTCCATATCAGCCGCTGCGGTCGATCCGCATCCGCAGGAACTCGGTGACGCGCATGAAGCCGAGGAATGGGCGGATCGGGGCCGGCATCTGGCGGCGAGCCGGGTCGGAGAAGAGCTCGGGCTCGACCAGATGGACGTCGCGACCCATCGTTCGGACGGTCAGCTCGCCCGCGGCGAGGACGTTCTTGACCCACTGGACGTCGGGGCCGTACGTCAGCGCGAAGACCATCGTGTCGCCGCGGCGGAAGACGTTCATCGGCGTCCGGTAGTCCTTGCCCGTCTTCCGGCCGCGGTAGCGAAGGATCCCGAACCCCGGCAGCCAGCCCGCCACGAGCCGCGTCACCGGGTTCACGAAGCGCATCGTGAACGGCCGCAGGAACTGCAGGCGGGTCCGGGTGCCATCGGGCGCTCAGTCTGGCACCGGGCGGGCAGGGGAGTGTGCGGCGCCGTCGGATGGCTTCTCGCGCGGTTGGAGGACAGCGTCGCACGCCGTCGGGTTGACGCGGGGCTCGCCTCCCGGTCAGGCTGCGGTCGATGTCCTTCTCCAGCCACAGCGGCAGCGCCCCGTCGCCGTTCGATGCGATCAACGGCGGTCGCCTGGCGGGCCGGCAGGGGAGTCACCCCCTCCACGACGTTCGGATCGAGGACCTCCTCCGAACGACGGACGGCTCGCTCGGCGGCAGCATCACGCTCGATGGGCCGGCCATGGTCGGCGAGCCCATCCGCGGGCGAATCGACCTCATCGCGAACCACGAGATCAAGGCCAACGCCGCCAATCTGCGCCTGGTTGGCCTGCGGCTCGTCGAGGACCAGCACTCCGATACCCGCCGCAGCGGCGACACGACCACCACCGACTCGTGGGTCGAGGCCAATGGCCGGCTGTTCAGCACGTCGCCGTTCATCGAGCCCGTGATCCCGACGCGGCTGGCGCCCGGAGAGATGTTCTCCGCGGCGTTCGCCATCCCCGCGCCGTCGCTCGGTCCCCCGACAGCCCATCTCGGCGAGGCGATCGTCGCCTGGGCCCTCGAGGTCCGCTGGAACGTCTCGATGGGCTTCGACCCGTTCCTCGCCACGCTCGTGCCGGTCGCGCAGCACCCGAACCTGCTCGCGGCCGGCGTCGGCGTCCAGGGCGGGCAGTCGATGCTCGAGACGGTCGACATCGCCGGCGCCACGATCAGCGTCGAGTCGCCCTTGCCCGCGAAGCCGGGCGCGCCGCTCGAGGTCGTCGTCAACTGGCCCGGGGCGCCGAGCGGGCCGGTCCGGGTCGAGCTGCACCGACGCTCGAACGCCCCGAACGGCGTCAACACCGTCGTCGCCATGTGGAACCTGGAGGCCGCCGAGCTCGCCGCCGGCAACGCGCGGGCGTCCTTGCGGCTGCCGGACGACCTCGCGCCCTCGTTCGACGGCGCCGACCTGCAGCTGATGTACGTGATCCGCGTCCTCGTCGACCGGCGGTTCATGCCCGACACCGCGATCGAGCGCCCCGTCGCGATCACCTGATCGCTCGGGGCCTGCACACCTCGTCGTTCGCGATTTGCGTGCTGGAGCACGTGCGACGCTTGCAATGGTTGACATCACCCGTACGATCTGCACATGCCACGTGTGCAGGTCCAGGTCACGGAGGAGCAGGCGGCGCATCTCGCGCGGCGCGCGGCTGCATCCGGAACGTCGGTTGCGACGGCGATCCGCGAGGCGATCGACGCTCAGCTCGCTGCGGACGAAAAGCAGCGGCGCATCGAGGTCGCATTGCTCGCACTCAAGAAGCCGGCATTCCACTCGATCCTGGTGGATCCGTCCGAGAGCCACGAGGAGTCCATCGTTCGGGCAATCGAGGAGCGGATCGGGCGGACATGACCGATGTCTTCATCGACACCTCAGCCCTCCATGCGATCCTCGACGCCGAGGACCCAAACCACGAGCGGGCCGCCGCGACCTTCCCGACGCTCGTGCGCGACCAGGTCGCCTTCACCCACAACTACATCCACGTGGAGGCCGAGCAGCTCGTCCGACGACGCCTCGGCGCGGCAGCGGCATCGCGGCTGCTCGAAGAGCTTCTGCCGGCCATCAAGACGATCTGGGTTGACGAGCCAACGCACGCTGAAGCCGTCAACAGGCTCGTGGGCCGCGGACGCGCGTCGTCCCTCGTCGACGAGGTGAGCTTCCTGGTCATGCGCAGCCTCGATGTCGACACAGCGCTCGCATTCGATGCCGACTTCGAACGGGAGGGCTTCCGGTTGCCGTTTGTGCCCGACTCGCGGCGCCACACGCTCAGCGAGGCGCCGGCCCCGTACGGAACGCGCCCCGGCGAACCCGAGCTGGTCAGCGTCGCAGAGCTCGCCGCACGATCTGGTCGATCGGTGAATACGATCCAATCGTGGCGTCGCCGGCACGCCGACTTTCCGTCGCCGAATGTCGAGCTCGCAGCAGGCCCGATCTGGCTCTGGGGCGACGTCAGCACATGGATCGACCGACGATCACGACGTGCCTCAGGCGGCGCCGCTCGATGAACGCGGTTTCCGCGGACGTTCGGATCTCGATGTCCGCGCTACGCCGGCACCTTCATCGCGTGCTTCGGGAGGTCGAGCTCGGCCAGACGTTCACGATCACGCGTCGTGGCGTTCCCGTTGCCCGGCTCATCGGCCCGCAGGAGCCGTGACCAGTCCTTCTCTCTCCGCCGTTGTCACTTCCGATAAGGTGAGTTATGTCTGCCGTTGTTCGTCCGTCTGATTTAGGCCCCTGGCGTCGGCTCTCCATTGCTTTGCCCGCGACGGGTCGCGCGTATCCCGGTGATTGTGGCGGCGCCAACTACAGACGTCGGGAGAACGGCCAGGACGATTGTGTCTGGGCTTAGCTGCCAAAGCAGACCGGCGAGGGACGTCAGCAGACTTGTCACGATCAGGAGTGCCAAGCAGCCAACCCGAGAACTGCCAAAACAGCACAGGGCGGCGGAGCGCGGCGAATAGTTGACGCGGTAGCCCGAGCTGGGTTGGGCCGTCCTGTCTGGCCACCGGGCGGATCGGCAGGTTTCCGGCAGGCGCCAGGAGAGTCTTCATCGCCTGGTGAGCTCGGTCCGAGGCGGGTCGACCTCTCCTTTTCCGCGTTGAATGTCTCGAGCGATCGACTGATAGCACGCTTCGGCGAGCGCTACCGCAATGTTGGCCATTTTCTCAAGTCCCTGCTCAGTTTCCAGTGCATATGCGGTTCCACGCGGCAGATAGCCAAACCTCGCAAGCCCTTCGCGTGTTTCCTCCATCACGGGCACCCACTCTTGACTCCTGAAGCGCGCGTGAAGCGATCCGCGACTGGCGGGACCGTGACGATATGTCTCCGATTAGAACTCCGTCGAATTGATACGGACGTTCGCTTGGGATGAAGTCACCGCCTCCGTACAATGAGTCGAGGTCAGAAGGTGTCTCGCCCGAGCGCAGTTCGCGCATGCCGCTTCGCTGCGGCGAGGTACGAGGCTACGCCGGTTTGCAGGTACTTCTTCAGCGTCTGAGCAAGTAGCGCCGCCGCGACAAAGGACAATTGGTCGCCGGTGAGAGCACTTGGCTCCGGCGGGCGCATGTGTTTCTCCAGCGCACGACGCACGCGAATCAGAACCCATGTTCCGATGGGATAGGCGACAAAGACGAGGGCAGCGAACAGAGGAGCGGCGACTCCCGCCCTCGGGCGGCGTAGGGGGACTCGTTGGCTCGGCGTCGACGTAGAAGGGGTCCCACCACGCGTAGTCGACGGACGACTTCGGCAGGCTCATAACTAACGTAACGAACACCAGAACGAGAGCGACCGCGACGAATAGGAGGGTGATGATCGCCATTCGACGTTCGGCCTTGGCATCATCGAGAGCCCAGCGCTCTACGTCTCGGTAAGGCTCCAGCAAATCTGAAAAGTACGCTTGCGCTGGTTCTGTTAGCTCAGTCAAGGTGGCCTTTCAGGGGACGCCGGCAATGTCCTCCATTGTGGCGCGTGTGCGATCGAGGGGTGTAGTCCCAGGGGGCCCTCCCATTCCCGTCAGTCGAGGAGGACGCATCCGCTTCCCCCATTTAGTTGACGGCGGCCGACCTCGATCGCGTCGGACGTCCGAGGAGCGGGCGTTGCGCACGAGGATCGGCGAGGTCATGGACTCGCTGGGTACGCCGGTCGGCAAGGTCGGTCAGGAAGATCGGCGCGGCCGCGCTACTCCGAGACAGTCCGGGTGAACGTTGTCCGTGAGTCCGTCAGCAGCCTGCTAGCCTCACGGGCTCAACTCCATGCTCAACGGGGTTGTCGAAATGGGAGGCACATTTGGCCGCTGGCGACGGGATTGCTGCCGCGATTTCGACAATCGGGTCTGTCGATCTACGACGCCCTCGAGGGCCAGCCGGGCCTAATTTATCCAACCATCGTCCTGGAGACACGACTTCGCGAGATGTTGACTGGTCTGCGTTGGGACGCACCGCAGAGAACTCGCTCAAAACTGGCGAAGACTGTCGTAGCCGAAGCACTCGGCTACGTGGCCCCTCGATCCTTCACACGCCTTCTGGGGCGACCGCGCTTTCCCGGACAGGACATGGACGTTTACGTCCAGATGAGTAACAACCTTCAGGTGTGGAATCAGGAGGTCTCGCCGACGCGACGATATGTGCTAATTCGAGTTGACGCCAACAATATCGTCACGACGGTCCGGGTCCTGACTGGCGTCGAGGTTGCTCTCCTCGATCGAACTGGCACCTTGACTTCGAAGTACCAGGCGAAGCGACGGTCGACACGAACTGGAGCCCTACTGGTTCCAGCGACGACACGGCTAGCATGGTGGGTTTGCTCCGCCCCGTTCCGGATCCGCCACTAGCACTCCTCGCGTCCCAGACAGCGTCGGATCCCCCGATGTTGGGTGCTGTTCACACCATCAAGAGCATATTTGATCCACTAAGTGGGCTTGTCGGCATGGAGTTTGCCGATCCGGGTAATACACAAGAGCGTCAGCGCGGCATCGTCGTCCAGCGCCGCGCGGCGGAGTCTCTGGGCATTGGCACGTACGCCGACAACGGACAGTTCCCCGACCTGCTCTGTCAGGTCGTTGAAGTGAAGCTGCAGCTGGCCCCTACCATCGACCTGGGCTCGTCGCTCCCGACAGCACCGATCCCGTGTCGATCATTCGCCCGGACCTCCGACATTGCGATATCCGCTACGCGGTGTTCTACGCGGTTCGCGATGCTTTGCACCCGACGCGGCTTCGTGTGACAGACCTGCCGTCACCACCGGCAAGGACTTCTTTACGGAGTTCCAGCAGTTCGGTGGTCGGGTGAGCAACTCCAAACTCCAGATTCGTCGCCGAGGAACCTCTTCCACTAAAGCCGGCCCTCGCGGGCGCGGACGGTCGCAACAACCCGAGCTGTCGCGCTTGGGTTGAGGTCAAACGCCGCCACTGATCGCTCCAAATAGTCCGGTGGCTCTTCCAGCTTCCTGCGGCAAGCCGGGCCGCTGCGGCGAGCTCTGACCTCAGTGAATGTGCGGGCCACGGCAGCGGATACTTCTCGACGTGGCCCGTCCAGAATCGAAGGCGCTTTGCCAGAATTGAGGTTCCGAGATGACGGCGATGTAGATATTCGTAGAGGGGACTATTGGCCAAATAGAGGGCGAACCAAAGATCATTCCTATCGACGCCCTCTGGCAAAGTACCCCAAACGCCGCGCTGGATCCTACGAACGCCCCGGTCAAGTCGAGCGCGAATTCGCTCCGTGTAGCGAAGTCGGGAAAGACCAGCTTGCGTGGAGCCATCAGCGTAGAAATCCGCTGCGTGACCCAAATCTCGTACCACTGCCGGCCGGCGTTGATGACGTAGTCTCGGCTTCCCAAGCGCACTCGATGCATCTCCAGGAAAGCCCTCGCTAGCGGGTAGGAGCCGAGGTCAACGGGCGCGGTTCGCCCGTTGACAGCACGAAAATGAGGGTAGAGAACGTAGCGGTCATAGCCATTCGTGGCGTCCCAGGTGACCTGCCAGCGTCGAATGGTCTTACCGCGGATCAAGGGGTGAAGCAACTCGCGCTCCACCAGTTCACCTGAGGCGGTCGTCTCATCAAATGGAGCGATAAATACATCATCCGCTGTCGTCTTGATGCCTACGCTGAACTTGCCAAACATTTTCATGAACGTCGGCAGGCCGTCCATGACGAGAGATTCCACCTGATCGTCGTCGCCGCTCGTGTGGTGCCACGAATGCCCACCCTTTCGCCAGGCAGAGATTTCGTAACTCTCGACACTCGCGACCTGCTCGGGCCGCCGAGCTGGGGCACGAGAACCTGCTCAGGGACCGGGTCGGTTGCTAGCGTCTCGACACCTGGCACGCCTGTCGCTGGAGCATCAGTTCGCTCGAGCTCGACCCACCTACCGGGCTTAGAGGACGAGCGGCGGAAGTCTTTTCCAGAACGAGAATCACTGGAAGCACGGCAGCCCTGAAAGGAGACGCATCGCGGAAATCGACAATCCGGATGGGAGCGAACTCGTTGGTGAGTAGTTTTCGAAGTTCTCGGCCGGCGTTCGTCGTCATGAACTTGTTTGACGTGATCATCGCGAGCCGGCCGCCCTTCGCCAGGGCCCTACTAGCGAGTTCTAGGAAAAGGAAGTACATGTCGAACCTGCCCGCGGCGGTCGAATACTTCGCCCGGAGCGCTGCTGCAGCTTCGCCGACACGGTGCACCCGAACGTATGGCGGATTTGAGACACCCAGGCGAACGTTTCGGGTTCGATGATCGCGTGGAGCGCATCCTCATTGCGAATGTCAACGTTCAACCCCAGCGTCGCGAGCCGCCACAGTCGACCGCGAGCGACGCCGACAGCTGTTTCGTCCGTTTCATATCCGACCAGATCGGTGACTGAGGGCGACTGGTCACCGACTTCGTAGAGGAAGTTGCCGAATCGAGTAGCTGGATCGAGGACCGCTTTGGGTTGAAGCCATCCGCGAGCGCCATCCGCGCCATGAGGTGGGTGATTGAGGGATGGGTCAGCTCTAGTCCGGTCGCCTTGTCCCGTAGAGGGCCAGCCGGCCCAACTAGCCGGTACTCGAGCAATCGCGGATCGTCGGCCACCAAGGCTTCTCTGGACTCACAGCTCTCCTAAGCTCTCGAACGCGCGTTCTATTCTATCCGAATTGGCGTGATTTTGGGGGATGGGGTGTATCCACCACCGGGGCTTGTCATCCCATAAAATTTTTCCAGCTCGTTTTGAAGGAAGGTAGACAGACGGCCATGAGTTACCTAGACGCAGCGGTCGCCATTCTCTCTGAGCGCCGTGAGAGCTTGACTGCCAAAGAAGCTAATGTTGGCAGCGCTAGAGAAGGGTCTGATCCGCTGACCTGAACAGACCCCCGGAAGGTCGATGGCGGCAGCGCTGTACGTTCACAACGCGAATGCAGGCACCCGGGTCGAACGGGTAACTCCGGCAGCGCAAGAAGGTCGCAGAGCGCCCCAAAGGCACCGTCCGGTGGAAACTCGGAACTGAGTAGCCGGGATCAATACTCCTTGATCCCCGAGACCGCCAGGCTCAGCGGTCCAGAACGCAACCGGGGAAGAACTCTAGGTGTCGTAGTCCTGGATCCGCCTACCGTGGCTTCGGTCGAGCAGGGCCGGCATCCGCTCCCCCATCTCGCTTGACGACGGCCGGCACGTCGATCGTCAGCAGCTCGCGGTCGCGCATGAGGACGCGGCCGTCGACGATCGTCGTGGGGACGTCCGAGGAGCGGGCGCTTCCGCCAGGAGCCTGCAACGAACCTGAAAGTTGCGTGACGGGGCGGGGGTCGGCAATCCTCGCGTCTGCCCTGTTCCGTGGCTAGCTTCATCAGGGTCGCTCGAGGGGATCGTTTTCGTGGCCCACCACCGCCCGTCGCTGTTCACCGTGCCGTCGTCGGATCGGGCGTTCGCGGAGTTCGTGCGCCGGATCGGCGACCAGATCGAGCTCTCGTCGCCCAGCGCACTCCAAACGCGCCTGCAGGCGTTCTATCCCAACGTCCTTGTTCGACCGCGGGGCCTGTCCAGCGAGGACCACACCTGGTACGTCTACCGGGAAGGCCGCTGGATCGACGGGAGCGCCAAGGATTGGTGGGACGACGACGACCTGCCTCGGATCGAAGTGGACCGGGACGGCTTCATCGCTGCCGCGAATGCGGCTGCCGAAGTCGAGTTCGGCGTCGCGCCGAACCGGCTCGTGCACCGGCACTTCACCGACTTCGCGGTCCCGGGGACCCTCGCCGACCTCACGCTGATGCGCGAGATCATGCTGAGCGTCGGGGAGGCCGGTGGGACGTTCAAGCATGCCCGCGCGGACGGTGAGGTTCGGGTCGCCGAGTATCGATCGGTCGCAACCGAGTCCGGCAGCTCCACCTGGTTCAGGCCGATCGGACCGGTCGAGGCGCCGGTCCCAGCCCGGCCCTCGATCGCCCTCGACACACGGCCTGTCGCCGACGGGCTCTTTGCCACGGTCGTCGATGGCATCGTCGCTCGAATGCCGGAGCCGACGCCCCAGGGCCTGGAGATCCGTCTCCGTCGCAGCTATCCCTACGCCACGGTCGACGGGTCGGACGCGGAGCGCTGGCGCGTCACTCGCGACCCTCGGGTCGATCCCGCACCGGTGGACTGGGACGATCCGGGCCTGGCCCGAACGAGGGCCCTCGATACCAGCCTCATCGTCGAGGCGAACGACGCAGCGCTGGTCCTCCTGGGACAGGATCTCGTCGGCCGCCACTGGCAAGAGCTGGCACTGCCCAGCAGCCTCGACCAGCGCCTCCAGATGCGGGACTACTACGTCGAACACGGTGGGGCGGAGAGCACGTTCCGGCTGATCGGAGCGAGCGGCGAGCTGGTCGACTACGACTATCGCCTGTCATGGGGCGGCGATCACTTCGTGACGATCATGTCGCCCGTAACGCTCGACCAGACTGGCGCCGGCCAGATGGCTCGCGTGATCCTGAACCCGGACGGGACGATCGCCACCGCGAACGCACCGGCCCTCGGCCTGTACGGCGCAACCCTCGCCGAGCTTCAGGCCGCGCCCGCCGGCGCCTTCTCGGCCCAGCCGCAGGCGCCGGGGGCGGAGGCGGCGTTGCGCGAGGCGTGGGAATCGCAGGGGCAGCCAGATCTCGTCGGCGAGACGACGATCCGCGGGCTCGACGGGATGGACCGGCGCGTCGCCTTCGGCCTTACCCGCCTCGGGGACGGGCGGTTGGTCGCCATCCTGCGGCCGCTCGACCACCCCACAGGCGACGAGCCAAAGGTCTTCACCGCCGGCCAGGTGCTCGCCAGATGGCGCGCGGCGGAGCGAGAGCTGGAGACGATCGAGCCCGATTCGCCCGAGGCCGCGAACATCCAGCGCGAGATCGACCGCTTTCGGGCCGCGTACCAGCAGCTCTTCGCATCACTGCGGGAGACCAGCCCGCCGGCGAAAGAGCCTGGCAGTCAACCCGGCTAGGTGTCGTAGTCCTGGATGCGCTTGCCGTGGCTGCGGTCGAGGAGGGCCGGCATCCGCTCCCCCATCTCGCTTGACGACGGCCGGCACATCGATCGTCAGCAGCTCGCGGTCGCGCATGAGGACGCGGCCGTCGACGATCGTCGTGCGGACGTCCGAGGAGCGCGCGCTGTGCACGAGCGTGGCGGCGAGGTCGTGGACCGGCTGGGTATGCGGACCTGAGAGGTCGACCAGGATGATGTCGGCGCGCCGGCCGGGCGCGAGGCTGCCGATCGACTCCCCCAGCCCGACCGCGCGGGCGCTCTGCAGCGTCGCGTGGTGCAGCGCCTGGCGTGACGTCAGCCAGCGGGGGTCGCCGGTGGTCGACTTCTGGATGAGCGCGGTGAGGGCCATCGAGTCCCAGACATCGAGCGAGCTGTTCGAGGCGGCGCCGTCCGTGGCGAGGCCGACGTCGATCCCGATCTCGCGCAGGGCGCGAACGGGCGTGGTCGTCGGCCAGCCGAACTTGAGGTAGCCGCGCGGCGCGGTCGCGACGGCGACGTGGCCGGTCGCGCTCGCGAGCACGGGCAGGTCGCGGTCGAGGATGCCGGTGCCGTGCGCGATGAGGACGTCGGTGTCGAGGATCCCGGTCCGCTGCAGGACCTCGATCGGCGTGATGCCGCGGCGCTCGAGGCTCACCTCGGCCTGGTCGCGGTTCTCCGAGGCGTGGATGTGGATCGGGAGGCCGTGCTCGCGGGCGAGCTCGGCGGTGGCGGCGAGGTCGGCGTCGTCGACGGTGTACGGCGCGTGCGGCGCGAGGGCGGTGGTGATCCGGCCGCCGGCGGTCCCGCGATGCTCGAGCGCGAAGCGCAGCGACTTCTCGCGTCCTTCCGGACCCTGGGACGAGAAGAAGGCCTCGCCGAGCTGTGCCCGGATCCCGGTCTCGGCCACGACGGCGGCGACGGTGTCCATCGAGAAGTAGTGGTCGGCGAAGGTCGTGACGCCGCCGCGGAGCATCTCGGCGCAGGCGAGCCGGGCGCCCAGCTCGACGTCCTTCGCGGTGAGGTTCGACTCGATCGGCCAGACGTAGTCGTTGAACCACTCGTCGGTCGCGACGTCCTCGGCGACGCCGCGCAGCGTGACCATCGGGCGTGGGTGTGGCAGTTGATGAGCCCGGGCATCGCGACCTGCCCGCGGGCATCGATGCGCTCCCCTACCCCGCCGTCGGCGCCGCCCCGCCGGCGGTGACCGACTCGATGACGCCGTCACGCACGACGATCGTCGCGTTCTCCACGAACGCGATGCTCTCGTGCTCGTCGTGGACGAGGGCGGTGCAGCCGGTGATGACGAGATCGGCGGGCGAGTCGGTCACCTCGCCACCGTACGACAGTCGCGACGCTCCTCGTGCGCTCTGCCGACTATTCGCCCGGGCAGATCGACCGCTTGGCCCACGAGCTGGCTCGGCTCTTCCCGCCGAAGTAGCGGAGACCTACCGGGGCCGGCCGAGCCACCGTTGGGCTGTCAGCCCGGATTGCGTCGCACGATCTCCGCGTTGAGGATGGACGCGAGGCTGACCCAGGCGAGGTATGGCAGGAGGAGCAGCGCCGCCGATCGTCGGACCCGCCAGAACTGGGCGATGGTCGCCAGGATGGCGATCCACATGAGCCCGATGACGACGAGCGCAGCGCGCGGATCGCGGCGGCCGAAGAACACGAGGCTCCACGCCAGGTTGAGGGCCAGCTGGACCCCGAAGAGGGCCTGCGCCGAGCTGGCCGCCGGGCCGCTCGGGGCACGGCGTACGAGCACGAGCGCAACGCCCATCAATGCGTACAACGCCGTCCAGACAGGCGCGAACACCGCATCGGGCGGGTTCCAGTCGGGCTTCTCCAGGCTCCGATACCAGGTCGGGATGGCCTTCGCCGTCGGGATGCTCCCGAGCGCACCCACGCCGAGCGGTGCGAAGAGGGCAATGAGGTCGCCGAGGCGCCACCCCCGCCGTGAGCTCGAATCGGGGACGGCTGTGGGCATGCCCCGAAGTCTAGGTCACGCTCCATCGTCCCCTACCGGGCGTCGGCCTCCCCGGAAAGATCCTTGTCCTCCATCTCCCAGGCGTGGTCGAGGGTGTGGAAGGCCGAGTGGCGGATCAGGAACGGCAGGGTCCGTTTCCGCATGCGCGTCACCTTGCCCTCGTTGTAGGCGCGCATGGCCGCGACGTACGCCTCGCGATAGCCCGGGATCCCATCCGGGTATCAGCTCATTGCCGTCGGGGACCACGATCCCGACGCCCGCCGCGAAGTCCATGCTTTCGACCCGGATGACGTGGCCGATGATCGCGTCGCGCTCGCGTCCGCCGCCACGAGGGCCTTTGCGCAGCTCGGGCGAGACCCGCGCCGCGACGCCGTCGAAGAACGCCCAGGCCGCCCGCAGGAGCTTGAGCTTGCGTTCGAGCTCCGCCTCGTCCATCGGGTCCTGCTCCGTCGAGGACGGCGAGAAGGAGATGCCCCAGAAGTCGGTCGAGCCGGTGCCGACGCGATCCTCGACGACCTCGAGCGGACCGGCGGCGTCGAACTCGGCGCCCATGCCCGCGAGCTCCGCGATCGATTCGATAGCGCGCTCGATAGGCCTCGAGCGTCGCGAGCGCCTCCTCGGCGGTCTTCGCTCCCCTGCTCCACCCCGGCCAGTCGAGCGCGAACGCAACCGATCGCTTGTCCTTCGTCCCGTGCTCAGTGACCGTCCGGACCGGCATGGGTCAATACTGCCTGCGCCCGGGCCCCCGCATCCGCTCGAGCTCGCGGCGAAGACGCTTGCTCGGCCGGCCCTCCCCGCGGACCGCCTTGATGCCGGGCGCGATCTCCCGGATGACCGGCGGTGGGCTGTTGTCGATGTAGCACGTGGCGGCGACCGGCGCGCCGACGCGCGTTTCGATCGGCCGAACGACCTCGACGATCCGCTCACGTTCGGCGATCAGGGCATGGACCACGTCGCCGGCACGGACCTTCGTCGACGGCTTTGCCGAGTTGCCGTTGACTCGGACGTGCCCGCCATCACACAGCTGGGTCGCCATGGGCCGGGTCTTGACGAGGCGCACGGCGCACAACCAGCGATCAATGCGTGTTTCGTCGGGCATGCAGCGGGTCAGGCTGGGCTCAGCTGCGGTCCAGCCAGGCCCGGACGTCGGGCACGTGCTCCTCGTGGAGGTGTCCGGTGAAGGGGATGTCGATGAGTGCGTTGCCCTCGAGCCAGGGAAACGCCTTCGGGTCGGTCAGGGAAGACTCCGGAAGCGCGTCGAGCGCGCGGATCAATCGGTCGTAGGAATCTGTGTACGCGTCGACCAGCTCCGCCGCCGGCCGCCCGGCATGTTCCTCGCGGATCGTGACGTTGGCCGCATCGACCTCTTCGTCCGTGTCCGGCTCGAACGGGATCGGATCGGACTCGCCGCGGGCTGCCGCCTCGAGGCGCGCGATCGACCGGTTGCGCCAGCCGAGCAGGTGCCCGGCCATGTCCCCGAAGGTCCACTCGCCCATCGCGCCGGCTTCGGCGTATCGATCGGGCCCGACCTCGGCCGCGAGGTCGCGCCAGAACTGCTGATCGGCCTTGATGATCGCCGTGTGCTCTTCACGTGTTTGCATGCCTGCGAGTCTAGGACGTGGCTATTTGCGCTTCTTCTCTGGCCGCGAAGGCATCGATCTGCTCCGCGATGCCGCGCTGCGGCTGCGGCAGGCCGGCGATGGAGGCGAACACGGGCGCGTCGCCGTCCGCTGTCTTCAGCGCCTGACGCTCGTCTCGTGTTCGCACGCGTCGGAGGATAGGCATCCGCTGGGGCCCCGGGTCCGTGGCACGGGTACGCTCGCCACATGACGAAGTCGCGCACGAAGAAGGCTCCGCCGAAGCAACCTCCTGAGCAGCCGGCGGACGATCTCTCCGACGCCGAGATTTGGCGGCTCCGAGCCGGTTGCACCCGGGCGCTGGGCGGTCACGGCCTGCGGACGCCGGCCGACATGCTCGCGGAGATCGCGTCGCTGCCGGCCAAGGATCTCGATGAGGACTGGTACGGGAACGGCGGCGTGGTGGCGATCCTCGAGGCGGAGGTCCGCGAGCTGCTCGGGAAGCCGGCGGCGGTGTTCATGCCCAGCGGCACGATGGCGCAGCAGATCGCGCTCCGGGTCCATGCGGATCGGACTGGCCGCCGCGTCGTCGCGTTCCACCCGACCTCGCATTTGGAGCTGCACGAGGACAAGGCGTACCAGCGGCTGCACGGTCTCGTCGGTCGCATGGTCGGGGTCGGCGCGAGACCTCATCACGCTCGACGACCTGGAAGGCATCGACGAGCCGCTCGCTGCAGTCCTGTTCGAGCTCCCGCAGCGCGAGATCGGCGGCCGGCTGCCGGCGTGGGATGACCTCGTGGCGCAGGTTGAGCACGTGCGAAGCCGCGGGCGCGGCCGTGCATCTTGACGGCGCGCGGATCTGGGAGGCGGCGCCGTTCTACGGCCGACCGCTTGCCGAGATCGCGGCCCTCTTCGACAGCGTCTACGTCTCGTTCTACAAGGGCCTCGGCGGCCTCACCGGGCAGCGTGCTCCTCGGCGACGAGGACCTCATCCGGGAGGCGCGCGCCTGGCGCCATCGCCACGGCGGGACCCTCTTCAAGCTCTGGCCGTACGCGGCTTCGGGCCTGGCTGGCCTTCGACTCCGCCTCCCGCGGATGCCCGAGTACGCCGTCGCACGCGCGAGCGATCGCCGCCGAGCTCGCGACGATCGATGGCGTCGACGTCGTCCCCGACCCGCCCCAGACGTCGATGCTCCATCTCCACCTTCGAACGACGCCGGCGATCGCGCTCGCCGGCATCCGTCGAATTGCCAAGCGCGAACGTGTCTGGGCCTTTGGCGGGACGGCGGCGACCGACACGCCTGGGATCAGGCGCACCGAGCTCTCAGTCGGCGACGCGACGCTCGAGTTCTCACCAGCCGAGGTGGCCCGAATGGTCAGGTTGCTGCTGCCGGGCGGTAACCCGCCTTCGGTCACGCAGCCAGCATGAGCCGGCTTTCGCGACTCTGGGATCAGCCGTCGGCGGTGCTGCTCGTCGCGCAGCTCGGCAGCGTCGTCCTGTTTCCGTTCATGGAAGGGACGCCCCTCGGGCGGGCCGCGCTCTCCACCGTCGGTCTGGCGATCCTCTTCCTGGCGGTTCGAGCGGTTCGCGCGACGCCCGCGCTCGGGTGGATCGCCGTCGTGCTGGGTCTGCCCCTGATCGGCCTGACGATCTGGGAGGTCGTGGATCCGGCGAACGGTGCCGTGGTCTTCCTGTCCTCGGTCCTCCACGCGGCCTTCTACTTCTACACGAGCACGGCGCTCGTCCGGTACATCTTCAACGACCGGTTCGTGACGCCCGACGAGCTCTGGGCCACGGCCGCCACGTTCACGGTCGTGGCCTGGGCCTTCGCCTACACGTTCATGGCCGTCCAGGTGCTGTGGCCGGGATCGTTCACGGCGGCCCTGGCGCCCGCAGGCGCAGCGCACATGGTTCGAGCTGCTCTTCCTGTCGTTCACGAACCTCACGAGCGTCGGACTCTCGGACATCGCGCCGGTCCTGCCGCACGCCCGCTCGTGGGTGATGATCGAACAGGTCGCCGGGCTGCTCTACGTCGCGCTGGTCATCTCGCGCGTCGTCGGGCTGACGATCAGAGGGCAGCGCGGCTAGGGGTCTCTCGCGTACCAACTCCCTTATTCACAATCACATGGGTGCGCGCTAGCCTGCCGCAGCGCGCATTGGTGCGCCCACACAGTTCCGGGGTGACATGCGGATCAAGGCGGCCGACGATCGGCAGCACGACCTCGAGATCCTGACCGGCTTGCTCGATCGACCGGACGTCGACGGGCCCCGGAAACGCGATATCGAGCGCGAGATCGCGACGATGAGAGCCGGGATCGCCGGCGAGCAGGACGCCGCCTGGGAGATCGAGCTCTACTTCGGCAAGTCGCCAAACTTCATGACGATCCATGACCTGCGGCTCGAGGTCGGCGAATACAAGGCGCAGATCGACCATCTGATCTTGAACCGGCTCGGAGAGATCTGGGTATGCGAGAGCAAGCACTTCGCCGAGGGCGTCAGCGTCAACGAGCACGGCGAATGGGTCCGATGGTGGGGCGGCCGGGCTCAGGGCATCCCCTCCCCCGTCGAGCAGAACCATCGTCATGTGCACTTGCTTGGCCGGGTCTTCGATGAAGGCCTGGTTCCGCTTCCTAGGCGGTTCGGCCTCGCGCCGATGCGGCCGGATCTACGGAGCCTCGTCCTCGTATCGAATAACGCCCGGATCGGTCGACCGCGCCGGCCGATCGCCGACCTCGACGAGGTCATCAAGGTTGAGAAGCTCAGGTCGCGAGTGCTGGACGCGATCGATGACGCGCCAACCCATCGTCTCGGCCGAATGATGGGCAAGGAAGGTCTCGAGACGTTCGCCCGCAACCTCGCCGCCCTCCACCGACCGATCCAGTTCGACTGGGTCCGTCGGTTCGACCTCAGGCCTCTCGTCGATGTTCCTCTTTTGGCGTACATCGAGCCTGTGTCCCCGACCGTGGGCCGCCTGCCGACTCCCTACCCCGGCGCGGCTCAGGACACCGCTGCACGCATTGCGGCGAGCCGGTCTCGTTCGCTGAGGTCAAGTTCTGCTGGAACAACGCGCAGCGCTTTGGCGGGTCGATCTTCTGCTACGAGTGCCAGAAGGCTGTGAAGCCCGCCTGACACGCGACACTCGGGTCGGTGTCGGGGCTTGCGTCACGGAATCAGCCCGATTTGGCCCCTTGTGTACTGCTACGAACCTCGGACGAAATCCCGAAGTGGACGTAATTCTCGTGACCAGGTGATCGATACGTGAGGACCGCCCGAACGCCCGGCTTTTGGAGCACTAGCGGCTCGCCTCCGCGCCAATCCGGATTTCCCAAGGCCAACGCAATCAGTGCCGCGGTCCTGTCCATCTCCGGGGATGGCTGCGGAAAGTTGGACATGTCTACTGCAAATGCCGAAGTTTGATCCTCGCTGTGATCCAAAATGAGCGATCCCCTCGACCGCTTGGCGCTCACGACGCGTAGATCGTTGCGCTGCGCCAAGGCCATCGCACGCAGCACGGGACCTTCAGAGCCATTCCAAAGCCCGTCGACGTCGAGGAAGTCAGCCGCCTTGCTCCGCAGGTACTCGGCTAGGGCAGCGTCCTCAAACGAAAGAAGTTCGCCCAGTCTCCAGCCCGGTGACGCAGCTCCAACTCTCCGTCCGATGCGACGAGAATTCTGGTGTACACCGTCGAGCTCGAACCCTTAGCGAGAGCCTGCGTGGTGGCCCGCTCGCAGTCGGGCTCATCGATAACCGGTGCAACGTTGGGGTCGGTATCAGGGCTCATGGATCACCTCGCACTCGTCGTCAGCCTTGTGACAGCCTACTCGTCCCCGAGGGTGGGCGCGACCGACTGACGACGTCCCCCATAAGCTCGCTCCACCGCCGGGTCACTTCCAAATCGTTTACGGATACACCAACCGACCTCGGGCCTCCGCCCAAGCGGAAAGTCGGCCTTTGGATTGATACAGACCAAGAGCCACCACGGCATCAAGGCCGTGAAGTCGCTCGTGGGCAACCTCCCTGTACGACTCTTCGACAACGACCGCGGAATCCCTAGGGCCAAAGAGGTACGCATCTATCCAGAGCGAACCGACGTCAAAGCTCGGCGGACCGATCGCAGAGCTTGGCCAATCGATGATCGCGCTTAATCGTTCACGCACAAACAAGGTGTTGGCCAGGCAGGCGTCGCCGTGAAGGAAGCGATCGGCCTCGTTCTCGAGTGTCCCCCAGACGCCTGCGAGGAATTGGCCAAGGTCACCGGTAATGCCTGAGATCAAAGTGCGATTTGCGCGGCGCAGCCCATGCGGCGGTGGTACCTGATGGAGGGCGGCTAGCGAGCGGGCGACCTGGCGGTATTTGTCGACCGTATACGTCTGAGGTGCCTTTCCAGCTTTCAGCTGAAGGGCGGTAGCGGGTACACGGAATAGCCGCCCCCCGGGGTCCGACCACAGCACCAATGGCGCCGGCACGTCCGAGCATTGCAATGCATGGAGACTCATGGACTCGTTTCGGCAGAGTGCCTCGTTCTCGACGCCTGCCGGATACGTTCGGAGCACAAAGTCCAGGTGCTCGCCGGACATGCCCTTAGCTGCGACGCGGAGGGTCGTGGTGTGGAGGCCGCCCTTCAGTCGGGTGATGCGAGATCGTCCGAGCGGTTCCTTGAGGAGGATCTCGCAGAGGCTCAGCGACGTCAGACCGGCGCGGCGCCTGCGCAAACGCCCTAATCTGATCGCCTCCCGCCGAACCGACAGCAGACGTGAACCATGCCTGCCGAGGTCCTGAGCCTGTGGCGTCGGCTTGGAATCGGGTCAGTCCAGCGGCCTGATGGGCACGACCTTGCCGTCTGCGACGTAAACCTTTCGGGCGGCGTTTGGGAGGGCCGCGAGTAGACCCTCAGCCCATTCGCGGCGGTCCGGAGTGGCCCTCAACACCGGGCGGGTCTGGAACTCCATCGGGAACGCGGTTCGAGGCTGGTCTGTCGTGTTCGGAGCTGTGTAGTGCAGCACGCGAGGATGATGGAACGTAGCTCCCCCAGCACGGAGCGGACAGGCCACAGCCAAAGCGGTGTCGAAATCCTCTGCCCACAGCAAATTGAGGCGGAGATCAATTCTTGAATGGCTGTGAAGATGGATGTCGTCTCGATGCGAGCCTGGGATGAACTGCATGCAACCGCGCTCGACGGTCACATCGTGTAGCGGCAGCCAAACAGCGACCGCGGTGTATTCAAGCTCGGCGTCCCAATAGGCCTCGTCCTGATGCCAAGGCGTTGCCTCGCTCTTGATTGCCGGCTTTCGGATGATGTGTGACCAACTGGTCAGCTCGTTCTCGTTGACATCAAGTAGTGCGGCCGCAAAGCGCTTTGCATTGCGTCGGTAGGTGGTCTCCAGGAGTTCCGGAAATGTGATTTCCGGAAATGCGTGCTGTTCGATGAGCACATCCGTAGATGCCTTCGGATCTTGGGGCTGGCTGTGCCACGTCGTGCCTCCGGACTCAGCGGCGAATGCCTCGAGCACGATGTCAAGCCACGCGAGTTCCTCGTCGGTGGTTATTCGATCGACAACCAGATACCCATTCTCACGATAGAAGTTCACGTCTTCACGAGTCGGATATACGTCAATCCCCGGACTCGGTGGGGGTCCGAAATCGCAACTCACTCATGGTCTGCATCTTACTGCGCCTCAGTGTCGGTATGACCGCAAGCCTTAGCAACGACGGGCTCGTCGCGTCCATCAAACGCACTCATGCAAACCGACTCGTCCGCCACTCTGCCGCATCGATGGCGGTCGCCCAGGCGCTCGAATGAGGCGTCGAAGCCTGCGAGAACCTCGTCGAGTGAACGGTTCTGGACGCCTGCAAGTAGCGCCTCCTCGGCCCGCTAGGCCTCCCTGTCAGGCGCCTCCGTCGACGCGAAGCTCTCGGTGACGACGGCTGGGTGCGGCGAGGTGTCGACGTGGAGGCGGAAGACGTCGGGTCGGTTGTAGTGGCCGACAGGGTCGAGGAAGCGGCGGCCGGCGCGGACCGCGCCGATGTCGAGGTCGGCGATGAGGGTTTCCTCGCGCTGGCGGATCGGGCCGGCGATGACCTTGCCGTCCGGGCCGACGATCACCGTGTTGCCCTCCTCGATCCACGGGCCATTTTCGAGCAATGAGGCGGGCGCGAGACGATCGCGGTCCGGGAAGTCGGCCGGGATCCGGTCAACGTGCAGCACGGGGTTGACCGCGACCACGAACATCCGGTTCTCGCGCGCGATGTGCTGCATCGATGCGACCCACTGGTCGCCCGGGGCCAGCGTCGGCGCGACCCAGATGTCGACGCCCTGGGCGTACATGTGGAACCGCGCGAGCGGCATGTAGTTCTCCCAGCAGATCAGGCCGCCGACCCGCCCGAACGGCGTCTCCACGACCCGGAGGGTCGAACCGTCACCCATGCCCCAGACGGTCCGCTCGGAGCCCGTTGGCACCAGCTTCCGATGCTTCTCGACGATCGTGCCCTCGGGCGAGAGGTACAGCAGCGTGTTGTAGATCGTGCTGCCGTTGGGCTCTCGCTCCTGGATGCCGATGACGAGCCAGACAGCATGCTCGGCGGCGATGGCAGCGAGGCGATCCGACGCCGGGCTCGGCACGACGACCGCATTCTCGGCCAGCAGCCGGAACCACTCGCCGTCTCCGTCCCAGATCGGCTGGGTGTCGATCCAGAACGGCGTGCCGGGGACGAAGGCCTCCGGAAACACGACGAGCTGCGCGCCCTTGGCGGCGGCGTCGGCCGTCAGGTCCGCCACGCGCTCGATCGTGGCGTCGCGGTCCATCAGCTCGTACGTGGCCTGCACGGCGGCCACCCGCAGTCGTCATCTCCCGCCTACGTTCGCGGGCCGCAGGTGGCGACGAGGGCGATGGTTTCGCCGAAGCTAGTTCGTGGCGTTGAGGGTCAGCGTCGTCGAGCCATCGGAGGCTCGTGCGCTGGGCCGAGCCGGTGTCGCCCGATCCCTCGCGGGTATCGATGACGACCGCCGGCGGCGCGTGCCCGGTCGGCGTGGTGACGTTGATGTTGATGTAGAACGCGGTCGTGGAGGTGCCGGCGAGGAGGTCGCTCGCATCGAACGTCACGTCGTCGACGGCGCCCGCTTCGTCCTGCGGGAAGTACAGGTTGAACGCCTTCAAGTTGCCGGTGAGGTTCAGCTCGGCGTTGCCGCAGGCACGAGCGAGGCCGGTGCCCTCGTAGGTCCCGTCACTGTCGGTCGTGGTGCCGCCGAGGGTGACGGAGACCTGGACGGGGCGGCCGGTGCCGAGGTCCGGCTCGCCAACGCCCGCTCCCCCATCGGTCGGCTGCGGCGCTGCCGTAGCGGGGACGGTGGTCGAGGCCGCCTCGGTCGGGAGTCCCGCGTCGCTCGTTTCGGCCGGCGAGCCGCCCGTATCGACCGGCGTGTCCCCAGGGCTCGAGCAGGCGGCGATCGAGAGCACGAGGGCTGCCGCGGCCGCGAACGCCTGGACCTGCCGACGCGATGCGGCGGTGTTCTGCCTGCATGTCGCCGAGTGTAGGTCGCGCCTACCGCCGGCCCCCGCCTCGCGGATTCACGCGGCCTGACACGGATCGCCGGTCAGGCCGCGCGCTGAGAGCCGTCCGCTACTGGCACCAGCTCTGGCGGCAGTCGACCGTCACGGTGGCTGGGGCGGACCTGTTGCCGGCCCCATCGACCGCGAAGACCTCGATCGTGTTCACCACGCCGAGGTCGGCGTACAGGATCGCCTGGGTGTAGCCGCCGCCCGTCGGCTGGTCGAACCGGCCGTTGAGGTAGACCTCGTAGACGATCAGGCCGGACGGCGTGGCGTTGTCGCTCGATGCGCTCCAGGACAGCCAGGTCTCGCCGTCCCCGAAGACGTTCGCGCTCAGGTTGGGCGGCGTCGTCGGCTTCGTCGTGTCCCCGGTCGACGACTGGAGGATCGTGATCGCCCGACTGTCTGCTCCGGTGAAGGTCGAGCCATTCCAGCCGACGTTGACGGACGCGGCGCCGTTCGCGGCGCCGGTGTGGAACGTTCCCTGTGCGGCCGTGATCGAGACGACCTGGGTGCGGGACGTGCCGTCGCAGGTGGGCGTGAACGAGGCGCTCCCTGCGGCCGTGCCCTGGGACACGGTCACGGTCGATGCCTGGCCGGTGGACCCGCTGGGGCAGGCCACGGCGACGGCGAGGCGGGCGCCGCCCCCGGACGTCCCCGTGAGCTGGCCCTGGTCCGCGACGCGTACGACGACGCCTGGCTGCAGGCTGATCGTCCGCGTGCTCTGGATCGTGGATTCCTGCCCGTTGCGCTTGGTGGTGAGGTAGGCGGTGGCCGTTGCGTTACCGAGCGTCCACTTGTTGCCGTTGACGACCCTTGCGTGGACGAGCTGTGACGTGCCGGTGCACGACCCGGGGAACGTGCCGGCGCCGCCCGGATCGGCCTGCCGGATGTAGAGGCTGCCGCGGACGAGGGTCGAGCCTGCCGGGCAGGTGAAGGTCACGTCGACGACGGCGTACTGGCGGTTCGGCTCGAGGGTCCCCGATGCGGCGATCGCGATGGTCGTCGAGCCCGAAGGGGCACTGGTTGGAGGCGGTGGCGGCTGCGACGGACGCTTGCCCGCGACGGTCGTCGTGCTCGCGATCAGCAGCACCATCGCTCCGGCCGCCGCCAGGCGGATCGTTCCAGCGTGGGCGCGCAGCGGGCTGTGCATCGGGTTGCCTCCTGTTCCACCAACCACGTCTGCAGAGCTGTACGCCGGCGAAACCGGATCGGTTTCAGCCCGTAAGTCGCGGCCCGAGGATGGGCTCCATCGCCGCCTTGATGCGGTCCATCCCACCTTCACTCTTGAACCACCGGAGGCTGATCTTCCGGCCGTCGTTCAGCGTGACGTGGATTCCGAGGCTGATCGGGCCATAGCCGAGCTTTGCCGCCGCGATCTGGTCCCACGGGATCCACCAATTCCGCTTGTCCGAGGCAGCGATCTGCAGACGCTCTTCGGTCGAGAACGCTTGCGTCGGGCGGATCTCGCGCGCGTCCACGATCTGCCTCGCGCCCCGGTTGTCGACGTTCGACATCGTCGCGCGCCAGCCGCGCGATCGACGCAGGAGGCCGTCGGAGCACAGCCAGAGATCACCGTGGACCCAGTCGGTCATGCTCGTGGTGCAGGTCATCGAGATCTGCGTGCACGTGGCCCGCGTGGTCCTCGGATCCTGCTCCATCGGTCGAGAGCCTATCGCCCGGGGCGCCCCTAAGATCGGTCCATGGCCAGCCGGTCGACTCGGCCGTCCACGGCAGACCGCCTCAAGACGCGATGGGCGGTCCTGCTCGTCCTGCCCCTCGCAGGTCTCGCAATTCTCCTCGCCCGGCCCGAGCTCGACCACGAGTGGGAGCACCACCCGAGCCACTTCTGGCTCGTGCTGTCGTCAGCGGCGGTCAGCGTCGCGCTCGCCTACCTGACGAACCTTGTCGCGAGCCGCCACCGCGATGCCCGGCTCGTGCTGCTCTCGCTGGCGTTCCTCGCCAGCGCCGGGTTCCTCGGCCTCCATGCGCTTGCCACGCCCGGCGTCCTGCTCGAAGCCCCGAACACCGGGCTTCGCGATCGCGACGCCCTTCGGCCTGTTCATCGCATCGGTCTTCGCCGCCGTCTCCGTGACCGCGCTCGCGGGCCCGCGCGCCGCAACGATCCTCCGTCGAAAGTCGATCCTCCTGCTGGGGCTCGTTGCGGCCATGGTCATCTGGGCCGAGATCTCGCTCGCCGGCCTGCCACCGCTCAGCGGGCCGCTGCCGGCCCAGGAAGCGGTCGGGCCCCTCACGGCGTTGGCGGTCGTCGCTGTACCCCTGTTCGCCTACGCGGCGTGGCGGTGCTTCCAGCAGTTCCAGCAGCGAGGCGGGACCCTCGTCCTTGCGTCCGCGGTCGCGCTTGTCCTCCTCGGCGAGGCCATGATCGCGATCGCACTCAGTCGCAACTGGCACATCAGCTGGTGGGAGTGGCACGTGCTGATGCTCGCGGGCTTCGTCGTGATCGCACTCGGGGCGCGTGCGGAGTACCGGCGAGGCGGCTCGCTCACCTCGGCCTTCGGCGGCCTGTACCTCGAGGCGACGCTGGCCCAGATCGATCGCTGGAACGCGGCCGCGATGGCGTCCGTGGCCGGAGCGACGGCTCGCGGCGAAGCCACTGAGAGCGTGCTCACCACCCTGCGCCAGGACGGTGCGACGGAGGATGAGGTCGCGCTCCTCGCGAAGGCGGCGGGCGAGCTCCAGCGGCTCGACCGGCTCTTCCGGCCGTTCCTCCCGGGTGACCTCGCAAGCCGGCTCCGCACCGAGCCGTCCGTGGGCCGCCTCGGGGGCGAGGAGCGCCACGTCAGCGTGCTGTTCGCCGACCTCGCCGGCTTCACGGCATTCAGCGAGCGCCGCTCGCCGTCCGAGGTCATCGAGATGCTCAACGCCTACTGGGCGGTCGTCGTCCCGATGATCGAGGCGTCTGGCGGCGTGGTGGAGCACTTCGCCGGCGACGGCATCATGGTCAGCTTCAACTCCGCCGGGAGCCAGGACGACCATGCCGCTCGAGCGGCGCGGACGGCGCTCGACATCGAAACGGCGGGAGCCGCGTTGGCGACGGCCAACCCGGGATGGCCGGTGTTCCGCGCCGGCGTCAACACGGGTCC
This sequence comes from uncultured Chloroflexia bacterium, assembly GCA_963722105.1. Classification (GTDB taxonomy): domain Bacteria; phylum Chloroflexota; class Limnocylindria; order Limnocylindrales; family CSP1-4; genus UBA5189. Next base: position 245,571 of record CAVRKQ010000012.1, on the reverse strand, counting down.
CGCGCTCGTCGGCAACGTCGGAGCCGCGGGGCGCCGGAGCTTCGCGGTGATCGGCGATACGACCAATGTTGCGGCGCGGCTCACCGCCGCGGCCGAGCCTGGGCAGGTCGTGGTCTCTGGCGCCACGTGGGCTGCACTCGACGAGGGCCGCGTCGGCGTGGCGCTCGGTCCCATTCCCGTGAAGGGCAAGCGTCAGGCGGTCGAAGCGTGGATCCTCCGCGCTGCCCCTGCAGAAGGAGGAGTCGAATGGCATTCGCAGAGCTGAAAGCCCGTCAGAGCGTCATGTGGGGCAATGGGCCGTACGAGCGCATCACCAACACGGTTCGAGACGTCCACGAGCTGGTCATCGACCGCATGGACCCGAAGCCCGGTCAGCGGCTGCTCGACGCCGCGACGGGGACAGGGGCCGTCGCGATCCTTGCAGCAAAGCGAGGCGCCGACGTCGTCGGCATGGACCTGGCACCCGCGCTGATCAGCACCGCGCATGAGCGAGCGGTTGAGGAGGGCGTCAAGGTGCAGTTCGAGGTCGGGGACGCCGAGGCGATGACGTACGGCGACGGGAGCTTCGACATCGTGACGTCGACGTGCGGTGTCATGTTTGCGCCCGACCACGAGGCGGTCGCCGGCGAGCTCGCCCGGGTCACCAGGCGCGGCGGACGGCTCGCGCTCGCCTGCTGGACGCCCGAGGGCGGCCTCGGTCAGATGTTCGGGATGATGCGCCCGTTCCTGCCGCCGCCGGCGCCTGGTGCCGGCAGTCCGTTCACCTGGGGTACCGAGCAGCATGTCCGGGAGCTCCTCGGCGAGGCGTTTGACCTCGAGCTCGAGGAGCACGTCTCGGATCTCGCGGTGGCGTCCGGCGAGGAGTACTGGGAGCTGTTCTCGTCGTCCTACGGGCCCACCAAGACCGCCGCGGACGCGCTCGACCCTGATCGTCGAGAGGAGTTCCATCAGACCTGGGTCGAATTCTTCGAGCGTCAGCGCGAAGGTGATCAGGTCGTGCACCATCGCGAGTACCTGCTCACGCTCGGAACCCGCAAGTAGGGCCGGGTCGGCCCGATGCTTGCTGCTCTGTCGGTGCGACGAAGCCGTAGCGCCCAGCCGTGCGCTCACCTACGCGCAGCGCACCCGTGCTCGGCGAGGATGTGCACGTGACCGCAGCTGCGCCCGCCCGACCTCCGGCGTTGTCCGACGTCGCCTGGGCGGCAAGCATCACCGCCGTGAAGGCGGCCGTGGTGGCGCTCGCCGTCGACGCGTTCGTGAACTCGACCAAGCCGAGGTTCCGCGGCAAGGCGATGAAGGTTCGCGCGATCGGCTACGCGGGCGCCCTGGTTGTGGTGCCGGTCGCGTGGCGCCTTCGCGGCCGCGAGCAGCCGTATCCGCGCGAGCTCGACCTGCTCGTCGCCCTGCCGATCCTCGCCGACGCCGGCGGCAACGCCATTGGGATGTACCAGAACGCCCACGTCGACGACGCCATCCACTTCGCGAACGGGGCACTCCTGGCGGGCGTGGTGGGGGCGTTGGCGCAGCCGCGCGTCCGGACCGCGTGGGAGGCGGGCATCTTCGCCTCTTCCGTCGGCGTTGCGACGGCGGCCGGCTGGGAGATCTTCGAATGGATCGCGCACAAGCTCGGTGCTCGGGGCATGGACCTGACGTACGACGACACGATGGCCGACCTCATCGAGACGAGCGCCGGCGCGGTCCTCGGCGGCGTCGTCACGCTGCTGCGCCATCCGGCCCGGCTGCGGCGGTTCCCAGGTCGAGCCGGTGACCCGATCGTCACGCCCCGGTCCTGAGGCGCCGATCGCGGTCACGTTCCTCGGCCACGCGACGGCGCTCATCGAGATCGGCGGTGCGCGGGTCCTCACCGACCCGTTCCTGCGCGGCGGTCTGGGCCCGCTGCAGCGCCACGGACCGCTCCCCCACCCGCCCGACCTCGATGTCGACGTCGTGCTCATCTCGCACGGCCATCGCGACCATTTCGATCGCCGGTCGATCGAGGCGCTGCCGGGTCGGCCGACGATCGTGCTGCCCAGGGGACTCGGCCGAGCCCTGTCCGGATGGTCGACCGGGCCGATCGTCGAGGTCGACGAGGGCTCGACCATCGAGCTCGGCGGGCTGCGCGTCGGGGCCGTTCCGGCGCGGCACTGGATCTCGCCGGGTGCGCCACGCGCCCAGCCGATCGGCTTCCTGCTCGAGGCCGCGGCGGGCCCGCGGGCCTATTTCGCGGGCGACACTGGGCGGTACGCGGACATGGCGGATCTCGTCGGCGAGGTGGACGTCGCGTTCCTGCCGGTGTGGACGTGGGGTCCGCACCTGGGCCCGGGCCACCTCGGTCCTCGGTCGGCGGCCGAGGTCGCTCGCGACATCGCGCCACGGACCGTGATCCCGATTCACTGGGGCACGCTCTATCCGCGGCAGCTGCACCGGATCTGGCGCCGCCCGCTCCGCGAGCCGGCCGATCAATTCGCCGCGTACGCCGCCGAGCTCGCGCCCGACGTGGACGTCCGTGTGCTCCGCCCGGGTGAGTCGACGACGATCTGAAGCCTCAGGACGACGTTGGGCCGCTGTACCGGTCGTACCGACCGCGGTACCCGAAGACCCGGCCGATCGGTGACACGAGGAGCGCCAGCACGCCGACGACACGGTCCCCAGGCGGCGGGACCCGCATCTCCTCGCGGTACGTGCGCGCGAGGGCCAGCAGGTGGAGCGTGTTCTGGACGTTGTTCCTGCCGACCCGGCCGTCCTTCGCGAGGCCGAAGAAGGTCTCGAACATCGTCTCCGTGTCGAGGGCCGGGCGGAACTGCATGAGCGCTTCGACGTCCTGACCGCTGGCGTTCCAGACGACGTGCGGGACGCCAGGCGGCACCACCGCGGTCTCACCCGGCTTATAGACGCGTTCCTCGTCGCCGATGCGGACGGTCATGGGAGCGCCGCTGATCTCGAGGCGCTCCTCCTGGCGCGGATGGACATGCGGTGATGGGATGAAGCCCGTCGGGGCCGAGTAGAGCGTCACCTCGAGCAGCTCGCCACGCGTGTCGCGGGCGCGCTTCCGAAACACGATCCGCTCGCCGGACGCCGGGTTGACGAGCGGGTTCGCGTCCGTCCCGAATGCCTCAGGCGTCGTCAACGCCGAACCCTCCTGTTCCCTCCACAACTGTCGGTGATCGTAGCGGCGGCCGTGCCGGGCGCGCGGCCACGAGCGTCCGCGATGAGCCGCGACGCGATCTGGGCGATGATTTGCTCGAAGGAAGAAGGAGGTCGACCATGAACTTCAACGGCATCCTCATCGGATCGGAGAATCCGGAGGCGCTCTCGGCGTTCTATACGAAGGTCCTCGGCGAGCCGACCTACAAGGACGAGAGCTACTCCACGTGGACCCTCGGGTCCGGGTCGGTCTCGATCGGCCCGCACAGTGAGGTCAAGGGCCGCAGCGTCAGCCCGGGGCGAATCATCTGGAACATCGAGACGACCGACGTCAAGGGCGAGGCCGAGAAGTTCAAGGCCGCCGGCGCGACGGTCGTCGCGGAGCCGTACAGCTTCGAGGGCTACCCCGACGCCTGGATCGCCACGTTCGAGGATCCCGACGGCAACTACTTCCAGCTGATGACGCCGATGGTGGAGTCAGCCCAGGGCTAGCTGGCCGCCACGAGGGCCGGCTACCGCGCCGCCTGCACCATCAGGCTGAGGGCCGGCGCAACGACGACGAGGATCGTCGCGGGGATCGTGAAGACGAGGATGCCCATCGACTGGCCGATCGATGACCGCGCCTTCGAGACGACCAGGAGACCCGCGAGCGTCCAGAGCATCGCCAGGCCACTGAGCGCCGCCTCCATCGACACGCCCAGGATGCGCGTCGGCGCGTCGGTGAGGGACGGGAGCGCGCCGCCGGTCGCGACCGAGACGATGAGGAAGACCCACAGCGGCGTCACCGAGACGAGCTGCATCACCACCGCGGGCTCGAGTCGATTCGCGCCCGCATTCGGCTGGTTCGAAAACGTCGACGACCTCATTGGGTCCCCTTCCCTGTCCTGGCGTCGGACGCGGGATGCTAGGGACCGGCCACGGGCGACCGACATCGGGAACATGCCCTATCCGCGGCCCGCCATAGACTCATTCGCGTGACCGACGCGACGACTACCGTCCCCTCGGGCGGCCGCTTGATGCAGCTCCTGCGCTCCCGTGGCGGCACGGAGCCCGGCGTCCCCGCGATGGTCCTCCAGCACCGCGAAGCCCTGATCTACACGCTCGGCAAGGCCGCGGCGCTCGAGCAGCTCGTGATGTGCCAGTACCTCTACGCGGCGTTCGCCATGAAGGACCGCGAGGACGACGGCCTCACCGAACCGCAGCTCGAGGCGACCCGGCGCTGGCGGCGCGAGCTGATCCACATCGCCGAGCAGGAGATGCTCCACCTCGCATTGGTGCAGAACCTGCTCACCTCGATCGGGGCGTCGTCATCCCTCGGCCGACCGAACTTCCCGCTGCCGCCGCACGCCTACCCGGCCGGCATCCGGATGGAGCTGCTGCCGTTCGACGAGCCCGCCCTGCGCCACTTCATCTACCTCGAGCGGCCCGAGGGCCTCGACATGGCCGACCAGGACGCCCTCGCCGCCGTCGAGAAGGCGACGGCCTTGCCGGTGGCGAGCGAGGACGAGATCGGACCGCGGCTCCAGGACTTCGACACGATCAGCGAGCTGTACCGGGCGATCGAGCTCGGGCTCGATCGGCTGGCGGAGAAGCTCGGCGAGGCTCGCCTGTTCCTCGGACCGCCCGCCGCGCAGGCGACACCGCGCCACTTCCGCTTCCCGGAGCTCCTCCCCGTCACCGACCTGGCGTCCGCGCACGCCGCGATCGACACGATCGTGGAGCAGGGCGAAGGCGCGCGAGGCGATTGGCGTGACGCGCACTTCGGGCGGCTCATCACCGTTCTCGACGAGTTCCTGGACCTGCGCGACGCCGACCCATCGTTCGAACCGTCACGGTGGGTGCTCCCGGCCTTCGTCCGCGAGCGCGAGGACGGCGCGCCGGTTGCGCTGATCACGGACACGTTCACGACCCGCTGCGTCGACCTGCTGAATGCCGTCTATGAGGTCATCCTGCAGCTGCTCGCCCGGTACTTCGCCCACACGGACGAGAGCGACGACCAGCTGGACACGCTGGCGAGCGTCGCGATGGGCCTGATGCGCTCCGTCGTGAAGCCACTGGGTGGGCTCGTCACGCGATTGCCGATCGGACCCGAGCATCCCGGCCGCACCGCCGGCCCGACGTTCGAGCTGTTCTACGACACCGACTACCTGCTCCCCCACCGTGACGCTGCGTGGGCGGTCATGGAAGAGCGAATGCGGGTGCTCGCGGAGCTGGCGACGCGCTGCCAGGAGCTGTGCTCGCCGCTCTACCTCCCGACGGTCTCGCGGATCGCCGAGGAGCTGGTCGAGCTCGCGGATCAACTCGCCGAGGGCCGCTGAACCCGTTCGGAGGGCTCAGTGGTCGTGGGGCTCGGTCTCGTGGCTGGCATTGGTCGGGCCATGCGGATGCCCGTCGGCTCCATGGCCGGCGACTCCCTCGGGCGACAGCACAGCGACGGCCGTTGCGACGGCGATGAGCGCCAGCGCGGGGAACCTTGCCGCGGGCCGGAGGTGCAGGCCGCGAGTGGGCGGTCGATCGATTGCTGATCCGGCGCCACGCAGCAGCATGGCGCCGGAAGCGACGACCAGGACCTCGAGCGCGGCGCTGATCGAATCGGCGACCCCGATCGCTTCGGGCATCCACGGTTCAGCGCCCGCGGGCAGGCCGACGGTTCTTGACACGACCCAGGCCGCCAGGATCGAAACGTTGACTGCGATCACGGCAGCAACAGTCGCTCGATCCGACCGCTTGTCGGTGCCGCGCCCGGCAAGGAGCAGTGCGGCAAATCCGGCCTGGAGGATTCCAGCGAGGTAGAAGCCCAGACCGAGCGCGCCGAGCTCGTCGACGTGATGCGGCCCGAGCGCGAAATGGATCGCTGCCGCACCGAGGGATGCGGCCGCGGCCACGGCCACGGCGAATGCCCTCATGGCTGTGCGACCGTCAGGGTGCCCTTGATGCCGAGGCTCTCGTGGCCCGGGAGCGAGCAGAAGAGGATGTAGGAGCCTGGAGTCAGGGTCGCCTCGAGGGCGGCACGCTCCCCTTCCCGGAGGTCTGGGGTTGCCCCGAGGATCGTCCCCGAGGCATCGCGGATGGTGACGTTGTGGACGGTCGGGCCGGCGTTGTCGACCTCGATCCAGCTTGTGCCGCCGGGGATCGTCAGGTCGACCGGGTTGAGCATGAAGTCGAGGACCTGCAGCTCGGCAGTCGGCGTCCCGGCCGGCGTCGCCGGAACAGAGCTTGGAGCGGGCTGCGTGGCCGACGACGAGGGGGAGACGGAGGTGGGGGCCGGCGATGCCGACCCCCCGTTACCTCCGCCGCAACCGGCGACGGCCAGGAACAGGACCCCGAGGACTGCCGCGCTCTTCGAGCCGCGGAGGTGTCCTGGCCGTCGAACGGTCATGGCTAGAACTTGTCCGGGAGCTTCGCGACGATCGCGGCCGCAAGCGGGTTCGCGATCATCGCCATGTGCTGGCCGGCGAGCCGGTCGGCAGCGGCCGCAGCGGCGGGGTCATCCCCTGCCTGGGCGTCCACGATGGCCTTGGTCGTGAGCACGTGCTCGGTGACGAGGTCCGTGACCGCGTCGACGGGCAGGCCCGTGGCGCCGGCAAGGAACTCGCTGAACTGGGGCACGTAGACGGTGGTGAGGTCTTCGACGGCCTTGTCCATCTTGGCCTGGTCATCCGTCGCGACACCGGTGGTGTAGTCGACGAAGAACCCGTTGTGGGCGCTCCAGATCCCGTTGAACTGGTCCTTGGCGTCGTCGCCGTAGAGGCTGCCGATCGCCGCTCCGAGGTCGGTGCCGTTGGTGTTAAGGGCGTTACCCGCCGCACCGAACTCGTCGGATCGACCGCCGAGGGCGGCGCCCGTCGCGAACGAGGCGAGGTAGAGGTGCTCCTGGAGGAGCTGGTTGAGCGCGACCCGGAGGCCGACCGCGGCGCTCATGGGGTCACCCTCGAACATCTCCGGGAGCTTCGCAGCGATGGCCGGCGCGATGGCGTCGCCGATCATCTGCATGTGAGCGTAGGCCTCGCGAATTGCTGCGTACGCTGCGGGCCAATCCTTCGCCGCCTGGGCGTCGACGATGGCCTTGGTCTGGAGGACGTGGTCCGTCGTGAGACTCGTCACGGCATCCACAGGGAGGCCGGTGGCGCCGGCGATGAACTCGCTGAACTGGGGCACGTAGGTGGTGGTCAGGTCTTCGACGGCCTTGTCCATCTTGGCCTTGTCGTCCGTGGCCACCCCAGTGGTGTAGTCGACGAAGAAGCCGTTGTGGGCGCTCCAGATGCCGTTGAACTGGTCCTTGGCGGCGTCGCCGTAGGCCGCGCCGACGAGGGCGCCGACGTCTGTGCCGTTGGTGTTGAGCAGCGCGCCGTACGCCGCGAACTCGTCGGATCGACCGCCGAGGGCGGCGCCGGTCGCCTTGCTGGCGAGGATGATGTGCTCGCCGAGGAGCACGTTGAGGGTGGTCCGAAGGTCGGCGGCGCCGCCGTCGGTCATGGCGCCGGGCGAACCTGCCGGCGAGGGCGACGTCATGTCATGGGACGACATCGGCGCGGTCGAACCGGTTGGCGCGGCGCCCGTCGGTGGGGCCGACGTCGCGCCGGGCGTGCAGGCCGCGATGGCCAGCGTCGCGGCGCCGATGGTCGAAAGAAGGCGAGACTTCACGCGAGGAACCTCCTGGGGGGAATGGCGGGCCGCTCGATCCGTGTCGAGCCGGTCGAACAGTCATGCGGTCTCGCCCACCGCGCGGATGACTCTTCGACCGCGGGTTTACGGCTTTGCAAGATCGCGAGGCGATTCCCCGGGGCTAGAGCTTGAACCAGGGCGCCATCACGACAGCGAAGCCCGCCGGAAGCGAGAAGAACGTGATTGCCCCGATCGCCTTGCCGTAGCCGTCCGATTCGCTCACGAGGTAGATGCCCAGCGCGCCCCACAGGAGCGCGAAGAACACCGCAATCAGGCCCGCGCCCTGGAACGCCGGGCGGCCGTACTCCGGAAACACGATGTAGAGGAGCACGAGCAGCGCGAACGGCATCAGCGAGAGCAGCAGCGGCGAGTTGCCGATTCCCCGAGGCTCCTCCCCGAGGTCCTGGATCGGCGAGTTGGACATCACGGCCCGCTACCTCACCGCGCCTTCGACCAGCTCGATCGTGCGCGCGTCGGCGTCGATCGCGGCGCGGACCCCAAGCGGAAGCGGAAGGTTCGGGCCGGCATGGCCGAAATCGACGTTGCCGATGACGGGGATGTCCCGATCGCCGAGCACGTCGAGGACGACCTCGCGAAGGGTCTGTGGAGCGTACGGGGCGATCTCGATCGTCTGGATCGGCCCGATCAGGAGCCCCGCGATGCGATCGAGGACGCCACCGTGGCGAAGGACCTGCAGGTCGTGCCAGACGTTGAGCGTCTGCGTGCTGAGGTCCTCGAGGAAGAGGATCGCGCCATCGAAGCGCTCCGGCGCAAATGCCCAGGGCGTCGCCTGGATGCGGAGGAATCGATGGAGCAGTCCGCCCAGGAGCGGCCCTTCTGCCCGTCCCGAACGCCACGTCTCCCACTCCAGGAAGGAGGGCAGCGCGCCGGCGGGTGCGCTTGACGTCAGGACGCGGCGATAGATGTCCACGAGCCTCGCACGGTCGCCCTCCGACATGGCGTTCCAATCGCCGACGCCCTCGAGGAAGTTCTCGCCATGCAGCGTCACGAGCCCCGTCCGCGAGTGGATCGCCAGGAGCGTCGCGCTGATGTCGCTCATGCCGATCAGCAGCTTTGGGTTGGCCGCGATTGCGTCGTAGTCGAGGGCGTCGAGGTAGCTCAGGGTGAAGCGCCCGCCGGTCAGTGCCCAGATGGCGCGGACCTCGGGGTCGGCGAAGAGGCCATTCAGCTCGCGGGCGACCTCTGCCGGCCTGGCTGCGGCCCACCACCAGGACTTCTCGACGTCCACGAGCGAGCCCGCCCGAACCTTGAAGCCCAGCGCCTCCAGCTCGGCGACGCCCCGCTCGTAGGCCTCCACGGTTTCCGCCTCGAGCCCGCTCGAGAGCGCCGCGACGGCGACCGTGTCGCCGGGCTGCAGGGCCGGCGGGCGGATGATCGCGGGCATGCCGGGACGGTAGCGGCTCTCGGATTTGCGTGGTGTTTGCAAGCCGTTCACCGCCCGCGCATCGGGGCGTCACGGTTGGCACCGACGATCGATGGTGGGAGCATTAGGGCTTCCCGAGCAAGTGCCGCCGAGGCGGTGCGAAGCCATTCGCCCGAAGGGGGAGCCACGATGACGCAGATGGCCGTTGCCACGTCCCACAAGCCGATCTGGATCGATCTTTCGACCCAGGATGCCGAGGCCGCCCGGGCCTTCTACTCGAAGCTCTTCGGCTGGCAGATCGACGTCAATCCGGACCCGCAGTACGGCGGCTACGGCCGCGCCCAGATCGACGGGCAGGACGTCGCGGGGATCGGTCCGGCACAGCAGGCCGACCAGCCCAGCGCGTGGTCGTTCTACGCCGGCACCGAGGACGCCTCTGAGAGCGCGCGTCGAGCGGAGGCCGCCGGCGGCAAGGTGATCGCGCCGACGTTCGACGTCGGCGACCAGGGCAAGATGGCGGTCTTCCAGGATCCCACCGGGGCGTTCGTCTCCGTGTGGCAGCCGACCGGGATGGCGGGCTTCCAGCGTCAGGGCACGAACGCCTTCGCCTGGGCCGAGCTCAACGCTCGGGGGCGAGATTCGGCCTTGCCGTTTTACGAGCAGGTGTTCGGTTGGTCCCTGCGGCGTTCGGAGATGCCCGGTGGGGCGCCCGAGTACGTCGAGTTCCAGGTCGACGGCGAGAGCATCGCCGGCGCAAACGAGCTGGACCCGTCGATGGCGGGCGCGCCGAACCACTGGCTCGTGTATTTCGGCGCCGACGACGTCGACGGCGCGTTCGACAAGGCCGTCGGCCTCGGCGCCCAGGAGATCGTGCGGCCCCAGGACTTCCCCGGCGGCCGGTTCGCGATCGTGGCCGATCCACAGGGCGCTGCCTTCGGCCTCCTGAAGACGGACCCGGGCCAGAGCTAGGGCCCAGCCCCAGGGTCCCGCCGCCCGCGCTCGTACCGCGGGTACGCTTGCCCGCGCCATGGATGCACCGCGCCTTCGCCTTGTCCGCGCGACCAAGTACGTGACGGCGTTCCGCGAGGGCGGGTCGCTGCCGGGGCTCGTCGAGGCGGATGACGACGGCCTGTACGTGGTCAAGTTCCGAGGTGCCGCGCAGGGACCGCGGGCGCTCGTCGCCGAGGTCATCGCGGGCGAGCTCGCGCGGGCCCTCGGACTGCCGGTGCCGGAGCTCGTCCTGGTCGATATCGACCCGTCGCTCGGCGGTCTCGACGGCGACCCCTGGGTCGGCGAGCTGCTCGAGAAGAGCCCGGGGCTCAACCTGGGGCTCGACTTCCTGCCGGGGGCGCTGACGTTCAATCCACGCGCCGACGGCCGGCCCGACGCCGACCTCGCGGCGCACGTCGTCTGGTTCGATGCCCTCGTGACGAACACGGACCGCTCGCCGCGGAACCCCAACATCCTGACCTGGCACCGCCGCCAGTACCTCATCGACCACGGGGCGTCGCTGTTCGTGCACCACACCTGGCGCGACCCGGACGAGCACGCTCGGCGCCCGCTCACCACGATCTCGGATCACGTCCTGCTCCCGTACGCGTCGTCGCTCGAGGGCGCGCACGCCCGGCTCGCGCCGCTCGTGACCGAGGATCGGGTGCGTGCGATCACGGCCATGGTCCCGGACGCGTGGCTCCTCCCCCACCCCGCGGCGGGCGATGCTCCCGCCCAGCGCGAGGCGTACGTCCGCTACCTGCGCACCCGCGTCAATGCGCGCGCGGCCCTCGTCGAGTCGATCGAGGAGCTCCGGCATGCCGCCTGAGCCCTTCGAGTACGCCGTGCTGCGCGTCGTTCCGCGCGTTGAGCGCGGCGAAGGCGTGAACGTCGGCGTGGTGGTGTTCTGCCGGACGCGGTCGTACCTCGATGCGCGGATCGAGCTCGGCGAGCGACAGACGGCGGCCCTCGCTGCGCTCCAGCCAGACCTCGACCTCGAGCGCCGTTCGGGCGCACCTCGACTCGGCCCGGCAGATCATCGCGGGCGACCCCGAGGGCGGCCCACTCGCCAAGCTCGCGGCCCCGGAACGGTTCCGCTGGATCGCGGCGCCGTCCAGCACGATGATCCAGCCCTCCGACGTTCACGGCGGCATGACGGAGGACCCGGCGGGCTCGCTCGCGGACCTGTTCGAGCGCCTCGTCCACTAGCGCCTCGTCCGCTGGCGGCTCAGGCGGGCGCGCGGTACTCGCTGAGCTCGAAGAGGTGGCCGTCGGGGTCGCGAAGGAAGCAGCGAGTCTCGCTCCCGTGGCTGACCGGCGGTGTCAGGAACTCACCTCCCCGCCCGCGGAGCAGCTCGTACGTTGCCTGGCAGTCGTCCACCCGGATCGTGAACAGGTTGTCCCGCTGGTTCGGGTCGGCGGGCGGGGCGAGCGTGACGCTCGGCTTGTCGTCGGTCGGTCCCCCACCCTCGACGAGGAGCAGCCACGCGCCGGCGAAGCTCAGCACGACCGACGATTCGTACTCGCGATAGAGCGTCGCGCCGAGCACGTCCGTGTACCAGGCCCGGCTGACGGCCGGATCGGTGACGACGAGGATGTGGGTGAGGGCGGTCTCGGGCGTCGGGAACATCACGGCAAGGCTACCGCCGTCGCGCCTGTTCGCCGGCGCCACGATGTTGCGTCGGCGACCGTCTCTTGACCTCCATGGCATCGAACCAGGGCATCGGACGCGGACTGGCTGCCGTCGCGGCGCTGGCCTGGCTGCTCGCAGGCTGCGGGGTCCGACCGAACCTGGACCAGGCGAATGCCGATGTCGCGAAGCTGGCCCAGGTCCTTCCGCAGTTCTCCAGCCTCCAGGTCACGGACTTCGAGCGCAACCGATGCCAGATCGTCGCGTACGTTCGCGGTGCGTTCGCCGGCGCCGACGAGTCGTGCACGCGCTTCGACTCCCAACCGTTCGACGAGCAGGGACTCGAGGACTACCGGGAGCTGCTGGCGGCGCTCGAGGCGGTCGACGTGCCGGTCGATCGGATGTTCGCGAACTACGCGGCAGACGGCCGCCTCGTGGTGGCGCACTTCGTCGTCCGCGAGGAGTCGATCGTGGAGAACTGGGAGTACGTCTACGACCCGGATCGGGTCGAGCCAAAGCGTGTTCCCAACCCGTCCGTCGAGTTCCTCCAGCTCAACGATTCGTGGTGGTTCGTCGTCACGCCCGACGACTGAGCGCTGCCAGGACGCCAGCTCTACGGCGCCACGTTGTGGTTGAGCCGGAAGACGTTCTCCGGGTCCCAGGCGCGCTTGAGCGCGCGAAGCCGGTCCAGCTTTGCGTCTCCGTAGCTGGCGCGCGTCACGTGGTCGCCAGCCTCGGATAGCTCGTTGATGTAGCGGCCCGGCAGCATGTCGGGCTCGATGATCCTGATCGCGCGATGGACCCAGTCCAGGTTGGCGTCGTCCTGCGCCGGATCCGACCATGCGGTGTCGGGGCTGACGTCGAACGGATGGGCCCGCCCGGTGAAGGCCATCTCGTCGTCCGCGACGCGTCCGATCGCCCCGCCCATGACCGTCACCGAGATGCTGGCGTCGCCTGGCACGTCCCGAACGTGCTCGACGAACGCATCGAGCACCGCCGGTGCGCAGTCCTCGACGTAGCCGCCGAGGATCGCCGTCCGCGAGCCCCAGGCCATCGCCAGGTCGCTGGAACGCTGGGCCGTGAGGTACGACTCGCTCGTCGCGGTGACCTTCGTCGCCTTCGGGCCCGCGAGCAGCGGCGCGATGTCGCGCTCGACGTCCTCGCCTGCCCCGCTGTGGTTGTAGGAGATGATCGCGACCGGGCGACCGGCGATCGCCTCGGGATCGTCCGCGTCGGTCTCGCCAACCCCGACCGTGAAGATCGCGGAGATCGTCTCGGGCGCCGTGGCAGCCCAGTCGCGAAACATCGCCCAGGCCTCGTGGACGTCGGATTCCGGGTGGATGTGGACCCCTCGATGGAGCGTGCCGCCGAACGGGTGGAGCTCGAGCTCCAGGCTCGTGGCGACGCCGAAGTTCGCGCCGGCGCCCCGGAGGCCCCAGAAGAGCTCCGGCTCGTCCTCGGCGGTCGCGCGCACGAGGCGCCCGTCCGCGGTCACGAGCTCGACCGCGCGGAGGCTGTCGATCGTCAGCCCGAACTGCCGCTGCAGCCGCCCGACGCCACCACCGAGCGTCAGCCCCGCGACCCCGGTGTGGCCGACCACCCCCACGGGGCAGACGAGCCCGTGCTCCTGGGCGGCGATGTCCATGGTCCCGAGCAGCGCGCCGCCACCCGCGGTGGCGAGCCGCCGGCCAGGATCCACCGTGACGGCGTTCATGCGGCCCATGTCGATGACGAGGCCACCGTCGGTGGTCGAGTGGCCGACAGCGCTGTGGCCGCCACCGCGAACGGCGATCTCGAGGTCCGCCTCCCGCCCGAACCGGATCGCGGCCTGGACGTCGGCGACGCTCTTCGGCCGGACCACGACGGCCGGCCGTCGATCGAACATCGCGTTCCAGACCCTGCGGGCTTCGTCGTAGCCCGACGCTTCCGGGGTGACGACGTCGCCCTCGAAGGAGCGTCGGAGGTCGTCGAGCTGGGTGCGCGTCGGGGCGGTCATGGCCGGAGCCTATGCGCTCGGTCGCGATCTGGCCGGAGGCGCGTCAGGAGATCGAGAGCGCCATCGTCCACGTCCGGCTCTTCCCACCGGGCGCATCCAGGCGGACCGGCCAGCGCTTCGCCAGGACGTCGGCGAGGGCGTCGGGATGCAACGGGTCGACGTCGGCCTCGAGGAGGTAGCGCGCCGCCTCTCCGCGCACGCGCTTGGCGATGACGTCGCCGATCCGGTGACCTCGCGGGCCCTGGTCCACGCGCAGAGCGACCGTCCGTGCCTCCGCGCCGCGCGGTGTGCCCGTGGCCAGATAGCTCTGCGATCGAAGGTCGACGATGAGGCTGTCGGGGCCGGCGGCGTCGGCCAGGAGGTCCGGCAGCACCGTCCGCCACGTCGGCTCGAGCCGATCCATGCCGGCCAGTCGCGAGCACACGTGGAGGCGGTAGGACGGAATCCGGTCGTGGAGGCGAACGGCGCCCCAGAGCGCCGAGATGACGACGGCCTGCCGAGCGGCTCGCTGGGCGCCGGCGTCCGACAACGTCGCAGCGTCCAGCCCAAGGTGCAGCGGCCCGGTGTACACCCCGTACGCCGGCCGTGTGGGCAGCTCGCGGAGTCGCGTGTTCCGCGCGATGTCACCCGCCCTGGAAGGGCGCACCTGCAGCCGCTCGAACGCGTCCGTGCGCGCACTCGTCTCGATCAGGGCGTCGAGCACCTGCTCTCGGAGCGGCGTCAGCTCCCTGAACGACAGCTCCGCGAGGACGACGGGCCGGCCCCGTTCCGGCGGAAGCGCCTTCGTCTCCGAGGGCGGCAGGACGATCAGCACTGCGCCACTCTAGAGGCATGCCATCTGCGAAGGGACCCGGCCCGAACCAGGAGGAGCTCACGAGCTGGATCACCACCACCTACCCGGACAGCGTCGTCGCCGAGGCCATGGGTGCGACGTTCTTCTCCCTCGACGAGAAACATTGGCCGAACTTCGCGACGATCGTGACGACCGACGAGCACGACATGGGCAACCCGTCGAATCTCGCCCGCGAGGGCGTGTACCGGCTGAACATCGGTGTCGGGAAGCAGACCTTCGAGCGCCTGGCAGGCTCGACGGCCGAGCCCGACTACGCGGCGCTCGACACGGTCATCCCCCACCCCGTGTACGCGAAGCAGCGCTGGATCGCGATCCTCAATCCAAGCCGCCGCTCCTTCGACGACGTCGTCAAGCCGTTGCTCGCCGAAGCCCACGCACGCCTCGCGAATCCTCGCCGGCGGGGCGGGTAGGCAGCCCGCGCCGCTGTTGCGTGGGGGCAGCACATCCGGCGACTAGGTAGGACGTACCGTCGACGGGGGTACCCGAGGCCGTATATTGAGTGGGCTTGGCTGACGCGCGGCGCTGCGCAGACGGTCGATGTCGGGGCAACGCGTGGGGGATGGGCGGGATCAGTGGCAACTCGAACAACGACGGCCAATCGCCGCCTTGCGATGCTCGTTGCCGCGGTGACGATCTCGCTCGTGACGCTGGCGAGCCCATTCGGGGCCGATGAGGCCGAAGCGGCGATCCCCGTCGACGGCGTCCAGTTCAACCAGCCCCTCGGCGACACCTACGCGCAGCACACGATCCTCCGCGCCTACGCCAACGCCATCGAGGGCACGAGGAGCGGCGCCACGATTCGGATGGCCTTCTTCTCGCTGACCGTCCCATGGTTCGTGGACAAGCTGATCGCGGCCCACAAGCGCGGCGTGAACGTCCGCGTGCTCCAGGACGACCACGAGGTCGGCCCGGAGTGGAAGCGGCTCATCGCCACGATCGGGAAGAGCACCTCGAAGCGGAGCTGGGGCCTGCTCTGCCACCGGAGCTGCTTCAGTGACGAGAACCCCTCGTACCTGCATACCAAGCTGTACATGTTCTCGAGCACTCGGGGCGTTCCGAACGTCGTCATGGTCTCGTCCGCGAACCCCACGTTCACCCAGGCCCGGGTCGGCTGGAATGACCTCTACACGATCACCCGGAACTCGACGATCTACAACGCCGCGAAGAAGCACTTCGAGGACCTGACCCGGGGCGCGATCAGGGATCGCGATCACAACCAGACCGCCCACATCCCGATCGACTACTACTGGAGCGCGTCCAGCGGCAAGTACAAGATGTACTTCTTCCCGCAGGCCGGCGACGACCGCTACACCGACACGATGTGGCTGGTCCTCAAGAACATCAAGTGCGTCGGGACCGCCTCCGGCTATGGCTCCGCGAACAAGACCATCGTGAAGGTGGCGATGTACCAGTGGAGCTACCTGCGGATCCGCCTCGCCAACGAGCTCTGGCGCCTGGACGACGAGGGCTGCATCGTCGACATCATCTACGACCCCACCGTGACGGACGCCGAGGTGGTTGCGGCGCTGAAGGCCCCGGGGGACACAACGGCAATCCGAAGCTCCAGAAGGCCCACGACGTCGATCGAGATGGCGACGGATTCCCGGAGCACTTCGTGCACTTCAAATTCGTGCTCGTCAACGGGATCTACGACGGCGACACGAGCTCGAAGGTCGTCTTCACCGGCTCGGCCAACTGGACCAACACGGCCCTGCGATACGGCAACGAGCTCATGGTCAAGATCGCCGACAGCAAGGTCCACGACAAGTACGTCGCCCAGTTCGAGAAGCTCCGCACCTGGGCCAGGAACATCCCGCCAACACCGAAGCCGACCCCGACGCCGAGCCCGACGCCTACCCCCGGCCCGACTGGCACGCCAAATCCGAGCGCGACGCCCGGCCCGACGCTGGGACCGAGCCCGGATCCGTCGGCCCCGGGTGAGACGACCCCGCCGGAGATCATCGGGCCCGACGAGGTCTCGGTGAACGAGGCCCTCACGCTGTCGGGGCTGAAGGCTGCCGGGTTGCAGGGCCTCGCGGAATCGCTATGGCTCGAGGGCTACGGCACGCCCCACTCCGGGCCGGCCGAGGAGTACCTCCCGACGGAGCTGGAGTAGCGGCTAGCCGCTCCCCTCTCCAGTAGCGGCCTCCGCGTCGGCGTCAGCGCCCTCGTCGAGCGGCGCCTCGCGCTCGGTCTTGCTCAGGTGGCTGACCTCGACGATGCGGGGCTCGCCGTCGCGGTCCTTCCAGCGCGTCTGGAGCTCCACCTCGGAGGTCTCGCCGACGACGCGGAGCACGACCACGATGGCGGACGTGGTGTGGTCCACCGAGACGATCGAATGCTCGGTCGCCGGGAGCGGCAGCATCGCAATCAACTCGCCCGGGTTGCGCTTGAGCTCCTCGCTGAGGTAGCCGATCACCTTGTCGACATCTCCGGCCACGAGGGCCTCGCCGACGGCTTCCACACTCGATCGAACAGCAGCTTCGTCCATCCCAAGAGGCTACACGCGGTTCGTCCCCTCAGCCACGGGTTGCGGCCGCCGAGCATGGCAGTCGCCTCGCATCGCGAGCCTCGGAACGTGGGCGCGGTACCTTTCCGACGATGGGCCGCTACAACTACACGATCGACATCGATGCGCCGCAGGAGCTCGTGTTCGAGCTCTGGACGGATCTCGAGCTCATGCAGACGTGGGTCGGTGGCGTCACGAAGGTCAGCCCGCCCTCGGGGCCGATGGACAAGCCGGGCACGACCTACACGGTGTACTTCGGCGGTGTCGGGAGCAGGACCGAGATCGTCGAGGTGACGCCGCCGCGGCTGTACATGACCCGCTTCGGGACGGCCTGGCTGAAGGGCACCAATCGAGCCGAGCTCACGCCGTCGGGTTCGGGCACGAAGCTCACCCAGACGTTCGTGACCGAGGGCTTCATCCCCGGGATCATGGGCTGGATCTTCGGCCACGGCTCGTATCGCGGCAGCTTCCTGGGTGAGCTGCGGCACTTCGGGCGGATCGCCGAGGCCGAGGCGGCCAAGCGGCGAGCGCCGTAGGTCACGCAGCCCCGACGGCCGCGAGGTCCTCCGGGCTTGCGCCGAGCGCCCATGCGTCGACCTCGTCCGCGATGACGAAACCCATCGAGTCGTAGAGCGGGCGGCCCGCAGGCGAGGCCCAGAACAGGGTCTCCTCGATCGATCGACGCGCTGCCTGGGCCGCGCCCGCGAGCGCGCCGGCGACCACGGCCCGCCCCGCGCCGCGCCGCCGATGGCGCACTGGCGTCTGGACCTCCCAGAGCGACAGCGACGCGCCCACCTCGACCACGATCGCGAAGCTGACCGGCTCCGGACCGTCCCAGGCGATCCACGCCGACAGGCCATCGTCGACGCGGACCCGGCCGCCGTAGAGCCTGTCGATCATCATGGGGTCGTAGCCGTGCGCCTCCTCGATGATGGCCAGCATCCCGGCGACGTCGGTGTCAGTCCGGACGCGACGGACGTCGAACGGGGTGGGTCCGGCGGCTGCCGGCGGCCCCGCGCGCCAGAACAGCGCCTCCTGGTTCGGCAGCGGCATGAAGCCGGCACTTGCGAGGGCGGGTCCGACCCGTTCGCGGACGCCTTCCGAGCAACCGAGGAGGCACGGTACCTCGGCCGCGAGGACCTGCTCGACGAGGTGTGCGGCGTCCACGGCGGTTGCGTCCCCGAACAGCGCCCCCTGGTTCATGTCGACGTGCTGCGTCCCCGATCCCGCGAAGAACCATCGCTCGTCGAGGTGGAGGATCGGGTTCGGGCCGCCGCCGAACAGCAACGCCGCGTGGTCGGCGTAGCGACGCCACAGGCTCGCAGGATCGGGGACATCCATGGCGAGAAGGTAGCGGCATGCCGGCCGCGGGACTTGATGATCGTGCCCTCGATACCCTGCCGCACATGACTGCCAGCATCGACCTGCTCGAGACCCTCAAGGCCGGCCTCCCCGCCACCGACGGGCCGCGCCGCCACGTCGTGATCGTCGGCGCCGGGATCGCCGGCCTCACCGCCGGCCTGCTGCTGAAGGAGGCGGGCCACCGGGTGACCATCCTCGAGGCGCGTAACCGCCTCGGCGGCCGGATCTACACGTATCGCGGCTTCGCCGGGAAGATGTACGGCGAGTTCGGGGCGATGCGCTTCCCGCGCCAGCACCGGCTCGCGCAGCACCTCATCCACGAGCGGTTCGGGCTCGAGACGAAGCCGTTCGGGATGGAGGACCAGGACACGTTCCTCTACCTCCAGGGCAAGGCGGTCCGGCGGAGCGAGTTCACGGCGTCGAGCTTCGACTTCGACCTGCCCGCCGCCGAGCAGGGCCTCGAGCCCGCCGAGATCCTGAAGGCCGCGATGGCGCCGCTCATCGAGCTCGCCGGCCAGCCGGGCGGCTGGGACCGGATCATCGAGGAGTACGACCGCTACTCGCTGCTCGGCTACCTCCTCGAGCGCGGCGTCAGCGAGCAGGCGCTGTGGCTGCTGGGGCCGCTGTTCAACATCGAGGGCCGCTTCCACTTCTCGCTCGTCGAGTGGTTCGCCCACTGGCACGACGACGTCTTCGGCGACCTCGAGTACATCGACGCCGGCTCCGACACGCTGCCGAATGCCTTCGCCCCCCTGCTCTTGGACGACACCCGGCTGGGCGCCGAGGTCCACGCGATCGAGCAGGGTGCGGACGGAGTCACGGTCCGCTTCAAGGACTCGGTCGGGACGCAGGGCGCCGTCGCCGGGGACGAGTGCATCGTGACCGTCCCGCTCGTGCTGCTGCGGCACATGGAGATCAGCGGCCTCGACGTCGACAAGTGGTTCACGATCCGGAACGTCTACTACGGCCGGGCCCACAAGATCTTCATGCAGTTCAGCCGCCGCTGGTGGAAGGACGACTACGCGATCGACCACGGCGTGACCGTGACCGACCTCGCCATCCGGAACGTGGTCTACACGCCGGCCGGCCAGGATCCCTCGATCGAGAAGGGCGTGATCATCGCTTCGTATGCCTGGGAGCAGGACTCGATGGCGTACTCGATGCTCGACGAGAGCCAGCGGATCGCCCAGGCGCTCCAGGACCTGGCGAAGATCCACCCCGAGGCGGCCCAGACCTTCGAGTTCGGGATCTCGCACGACTGGGCGCTGGATCGCCATGGCGGCGGCATCGGCCCGCTGTTCCGGCCGTTCGAGATGAGCGGGCGCTTCTTCGACGACATCGCCCGACCGGTCGATCGCGTGTGGTTCGCGGACGACGCGTGCAGCCGCCTCGCCCGGCGCTGGATCGAGGGCGCCATCGATTCGGCGGTCCGGAACGCGTTCGCGATCAACGCCGGGATGCGGAACGAGCTGCCGGCGGCCGTTTCGCACGAGGGGGCATAGCGCGATCTCGCGGGGCGATCCCCGCGTCCGACGTCAGGGCAGGTTCTGCAGGATCAGGATGAGCGCCGGACCAAGGATGATCGCGAGCATCGAGGTCAGCGTGATGAAGACCAGCGCGAGCGATGCGGCGATCCGCGAGCCCGCGGTCCAGACGATCAGGGCCCCGAAGGCTGCCCAGGCGAGCTCGAGGCCCGTGACGACGATCTTCAACGGGATGCCGGCCACTTCCGGCGGCATCATCGGGCCGCCGAAGTAGCTCCTAGCCAGGAGCTCGAGCGCGATTGCGAGCCCGAAGGGCAGAAGGGACACCGCCCGCAGGACCGGCGGGGCGCGCCATGGGCGGACGTCCTCCGAGCCAACGAACGCCGCTTGTCCCCGGATGGCCATCGCGCTGATCGTGACGCGTACGCCGGCGGCGCGCAACGGTACGGCCGGGCCATACTCGGGCCGTGATCGATCTCCGGCGGGCGACGCCCGACGATGCCGCCGCCGTGGCGAAGGTCTTCCTCGATTCGTTCCACGCCACGTACGAGTTCCCCCTCGCGCACACGGACGATGAGGTTCGGGGCTGGATCCGGGATCGGCTCCTGCCCAACGACGAGGTCTGGGTCGCGGTGGACGGCGGTCGCATCGTCGGGATGCTGGCCCTGGCACCCGGGTGGGTCGAGCAGCTGTACGTCGCGCCGGACCGGCTCGGTTCCGGCATCGGGGGCAGCCTGATCGAGCTCGCGCAGGCGCGGCAGCCCGGCGGCCTCCAGCTCTGGACGTTCCAGGTGAACGAGCGGGCTCGGCAGTTCTACGAGGGCCACGGGTTCGTCCCGGTCGAGATGACGGACGGCAGCAACCAGGAGGGCCAGCCGGACGTTCGCTACGAGTGGAAGGGAGTCGCCACGCCATGACCATCCGACCGCTGAGGCCCGAGCACATCGAGCACCGGATCGAGCGACCCGATGGGCGGGTCGTCGCCTTCGCCGAGCTCGGCGACCCCGACGGGCTTCCCTACATCGACCACCATGGGACGCCCGGAGGCCGGATCGGCTATTGGCGAGACCCGACGATCTACGCGCGGCATGGGCTCCGCCGGATTACCTACGACCGGGCGGGCTACGGCGAGAGCACCCGGCTCCCCGGCCGCTCGATCGCGGATGTCGTTCCGGATATCGAGGCGATCGCCGATTCGCTCGGCATCGATCGGTTCGTGGTCGCGGGCGGCTCCGGCGGCGGGCCGCACGCGCTTGCGACGGCGGCGCTGCTGCCCGATCGCGTCATCCGCTGCCTCGCAGCGGTTTCCCCTGCACCATGGGAGGCCGACTTCGATCACTACGAAGGTATGAACGCCGGCAACATCGAGGAGTACCGGGCAGCCGTCACAGGTGAGGCGGCCCATCGCCCGATCGCTGAGCGCGAAGCCGCGACGGCCCTCGAGCGGCTGCGGTCCGGTCGCGCCGATTGGCTCGGCGACGGCTACGAGATGGCGGACTCCGATCGCGCGGAGCTCGGCGTGGACCTCGCGGGTGCCCTCGACGACATGGAGAACGCGGTCGGACGCTCGGTCGACGGCTGGGTCGACGACATGCTCGCGTCGGTCAAGCCCTGGGGCTTCGACCTCGGCGCGATTCGCTGCCCGGTGCGTCTCGACTACGGCCGCAACGACGCCTTCGTCCCGCCGGCCAACGGCGACTGGCTCGTCGAGCACGTCCCGGGCGCGGTGCCGTTCATCACCGACGGCGGCCACCTCGGCAGCGAGGAGCTGCTCAACGACGTTCTGCGCTGGGTGCGCGATGGGCCGGCCTGATCGCCGCGAATCCCGTGCCGCGTGCCTGCGCGGCCGCTACGCTGCGGTGCCATGACTGACCAGCAGCCGCCAGCCCCCGCGCCCGCACCCACCTCCGACGCGCCGGCCGACTGGTCGGCGGGACCTCCCGCCGCGCCCCCGGCGGCACCGCCCGCAGCGCCGGCGAAGCCGCCGAGCAAGGTCCGGACCTACATCACCTTCGGGGTCATCGCAGCCGTCATCGCCGTCGGGGCGTACTTCATCAGCCAGAACCAGAATGCCGCCGACCTCGTGGTCGGGCAGTGCTTCGACGAGCCGGCGAACGACACCGGCATCACCACCGTCGTGAAGCACGAGTGCACCGAGGCCCACGATGCCGAGGTCTTCCACGTCGTGGAGTACACCGGCGGCGACGCGTTCCCGATCTCGCTCTCGATCGACAGCTTCATCGACGACACCTGCGTGCCGGTCTTCGCGACCTATGTCGGCGAAGCGTTCGATACGAACACCGCCTACGACCTCGGGTACTTCTACCCCGATCGCGATTCCTGGGATGACGGCGACCGAACGTTCACCTGCTACGTCGTCCCCCGCAGCGGCGGCAAGCTGACGCAGTCCGTGAAGGGCATCGCCGGCTCCTAGGGTCGCGTCCCGCCCTCGCACGCGGCTCGCCCCCGGGCCAGGCTCCGCCGCCGCCCGGGTCACAGGCCGGGCTTCCCGAGGCTCATGGATTTCGAGAGGAGATCCATGCTGCGCCTCCGTCTGCGCGCTCCCAGATCTGGCGGAACGCCCGCGGGCGTATCCAATCCGTGACATGAGCGACGCACCCCAGCCTCGCGAACGCCGGGACCCCGGCTCGGGCGCTGCCCTCCGGGCCGCGGGGCCGCCCGCCGACGAGCGACCGGGCCGGAGCTGTGCCCGTTGCGGCACCGCGGTCGCCTGGACCGTCAAGGTCTTCTGCCGGAACCACGAATCGCGATTCGGCGGTCGGACCTACTGCGTCACCTGCCAGCGGGCGTTCCCGGCGACCTGAGCTTCTGGCGGGACGCAAGGGCCTGGGGCTACGCTTGGAACAACCACGGGAGCTGCCAGGCCATGACCCTCGAGCACGATCGCGCCGCTCACGCCGACCACGCCGGGCACGAGCACGTCGACTACCCGACCGCGATCGAGCTATTCCGGGCAGACAAGGACGAGTTCTTCCGCGAGGGCGATGGCAGCCCCATCCCGCATGACCAGCGCAAGGCCTTCGCCGGACTCCCGTACTTCCCGGTCGACGAGGCGCTCAGGCTCGAGGGCCTGACGCTCGAGCCGTACCAGGGCAACGAGCCGACGTCCTTCCAGATCCCGACCTCTGACGGGCAGCTCCGCGAGGCCGTGCGCGCCGGCACGTTCCGCTTCGAGATCCGCGGCGAGGCGCAGCGCCTGACCGGCTACCGCTTCGCGACCGGCGGCTCGGATTCGGTGTTCGTGCCGTTCCTCGACGGGACCAGCGGCAGCGAGACCTACGGCGCGGGCCGCTACATGGACCTCGACCCGGATCCCACGGATGGGACCTACGTCGTCGACTTCAACCTCGCCTATCACCCGTCGTGCGTGTACGACCCGCGCTTCTCCTGCCCGCTGACCCCGGCCGAGAACCGCCTGCCTGTTCGCATCGAGGCTGGGGAGCGACTCGCTGTCCAGCCCTGATGCCGCTAGGCTTGGGGGAAGCGGGGATCACCGTCCAGACATCCCCCGCGCGTGAGGGTGACTTGCCAAATCGATCACGGTTCAAGCGAGCGAGGCGTGCCGCCGAGAGCGAGCGGATGCAGGAAGTGGAGCGCGCCTGGCGCGGCAACATCCCATCCGACGTTGCCGCGGCCTTCAATGCCCAGGTGAAGTCGGCGAAGGAGCGCGGGCCGATCCCGCCGCAGCCGGACATGGCACCGGGCACCCAGCCCAGGCCCCCGCGACCGGGCCACGAGCCGAAGGCGCCCAAGGCCGACGAGCGGCCGCGCCGGCGGCGCTAGTCGATGCGTCGGAAGAAGGTCTTCACCCCGAAGCCCCCGCCGTCACCGGCGAGCGAGGAGCGAGCGGCGATCGCCGCAGCCCGGACCGTGTCGATCAACCTCGATGCGATGTCGGGCAGGACGAGCGTCCGCCAGGGCGGCCGGGTCCGGATCATGAGCGGCCTCTACGCGGGCGAGCTTGCGACCGTCGAATCACTCGTGAGTGGCGTCATCCCGGCGGCCGTGGTGCGGACGGACGCTGGCCGGACGAGGCGCGTGCGCGCCGTCGACCTCCAGCCAGCCGGTCCCGAGACTCCCGCAGCCGAGGCTCCCGCAGCGGAACCCGCCTGAGCAAGGGTCCGCCGGGCTTGGCTCGCGGGCTTAGCCCGCGGCGCTGTCCCGGGCGAAGCGCTCGCCGGGCATCACCGTGGGCGAGCTGTTCGACTGGCTGCCGTTGCGGCTGGGACGCGGCGCATCGGAGCGCGGGGCGACAGGTCGCGACCCGTAGGAGCGTCCGCCACCCGCGTGTGACGTGCCCGCGTGCGAAGCGCCCGCGTGGGTCGTCCCTGTTCGCGAGCCGTTCGAGCGTGCGCCGCCGCGCCCGCGATCGCCGCCGGCGCTGGCGCCGCGGTGTCGCGTCGGAGCAGGCCGCCCGCGGCCACCGGTGCGGGCATACGAGCGCGGCTCCTCGTAGTCCGGGCGAGGCCGGCGGTCGAGCTCGAAGCCTGGCACGATCTCGTCGCGGATCTGCTTCCGCAGGAGTCGCTCGATATCGTTGAGCTGATCGAGCTCCTCGAGGCAGACCAGCGAGATCGCGTCGCCCTCCATCCCGGCTCGGCCCGTCCGGCCGATGCGGTGGATGTAGTCCTCGGTGACCGTCGGGAGCTCGAAGTTCACGACGTGGGGTAGTCCGTCGATGTCGAGGCCGCGGGCCGCGACCTCGGTCGCCACGAGGAACGCGACCTTTCCATCCTTGAAGTCGTCGAGGGCGCGGACGCGCTGGCCCTGGGTGCGATCACCGTGGATCGCCGCGGCCGAGATGCCGTCGCGCTCCATTTGGTCGGCGAGGCGCTGGGCGCCGTGTTTGGTCCGGACGAAGATCAGCGCGCGGTCGATGCGACCGGTCTGGATGAGGTGCGTCGAGCAGCTCGCGCTTGCGGTGCTTGTCGACGGGGAACACGACCTGGCGCACGAGCTCGATCGCGGTGTTGCGTCGCGTGACCTGGACCTCGGCGGGGTCATGGAGCAGCGTCGCGGCCAGCGCCTTGACGTCGTCGGCGAACGTCGCCGAGAACAGCAGGTTCTGGCGCCGCGCCGGCATGAGGGCGAGGATCTTGCGGATGTCCCGGATGAAGCCCATGTCGAGCATCCGGTCAGCCTCGTCGAGGACCAGGATCTCGACCGACCGAAGGTCGATCTTGCCCTGTTCGGCGACGTCGAGGAGCCGGCCGGGCGTCGCCACGACGATCTCCGGTCCACCCTGAATCCCCTTGATCTGGGCGTCGTAGCCCACACCGCCATAGACGACCGTCGAGCGGATCGGCTTCTCCTTGCCGTAGGTCTTCACGAACTCGTCCACCTGAAGGGCCAGCTCGCGCGTCGGGGTGAGGACGAGGCAGCGGATGGGCAGGCCGGTCGCGCCCTTGGGCCGCGGCCCGATCGGGTGGCGCGCCGTGGGCCGGGTGGCGTTGAGGAGCTGGAGGATCGGCAGCACGAACGCCGCCGTCTTGCCGGTGCCGGTCTGGGCGCCGGCGAGGACGTCGCGTCGTGCCAGCACGTGGGGGATGGCCTGGGCCTGGACGGGCGTCGGCTCTGTGTAGCCCTCGGCCGCAACGGCACGAAGGAGCTCGGGCGTCAGCCCGAGGCTTTCGAATGACATGAAGGTGGCTGCTCCTGATCGACGGCCCACCCGCGGCTATCTGCCGCGAGGACCGGTCAGGGCGCTCGAATGATTGGGCTCGAAATGAGGGTGGTGTGTTCCACCGGGCGCTGACCGGAGCGCCCATACCGCATCTAGAACCGGACCGTACCACAGAACAGACGTTCTCTGCCAGCCCGCCGGCTACATCGGTTTCAGGATCTCGACCGTGTCGCCGTCCTGCACGAGGTGGTCGCGGCCGACCTTCTGCCCGTCGAACCGCGCCGAAGGACCCCAGATCCGGGCACCCACGAACGCCTCCGCGAGCTCGTGGTGCACCGAGTCGGCGACATCCGTCACGGTCGAGCCGGGTTCGAGCGCCGCAGGCTCGGGCTCGGTGACGCCATTCGTGCGCAGGAAGACGCGGATCAGCCCGGTCAGGCCCCAGACCGCTTCCGTGAACGCCTCGAGGGAGGCCTCGTCGAGCACGGAGACGGGCACCACGGGCAGCTCCGGGTAGGCGGCTCGCAGTCGATCGATGGCGCCCGGAGGAGCTTCGTCGCTGCGCGTCGCGGCCAGGAAGGCGGGCTTCTCGATCTCGGCCAGGGCCACCTCGGTCACGACCGGCCGAAGGGCCTCGGCATCGCCGTCGGCGCGGGTGCAATAGACGATCGCGTCCGCGAACCGGAGCACGCCGAGCAGCGCCCGGCCGCCGCCACGGTCCTCGGTCGCGCCCTCGATGAGCCCCGGGATCTCGACGAGCTGCACGAGCACGCCGCCGATTCTCGTCAGCGCCGGGATCGGGCGGAGGGTCGTGAACGCGTAGTCACCGGTTTTGATCTGAATCTCGGAGAGCGCCTGGAGAAGCGACGACTTGCCAACGTTGGGCGGCCCCACGAGGGCGATCTGGGCCGCGCCCTCGCGGCGCACGGCGATCGAATCGCGGTGTACGGCGCTCGACCGCACCCGTGTCTCCTCGATCTCCGAGGTGAGCCACTTCCTGAGGTCCGCGTACGGCCCGTTCCGGTAGTCGGGCAGCTCGGCGAGCAGCTCCCGGACGGCCCGAATGCGCTCCTTGCCCTCTTTTCCAACCAGCCTGCGCTTCGCCACCTGGGCGAAGGTTCGATGCGGCATCGGCATCGCGATCTCCCGTTGCATCCACACCGGCGGTGACGACCACGAGGCGCACGGGCTCACCCGCGCCGCGGCTCGCGTCCGTCCCGCCCCTTCCTCGACGTTGCCGTCGGAAGGGGCCGATCAGAATGTCTGGTTGGAGATCCTTGCGGCCCACGCATCGGTGGGGCGCCGGTCCAGGGTCTGGTGCATGGCCGGCACAGGGTACCCGATCGATCCGGGCGCCCCGCTCACTCGGCAGTCTCAGTCAGCCGCCGGCTCCGCCCGCACAGCCGGTGCGTGGCGCGGCGATGACCGAGCCACGATCACGCCGGCGATGCAGGCGGCGCCGCCCACGAGCGCCAGGATCGGCGGGGACTCGCCCAGCATCACCAGGGCGAGCACGATCACCACGGGCGGCACGAGGTAGGTCGTCGCGCCGAGACGACCCGCCTGGGTCCGGCTCAGGGCGTACGTCCACGTCAGGAACCCGATCGCGGTTGGGAACAGCCCGAGGTAGACGAGCCAGGCGAGCTTCGACCCGTCGACCGCCTGCATCTCGGTGAGCAGCGTCGGCGTGAAGACCAGGCAGATGAGCCACCCCGTGAGGCACGCCAGCCAGGTCACCTGGAGCGGCGAGACCCGCCGGAGGGCCGGCTTCTGGAATGTCACGCCGATCGCGTAGAGGATCGCGGAGACGATGCACAGCCCGATGCCGAGCAGCGAGCGCTCGCTCCCCTGCCCTGCGTCAGAGGTCGCGAAGCCGATGACGACGGAGCCGCCGAATGCGATCGCGATCCCGGCCCACAGGCGCGGCGGCAGCCCCTCGCCGAGGAACAGCGCCGCGAACAGCGCGATGAAGATCGGGCCGGTGTTGACGAGCATCGAGGCCGTTCCGGCGTCGACGTGCCGTTCCGCCTCGTTCAGGGTCAGGTTGTAGAACGCGAACCACGCGATCCCCGAGCCGACGATCAGCGCGAGATCGCGCCGCGACACTGGCTGCCACCCGCGGCGGGCGACGAACAGGCCGAGGGCCAGCGCGCCGACGGTCAGGCGACCGAGCGCAATCGAGCCCGGGCTGAAGGCACCGACGAGGTCGCGAATGCCCACGTAGGCCGATGCCCACAGGACGACCGTAACCAGCACGGCGGCCAGCGCCCGTCGATCGATCACGCCCGCGAATTCCGCCGTCATCACCTCTCGAACACCGTACGGCCAGGTTCGGTTGCGGTGTCGGTCCGGTTCAGGACGACGTCATGAACGGCGAAGGCGGATGACCGGGATCGTCCGGTCGCCGACCTGGGCCGGGTAGTCGCCGAACCACGGGAGCGCCGCGACGTGCTGGTCCCACAGGCGGTCCCGCTCCGGGCCTTCGCGGAAGACCTCGGCGGTCGCCGCGAATGTCTCGTTGGCGGCCTCGAGCTCGACGCTCGGGTCCTTCTCGACGTTGGCGACCCACTTCGGATCCACCGGCGCGCCGCTGGCGGTGCCCGCAACTACGTAGTTGTCACCGTCGCGCGAGTAGGTCAGGATCGAGCGACGCCGCTCCCCTGTCTTCGCGCCCGTGCTGTACAGGAGCAGCAGCGGATGCCCGGCGAGCGGCCCCTGGCTCGGCGTGCCCCCGTTCGCGCGGAGGTCCTCGATGAGGGCGGCCTCCCAGGCGTTGGGATCCCAGGACTCGGTCGTCATGGCGTCCATCCTTGCTTGAGATCGTTGCGTCGGCAACTATAGCGCGAGCGCCGTGATGCTGCGCCGCGAGCCGCCACTCGTTCGCAACCCAGACGTATGCGACACTCCGGTGCTCGCACCTCGGGGAGAGGTCGCGAACGGCCAGGAGGAGACCGTGATGCTGCGAACGCGTTCGGCGGCGGCTGCCGCCATCGTCATGTTGGTCGCCGCGTGCGGCCCCGGCGGAGGGGCGTCGACCGCTCCGACCCAGGGACCCGCGACCGCGGGACCCGCACACCGCGGCGCCGGCGAGCGTCGCACCGACCGAGGAGGCGATCACGCCGCCGACTTCCCTGCTCACGCCGGGCAAGATCGTCGACTGCGTCGACATCGAGTACCCGCCGATGGAGTACTTCCCGTCCGCGGACGTGACCGACCCGAACGAGGCCGTGGGCTTCGACATCGACGCGGCCAAGGCCGTCGCGGCGAAGCTCGGGCTGGAGATCGAGATTCGGAACACGGCCTTCAACGCCCTGATCCCGGACCTCCAGGCGGGTCGCTGCGACATCGTCTGGACCGCCCTGTACGTCAACGAGACCCGCCTCGAGGTCGCCGACGCCGTGCCGTACATGGCCACGGGCCAGGTCGTCATGGTCAAGGCCGGCAATGCGGTCGGGATCCACGCCGAGGGTGACCTCTGCGGCAAGACGGTGTCCGTCCAGGGCGCCGGGCTCGTCGAGGAGCGGATCGACGCCGCCAGCGATGCCTGCGAGACCGCCGGCAAGGCAGCCATCAACAAGCAGGCCTACGAAAAGGTGGCCGACGAGTTCCAGCAGATCGTGCTCGGACGCGTCGACGCGGTCTGGGAGACCGACACCGGCGTCTCGAACTTCCTGCTCGAGCATCCCGGCGAGTACGAGGTCGCCTACGCCCTTCCGCGAGACGACAACTACGGTGTGTACTACACGAAGGGCGCGGCCGATCTCGGCACCGCGCTCCAGGCGGCCATCGACGCGCTGAACGCCGACGGCACGCTCCCCGGCATCGCCGAGACCTACGAGATGGACCCGGCCATCCTCGAGGTCATCAAGTAGGGGCCGTTTCCGCCGTCTAGCATCGAGGCCCGGCGCACCGCCAACACGGTCGTCGGGCCTCGACATTTCCTGACCGAGCTGTCCAGCCGGCTCTCGCGAGGGGCGACGTGAACTTCGACGTCGAGATCTTCTTCCAGGCGCTGACCTCCAAGGCCCTGCGCGAGGCGGCGCCGATCGCGGTCGTGCTCGCGGTCGTGTCGTTCGTCGCCGGGGTGCTGATCGGGCTCTTGGTCGCCCTTGCCCGGTCCAGCCGCTTCCGGGTGCTGCGGGCCCTCGGCTGGACGTACGTCTGGATCTTCCGGGCGATCCCCACGATCGTCCTGCTGTTCTTCGTGTGGAACGCGCTGCCCCAGCTGATCCCGGCGCTGGCGGGTCCTGGCTTCCTGCCGTTCTACGCCGCGGTGATCGGGCTGTCGGTGAACGAGGGCGCCTACGCTGCGGAGATCATCCGCGGCGGTCTCCTCTCCATCGACGACGGCCAGCGCCAGGCCGCGCAAGGCCCTCGGCATGCGGCCGATGGCCGTGTTCCGCAGGATCGTCGCGCCGCAGGTCATCCGGGTCGTGATCCC
Source organism: uncultured Chloroflexia bacterium (assembly GCA_963722105.1). Classification (GTDB taxonomy): domain Bacteria; phylum Chloroflexota; class Limnocylindria; order Limnocylindrales; family CSP1-4; genus UBA5189. The sequence continues at coordinate 215,469 of CAVRKQ010000012.1, read as the reverse complement.
GCCCATGGCCAACGACTTCATCACGCTGCTGAAGCTCACCAGCCTCGCCTACGCCGTGTCGCTCCGCGAGATCATGACCGTGACACAAACCCAGATCGCGAGCTCGTTCCGCCACGCGGAGTGGTACCTCGCGGCGGCGATCTACTACCTCGTCCTCGTCAGCATCTTCATGGTCGGCCAGGCATGGCTGGAGCGACGCTACGTCTGGACGTCGACTGCTCGCGCTCGGCGACCGGCGGCATCCTGCGCGGCTTCGGCGGCGCCCGATGAGCACGCTCCCAGGCGGCCACATCCTCGACGACGACGTCATCGCGGAGCTGCATGTCGGGCCGTCGGGCAACGTCATCGAGGCCGTCGATGTTCGCAAGCGCTACGGCAGCACGGAGGTCCTGCGCGGCGTGTCCTTCGGCATCCGGCGGGGCGAGGTCAAGGCGATCCTGGGCCCGTCGGGCTCCGGAAAGAGCACGCTCCTCCGGTGCCTCGCGCTCCTGGAGCCGCTGGATGGAGGCGAGATCCGTCTCGACGGCGCACGTGTCGGGACGCGCGCGGGTCGCGGCGGCCGGCCGGTCGCCGGTTTCGGAGCGGGAGATCGCACGGCAGCGGGCCGACATCGGGATGGTCTTCCAGCGGTTCAACCTGTTCCCGCACCTGAGCGCCGCTCGGCAACGTGATGATCGGGCTGACCGAGGTTCGGAGGGTTCCGACCGCCGAGGCCACGCGGATCGCCGAGACGATGCTTGAACGGGTGGGCCTCGGCCACCGGCGCGACCACTTTCCGTCGGAGCTGTCCGGCGGCCAGCAGCAGCGCGTGGCGATCGCGCGGGCGCTGGTGATGAAGCCCAAGGTCATGCTGTTCGATGAGCCCACGTCGGCGCTGGATCCGGAGCTGGTCGGCGAGGTCCTGCGGGTCATGGAGGAGCTCGCCCGGGAGGGCATGACGATGGTCGTCGTGACCCATGAGATCGGGTTCGCGCGGGGCGTCGCGAGCCGGGTGCTGATGATGGACGAGGGCCAGATCGTCGAGGACGGCACGCCCGACGAGTTCTTCGAGAACCCGCGGGAGGAGCGGACGCGGAAGTTCCTGGACGCCGTTCGGTAGGGCGATTCAGCGCGGCGCGAGGGCGAAGAGCGCCAGGAGCTCGTAGGCGAGATTCGCCGCTGCCATCGCCGTCAGCTCGGCGTGGTCGTACGCCGGAGCGACCTCGACGACGTCGGCACCGACGAGGGGCAGCCCGGCCATCCCCCGGAGGATGAGCATCACCTCGCGCGTCGTCAGCCCGCCCGGCTCGGGCGTGCCGGTACCGGGGGCGTGCGCCGGGTCGAGGACGTCGATGTCGATCGAGACATAGACCGGCGAGTCCCCCACCCTTGCCCGGATCCGCTCGATCGCGGCGTCCACGCCGGCTTTGGCGACGTCGACCGTCGACACGATGTCGAAGCCGAATCCCCGGTCCTCGACGAGGTCCGTCTTGCCGAAGATGGGCCCGCGGATGCCGACATGGGAACAGCGATCCTCGGCCAGCAGCCCTTCTTCGAACGCCCGTCGGAACGGCGTCCCGTGGGTGTACGCCGCGCCGAAGTACGTGTCCCACGTGTCGAGGTGGGCGTCAAAGTGGACCAGCGCGATCCGGCCGTGGCGCTCGTGCGCGACGCGCAGCAGTGGCAGGGCAATCGTGTGGTCACCACCGATTGCGAGCACGACGTCGGCCCGTTCGAGCGTCTCGCGAGCACCGTTCTCGATGTGCTCGATCGCCTCGGCGAGGCTGAACGGGTTCGGGGCGAGGTCGCCGGCGTCGGCGACCTGGTCCATCGACCACGGTGAGACGTCCATCGACTGGTGGTAGGCGCGCAGCAGCTTCGAGCCGGCGCGGATCGCCTGCGGCCCGAATCTCGCCCCAGGGCGGTACGTGGTGCCACTGTCGAAGGGCACGCCCAGCACGGCCACCCGCGCGCGCTCCACGTCCTGAAGCCGCGGCAGCCGCGCAAACGTGTCCGGCCCGACGAACCGTGGCCTGACTCGGGCGTCAGGAGCGCCGATCGGATCCATCGGCGCCACGTTACTCCGGCGGCATGATGGTCGGTGGTTCGAAGTAGGCCTGCAGCACGGGTCCGCCGATCAAGTCCGAGCCGACGCCGAACGCGAGCAGCGAACCGTCGAGGAACCGGAAGAGCGCGACTCGGCAGCAGCCGCCCGCCGAGTGCCCCGCCACCATCGTGCCATCGGGCTGCGGGTACAGGCCCTCCCGATGGATCGTGAGGCTCATGACCGGGAGATATCCGGCATCCTGCCGTTCGAGGGCTGTCTCGGCCACCCGAAGCTCCTCGAGGCAGTGTTCGTCGGTGCATGCGAGGGCCTCGCCGACTGACCAGCCGTTGACGATGGTGTTCGGCGCCACTGGCCCGCAGCCAGCGATCACGAGTCCGAGGAGGACGGCTGCGACCCGGATCATGCCGGGCTCGCGCCAACGCCTTCGTCGTCGTGGGCGACGAGGCTGAACGAGCGCCATAGGAGCGCCACCAGGATCGCCGAGCCGATGAACCCGAACCAGAACGGCGCCGCGATGCCGAAGTTGCGAGCGAGGAAGCCGCCGATCGGCGCGCCGACGACGAGCCCGCCGAAGATCCCCACCCGGTAGACGCCGGACACGCGCCCGTACAGCTCGTCGGGGACGGATCGCTGGCGGATCGTCGTCGCGGTGGTGCCCCAGACGAAGGCGTGGGCCCCGAAGACGAAGAAGATCCCGAGCGCGATGGCCGGAATCCGCGTCAGCGCGAGCGACAGGTGCGTCAGGGTCTCGATGATCAGGCCGATCCGCATCAGGTTCCCGAGCGAGACCCGTCGCGTCAGGGCGTCGTAGCCCACGGTCCCGAGGATCCCGCCAACCGCGGCCGCCGCGGTCACGATCCCGTACCCGATCTCGCCCATCCCGAGCTGGTCGCGCACGTACAGGACGAGCACGGACCACGCTGCGCCGTAGGTGACGTTGAAGGCCACGATCGTGATCACGAGCGTGCGCATCGCGGGGTGCTTCGCCAGCCACCGGAGGCCCTCTCCGATGTCGCGCATGACACCCTGCGCCTGCGGCGCGGGGTTCTCCTGGCCCTCGGCCTCCTCCGCGTTCTCATCGATCCGGCGGTGGCGCCCGACATCCTTCGCGAGGCGGGTGATGAGCACCGCCCCGAGCGCGAAGCAGATCGCGTCGACGGCGAACGGGATCGCGGCGCCGGCCACGAACAGGAATGCCCCGATGGGCGGGGCAACCAGCTGGTTCACGCCCAGGAAGGCGCCCGACATCCGGGCGTTCGCCGTGGTGAGGTGCTCTCTCGGCACGAGCCTCGGCAGCAGGCTGCCCTCGGCGATGTCCGCGAACGTCTCGCCCGTGCTCAGCAGGAACAGCGCCACGAGGACGAGGGCGATGTTGACGACGCCCGTCGCGATGGCCACAGCGAGGATCGCGAGGATCACGGCCCGCACGAGGTTGAGGACGATCGCGATCATCCGGCGGTCCAGCCGGTCCGCGGCGGCGCCGGCCCAGATGCTGAAGAGGAGCGGCGGCGTGACCTGGGCGAAGTAGGCCATCGCGACGAGGAAGGCGTCGTCGGTCTGTGAGGCCACGAGCAGCGGACCCGCGGCGAGCGCGATCCCGTCGCCGAGGTTGCTGAAGAGCGCGGATGCGAGGAGCCACCGGAAGCCGCGACCGAGCCTCGCGGGAGCGAATGCCTCGATCAGCCCCGTCATCTGCACCGCGGCATGCTACGGCTCGGGAGGTCCCTCGCGAGTGACCCGGCGGTCACGTCTCCTCAGGTGTCGGCGACCAGGGAATCGAGGATCGCCGGCAGGCCCGCGACGGCCAGGCTCATGTGCCCGTGCTCCGGATGGAGGTGCGGGCAAGGGTTGCCGAGGTGCTCCACCAGCCACTGCCCGTGCGCGAAGGGGACCATCCGGTCGTGCCCGCCCTGCCAGACGTGCACGCGGCCCGCGATCGACCCGAGATCGAAGTCCCACGGCTCCGTGAACGCCAGGTCGTCGTCGAGCCAGCCCGCGGAGCTCTCGCGCTGGCCCTCGCGCATCTGGTCGGCCAGCCAGGCCGCGTACTCGCCGGTCACGGCGCTCCGATCGACGTCGTCGACGAGGTCACCGAACATCGCCGCGACGTCGGGCCCGGTGAGGCCGAGGATCTGCTCCCGGGCCGGCTCGAGGTACGCGGCGAGCGCCGCCTCGCCCTCCAGCGCCGCCCCGAACTCCTCGTGATTCTCCTGGCCCATCCCGTCGAGGAAGTCGAGGCCTTCCGCCTCGAACGGGGCCACGCCGGCGATGACGGCCGTCCCGAGGACGCGATCGGGCAGTCGGGCGGCGCACGCAAGGGCGTGCGGTCCGCCACCCGAGTGCCCGACGACGTAGACACGCTCGGCGCCGAGGTACCCAAGCACGGCGATTGTGTCGTCGACGACGTCGATGACACGACGACCCGGGTGCCGCGTCGACGAGCCGTAGCCGGGCCGGCTCCACCCGACCATCCGGAGCCCTCGCTCCCGTGCCGCCGCCGCGAAGACGGCGTAGCCGTAGCCCGACGAGGGCGTCCCAGAGTGGAACACCAGTGGCGTCAGCTTGTCCGCGGCGGGTGCCTCGTCGACCCACAGGTCGAGCGAGCGACCGTCATCGAGCCGGAGGCGCGTGGTGGGCGCGGGGCCCGCGACCGTCACCGGGCGCTCACGGCGTGATCAGCACCTTGCCGCGCGGGTGCCCCTCGTCGACGTAGCGCAGCGCATCCACCACCTGGTCGAGCGGATACGTCCGATCGATGGCGGGCATGACCTTTCCGGCGTCGATCAGCTCGATGACCTTCTGGACGTCCGGCTCGTTGAAGGGCTTCCACCAGAGCATCATCCCGGACCACCGGCTGCTCCGGACGGAAGCCAGCGGGCCGACGACCATCGCCTCCAGGATCGTGACGGAGTTCCCGCCCATCGTCAGGTAGGTGCCGCCCGGGGCGAGCGCGCGCCGCGCGGCCCTGATCGAGTGGTGCGAATCCACGGCCGCGATCCAGTCGTAGCGCTCGCGGCCCTTCGTGTAGTCGTCCTTCCGGTAGTCGATCACGTGGTCGGCGCCGAGCGCCCGGACGAAGTCCAGCTTCGGCCCGCTCGCGACACCGGTGACCTCGGCGCCCATGGCTTTCGCGATCTGGACGGCAAACGGCCCGACGCACCCCGACGCCCCGTCGATCAGGACCTTCGCGCCGGGCTTGAACGTGCTGCCGTCCTTGCGCCGAAGGCCCTGGACGGCCAGCGTCGCCGAGTGCGGAAGGGTCGCCGCGGTCTCGAAGCTCATCGCGTCGGGAATGCGGAGGAACGACTTCTCGGAGGCGGCCGCGTACTCGGCGAAGGCGCCGTAGCCCTGGGAGAACGAGAACAGGTCCGCGAAGACGCGGTCGCCGGGCTTGAACTTCGTGGCGTCCGGGCCGACCGCTTCGACGACCCCCGCGACATCGATGCCGACGCCGACGCTCTTCGGCGCCCGGAGGCCCATGAACAGGCGCACGAAGCCCGGCTTCGGCCCGAGGCCGTCGAGATCGGCCCGGTTGACCGAGGCCGCGTGGACCTTCACGAGGAGCTGGTCGCCCGTTGGTTCTGGTTTGGGGACCTCCTCGACGCGGATCACGTCGACCTTGCCGTAGCGGTCCTGGACGGCAGCCTTCATCGGTGGAGCGTATTCGACTTCGACGGGCCCGCGAAGAGAACCCGGCCAGCCGCCTCGTCGTGCTGGGGTCAGCCCTACCCGGAAGATGCCCGATACCCGGCTGGCTGCGCGCCGCCCCCACGCCGAGAGTGGAACCGCACGGACGGACCGTGCCATCGTGTCGCTGGAGGGACAAGCAGTTCATGGCGATTCATCGCCGATTTCTCTACGCCGGCCTCTTCCTCGTCGCCATCGGCGGGGTGCTGGTGACGGCGAACATCACCGGCGTCAACGAGCCCTGGCTCGGCGAGGCGCTCCGGCTCTGGCCGGTCGCGATCATCGTGCATCGGGCTCGCGATCGTCGTGCGTCGCACAAACCTCGCGTTGCCCGCGGGCGTGCTTGCTGCCGTGGCACCGGGGCTGCTCATCGGGGGCAGCATGGTCGCCGGCCCCCGGGTGGCCTTTGCCTGCAGCGACCTGCCCCGACCCGGCCCGACGTACGCCCAGTCCGACTCCCTCGGCCCGATGGGAACCGTCTCCATCGCCGCCGGCTGCGGGACGTCGACGATCTCGACGGCCCCCGGAACGGCCTGGCAGATCACCGCCGCCAGCACGGACGCCCGCGAGCCCGAGATCTTCTTCGACTCGGAGGTCGTCTCGATCGAGTCGCCCGGTCGCGGCGGCCGCCAGCTCGTGCTCGGCAACCGGCGCGAGGACTGGGACGTGACGTTGCCGGCGACGATGCAGGCGCTCGCGCTCAGCTCGCACGCCAACACGATGACCGTCGCTCTCCCCGGGGCGAGCATCGGTTCGCTCGTCGTCGAGGCCGATGCCGCGTCGGTCCAAATCGACGCGACCGGCGCCACGATCGACGAGCTGTCCGTCCAGGTCGACTTCGGCTCGGCCACGATCTTGCTACCGGCGGGTGGACCCCTCACCGGCTTTCTCGAGGTCGACGTCGGCGCCCTCCGGCTCTGCCAGCCGGCAGGGACGGACATGACCGTCACCTTCAACGGCGATGGGCCCGGGGACGTCACGATCGCCGGCGAACCCTGGACCTCGGGCCAGTGGACGAGCCAAGCAAGCGCAATCGACGAACCGCAGATCAACCTGAGCGTGGACGCCACGTTCAGCTCGATCGACATCAACCCGATTGGAGGATGCTCATGAACCGCCGTCTCTACCGTTGTCGTGAGAACCGGATGCTTGCCGGCGTGGCCGGTGGGCTGGCCGAATACACGGGCCTGGACCCATCGCTGGTTCGGATCCTGTGGCTGGTCTCGGTCTTCTTCTGGGGCGCCGGCGTCCTGCTCTACATCGCGATGGCGCTCATCGTCCCGCTGGAGCCGCTCACGCCCGAGGCAGCCGCGGCCCATGCTGCCGACGTGGCGGCCGGAACCGCGTCGACACACCGCCATCGGGAGGGCAGCGGGCGCGTGCTGACGTTCATCGGCGTGGTGCTGCTCCTGATCGGCAGCCTGGCGCTCGTCGACGCCTACCTCCCCGGCTGGGCGTCGTGGCGCCAGCTGTGGCCGCTCCTCTTCCTCGGCGCCGGGGGCTTCCTCGTCGTGACCTCGATGCGGCGCGCGACCGACGCTGCGCCCGGCGACCCGGGCCTGACCGGTGGCGCAACGCCGAACGGTGCCCCGTCCCCGACGGAGTCCTGATCCAGGTGTCCGCTTGCTGCCGGCCATGATCGGAGCGGCGGTCCTCGCGACCGGCCTGCTCCTCGTCGTGACCGCGCTGGTTGCAGCTCGCATCCCCGGCCGGGCGACCTTCGCCCGGCCGGGGTTCGCGAATCCCGTTCGGGCGTTCCTGCTGTCGCCGATCCATCCGACGACGTGGCACGCGAACTGGGCGATCCTCGTCGGGCTGCTAACAGGCGGCGTCGGCGCGGCGGCGATCTTCAGCCTCGCGTCGCTCGGGCTCTCGACGGTCCTGGCCGCCGTCGGCGTGCTCTTCCTCGCGCTGGCCATCGAGGGCTCCCGCCTGCTGGCCCGGCTCGAACGCCGGCGGCTCTTCGTCGGCGAGTCGGTCCGGCCTGCGGCGCACCCGTACCGGCCCCTGCGGGGCGGCTTCCTGGCGATCCTCCGCGCGGAGTTCGCGGACGAGAGCCGCTGGCGGGACGTCATCTACGTCGCGATCAACCTGCCGCTCTCGGTCCTCGAGGCAGCCGTCGTCGGTGGGACGTGGACGATCGCGCTCGGCCTCCTGACCTCGCCGCTCTGGTACGACCTCGTCCCGACGGGATCCGCGGCGGGCGTGTTCGGGCCGCTTGCTGGGCACGAGGGCCAGTTCATCGCCCTGCGTGCCCTGGGTGGAGCGGCCCTTCTCGGCGTTGCGGCGTCTCTGTCCCAGGTCGTCCTCGCGCTCCATCGGGGCCTCGTCACGATCCTCCTGTGCACGTCCGCGGTTCGCGAGCTGCGGCAGCAGGTCGAGGTGCTGCGGGAGAGCCGGGCCGCGGTCCTGGACGTCGAGGCGACGGAGCTCCACCGGATCGAGCGCGACCTCCACGACGGCGCGCAGCAGCGACTCGTGGCCCTCACGATCGACCTCGGCCGGGCGAGCGAGCGACTGGAGTCCGATCCGGAGGCCGCCAGGGCGCTGATCCGCGACGGCCAGGAACAGGCTCGTCGCGCCCTCGCGGAGCTCCGGGACCTCGTTCGCGGGATCGCGCCATCGATCCTCCTGGACCGCGGTGTCGTCGCTGCGATCGAGTCCATCTCGGGCGGCGGAGGTGGCAGCGGCGGTGGCGTCGCGACGCGGATCGTCTCGGGTCTCGAGCCCGGCCAACGGTTCTCGCCGGCGATCGAGCGGGCGGCCTACTTCGTCGCCGCGGAGGCCCTCGCCAACATGACCAAGCACAGCGGCGCCACGCGCTGCGAGGTTCGCGTTCGGGCTGACACCGGCTGGCTCGTCGTCGAGATCGAGGACAACGGAGCCGGGGGCGCGGTCCTGACTCCGGGCGGGGGTCTCGCGGGGCTCGAGCGGCGCGTGGCCGGTGTCGACGGCCGGTTCGCCGTCCAGAGCCCCGCCGACGGTCCGACCATCGTCCGAGCCGAGTTCCCGGTGGAAGCCCGAGCGGAGACTCAGGAGCCCAGGTAGGCCAGCACCGCGAGGACGCGCCGGTGATCGTCCGGCGAGTCGGGCAGCTCGAGCTTGCCGAAGATGTTGCCGATGTGCTTCTCCGTCGCCCCCTCGCTGATGTGCAGCTCCCGGGCGACGCCGACGTTCGTGCGCCCCTCCGCCATCGCCGCCAGGACCTCGCGCTCGCGCGGCGTCAGGCTGGCGAGCGGGTCGTCGTCATGCCGCCGGACCATGAGCTGGGCCACGACCTCCGGGTCGAGCGCCGTTCCGCCGCGCGCAACCCGGCGCAGGGCGTCGATGAACTCTGGGATGTCCCCCACTCTGTCCTTGAGCAGGTAGCCGACGCCGCCGGCGCGGTCGGCGAGCAGCTCCGTGGCGTACTGCCGCTCCACGTACTGGCTGAGCACGAGGATCGGCGTGCCCGGGACCCGGCGCCGTGCTTCGATGGCCGCACGAAGCCCCTCGTCGCGCTGCGAGGGCGGCATCCTGACGTCGACGACCGAGACGTCCGGGTGGTGCTGTTCGACGGCCTCGACGAAGGCATCCCCATCGCCGACCTTCGCGACGACGGTGCCGCCGGAATCCTCGATCAGCCGCGCGATCCCCTCGCGAATCAGCGCCGAGTCCTCCGCGATCACGACCCGCAGCGCCACGGGCTCCATTCGGGCCGTCGCTGCCATCGGGTCAGGCGCCGAAACGCGCGCGCCAGTCGGGCGGGATGAGTGGCTTCTCCGCGCGGACCTTCAGCTGCTGGACGGACCAGGTGTTGCCGTCGGGATCGCTGAAGCCGAAGAACGTGCCGCCGTCGCGCTCGCCGAAGACCTGGATCTCGCTGCACTCGACGCCGCGGCCGATGAGCTCGTCGCGGGCGGCCAGCGCGTCCGAGACGACGAGCTGGAGCCCCTTGATCGAGCCCGGCGTCATCTCACGCTGCGCCGGCAGGTCGCCAACGACGATCGAGCAGCCCGAGCCGCGTGGCGTGAGCTGGGCGACGTGCATCCATTCGTTGGTCGTGTCGTGGTCGAGCTCGAAGCCGACCTTGTCGCGGTAGAAGGCGATCGCCCGGTCGATGTCGCTGACGGGCAGGATCACGACTTCGAGGGTCCAGTCCATCCGCGGATTCTGGACTATGCGGGCGTGGCTGTCGGAACCGGCGTGGGTGGCCCCGGCACCTCGGCCAGCAACCCGTGCTCCACGAGCTGCGCAGCCACGCGCTGGAGCTCCATCACGGGCACCCCGATGATGTCGCCGATCCCGACGAGGTCGTGCGTTCCGTCCGCGTAGGCGAGGAGGTCCATGGTCGTCCGAGCCGATGCGAAGCTGGACGTGGTGCCGAGCGTCGGATACAAGCCTCGGCGGCCCAGCTGCGGCTCGCCGAGGGTTGTCGACCGGTAGGTCCGGTTGCCCTCCAGGACCTCGAGGCAGTCGCGCAGGATGGCGTAGCCGCCTTCGAGCCCGGCGGGCGTGACGACCGTCAGGTCATCCAGCGACGTGTGGTACTCGGGGTACGCGTGATACTTGCTGCGCATCACGCTCACGACGGGAAGGTCGATGCCCGGGCTGCAGTACTGCCGCTCGTCGCTGCCGCGGTCGAGGAACGAGTAGCGCACGAACTCCGGCTGCCCGGCCTTGAGGGTGTGGAGGGCGACCCGGTCCGCGAGCGTGCCGCCGTTCCTGGAAGGCAGGAAGGAGTACGCCCGGTCATCGCCGACGCAGGTCACGTTGAAGCCCGCCACCACGTTCGCCCTGAGCGTCTCGACGTGGCGTGACAGGTACACCAGCGATCCGATGGTCTCGGGGATGAAGACCAGGCGGTAGGTGTAGCGCCGTGGCCGGCTGGCGATCCACTTCGCGAGCCACGTCGTGACCACTGGGCCGGAGAGCTCGTTGTTGGCCATCGACGGGTGGCAGACGTACGTGGACAGGAACACCTCGCTCGGCGAGGCGCCGGGAATGACGAGCTCGCCGTACGTGAGGGAGCCGTTCTTGAGCTCGCTGTCGATCACGACCCGGTACATGCCGTCCCGCAGGCTCTCCCGCTGAGCGTGCGACAGGCAGAAGCCCCACCGCCGCTCGTAGTAGGAGGTGACGTACGGGATCGCGGTGGGCTTGTCGGCCAGCGAATGCAGGTGCGGCTGGAGCTCGGCCAGCGACATGGTGGCGTCGACGGGGACCGAGTAGCCGACGACGTGCAGGTTGTTCTGCTGGAAATCGACGATCCGGTCGCCGTGCTCGTCGAGGATGTAGGCATCCCGGATGCTCCATTCGGGGGGCACGGTCCAATCGAAGGCGCGCGTGCCGGTGGGCACCTCGTGGATCTCCAGGGGCAGGTGCTCGCCGAGGATGCGGAGCGTCTCGCGCACACCGTCCCCGGTGATGCTCCGGGTAATCGGGAAGAGGCGCTGCGCGAGCTCGTGCATCGCCGCGCCAGGCAATTCGTTGGCGTCCGCGACGTCGTTGGGATCCGCCGGAGGCCCGTCAGAAGCGTCCATCGCGCACGTCTTCCTGGGCCCGGCGGTAGTCCTCGTGACCGCCGACGTCCTGCCAGTACTCGATGATCGGGAAGGCCACCACGACCTCCCCCTCGTCCATCAAGCGCCGAATGAGGTCGGTCATGTCGAAGCGCCGGCCGGCCGGGATATGGTCCCAGGCGCTCGGCTCGAGCAGGTAGATGCCGGCGTTCACGAGGAGGCGGATGCGCGGCTTCTCGGTCAGGTCCATGACGCGGACGTCGTCGCACTCGACCACCCCGAACGGGACCTCGACCTCGTGGGGGCGGATGCCCACCGTCAGCGCCGCGGCGTGCTTCCGGTGGAAGCGCAACATCCGCTGGTAGGAGACCCGGGTCAGGATGTCGCCGTTGATCACCAGGAACGGCCCGTTCGGACGCGGGATCAGCCGGAGGCCGCCCGCCGTGCCCATCGGCTCATCCTCGGTGGCGTAGCTGATACGGACCCCGAATGCCTCGCCGTCGCCGAAGTGGCCGACGATGCTGTCGGGCAGGTAATGGGTGGTGAGGTGGACCTCGCTGATCCCGGCTTCGCGCAACTGGTCGATCGTGCGCTCCAGGAGCGGCCGCTCGCCCATCGGCAGCATGGGCTTGGGGATGCTCTCCGTCAGGGGCATGAGGCGCTTGCCGAAGCCGCCGGCCATGACGACGGCCGACAGGTCTCCGGGCGCATCGACGACCAGGTTCTTGCGGAGCAGGAAGTCGATCAGGACGCCGGCATCGTCGACGACCGGAAGGTGGTTGATGTCGTGCTGCAGCATCAGCGCCAGCGCCTCGGCCGGTTCGATGGGCGCGCGCGCTGCCACGGGATCCTGGGTGGCGATCGAGCCGCAAGGGTCGGCCAACGACACCTTGCGCAGGACCGCGCGGCGAATGTCACCGTCGGTGAGGAGCCCCGCGACCTGCCCATCCGGACGGCACAGGACGAGACCGCCGGTCCCGGCCCGGTCCAGCTGGGAGATGGCCTCGGCAATGGAGCGCTCTGGCGGCGCGACGACGGCCTCGAGAACCTCCGCGCGCTGGTCGTCCATGGTCAGGAGCCGAGGCCGGCCGCGACGGCGGCCGATGGATCGTTGAGGACGCGGCGACTGGTCGCGCCAGTCGCAGGGTCGACGTTCACGACGGTCGTCACGCCGTAGGCGTTGTTGGCCGCGAGGCCGATGGCGTCGAGCGCGCCGAGCGGGAACGTGTCCTCATCGAGGACGTAGCGCCAGCGGTGGAAGGGCTCGTCGATATCGAGGTTGTCGTGGTGGTACGTGCCCGCGGCGGTGCGCAGGGCCAGCCACGGCTGCGGCCCGAAGGTCGGGACCTGCGACCGGATCTCGAGGACGTGGGTGGACGGCCCGGTCTGGGTGAGCGTGACCTCGAGCTCGCAGGCGGGCTGCGCCGGGAGCTGCAGCGCCTCGCGCATGGCGGTGAGGGCCTCGCTGTAGAGAAACGGAACGTCCGGGAACTCGCTCCCCACCCGAATCAGCAGCTCCCGCACCCCGTCGATGTCGGGGCGCATGTCGCGAAAGTCGTGGTTGGTGAAGGCAAGGACGACCGGCCGGTCCGCCGCCGCCTCGGCGAACGCCTGCCGCACGTGCTCCTCGCCCAGGAGGCGGTAGCGGGTTCCGATGTTGAGACAGCGGGCAATCCAGCGGCGGCACGACCCGCGTTCCTGGTAGTCGTCGTGGGCCGGGTGGTAGGGCTCCCAGGTGACGGGGGCACGGCGCCAGTCGCCCCAGCGGCCGTCGTCCAGGCCCGATTGGGCGGAGTCGTCGGCAACCGCGGCGACGGCCTGGCTGGAGAGGTCGAACGGGATGTGCTGCTCAAGGAACCAGTGGCTGTCCGCCCGGATGACGTGGAACCCGGCCCGATGCGCGGCCGGGAACCACTGGCGATCGATGACCCGGCGACTGAGGATCTGGAGCAGGCTGTCGGACGACGCCCACCAGTGCGTCGCGCAGCGATTGGCTTCGCGGCGGAAGTTGTGGGGGTGGTAGTGGAACTGGACACCGTCCTGGACAGAGCCCGTCTCGCGGATGACGCCCTGGTAGTGGTCGACGATGTTGTGGTAGCCGATGTCGCGACGCCTCGGGTTGAGGTCGTAGTCCACGTGATCGACGCAGAACCAGTTGTAGATCCAGCCGTGCCCTTCTGAATCGAGGGTCTGGTCCCGGAACCCGGGCGACATGCACGACGCGAGCATCCCGTCGACCTTGTCCCAGGTGTCGTTGTAGGCCAGCAGGTGCGGGTCCACGACCTTCCGCACCGCCTGCTCGATCCCGCCCAGGTCGACCTCGCCCGCCTGCAGCTGCCGGAGCAGCCCGACGCTGGGCTCGAGCTCGATCCCGAAGATGCCCTTGAGGCGTTCGAAGGTCGCCTCCACCGATTCGTGGAGCGGTCCCTCCGTATCCACGCAATGGACGACGTAGACCGGGCGCGCCATCAGCGAAGGTGCTCCCAGCGAAGCACCTGGTCCTCGACGAGATCGGCGGCCAGCTCGCGGCCGACGACGTGGGCGAGCTCGTCCGGCCCGATGCCGGTTCCCGGACGCTTCGCATCCAGGTCTGCCTCGGCGAGAACTTGACCGGCCCGCAGCGCCGTCCGCGCGACCAGGCTGCGCCGGAACTGGCGGCGCTTGACGATCTCCGCCTCCGACAGCATCCGGCGCGTGCTGCCGAGCGCCTCGTGAATGGTGCGCCCGTCCTCGACCACGGCCCGAAGCTCGTCGGGATCGCACGAGATGGCGTGATCCCAGCCCTCCATCTCCTTGTCGAGGGTGAAGTGCTTTTCGATCATGCAGGCGCCGAGCGCGATGGCGGCGACCGGGATCGCCGTCCCCATGGTGTGATCGCTGAACCCCACTGGGACGTCGAAGGCCCGACGCAGGGTCTCGATGTTCCGTAGGTGCACCGTCGACGGGGGCGCCGGATAGATGGACACGCAGTGGAGCAGGACGATGTCCTCGTTGCCCTGGGCGCGCACGGTCTCCATGGCTCGATCGATCTCGCCGAGGGTGGCCATCCCCACCGAGATGACGACGGGCTTGCCCGTCCCGGCAACATGGGCCAGGAGCGGCAGGTTGGTGACGTCCATCGAGGCGATCTTGATGAACGGGACGTCCAGCCCGGCGAGCAAGTCCGCCTCCGCCGGGGCGAACGCGCTGGAGCAGAAGGCGATCCCGCGCTCCCGGGCGTGGTCGCGGGCAACGACGTGCTGCTCGGGCGTGAGCTGGTAGGCGCGGACCATCTCGCGGAGCGACCCGAAGTGCTTCTTCTTGTCCGCGTACGTGGGATTCCGCTCGTATTCCTCGTTGGCGATGAGCGACGTCTCGCTCCAGGACTGGAACTTGACCGCGTCGGCGCCCGCCTCCGCCGCAGCGTCGATCAGCCGCAGGCAGAGATCCATGTCCCCGTTGTGGTTGGACCCGACCTCGGCGACGATGTAGGGCGGGTTGTCGCCGCCGACGGCCACAGCTCCCAGGTTGACGGGTCTCACGTTGGCTCCTTCAGGGTGCTCCATTGTGATCGCAGGGGCGGGTGGGCGACGGACGCCCACCAGAGGAGGGGCGGAGGCGCTGCGTTCAACTGCTGTACGTAGCGGGTGAGACCGGCCGCGTCCTCGACGACGCGCTGGTCGAAGGCCGCGACATCGGCGGCGGCTTGGCGGACCTGCATCACTCGCTCCGGGAGCGCCCCCGGAGGCAGGTTGTCCAGGACCAGCCGGAAGTGCTCGCGGACCAGCGCCGTGTCGGCCCGCACGCGCTCCGCCGTGAACGGCGACCGCATTCTGGCCATGTTCGCCCCGTGCTGGCGATAGTCCATTCGTGCTGTCGGATCGAAGGCCAGCCGCGCCCCCTGCAGCCAGGCCATCGTGATCAGATACCAGTCCACCAGTCTGGCCGCAGCCGGGATCGGGAGGCAGGCTCGCAGCACGTCGGATCGGTAGGCCGTGTTGGAAAGCCCGAAGGCGTTGGTGCGCGGCAGGATGGCCTCGGTTCCCTCTTCGCCCGGAGTCGCGAGCGACAGCCCCAGGGGCTGCCCTGCCTCGTCGACGAGGCGCAGGCCGCAGGCGACGACATCGGCGCCTTCCAGCCACGCGCGCGCCCCAGCGACGCGATCCGGGTGCAGGGTGTCGTCGCTGTCGACGAGGACCACCGCTTCGTACCGATCGGCGATCCTCGTCAGCGCCTGCTGGCGCACCTCGGCGGGCGTGGACCCCGGTTCGGCGACGACGAAGGTCGCGGTCGGTCGATTTCCCAGCTGCGCCACGACATCCGCCTCGGTCAGCCCGTCCAGGCTGATCCAGAGAGCGAAGTCGCGGTCGGCCTGTCCTTCTACCGACGCGTACCACGCGTCGAGAAAGGGGGCGGCACCGGGGTAGACGGCGGTGTAGAGGGCAAGCGTGCTCACGGACGCCCCATCAGGGCGTCTGCCAGCCGCCAGTCGTCCTCGGTGTCGATGTCGATCGCATGGGTCCAGTCGATCTCCCAGCCGGTCCTGCCGGCAAGGTGGAACGTCCCCTCGCGACGCAAGGCGTCCGTCCTGGCCCACCAGACGGCGCCCGTGGGGCCGAAGAGCTCGGCAAGGTCCTGGCTTCGCTGTTGCATCGCATCCGGAAAGAGGGGGTCGAGCGAACCGTCCTCCGCGCGGCGCATCGCCCACCAGGGGCTCTGCCAGCCGTACCGCGCGACCGAGATCTGCGCCTCGGCCGGTCGATCGGTGAACTGGCGATGGCTGGCCACCACGTCGTCGGCCGTGCGCAGTGGGCAGTTCGGCATCAGCTGGCACACCTCGAGGTAGGTCTCGCCGACCCCTTCAAGGCGATCGAGGACGTCGATCGTCGCGCGCGAGACGGGCGTCACGTCGTCTGCCAGGGCAGAGTCCCGAAGAAACGGAACCTCGGCGCCCAGGGCCTGGGCCACCGCGGCGATCTCGGCGTCGTCGGTCGACACGACGACCCGGGCGAAGAGGCCGCTGCCGACCGCGGCCTCGACCGTGTAGGCGAGCAGTGGCCGCCCGTGCATCTCGCGGATGTTCTTGCGCGGCACCCGCCGCGATCCGCCGCGGGCGGGGATCACCGCAATGGCGCCGCCGGCGCTCATCCGATCCTCCGGGCGGGCGCTCCGACGTAGGTGCCGGGCTCCGTCAGGTCGTTCGTGACCACCGCACCCGCACCGATCAGGCAGCCTTCCACGATCCGTACGCCCTGGATGACCACGGCTCCGGCCCCGATGAAGGTGTGGTCGCCGATCTCGACCCCGCCGCTCACCGTGGCGCCGGAGGCGATGTGGACGTTCGTGCCAAATCGACAGTCGTGCTCCACGGTGGCGTTGGTGTTGACGATGCAGATCGGCCCGGTGACAGCCCCCGCGTTGACGACGGCCCCGTCGAAGACGGCTGTCCCGGCCCCGAGCTCCACCCCGGCGTTGACCACCGCGTCAGGAGAGACGAAGGTGGGGAATCCATACCCAAGCGCCTCGGCGGCGGCCTGGATCCGGGCACGGCGCGCCGTCGCGTCCACCTTGCCGACGCCCATCGCGGCCGCACAGCCCGGGTAGCGAGCAAGGAGGGCCGGGAGCGCGTCGTCGGTGCCGGCATACGGAACGCCCAGCACCGGCCCGAGGTCGCGCGGGTCCACGTAGCCGACGATCGTCCAGGGCTGCTTCTGGATGGCGCTGACGAGCACCTTGGCGTGGCCACCCCCGCCGAGGACCACGACCGTGCCGCTCGCGCGTATCGGCTCATCCGGGACGTGAAGATCGTGCATGGCGTCAGCATCGCTCACGATCGCACTCGGCGCCACACGTTCGAGCATGGGACGGGTCATCCACGCTCCCGCTCGGTTCCCCGTGTCACCTCTGATCCGACGAAACGGTGTCGTCTCACTCGAGCTGGGGGAAGGCACGGAGGCGACGGGCTCGTAGGCCCTGTTCCTTGGGTGTCGCCCGACTCGTCTCACCGAGCCCGAGAGGAGTCGGCCGAGCGTGTCGCTTATAGTGCTCCCGAAGATCGGGTCGCAGGGTGGTGCATTCCGCAACGTCAGACGACCGTCTGCGTGCACGGGCATCGCTCGCCCATCCGGGTCCACCAGATTAGGGAGAGACGTGACACCCCGGTTGACTGTGGCCCCCCGATCGTGGGACGGCCGCGAGGCTCGTCGTTCGTCAGGAGCGATTCCCCGTCGGACCCTCGTC
Source organism: uncultured Chloroflexia bacterium (assembly GCA_963722105.1). Classification (GTDB taxonomy): domain Bacteria; phylum Chloroflexota; class Limnocylindria; order Limnocylindrales; family CSP1-4; genus UBA5189. Next base: position 198,015 of record CAVRKQ010000012.1, on the reverse strand, counting down.
CGTCCCGAACGCCAGCCTTCGGCGCGGAGCCGAGAAACGACGTTTGCGTGACGCCCTCGTGACGCCCTCGTGACGCAGGCGACCGTCCCGGAGGCCCGAGCGAACCCGTTGCTCAGCCCTGAGGTCAAGCGCTCTCTTGGACTGCTCAGCCGCAGCGAGCGACGCACCTATTGGGCAGCCGTGGGGCTGCAGATGGCGACATCCCTGTTGGATCTGGCCGGGGTGCTGCTGTTCGGGATGGTCGGGGTCATCGCCGCGTCGACTGCCCAAGGCCTCACGACCCCGGACTCGATCCAAGCGGTGCTGTCGTGGTTTGGCGCGGCAGATGTCCCAGCGACCACGGCCAGCCTTGTGCTCGCGGGTCTCGCAGCCTTGCTGCTGGTCCTCAAGACCATCGTCTCCCTATGGATCCTGCGTTGGGTCACCAAGTTCCTCACCGCGTCGTCAACGCGAATCTCTGCGGAGATGTGCGCGGAGTTCTATGCACTTCCGATCGTCCACGTCAACCAATTCGCAAGCCAATGGTCGGCGTTCGCCCTCGTGCACGGCGTGACTGGCGCGGTCATCGAGACCCTGACCAACTCGATGATCATCTGGGTGGAAATCAGTCTCCTTATCGTCCTCGGTGGGGCCCTCCTGGTGGTCAATCCGCTCATCGCCGTGTTCGCCATCGGGTTCTTCGGACTGATCGCGATCGTCATGAATCAACTCCTGAAGGGGTGGGCCTACTCGGCCGGAAAGGTGGTCGCCGAGACCTCCTGGGAGTCGAACCTCACCATTCAGGACGGAATCGCGACGTATCGAGAGATCACCGTGGCCGATCGTCGGCAGCACTACATCGACCGGTTCCGCTCGCTCCGGCAGGCAGGCTCAGAGGCCAACGCCGACCTGCAGTTCATCGGCCAGTTGCCCCGCTATGGGATGGAGATCGCCCTCATCGTTGGAGCAGGCCTGCTCGTCGTCGCTCTGCTCCAGGTCGGCACCGTGGAGAGCGCCCTCGGCTCCCTCGTGCTGTTCCTCACCGCCGCGACCCGGATCATGCCATCGATGCTCCGGTTGAATGGTTCCCGGATCGCCCTGCGGTCCCTCGTCGCCAAAGCTGAATACGCCTTCACGATGGCGGGCCACATCCGGGAGCACACGACATCGGCCAGGTTGCACACTTCCCCCGAGGCGCCCGCAACTGAGGTTGGCATCGGGTCTCCCAGCAGCCCCGAACTTGTCCTTGAGGTCGCTGTCCGAGACCTGAGGGTGGACTACCCGGGCTCCGATACGCCTGCCATATCAGGCATCACCTTCAGGCTGCAACCCGGCGGAGCCCTTGCAGTCGTCGGCCCCTCGGGGGGCGGCAAGTCCACGCTTGCCGATGCCATCCTTGGGGTGTTGCAGCCCTCGGCGGGTTCCGTCCAGATCGGCGGACTGTCTCCCGGGCAGGTCGTTCGCCGCTATCCCGGCTTGGTCGCCTACGTTCCGCAGTCCGTCGCGCTGGTCTCGGGCACCGTGCGGGACAACGTCGCGCTCGGACGCACGCGGGATGAGGTCGACGATGACCGAGTCTGGGCTGCATTGAAGCGAGCCCATCTTGCTGAGTACCTGGCTGACGCGCGAGATGGGCTCGACACCGACGTCGGCGAGCGTGGTGTGCAGTTGAGCGGTGGGCAGCGGCAGCGGCTCGGGATCGCTCGCGCGCTGTACACCGAACCGAGGCTGCTTGTGATGGACGAGGCGACCAGCGCCCTTGACGCAGAGATCGAGAATCTGGTGACGCAGACCATCGAAGAGCTGGGGTCGGAAGTGACGACCGTCACGATCGCGCACAGGCTGGCTACCGTCCGTCGCGCGGACACGGTCATCTACCTCGAGGGCGGCCGCATGCTGGCACAGGGGACCTTCGAGGAAGTACGAATTGCGGTGCCGCGATTCGATCGCCAAGCGAATCTGCTGGGGCTGTGAGTCACCCTGGCCCAGAGAAGGCTGCTCGGGGAGGTCCGGCCACGTTCACACCGGGCAGGTGACCTGAGCTCGCCGATCCGTAAGCCTCGCGGGCGCGGTCCGCCCAGGGTCCGCCCAGCGAGACTCCCGGGGCCTACAGTGGTGGCTGCGGCGGATCCCGGTCTGGCAGGACGGTTCGAGGTTGCTTGGCTGCCAACGTCCCGCGCCACTGCCCCACCTTCTTCATTGGGATTCGCCGGACCTTCCGGTCAGCGCTCGCGGGGTCGATCAGCCGGCGACCGCGAGCCCATCGCCACCACGCGACCGGGACCGCAGCAAGCATGCGCGGCAAGAGCTTGAACCCGACCGACCAGCGGCCGTGCTTGATGTGCCAGAGGGGGCCGATGACGTGCACCCAAGCCTCCCGCAGTGGCCGGTTGGCAAGGAAGTAGTACACGGTGCCGGCGACCACCCGCCAGTTGCCATCGTGCCCGCCGCCCCACTCGGCAGCACGCTCTCCTCCCCTCGGCGCCCTGAGGTGACGCAGTCGCGCCTGTGGGTCGAACATGACCGAGGCGTTTGCTGCGCTCAGCCGGTCCGAGAAATCGGAGTCTTCGCCAAACGTCAGGATGTTCTCGTCCCACCCACCGATGGCAAGGGCACTCGCTACCCGGAGGCTGTTGTTGGTACCAACGAAACAATGGTGGCTGGCGAACGCGGGCCCGTTCCATCCCCCCAGCATCAGATGGTTATCCCATTTGACGTACCACTCGTGGGTGACTGCGTCCCATTCGTACACGGGGCCAGTCACCGCATCCACCCGGTCGTCGGCGAAGTGTCGGATGTGGTTCGCTACGTAGTCAGGGTCGACTCGGCTGTCATCATCAGATTGAAGAAGGATGTCGGATCGGCATTCCCGAAGGAGCTGATTCCTGGCCTTGGTGGTGCCTTGCGTTTCCTGGTACACCACCCGCACCGGGAACGCGTGGCTCCATCGGGTTATCGGTAGCGGCTCCCTCTTGTGGGGGGCAGTCTGGTCGACGATCACCACCTCAGCAGGTAGGTGCGTCTGTGCTGCCAGATCATCCAGCAGCATCACGAGGTATGGGTAACGGTCGAGCGTGGCCAGGCCGACGGTGACCGTTGGCAGGCGCCCGCTGTTTCCCATGCTCACACTCGTACCCGTGCGGTCGATCCGTTCGGGGTGCCACGGACGACGGCCCCCACCAGGGCGACCACTTCCGTGATCTGCTCCGGCGTCAGCGACACGGAGCACGGCAGGTTGAGCACGGTGTCATAGAGGCGGGGGGCACGCGTGATGCGGTGGGCCTGCATCTCCCGGTACGGCTCCTGCAGGTGATTGAGATACCAGAGCGGGCGGACCTGGACCCCGGCGGCGAGGCAGGCCGCCAGGAGCTCGCGCTTCATGTCGGCGCTGTCGCACAGGAGGGCGTAGAACCAGCGGTTCGATTCGCTCCAGGCGGGCTCGCCGAGGAGGCGGGACGGACCAAGCGCATCCTCGTAGCGGGCGAAGTTGGTGCGCTTGATCGCGACCCGCTCGTCGAGGGTCTCGAGCTGCGCCAGGCCGATCGCGGCCAGGACGTTGTTCATCCGATAGTTGTAGCCCACGCTGTTGTGGACGTACTCGACCCCATCCTCTTTGGCCTGCGTCGTCAGGTAGCGGGCTTGGCGGGCGAGCTCGTCGTCGTCGGTGACGATCGCTCCCCCACCGCCGGTGGTCACGATCTTGTTGCCGTTGAAGCTGAGACAGCTAATGGGCGCGAGGTGGCCGCACATGCGGCCCTTGTACCGTGAGCCAAGGCTCTCGCTGGCGTCCTCCACGACCGACAGGCCGTACTCGGCGGCGAGCGACAGAAGCGGATCCATGTCGGCCGGGGTGCCGAAGACGTGGACCGGCAGGATGGCGGCGACTCGGCGGCCCGTCGTGCGGTTGGTCAGGACGCCGTCGCGCTCGACGCATTCCTCGGCGAGGAAGCTCCGCACGCCCTCGACGTCCATGTTGCAGTAGGCATCGCAATCGACGAAGACCGGCCAGGCCTGCACGTAGCGCACCGCGTTGATCGGGGCGATGAACGTGACGGTGGGAACGATGACCTCGTCGTCCGGCCGAACGCCGGCCAGCATGAGCGAGATATGGATGGCCGACGTGCCCGAGTTGCAGGCCACGACGTGCTTGACGCCGAGATACGACGCCAGCACCTCCTCCATCTCGCCCACGAACTCGCCGCTCGTGGAGATCCAGCCTGTCGTCAGACAGCGGGTGACGTACTCGAGCTCCCGTCCACCGAGGGTGGGCTCGGACAGCGGGATCATGGGCAGCCTCGCCTCACGAGTTGCGGTATCGGGCCGCGTAGGGGTCGGCGATCAGACCCGACGCGATGGCGTCCGCTACCTCGCGGATCCCATCCCGCAGGCGCATCTGGGGCTCGAACCCGAGGGCGGCGATCCGGTCGAACGAGACGCGGTAGTCCCGTGGATCCTCGGCCCGCTCCACGTAGGTGAGACGGACCGGGATCTGCTCGGCGACCGCCTCCGCGATCGCGCGCTTCTGGTAGTTCTCGTCGTCGGCGCCGACGTTGAAGACCCGGCCGGCAACCCGCGCTCGGTCCTGCTCCAGGATCATGGCCACGGCGTTCGAGATGTCGCGCACGTGACAGTAGGGCCGCCAGAACTCCGGCCCGAAGACCTCCAGCTCGCCCTTGAGCAGGGCGTCGCGCGCGAACTCGTTGACAGTCAGGTCGAAGCGCGGCCGGAGGGACAGGCCATAGACGGTGGCGAAGCGCAGGATGGTGAAGTCCAGGGCCACCGAACGGGCCAGGAGAAGCTCCTCGAATCGGACCTTGAGCTCCGCGTAGAGGCTGACCGGGCGGAGGGGTGCATCTTCGTCGAGGACGGCGCCGGCCTCCATCTTCCCGTAGTTGCTGCAGGTGGAGGCGAAGAGGAAGTGGCCCACGCCGTGGCGCTCGCTGAACTCGAGCAGGCTCCTCGAGCCGTCCCAGATGGTCTTCGTTGCGAGCTCGGGATCCGCCTTGCAGGCCGGGTCGCCCACGATCGCGGCGAGATGGACCACGGCATCGAAGGGCTCGGCCGCGAAGAGCCTCTCGAGGTCCCCGGGGACGGTGATGTCCACCCTATGAAACGAGAAGTACGGGTTGGACAGCAGGTCCAGCAGCGCTTCGCCGCCGAACAGCAGCGAGTCCGCCACGACAACGCGATGGCCGCGCGCGAGCAGCTCTCGGGACACCGTCGAGCCGACATAGCCGGCACCGCCGGTGACCAGGATCGTGCTCAAGAAATCGTCCCATCCCCCATCGCGACCCGCGCCAATCAACGAGTGCGCATCCTAGCAGTCGAGGAGCGGGGCCCCACGTGGCGAAGCCTGGAGGTGGTGCGCTAGCGTCCCCGCCGGGCCGCGCGATCCAGGATCGCCTCGAAGGACGCTCCGGCGTTCGCCCAGCTGAAGTTCGCCACGGCCGCCGCGCGGGCCGCGGCGGACATCGCAGCGCGCCCGTCGGCATCGGCAACCAGCGCCGACAGCCGCTCCACGTACTCCTGGGGCGTCGCCGCCTGCAGGTAGTGCTCGCCGTCGCGCAGGCCGGTTCCCTCGACCGCCACGTCCGAGGCGACGATGGCGCACCCCATGGCAGCGGCTTCCAGGACCTTGTTCTTGATCCCGCCGCCATAGCGCAGCGGCGAGATGAAGACGTCGGCCCCCGCGTACCACTGCCGGATGTCATCCACGAACCCGACCACCTCCACGGGCGACCCGGCGGGGACAGCGATGTCGGCTGGCGTCCCTACGACGTGGAACCGAGCGTCGGGAAACCTGTCTGTGATCGCCGGCGCGAGCTCGTTGATGATGAATCGCGCGGCGTCGTGGTTCGGGCCGTATTCGAGGTTGCCCACGAAGAGGAGCGACGGCGCGCCATGCAGCCGGCGGCCGACGGCGGACGGGGCGAAGTAGTCCGTGTCGCACCCGTTGCGGACAACGTCGACCGGCACCCCGAGGTCACGCTCCAGCAGGGTCGCCTCGACCGGCGAATTGAGGACGACGGCCGCGGCCCTGCGAAGGGTCCGGCGCTCGTATCGCCTGACCAGCGACGCGCGCAACCGACCCAGGAGATAACCCGAGCCGTACGAGCCCCGTCGTGCCGTGGCGTCGACCATGCGACTCAGATGGTCACGTTCGTCCACGACGAGTGGCAACCCCGTTCCCGCCGCGTACTGCACCATCGGCAGCGAGTCCACCCAGATCATGTCCACGTCCCTGGCGGCTGCGGTCACGGCCCCGATCGCGGCTGCGTGTTCCGCCGGCCGGAGGCGCCGGGTGACGAACCAGGGGTCGCCCCGAAGCGCATTTTCCAGCCGGTGCCGGGTGGTTCGCGCATCCAGCTCGACCCGGGCGACCGACACGTCGCGGAAGGGCGACTCCGGGCCCCGGTAGCGCGCCAGCATGGCCGGTTCCGCAGCGGCGCCCTGCGTGACCACGAGCAGGTCGATGGCGTGGCGGGCCGCCAGCTGACGGGCCAGCTGGAACGTGCGGGGGGACCCGGCTTCGCCCGGCACGGGGAAGCCTGGGCTCACCAGCAGGATCCGCATCGCGGCGGTCAACCCCGAAGCGCCAGCAGCTGGTCGACGAGGAACCCGGCTCCCCGGTCCAGGAAGTAGTTGGAGGCGAACCAGGCGCGGGCCTCCGCCGCCAGCTGCCCTGCCGGCGCCAGGTCCTCCGGCTTCAGGCTATCGATCTGCTCGGGTCGGATCCGCAGCAGCGGCGAGCCAATGAACTCGTCGGGCGGTGCATCGGGCGGATCGACGTGCACCACGACGGTCGGCGTCCCGGCCAGGATGGCCTGATAGAGCAGGGTGCTATGGGCGGACACCACCAGGGACGCCCTCGCGATCAGCTCGAGGTTGCGGCGAAGATCGGCCACAAGGACCCTTCCGTTCGTCGTCGATCCCGCTCCCGACTCGAGCTCGAGCTCGGCGGCTTGGGCGGGGTGGGCGCGATAGACCACGGGCAGCCCCGGGAGTGCGGCAACCCGCTCCAGGTTGGCGCGCACCTCCCGGTAGGCAGCTTCGGACTCGTTCCACTGGCGGGTCGTGCCAAGGAGCAGGACGAACGGCTCCGGCAGAGCGAGGGGCTCCAGGGGATACTCCTCGGGCAGGCTGAGCAGGCAGCCGTCCACCAGGCGCGGGCCATGGCCGCCGAAAAGGCGGCCGTAGATCCCCCGCTCCCAGGTGCTTTTGCAGAAGAGGAGGTCTGCATTGATCGTCAGGTGCTCCTCGATATCGTTGGTCGTCTGCGTCCGCGTTGCCCCAGTGGCCACGCCCCGGGCTTTCATCACGTCCACGATGGCGACCGACGTGTCCTCCCAGGGGGCGAGCGAGAGCACTGCCCTGGGCCGCCCATAGACCTGGTCGATCCGCCGGGCATAGGCCAGCGTCAAGTAATACTGGCGAATCCTCGGAATCGCCACCACCGACAGGCTGCGGGCCTTGCGGTCGCGCACCAGCCACCAGCGGCCCAGGCGCAGGGCCTCGCGGAGCCAGAGGGCCAGGACCCGCGCGTGGTCGCCGGGGGTCAGCATGTCCGTCAGCGAGACCGGCCCGGGTGCATCGGCCTGGACCTCCCGGCTGTCCGTGAGCACGCGGATCATCGGCAGGCCGCGCGCCGCGCAGGCCTCGGTGACCTCGCGGTTCTCCCGTGCGAACTTTCCGATCCCGGGCGTGATCAGCAGCAGGTAGGGCTGCTGGCGCCCGGGCCGCGGCCACGAGCGGCGGCGTTGGGCGCGCACCGCGCCCTGCAGCTGGCGCACCACGCCCGCCGCGATGGCGCGCAGGCCATCCCGGAGGTCCTCGCCCAGTCCCGGCTGGAGGAGGTCGCGATAGATGGAGGCTCCCCGGCCGGCGTGTGGCGTCAGAAAGTTGGCCACGTCAAAGCGGATGATCTCCCAGTAGGGAGGCAGCAAGGGCTGGTTGGATCGCCTCACGCCCCGACTCCATCACGCTGATCGGCCCGCGCGCGGGCCCCACGGCGCGGCGCCGGGCGGCGCACCGCTTGCCGCGGGTGCGGCGATCCCAGGCCAGCCGTCTGGGGCATTCGAATGCTGCTCACGCGGCGATGATGTCAGAGGCGACGTCGCGCGGCGGCTACCGCCCCTCGGCTCCACCACGCCAGGTCCTCGGCGGCGGTCCATCCGCAGGCGGTCATCAGGCCGGCCTCCGCGTCGAGGCCCTTGCGCCAGCCGCGCAGCACGAACCCGACGAGGATCGCAAGGTCCCGCTCTGCGGCCCAGGTCTCGTCGGCGGGCCGGCCGGCAGCGATGCGGTACCGCTCCAGGACCTCGTCCGGCGCCAGTGGCAGGCCGGCGACGTTGCACACGAGGAACCACCCGAGCTCGACCGCGACGGGCGCCACCAGCGTCATCTGCCAATCGATCAGCCAGACCGTGCCATCCGCGTCGGGCCCGACGTTCCCGAGCTTGAGATCGCCATGGAGGCCGGCGCTCGGCTGGCGTGCGAGGGCCGCGAGCAACGGCTGCGGGTCCTCCGTGAGGTGGTCGTTGAGCCACCGGGCATCCCGCGGGACCTGCCGGTCGAATGCCTCCCAGCCGAGGCGGAACCGTTCGCCGACGGGATTGCCGGCGGCCTCGTACTCGGCGGCCGCGCGCCGTGTCAGGAGCAGGGCGCGCCCGCGGAGGTCGGTCCACGGGAAGTCGGCCGGCAGCTGGTCGTGCCAGGGGGTGGCGTGGAGCAAGGCCAGCGCCGCCAGCACTCGATCCACAGTAGCGATGTCGACGGGCGCCTCCCAGGTCAGGAGCGTGCCGGCCAGGTCGGGCATCAGCAGGACCACGTCGTCGCCATCAGCGGCGGCGGCGAGATGCGGGAGTCGCACCGGCGCCGGGAGCGTGGGCTCGGCGGCGACGAGCTGCGCCTCGCGCAGGATCGGCCCGTCGCCCGTGACTCGTGCGATCCAGTCACGGGCGAGGCTGTCGCGCTTGAGCACGAACCGCGCGCCATCGGGACGCGTGAGCCGGGTCAGCTGCGCGCCGGACCAGCCGTCGTGGCGAAGGGGTTCCTCGGGGACGCCTTCAAGGCCGTACGCGGCGAGCACGGAGGCGAGATCCGGCAAGCCCACGGCGACAGGGTCAGCAGGGCGCCGGGACGTCGTCACTCCCGTCGGGCCCGCCATCCACGTACACGACGTGCGAGTCCGGGCAATTGCGCGTCAGCACGACGATGAGCGGTTCCGTGGCCGATGCGTTCTCCTCGACGTGGATCTCCCCGGCCGGGATGTACACGAAGTCCCCCGCCCCGGCGTCCATCTCGTGCTCGAGGCCCGTCGGGCCCCACGTGTAGCGCGCCTCGCCCGACTGGATGTAGATGCTCGTCTCGCACGGCCCGTGGTGATGGATCCGGGTCTTGCCGCCCGGCGCCGTGGTCACGATCGACGAGTAGAGGCTGGTCGAGCCCGCAACCGGCGCCGAGACGCCGATCGCCCGCTCCATCGCCGCGTTCTGGCCGGTCCCGACCTGGAACTCGCTCGGCTGGATGCGCCGCGCCATCAGCGAAGCCGCGCCCGCAACCGCTCGATCTGGTCCTGCTGCAGCCCCGCGGCCTCGAGGTACGCGGCGACGCTGCCGTACCGCTCCTCGATCGTGTCGATGACCCGCGTCATCGCCGCGGCGGGCGTCGTGCTGAGCTTCTCGCGTCGTCGGCGCTCGCCCTCGTCGGGCGCGTCGGCGAGCCACTCGTCGAGGGTGACTGCGAGGTTCGGCCCCGACAGCGAGTAGTCGAGCCCGATCGCATCGAGGGAAACGCCTGCCAGCCGCAGCAGCAGGCCCGCCATCAGGCCCGTGCGGTCCTTGCCACCCATGCAGTGGATCACCACCGGCCCGTCCGCCTCGGCGACCGCCGTGAGGGCCGCGCCGAAGTGCCGCCTGTTCCGCTCCAGGAAGTCGACGTACGAGTACGCGTAGTGATCCGCGATGTCCTCGACGCTGTCGACATGGGCACCCAGGGCCTCGAAGTACGCCCGATTCTCCGCGAACGTCGGTCCCAGCACGGAAACGTGGACGACCTCGACGTCGACGTCGCGCGGCGGATCCTGGGAGCGCTCCTCGGGCCATCGCAGGTCGACGATCCGAACGACGCCGTGCCGCGCGAGCGCTCGCCAGCCTTGCGCGGTGAGGCCGCCGAGGTTGTCCGCCCGGATGACCGCGCCGGCCCGGGTCGTCGCGCCGTCCTCGGTCGGGATGCCACCGAGGTCGCGCACGTTCAGGCAACCATCCCAGACGAGCGTCCGCGCGCCTGCTTCATCGATCACGGTCCGCCGATGGTATCGGCATCCCGCGTGCCCGACCGGCGGCTACGATCCGCCCCGTGGCAGATCCTGCGCGACTCGCACCCACGCGGCTACCAGCGCTCCCGCGCGTTGCGCTCCTCGATGGACCGACGCCGCTCCAGCCCCTGGCACGGCTCACCGCGGCGCTCGGCGGGCGGGCCGAGCTCTGGATCAAGCGCGAGGACCTGGGCCCGCTCGCATTCTCTGGCAACAAGCTCCGGAACCTCGAGTTCCTGCTCGGGGCCGCGGTCGAGGCGGGTGCGGACACGGTCGTGACGTCCGGCAGGCGCTGGTCGAACCACTGCCGCCTGACTGCTGCCGCCGGCGCGCGGCTGGGGCTTGCGGTCCACATCGTCGTCAGCGGCCCGCCGGTCGCAGGTTCCGCGAACGTCCGGCTGATGCGCGAGCTCGGCGCGACCGTCCACGAAGCCGCGACGGACGATCGGGTCGAGCGCGAGGCCCTCGTCGAGGTCGTGACCGCCGACAGCGAGCGGGCGGGCCGCCGTGTTCGCGTCCTGCCCGTCGGCGGTTCCGAGCCCATCGGCGCCTGGGGTCAGGTCCTCGCGGCCCTCGAGGCGCTCGAACAGGTGGCCGCGGCGGGGTTCCAGCCCGACGGCATCGTCCTGCCCACGGCAACCGGCGGAACCCAGGCCGGGCTCCTGGTCGGTGCCGCGATCTCGGCGGCGCGGGATCCAGGTGGCGCGGGCGCCCCAACGGTCACCGGGGTCGTGGTCCACCCGGACCCTGGCCTTCGGGCGAAGATCGAGTCCCTGACGGGCGAGCTCGCGAAGCTCGCTGGCATCGACGCGCCGCCGGATAGAACGATCGAGCTCGACGAAGGGCAGATCGGCCCCGGCTACGGGCTGGCGAGCGAGGCATCGACCGAGGCCGCCCAGCTCCTTGCCCGGACCGAGGGCATCCTCGTGGATCCCGTCTATACCGCGAAGGGGCTCGCCGGGCTCGTCGCCCGCGTTCGATCGGGGGCGCTGGACGGGCGGCGGATCGTCTTCTGGCACGGCGGCGGCCTGCCGGCGCTGTTCGAGCCCGAGCTGGGCCGCTAGCCGGCGCCGTCCCCCTTCGGGAACCCCTCCTTCTGGGCGTCCAGGAACCTGTCGCGCGCGTCGTCCTCGGCGGATCGTGAGTCGACGAGGGCCGCGTCGGCTTCGCCCGACTGCGATTTCGTCGTCGTCGCGACGATCTTGGCCGCGTCGGCCGTCCGCCGCGCTGCGTGGTCGGCTCGTTGTGCCGCCTCGAGGCTCAGCTTCGCGGCGCTCGCGGTCTCGCTGGCCGCCGTCTCCGCCTCTGCCGCGGCCGCAGCCGCGAGCGACGCGACGCTTGCCGTTTCCTCGGCGGCGACCCGATCGCGTTCAGCGCCCCGCCAGGTGGCGAGCAGCTCGGCGGCGGAACCCTTGCCGAGCCTGTGACCTTGGTCCTCAGCCAACGCCGTCCTCCCAGCAGTTGGAACGCGGAGACGCGCCTAGTGCCGTAGTTTGCCGCGAATGGTCAAGAGCGTGCAGCGGGCGAAGGCCGCGCTCCTCTTGACGGCGTGCCGGCCTTCAGACGGATGACGCGGCCTTGGGCTCGGCTCCGCCGTCGGACGGGAACCCGAGGTCCTGGGCATCGTGGAACGCGGTGCGCGCCACGTCTTCGGCATCGCGGGATGCCACCAGCGCGCCATGCGCACCGCTCGATTCCCGCTTGGTCGCGGCTGCGACAAGGTTGGCCGCCGCCGCTGTCCGTTGGGCGGCCGTGTCCGCTCGCTGCGCGGCCTCGAGGCTCAGGCGCGCTGCTTCGGACGTCTCCTTTGCTGCGGATTTCGGCTTCCGCTGCGGCCGCTGCCGCGAGCGAGGCAACGCCCGCCGTCTCTTCGGCGGCGGCCCGGTCGCGTTCGGCGCCACGCCACCTGGAGAGCAGGTCTGCGGCTGAGCCCTTCCCCAGGCTCGTTCCCTCTTGCTCCGCCATGCCGCCGTCCTCCGCCGCTGTCCGTACAGACCGCAAGTCGCGGGTTCCCCAACACGTAGTGTGCGCGCGATGGTCAATCCTCGATACGGTGCCGCCTCGGTCGTCCTCGGGTGGGCCCTCGGCGCGTGCACGACGGTCGCCTTGCCTTCGAGCACGCCGTCGACCACCTCCGAGGTCGCAATATCGCCGTCCGCCCGGCCGCATCCGCCGGCGACGGCTCGGATCGTGCACGACGGTCTTGCGCCGGTGCTGACGGGAGCGCCGATCGACATCGGCGACCTCACGGGTCGGATCGTCTTCGACGACTTCGAGGACGTCTTCGCGATGGACGTCGACGGCTCGAACGTCGTGAAGGTCGCGTCCGATCCGGCCGGTTCGGAGTTCGACGGCGCGTGGTCGCCTGGAGGCGAGTGGGTCGTCTACCGCGACTCGACGCGCGGGATCAACGAGGACGACGAGATCTACGTCGCGCGGGCCGACGGCTCGGAGAAGCGGAATCTCACCAACGATCCCGCGAACGACTGGGGCCCGGACTGGTCGCCGGATGGCACGACCATCATCTTCAACTCCGATCGCGACGGCGGGGCCATCCGCGGCTACACGGTCCACGCGGACGGCTCGAACCTCCGGCGCCTGCCGATCGAGGGCTGGGTTGAGTACCCATCATTCTCCCCCGACGGCATGCGGATCACCTACATGGGTGCCAATGGAACGAACTACGAGATCTTCGTCGCCGACCTTGCGACGGGCGAGACCACGCAGATCACGGCGTCGCCCGGGCAGGATGGCTGGCCGGTCTGGTCACCGGATGGCGCCGCGATCGCGTTCATGTCGGTCCGCGACGACTGCGCGATTGCGCCCCCCGGATCGGACTGCTGGGCAACCGAGGACGACGACGAGCACAACGACATCTGGCTGGTGAGCCCGGACGGCACGAACCTCCGGCGGGTCACGCCGGAGGCCGGCCACTTCGTCGCGTGGTCGCCCGATGGCCGGTACCTGCTGATCTCCGGGCGGGCGCTGTATGTCGTTCGGCCCGACGGGACCGGACGCCTCGAGCTGCGCGCCGAGGGGATCGGGCTCCCCCTCGGCGGCATTCCCGACTGGCGCTAGCCGGCGCTCGCTACGAGCGAGCCCCGGCCGTCTCGCCGCGATACGCGCGCTCCAGAGCGGCGACGTCGATCTTGACCATCTTCAGCATGGCCTCGAGGGCTCGCGCAGCTGCCTCGCGATCGGAGCTGCTCAGCATCTGCGGCAGCTGGCGCGGGATGACCTGCCACGAGACGCCGTACCTGTCGCGGAGCCAGCCACAGACGCTCTCCTCGCCACCGTCGGCGACCAGCGCCTCCCAATACCGATCGACCTCGGCCTGGTCCTCGCAGTCGATCGAGAGCGAGATGGCCTCGTTGAACTTGAAGTCCGGGCCGCCGTTGAGCGCGATGAACGACCGGCCGCCGATGTCGAAGGTCACGGTCAGGACCATGTCCTTGGGGCCGCTCGGCGTCTCGCCCGGGCTCCGGTCGATCGAGTGGATCCGGCTGTTCGGGAAGAGGGACGTGTAGAACCGGGCGGCCTCCTCGGCCTTCCCGTCGAACCACAGGCAGAGTGAGATCTTGTCCATCGATGGGCCTCCATTCTTGGGACGTCCAACCCTACCCCTGCTCGCCGGATCGGGCCTCGCAGGGGCATCATGGCGGCGATGCCGAAGAGCCCCGGAACGCCCTACCGCGCGGTCAAGCAGCTCGCCTTGTACGAGCGGCTCGTGGCGACGCAGCCCGGCGTCGATCGGAAGGGCGCCACGCTCCCCTACACGTCGGCGAACGGCCACATGTTCAGCTACCTGGACGCCGAGGGGACGCTCGCGCTCCGGCTCGGACCGGCGGACCGGCAGGCATTCCTCGATCGCTTCGACGCCCGGCCGATGGTCGCGCACGGTCGGGAACAGCAGGAGTACGTGGCCGTTCCGGCCGCGCTGCTCGAATCGACCGACGAGCTCGCGCCATGGTTCGCCGCCAGTCTGGCGCACGCCACGTCCCTGAAGGCAAAGCCGAAGCCCAAGCCGAAGCCGAAGCGCAGCGAGGGCTAGCCCGATGCCGAGCGACGACGTGCCGACGCCGGACATCGCGTACTACGACGACGGCGCCATCCGCTATCGGGGCTTCCAGCTCGCCGGCCAGATGCATGGAGCGTGGGAGTTCCTGCGTCGCGACGGCTCGGTGATGCGAGCGGGCGAGTTCGAGCAGGGGCGGCAGGTCGGGATCTGGAAGACCTTCGATCGCGCCGGGAAGGTCGTCAAGGAGACGGACTTCTCCAAGCCTTCCGGGCGCCACGGCTGACCCACTACGCTGCGCCCGTGGTCGCGCACCTGGTCGGGCGTGAGGTCGAGATCGAGGCGCTGGGCCGCCTCCTCGAAAGCGGCCGCCCGATCGCGGTCGTCGGGGATGCGGGCGTCGGCAAGACCAGCCTCGTGCGTGCGGCCGCCGCCGCGGCAGGCCTCCGGACCCACGAGGGTGCCGCGCTCCCGACCCTGACCTGGACGCCGCTGCTGGCGCTGCGTCGCGCGCTCGGAGATGGGCTGGCCGGCGACCCGACCGCGGTGGCCAGGGAGGTTGAGCGTCGACTGGGACCGGATCTCCTCTTCGTCGACGACCTCCAATGGGCCGACGCGGAGACGCTGAGAGTCGTCGCGGCGCTCGTGGGCCGCAGCTCTGTCGTCGTGGCCCAGCGCTCCGGCGCCCCGCTCACGCTGGACGGCCCGACCGGACCGGTGGAGCTGGTGCGCTTCGACGTCGAACCCCTGGCCACCGACCCGGCGACGCAACTGGTCAATGACCTGCGACCCGACCTGGGCGCCATCGCGACGCGGCGGATCGTCGCGAGCGCGACCGGTAATCCCCTGCTCCTGATTGAGCTTGCCCGGGCGGGCAGCGAGACGGAATCTCTCCGGGTCGCGCTGGCGGACCGCCTCGCCCGTCTCGATCCCGGTGCCCTCGCCGGGCTGCGGCGAATCGTCGTCGCCGAGCGGCCGCTGGCGGCCGCCATCGTGGGCCGCCGGGCCGCGACAGGACTGCTCGCCAGTGGGCTGGTCGTCGAGACCGACAGCGGAGAGCTCGAGGTCCGCCACCGCCTGCTCGCCGACGCCGTTGCCGAGACGATCCCGGCGGATGTCCTGCCCGACCTCCACCGGGAGCTTGCCGCCCGTGTCGGCGAGGCCGGTGTGGCGGCGCGCCATCACGAAGCCGCCGGCGACCGCGCCGCCGCCCATCGCGCGGCCCTCGCCGCCCTCGCGACCGCCGCGACACCAGCAGAACGCGCCGAACATCTCGAGCTCGCCGCCCGCACCGCCGATCCAGGCGCGGCCGACGCCCTCCGCCTGCGGGCGGCCCGGGCGCTCATCGTGGCCGGCCGGTATGCGGCAGCGGAGGGACTACTCGCGCAGGTCGACTCGAGCGACGCGGAGACGCGCGCGACCGTCCACCTCGAGCTCGGACGATGCCGCTGGTACCAGGGCGACCCGGAGGCGGCTGCCGAGCACGTCAAGCAGGGTCTTGCCCTCGCCGGCGGCAGCGGGACCGCGGTCGAGATCGGGCTGCGACTGGATCGCGCGCGGTCGCTGATGTTCGTCGAGGGCGATCTCGACGGCTCGGTGACGCACACCCGCGAGACCCTCGCGCTCGCCCAGGCCTCCGGGGTCGAGGTGCCGAGGGCCTTGATGCTCGCCGGGACGGCGCTGGGCTTCGCCGGACGGCCGGGCTGGGAGCCGTTGCTGCTTCGCGCAGTCGACGCCGCGCGTCGGGCCGACGAGCCCGACGTCGAATGCATGGCCGCGAACAACCTCGTCACGATGCACGAGAGCGACGGCTCGCCGGTTCGCGGCCGCGAGGTCGGCGCGACCATGGCCGCTCGGGCCCGCGACCTCGGCCTCGGCAGCTGGGCCCTCCAGTTCGACGCGATGGTCGCCAGCCTCGACTATCACGCCGGGTCGTTCCAGGCGGCACTTGAGGCCCTCGAGCGGATCGACCTCGAGGGTGCCGACGCCCGCACCCGTGAGCAGGCTGCGACCACCCGCAGCCTCATCCTGGTCGATCTCGGGCGCGACGAGGACGTCCGCCAGGCCCTCGAGGCCAGGCTCGCCGACGGCCCGAACGATCCGCACGCCCTGGCGCCTGCCCTCCAGGTCCTTGCCGAGGTCGAGCTGCTCGGCGGCAGGGCCCAGCGAGCGCTCGAGCGGACCGCGCAGCTGCTCGCGGTCGGCGGCGATGGCCCGCTGGGGGCGCTCGGGCGCGTGACCGAGGCCTGGGCCTGTCATGACCTGGATCGCGAGCCGCCCTCGCTCCCGCCGACCCTGCACGGGATCCGGATGCTGGCAGCGGTGCCGTTGGAGATCGAAGCGATTCGGGCCCTGGTCCAGGGCCGCGACGAGGCCGCACGGGACGGCTTCGACAAGGCCGCCGCCGCGTGGGCCGGCTACCACCGGCGCGGCGAGCTCCGGTGCCACGCCGCGGCGGGCGAGGCGGCACGCCGCGCCGGCGACATTGCCGACGCCACGGACCGGCTCCTGAGCGTGGAGAACGAGGCCGGTGCGATCGGGTTCGTGCCGGTGCTCCAGCGGGTCCGGCGGTCCCTCCGGCTGCTCGGGATCCGGCGCAGCGCGCCTCGCACCTCAGGCGGCACGCTCCTCACGGCCCGGGAGCGAGAGGCGCTGGCCCACGTCGGTGCCGGTCTTGCGACGCCCGCGATCGCCCGGCGGATGGGCATCGGGCGAGGCACCGTCAACCAGATCCTCGGATCGGCCACGCGCAAGCTCAACGCCGCGTCGCGAACGCATGCCGTGGCGTCGCTGCGGCGCGAGGAGCGCGGCCGGGCCCGGCGACGAACGGTCCTCGTGCGCGACGAGACTGCGGCCCGTGAGGCACTGGTCGCGCAGGGTGACGTCGACGTCCGGTTGGCTTCGGATCTGGATCCGACGATCGCGGAGCGCCTGACGCACGACTTGCGCCGCCTCGGCCGGGCCGACCCGATGCCCGCGGACGCCGCCGTGGACCCATCGATCCTCGAGCCCGATGGGTTCGAGCTCCTGGGCTTGCTGGCGTCCGGGATGAGCCTCGGCGAGGCCGCGGCCAGCCTCCATCTCTCTCGCCGGACAGCTGATCGGCGCCTCGCGGCCGCGCGGCGACGGCTGGGGGTCGAGACGACCGCCGAGGCGCTCGTGGCATTTGCCGGCGCCGACGCCTCGCCCGAGTCCGCGGGCGCCTAGCTCGAGGGCGCCGGCGCCTTCTTCGGAGCGCCCTCGGCGCCCTCCATCGGCCGGTAGCAGACCTCGATCTCGGCGTCGCGCCGGATCGCATGAAACTCGAACGCACGGGTCGTGCCGTCGAGCGGGACCACGAGCGTCTCGCTCCGGACCTCGCGCTCCTCGTCGACGACCTCGAACATCGCCCGGGCCGCAGCGTGCGCTGCCGGCTCAACGAACTCGATGAAGGGGCGACCGACCATGTCGCGGGGCTCGGCGTGCATGAGTCCGGCCCATGATCCGGAGACCGCGACCAGGCGGCCCGTGGTCGCCGAAACCCGGACGCAGGGCGCGTCGGGCGCATCCCACCACCGATCGACCCGTTCGGGCTCGTAGCGGCCGTCACGGTAGACGTAGAGGTGGGGCCACTCGCCGCTCAGCTGCCGCTCGAAGACGGCGACCCGTGGGAAGAGCGGCCGGAGGAGGGCGGCCAGCTGCTCGGCGGTCTGGAAGGCCCTGCTCCCGGTCAGGCGCTCGACGATGCGGCGCAGCACGGCGTCATGCGACGGGATCGTGTTGACCGTGCGCTGGGCTGGCGCCATCTGGAACGAGGTTCCGCCACCGAGTCACCGCGTGCGGCGAACGCATGTCCGGAATTCGTTACATCGGGCTCGCGAGCGCATCAAGGAGGCGGCGAGGGAGGCCGCCGGCGACGACCTCCCCTCCGTCGATCGATGGCGGGCTCAGGCGTCGCCTTCCAGGAGGGCCGTGAGCGCTGCGAGGCGCTCGCGCCAGAACGCCTTCATGGCCTCGGCCGCCGCCTTGTCCGGCATGCGCTGGTGGGCCAGGGAGACCGCGGTGCGGTCGCCCTTGTCGGCCAGCCAGATCACGATTCGCTGCCCCGGATCCTCCCAGTCGAACCGAACCGTGGCGTAGGCCGAGGCGGTCCGGTTCTCGTTGGTCTTGCGGAGCCGCAGCGGCCGCCCGAGCCACCGCTCCCGCATGGCCTCGTCGAGCACGGCCTGGTACACGCGATCTGGCGTCGCCTTGATCGTCTTGGCGCCGGTGGCCTCGAAGCCGTCGGGTCGCTGGCCCGGCGTCCGACGGCCGATGGCCATCTCGTACCGGACGGTGATCTCCTGGGACCACCAGCCATCGACCCCCAGGTCGGAGCTCAGGAAGCGGGCGATCTCCCCGTGGGGCTTGGCCGCGGCGCCGGTGGTCTCGAGGATTCGATACCAGTGGGCCCACTCGTGGCCCGTCCGGCGCACGAGCGCATCGTCGGACGCGCCGGAGCCGCCGCGGAACGGCGAATCGGGCACGGGCTGGGCTTCCTCGGGCGCGGCCGGCTCGGACGGGGCTGGTTCGGGCGCCGCCGGCTCGGGCGCGGCCGGCTCCGGCTTGGCGAGCACGTGCGCACGGGCCGCCGTGTAGCGCTCCCCCGTCTTGGTCATGCGCGCGCGGACACGGGCCTTCGTGGCCTTCTGCTGGGTCATGGCGTCGGTTCCCTTTCCGGGCGGCCGCAGCGCACCCACGCTGTCCTGCGGGCGCCGGAGGGCCCGGTCACCATCCGTCCCGAGGACCGGAGTCCCCTTTGCCCCGATCGAGCCGGCTGCGTGGGCGCCGGAGCGAGGTTGCGCGTGGGAGACGCGACACCCGAATTCTAGCCCTCCCACCCTGCCCTCGACAACGGGGTTGACAAGGCTGGTGGGTCGGTCTATAACTACCTCATTCCATAACTGAGTGGTTATGCAGGAGGAAATGAAACGGGATGCAGGTCGACCAGCTGAGCCAGGTGTTCGGGGCGCTCGCGGATCCAACCCGCCGCGCGATCCTGGCGCGCCTTGCCGAGGGCGACCTCCCAGTTCGGGAGCTGGCCGCTCCCTTCCCCATGACCCAGCCGGCAATCTCGCGGCACCTCAAGGTGCTCGAGGGCGCCGGGCTCATCTCGCGGACCCGGCGCGCCACGGCGCGCCTGAGCCACCTCGAGGCCGAGCCGCTTCGCGACGCGACCGAGTGGCTGGCCCGCTACCAAGCGTTCTGGGACGAGCGGTTCACCCAGCTGGACGAGCTGCTCGCCGCACTCCAGGAAAGGAAGGATCAACCGTGAAGACCAGGATCGAAGCACCCGCCGGCGAGCCGTTCGTCGACATGGAGCGCGAGTTCGATGCGCCCGCGGAGCTGGTGCACCGCGCGTACCTCGACCCGGAGCTCGTGAAGCAGTGGCTGGGGCCACGGAAGTACGAGATGGTCATCGAGCGCTGGGATGCTCGCGACGGTGGTGGCTACCGCTACTTCCACAAGAACGAGGATGGCTCGCACGGCTTCCGGGGCGTGTTCCACTCGATCGCGATCGACAACATGATCCAGACCTTCGAGTACGACGGGGCTCCCGGCCACGTCTCGCTCGACACCCAGCGCATCGAGGACATCGGCGGTGGCCGGAGCCGGATGACCAGCCATTCGGTCTTCCTGTCGGTCGCCGATCGCGATGCGATGGTCGAGGCCGGCATGGGCGATGGCGTCGAGGAAGGCTACGAGCGCCTCGATGAGCTCCTGCCGACGCTCCAGCCGGTCGGCGCCACCAGCTGACCGCCCGCGGGCCCCTGCCCGCACCTCCCGCGCGCTCCGCGCCCCGTCCGGCCTCGCCGGGCGGGGCGCATCCGTTCCGGTGTCACACGGCAGCCCGGCGCGCGCTCTCGATTTCGTGCGCACCCCACGGCGTGGCTCGGTCCTGGTCCTGGCGGCGCTGCTGGCCGGCTGCACGGGGGGAGGATCGTCGTCGCCGCTCACGCCCGCATCGCCGTCGACGGCAGCCTCGGCCGCTCCAACCGCCGGCCCGGGCGAGCCGGTCCGCATCGCCCTGTCCGGCGCGGCGCCCGACGCCATCGTCCTCGATGGCGACGCCGCCTGGGTCCTCACCGGCGAGGGCGGGACGCTGCTCGAGGTCGACCTCATGTCGGCCCGCGAGGTGCGAGCGATCGAGGTCGGGTTCGGGGCGACGCACGTCGCCATGCCCTTGCCCGGGGTCGCGGCGGTCGGTCGGTTCGACGACAGCGAGGCGGGCGCCTACACGCTCCTGATCGATCTCCAGGCCGGAACGCTGACGCCGGTCCAGACGGGCGAGGTCGGCGCGTTGGATGGGGGCGACAACGGCACGGTCTGGGTGCTCGAGAAGGCCGACCGGCTCGTGCAGGTCGATGTTGCGACCGGCGAGGTCGTCGACAGCACCGCGGTGGACGTCGGCGAGAACGTCCACGTCGAGGTTCGCTGGGCCGCGGGCGCGGCCTGGGTCGGCAGCGATGGACTGCCGCTCGTTCGCGTCGACGGCGCGGACCTGTCGGAGCACGAGACGATCGAGGTGGACGAAGGGATCCCGTTCCTGTTCGAGGGCGGGCTTCTCTGGGGCGCTGGGCCGTCCCAGCTGTGGGCGCTCGACCCGGCAACGAGCGAGGTCACGCGTCGAATCGTGCTGGACAACCTCATCGAGATCCTCGCGCTCGACATCGACGGCGAGGAGGCATGGATCGCGGCCCGCCGGCCGGGCCACGTCGGGACCCTCCTCCGCCTCGATCTCATGACCGGCGAGGTCACGGACGAGACCCCGGTCGACCTGCCGTCTGCCGTCCGGATCGGGCCGGATCGGGCCTGGGTCGCGAGCTACACCACGAACGAGCTGCTCGGGTTCGCGCGCTGACACCGACGGTGACCCGCGGGCACTTGCGCGCGGTGCGATGATGCGCGCGTGATCGAGTACGGCGGCGGCATCAACAATGGCCCAGCGGGCCAGGTCGGCGGTGGCGGAGGCGGCGGGGCGCCCGATCTCGGCACGCCCGTCGACTTCTTCGGCAATGCCGGGCACCTCATCAGCGACGCCACGACCTTCATCAGCTCCCAGCCGCTCGAGGTCCTCGTCGCGGCGTTCTTCGTGATCCTGATCGGGCTCGCGGTCCTGCGTCGCGCATTCTGAGCGCGACTCTCAGACGATCCTCATCCGCGCGGCCGACCTTGCGGCCATGCAGACGCCACCCAGCCCGGTTCGAGGAGCGCCGATGACCACCTCACAGCTCGCGCGGTCTGATTCCGACGCGCCCGCCTTCGAGGGCCGGCCTCTCCCCTACCCCGACGAGCCGGTCTTCGACCAGGGTCTGGCGTTCGACGTCACGACGCTCAGTCGCCGCCGGGTCCTCCAGGCGCTCGGCTTCGGGGCCGTGAGCGCCGGGATGTTCACGATCATCGGCTGCCAGCCCGGCGGGTCCGGCGCATCTGCCGCGCCCACGGGTGCCGGCTCGACGTTCGCCGGGACGGATTCCTGTGCCCTGATCCCGGAGGAGACAGCGGGCCCGTTCCCCGGCGATGGCACGAACGGCCCCGACGTCCTGACCGAGAGCGGCGTCGTCCGCCAGGACATCCGAGCCAGCATCGGGAGCGCGTCGGGCGTCGCCGAGGGCGTGCCTCTGACGGTCCGGCTGAAGGTCGTCGACGCCGGCAACGACTGCGCGCCGCGCGGCGGTGCCGCGGTCTACCTCTGGCAGTGCGACCGCGAGGGTCGCTACTCGATGTACAGCCAGGGCGCGGAGGACGAGAACTACCTGCGCGGCGTCCAGCCGACCGGTGCCGACGGGGTCGCGTCGTTCACGAGCATCTTCCCGGCCTGCTACTCGGGTCGATGGCCGCACATCCACTTCGAGGTCTACCCGAGCATCGACGCAGCGACCGATGCGTCCAACATCATCGCCACCTCGCAGATCGCCCTGCCGAAGGCGGCCTGCGACGAGGTCTACGCCACGGCGGGCTACGAGCAGAGCGTGACCACGATGAGCCGCGTCTCCCTCGACAGCGACAACGTCTTCGGCGAGGACGGCGGCGCCCAGCAGCTCGGGACGATCAGCGGAACCGTTGCCGACGGACTGATGGTCGATCTCCAGGTGCCGGTCCAGGCCTGAGATTGGGCAGGGCCGCGCGCAGGACCGCGCCGAGCGGCCCCCCGGACGTGGGTCAGATCCGGTTGCGAGCGAGGTCGATCAGCCGGCCGAGCAGCCTTCCAGCGCCGATCCGCAGCCCATCGTGGAGGAACTCGTTGGTGATCCACGGCTTCAGGCCGCGGATCTGGCGCGCCGCCTCTTCGGAATACTCCCGGACCACGTACGGGTCGTCGACGTAGATGGCCGCTGCGACGGGAACCTCGTTCCTCGCGAGCCGATCCGCGTCGTAGAGGCGCGGCCACGCCTGCTCGGCCAGGGCCTCGGCCGCCTCCTGGTGGGCTCGCAGCCCGCCGATGTCCTGCCACATGGACCGGAAGATGTGCTCGCCCGTGAAGTAGCCCTCGGTGACGATCTCGTCGGGCAGGAGCCGGTCGCCGGACCACCGGGTGGCGCCGCCGTCGGCGTAGCAGGCCTCGTGGATCGTGGCGTACAGCGGGTTCCTCGCGAACGGCGACGCCTGCTCGACGTCGTGCAGGAACGCCGGCGACCCGAAGGGCAGCTCGACGATCTCGTGGACCCGTTCGAAGCCGTCGCTCATCCCGAACGGCATCCCGATCTGCCGGAACCGCGCCGCGGTGAGCCGATCGCCCGATGGCAGCCGCACGTCGTCGCTCTCGACCCGGCGGAAGATCTCGCGGACCACCTCGCGATCGCCGGGATAGCGCTCGAAGTAGGCCCGGTTGCGCTCCACCATCCGCGCGTAGGTGGCCGAGTACACGTCGTCGACGGGTCGCCCGATCGGCGAGAGCCCGCCGGTGATGTACACCTCGCGCAGGTTCTCGGGCGCGAATGACAGGTACGTCATCGCGCAGAACCCACCGAAGCTCTGGCCGAGGAGGCTCCAGCGATCGACCCCCAGCTCCTGCCGGATCAGCTCCGCGTCGCGGACGATCGAGTCGGCGCGGAAGTGGCTGAGGTAGCTGGCCTGTTCCTCGGCCGTCGCTCCCGGGATGACCCCGACCGGGCTCGATCGCCCGGTGCCGCGCTGATCGAGGAGCAGGAGGCGGTAGTCCTTGAGCGCACGCTTCTGCCAACCGGTCGCCGGCGCCGCCGGGCGCGAGGCCTCCATGCCGGGGCCGCCCTGGAGGAAGACGAGGTACGGGCGGTCCTCGCCGTCGAGCGCGGCGACCTCGCGGGTGAAGACGGTGATCGTCTCGCCGCCTGGCGCCGCGTGATCCAGCGGGACGACGTGCTCGCGCTCGGTCAGGACCGCGCCAGGGATGCGCTGCGTGACGGTCAGCGGATTCGTCCTTCACGGAGCGCCGTGATCGACTTCTCGATGCGCCGGGCGCGGGTCTCGGGGTTGTTCGTGCCGGTCACCTGGAGGGTGTGCCAGCTCCTGTTCGAGTAGGACAGCTTGTCGAATGTCGCCTGCGCGGCAGGATCGGCGTCAAGAGCGGCCTGCAGCTCCGGCGGGACCGTCACCTCGCGCGGCGCCGTGTCGAGCTCGAGCTCGATGTCGACCTCGTCGCCGCCGGTGACACCCGCCGGGCCGCGGTGGTCCGCGCTCACGCCGATCATGTAGGTGCCGCCCATCACCGCCACCGTGTTTCGGTACGTGTAGCCGTTGATTGTCACGGTCACGGGTGGCCGCTTCCCTGCCGCGAGCGCCTCGACCGCGTCCGGCGGGACCTCGAAGCCCATCGCGGTCTTGCCGTTCTGCTGGATCGTCGTTCGGAAGCGGACGCTCACGTCCCGGATTCTCGCGCAGGCGAGACCGGGACGTGCGGGGCGGCAGCACGGTCCACCGGCTGCTCGGTCGACTGCTCCGTGCCGAGTGGCTCCTCCTTCGTAGGCGGCACGTGCCGCAGCCCGACGTACGTGATCACCGCGACCACGACCGACACGACGACGCTGATCAAGCACGCGACCTGCATGCCCTCGACGAAGGCGTTCTGCGCGGAACGGAGCAAGGCCTCCCCTGTCGCTCCGGGCAAGGTCGCCGCGACCTCGACGGCGGCGCCGAGCGTGTCCTTCGCGGCCGCCGCGACGTCCGGCGGCACGCCCGCCGGCAGCTCCTCGGCGATCCGCGACCGGTAGATCGCCACGCCGATGAGGCCGAGGATCGACAGCCCGAGCGCGCCGCCGACCTCGGAGCCGGTCTCGGACATGCCGGTCGCGGCGCCGGCTCGCTCCGGCGGCGCCGAGCCGACGATCAGCTCGGTGGTGAGCCCGAACACCGGCCCGAGGCCGAGGGCGATGATCGCCGAGGAGATCACCACGAGCGCCAGGCCGTTCGGGCTCGACGCGGTGATCGAGCTCAGGAGCAGCAGCCCAGCGCCCGCGAGCAGGAAGCCGCCGGCCATGAGGTAGGCCGGCCGGATGTGCCGGACGATCCTCGGGGCCAGGTTCGGCCCCAGGATGAAGCCGACCGCCTCGGGCAGCGACCACAGCCCCGCCTCGAGCGGGGTCAGGCCGAGCACGAGCTGCATGTACTGGGCGACGAACAGGAAGAACCCGATCGCGAGGAAGATCGCCAGGAAGTTGATCGCGAGCGAGGTGGTGAACCTCGGGATCCGGAACAGGGACAGGTCGAACATCGGATCGGCGGACGTCAGCTGCCGCCGGACCCAGGCCACGCCGACGACGAGCCCAACGGCGATCGCCCCGAGCGACAGTGGCGTGAGGCCGTCCTGAGCCGTCTGCTTGAGCCCGAAGATGAGGGCCAGGATCGCCCCCAGCGAGAGCGCGACGCTGAGCAGGTCGATGCGGCCGGCGTCGGGATCTCGGTACTCCGGCAGGAGGCGGGGGCCGAGCACGAGCAGCACGGCCATCACCGGAACGGCCAGGAGGAACACGGAGCCCCACCAGAACTGGGCGAGGAGGATGCCGCCGAGGATCGGGCCGATCACGCCGCCGGCAGAGAACGCCGAGACCCAGACGCCGACCGCCGTCGAGCGCTGCTTCGGGTCCTCGAACATCGCGAAGATCAGCGACAGCGTCGAGGGCGCGATCGTGGCGCCGGCGATGCCCAGCAGCGCCCGGCTGAGGATGAGGATCCCGGGCGTCGGCGAGAACGCGGCGAGGATCGACGCCGCGCCGAAGGCCGCGGCACCGACGAGGAGCACTCGTCGCCGGCCGATCCGGTCGCCGAGCGTGCCCATCGTGATCAGGAATCCGGCGACCATGAAGCCGTAGATGTCGATGATCCAGAGGAGCTCGACGCTGCTCGGCCGGAGGTCGCGGCTGATCGCCGGCACGGCGAGATGGAGGACCGTGAGGTCCATGACGTACAGCAGGCAGGCGAGGGTCAGGACGGCCAGGCCGAGCCACTCGCGGCGCCCTGCTCGCTTCGGCGCTGCCGTGGTGGCCGCCGTGCCGGCGGCGGTCGCGGTCATCGGGTGCCAGCGTAACCGGTCGAGGGACTTCTGGGGTTACGGGGTGGAGGCGCCGGCGCGACGGTCGGCACTTCCTTCGGGAATTCAGGCGTGGAACGCCTCCAGCGCCTCGCGTTCTCGCTCGACGGCCTTCCGGCGCTCCAACGACGATTTCCTCGTACGGATCGAGCACGATCCGGCCGTCCCTGAGCGACCAGCCGCCCACGACCCGACCGTCGACCAGGTACGTGCCGACCGAGAAGGGGTTCTTGATCGAGAAGACGCGCGGCCGGTGCTCCTCCGGGAGCAGCCCGGTGCGTCGAGCATGGACGAGGAGGTTCGCGTCCCAATGCGGCAGGAACCGGACCGGCGCGGGCGCATCCCCGTCGGCGAGGGCCAGCTCCTCCAGGTCGATGAGCTCGCCGCCTGTCTCGTCGAGGTACGGCACGAGGGCGAGATTCGCCGCTCCCCGCTTCGCGTCGAGCGCGTTGATCCCAGCCCACAGGGCGATGTCCTTCCACGGGGCCGGCCCGAACGCCCGCAGGTACATCTCGACGAGGTAGGTCAGGCCCTCCTCCTCCGTGGCGTCGACCGGTCCGACCCAGTCCTCCGCGAGCGCGAGGCGATCGGCCCGGCGGCGCTCCCACGTCCCCGATGGCGGCACGCGCACCAGCGGCACCCAGTAGCCGAGCGACCCGATGAAGCCCTTCGCGAGGTCGCCGAGCTCCTTGACGGTCTTCGGGCCGTCGGCGAGCGCCTCGCGAACCTTGTCCGCGGTCGACTGCATCCTCCGTTCGGGTGGCAGCGCCTGGGTGCGCAGCGCCCACTCCTGCTGGGCCCGCTGGGTGCCCATCGAGAGCTTCCAGTAGTCGCGCCGCGAAACCATGTGGATCGTGGTTCGCATGAGGGTCGCCTGGATGACGGAGCGGTCCTCGAGGGCCCGGGTCAGGTCATCCCGCTCGAACCCGGCCACGCGCGTCCAGAGCCCCACGTAGCCGGACGGCGCGTACTGCGTCTGGAGCCCGCCGACCCGCTCGACGGCCTCGGCCAGCGTGACCCGGGCCCGCTCGAGGAGCAGCTGACGCTGGAGGAGCGTCCGATTCAGGACGCGCCGCGACAGGACGGGCGCGTCACCGTTCGTCCGGCGAGCCATGTTCGGTGTCAGGTCGGCCGTTGGTCCGACAGGGTGGTCGACGAGAAGACGATCTCGCCGTCGACTCGCTGCTCGAACTGCAGCGGCATGCCCGGCACCGCCTTCGCGAACCAGAACACGGAGACCCCTTCCTCGTCCGTCCGCGTGTAGCGGAGGCAATCGAACCGCCCCATCGGGAGGTCGATCGCCTCCTCGACGACCTCGGTCCGGTCGGCAGGCATGGACGCGTGGGCCTGGAGCTCGCGCCAGGTCGAGTGCCCTGTCTCCGGCTCGGTCAGGCGCGTCCCTTCGGGGGTCTCGGTCCAGGACTCCTGCTCGCCTCCGTCGTCATCCCCGGTCAGGAATCGGGCGACGTGGACGTGCGGCTCCTCGCCCGCGCGCGCAACGAGCCGCCGGATCGTGCGGCCCGGCGGACAGCCTTGCCGAATCTCGTCGGCGCTGAAGGGCGTCGGTCGGTCGCCCGGCCGGAACTGGTGCGGATCGGTGGCCACGGTCAGCCCGGCACGTCAGGTGAGGCTCGCGAGGAAGCGGAACACCGGCACGGCGGTCGCGTACCCCTCCGAGAGGCGGTCGGGCAGGTCCGGCGACAGCACCTCCGCATCAGACAGGCTCCGCCCGAACACGACGTCCTTCCAGCGGAACATATGTGCCAGCGCGTGATCCTGCGGGTAGCCCGGCGGGAAGCGCTTCAGCTCATCGTGCGGCCGCGCGCCACCGCCGAACCAGGCGACGAAGCCCGGCTCCTCCAGCACATCCTGGACGCGCTCCGGGTCGGCCAGCACGGCGGCGCGGAACGCCTCGAGCCGTGGCTTCTCCATCTGCCACATCCCGCCACCGATGTACATCTCGCCCGGCTGGAAGTGGAAGTAGCCGCCGTTGCCGTGCGCCCGCTCGTCGTGGCCGCCGCCAGCTTCCGTGCCCGGCGCGGCCTCGATCCACGGAAACGACGCACCGAGGTGGGCCTTGTACGGCGACTTGTCCTTGCTGAACCGGGTATCGCGATAGATGCGGAAGGGCGAGCGCTTCGGATCCGCGAGCATCGGGACGCCGCGCGCCGCGAGGCGATCGGCCAGCGCGGCGATCATCGCCTCGAGCGGCTCCTTGAGCAGGCGTTCGTACTCGGCCTTGCGGGGCTGGAACCAGGCGCGGTCGTTGTTCTGCGCCAGGTCCGCGAGGAACTGGATCGCTTCGGGCGTGAAGCCGGTGAACGGCGGCGCGGCGACGGCCATGGCGGAGACCTCCGTGTTGGACGCGTCGAATCTACGCCCCGCACGATGACGTGCGCCGCGCACGGCTCAGACACCGCTGCCCCGGATGGCCCCAATTGAACGATGTCATTCCGGCTTGCAGTACTGGTCGGTGGGATTGGCGGTGCAGTCGATGAAGTCGTGGTGGTATTTGCACTCGGCGGCGGCCACGTACTTGCTCCCGCCTCCGTAGCCAAGGCTTCGCGAGAGCCCGACGGAGATGTAGTACTTCCGCCCAGTGATGGCCTTTACAGCACCGGACGCATCGAGCACGGTGACCTCACCGTCCGAACCGCGCCACCCCGTGTAGCCCGTTGGCCACATGACCTGCTTCCCTGCGAAGGCTGTTCCGTACTTGGCGTCCGCAACGAGCGTGTCCCTGATGCCGGACTCGCCACCGGCGAAGCAACCGACCTCATCCGTGAGGATGGTGACCGGCTCGCCGACAGGCTTGTCCGCGTTCCCACACGCGGCAAGGCATAGCGCGGCGGCCAAGGCGAGGACGATGCGACTCATGACGGTCAGAAGTCGCGCCGGCCGCGGAACGATTCCACGACGAACGGCCGGCTCGGCTCGTAGATGGCGAGCCGCAGCCCGCCCGGCGTTCGGAAGGTGATCGCCGGTCCGGCCGGCAGGTCGACGGGCCGTTCGGCGGCCCAGCCACGACCTTCGAGCTCGGCCTGGGCCGCTGCGAGGTCGTCCACCCGGAAAAGGTGAATCGGCCGGTCGCCCTCGAGGTGATTCGTCAGCAGGATGGCCGGCCCATCCGGCAGCGAGACCATCGCGACGCGGACGCCACCGTCCTCGATGGCGAAGACCTGCTCCATCCCGAGCACCTCGACCAGGTAGCGCAGATCGGCGGGGACGTCGGCGCTCGGCGTGTACAGGTAGTCCAGGCTTCGGAGTGTCACCACGACCTCGATTCGTCGTAGGCTGGAACGCGACGGACGGACACCACGGCGCGCTGCCACGCGCATGGTACGGAGGAGCGAGATGACGGAGCGAGTGGCGCTGCTGGTCGGCACGCGCAAGGGGCTGTTCGTGCTCGACGGCGACGCCGACCGCGACTCGTGGGAGGTCCGCGGCCCGCTCTGCGATGGCTGGCCCATCCACGACGCGATCGTCGATCCCGCTTCGGGCGCGCTGTTCGCGGGCGGCGGCAGCAACTGGTACGGCCCCGCGGTCTGGCGGAGCGACGACCTCGGCAGGACCTGGAGCCACTCCAGCGAGGGCCTGACGTACGGGGACGATGGCCCCAAGGTCGCGACGGTCTGGAACGTGACCGCCGGTCCCGACGCGCTCTACGCCGGCGTCGAGCCGGCCGGATTGTTCAAGAGCGGCGACGGCGGCGCGACATGGAGCCACGTCGAAGGCCTGACGAAGCACAAGACCCGGCCCGAGTGGCAGCCCGGGAACGGCGGCCTGATCCTCCACTCCATCGTCCCCCACCCCGAGGACACCGATCGGGTGTGGGTCGGGATCTCCGCCGTCGGCGCGTTCGAGACGCAGGACGGCGGCGACTCATGGGAGCTTCGCAACAAGGGCGTGCGGGCCGACTTCGATCCGAACCCGGAGCCGGAGTTCGGGCAGTGCGTCCACAAGCTCGTCATGGCCGCCGACGGCGGCGAGCACCTGTACCAGCAGAACCATTGCGGCGTCTACCGGTCGAAGGACGGCGGCCGCCAGTGGGAGGAGATCACGAAGGGCCTGCCGACCCAGTTCGGCTTCCCCATGGCCGCGCATCCGCGCGACCCGAACACGGTCTGGACGATCCCGATGACGGAGCCGGACCAGGGCCGCTTCATGGTCGACGGGCACGCCGCGGTCTATCGGACCAACGACGGCGGTGACACCTGGGCCAAGTCGACGGAGGGGCTGCCGCACGACAACGCCTTCATCTCCGTCCTCCGCGAGGCGATGGCGGTCGATCGGCTGGAACCCGCGGGCGTGTACTTCGGGACCAGCACCGGCCAGCTCTACGGCTCGCGGGACGAGGGCCGGAGCTGGCGCCTGATCGCGGACAACCTGCCGGCGATCTGGTCGGTCGACGCGGCGATCGTCGACTGAGACCGGGACCGGCACGCGCGGCCGACGGATCGCAGATGGCCGAGGTGCGGCTCCCACGGTCGCTCGCGACCCTCTTCCCCGGGACCCCGACGCGGCTCTCGGCCAGCGGGGCCACGGTTGCCGACGTCATCGCCGACCTCGACGCCCAGGTTCCGGGGCTCCGCAACCGGATCCTCGACGCCGGCCCGAGCATCCGGACGCACCTCAATGTCTTCGTGGCCGGTGAGCGTGCGTCCCTGACGACGCCGGTCCCACCGAATTCCGTGGTCCACGTCATCCCGGCCGTCTCGGGCGGCTAGATCCAGGCGGGAGGTTGCAGGTGGAAGAGCGGTTCGTCCCGGTCGCCCAGGCAGAGGCCCGCCCGATCGAGGGCCCGGCGGACGGCGACGCAGAGGCCACGCCGCGAACCGGCCTGGCCGACCCCCGCGCGCTCCAGATCCTCTCCACGGAGCACTGGAGCCTCCTCACGGCGCGCTCCCTGGTCTACAACGAGGCCTTCGCCCGCGGCGGCATGTTCCTGGCGTTCCTCTCCGCGACCCTGCTGGTCCTCGGCCTCATCTCGACGGCCACCGCGTTCAGCGACGGCTTCCTGGTCGTCGCGGCCCTCCTCCTGTCGCTCGACCTGTTCGTCGGTCTCGCAACGGTGGGTCGGATCAACGGCGCGAGCAGCGAGGACCTTCGGTACCTCCAGGGCATGAACCGGCTCCGGCACGCCTACCACGAGATGGTTCCCGGCCTCGAGGAGTACTTCATCACGAGCAAGTACGACGACTTCGAATCCGTCGCCGGCTTCTACGGCCCCGGAACCCAGACGTCGTCCACGCTTCGCAGCATGGCCCACGGCATGACCACGATGCCGGCCGTGATCTCCGTGATCTGCTGTGCGATTGGCGCCGTGCTCGCCGGCATCCTCGTCCTGCTGCTGACACCGACCCGTGACGCGACGTTGGCCGGGATCGTCGCCATCGTCGCCTTCGTGATCCTGTTCGTTCTCATGGGCGCGTGGGGGTACCGCAACGCGATGAGCTTCTCGACGAACATGCCGGCGATGTTCCCGCGCCCCGACGCCTCGAAGGAGCCGCCAGCCACCTAGCCGGTCGGGTCACGCCCTGAGCGGTGGTCAGCCGAGACGAACCTCGATCGGGACGGCCCGCTGCGCGGTATCGGTGACCGGACAGTGGTCGACCGCCCACTGCGCGAGCGCCTCGATCGCCTCACGGCCCGGCGCACCGCCCTGGACCGCGACGACGACCCGGATCGAGAGGGCGCCCGCCGGGATCCGGTCGTCGATGCCCAGGATCCCGCGATCGTCGGATTCGCTGTCGACGGTGACCTCGATGCTGTCGGGCGGCAGCTCGACCCCCGTCATCGCGGCCCGGATCCCGATCAGCGAGACGACGCAGGCCGCGGCCGCCGCGCGGAAGTACCAGCCCGGCGACGGCATCGCCGCGCTGCCGCCGATGCCCTTCGGCATGTCCGTGCCGAGCCGCTCGCCGCCGGGGCCCTCGACGTCGACGCGCAGGCCGGTCGTGAGGCGCGCACGGGCGTGCGAATCGCGATACGTCGCGTCGCCCGGATGGTCGGTCAGGTAGGCGCTGGCGCGCTTGACGGCAGCTTCGATGTCACCCACGGGGCAAGTTTAGGCCGGACACGAGAGAGGTGGACGGAGCGCCGAACCAGGTTGTCAGAGCAGCAGGAAGCTGCGGGTCCGTGACGCTGCCCGTCCAGGCGACGTAGCCGTCGGGGCGGATCAACACCGCTTCGGGCGCGGGCACTGGGCCGACGACCGGGAGGTCCCACGCACCTTGGTGGGCGGCGTCGACCACGCGGACCCGGTCGGACCACGGTCCGATGTCCAACGCCCGTTCGCCCAGGTTGAGGAGCACGGGCCGGGCGTCGTGCAGCAGCGTGAAGACGGTCGTCGGGCCGTCTGGCGTCTGGAGGTCGAGGTCGGGCGTTCGCCGTCCGAGCAGCGGGTGGCCCTCGCCGAGGTCGTAGTGGACATCGAGGCCGGAGATCATCCCGACCGTTCGCCGGCGCGGCTCATCCATTCGCAGCATCTCGACCACGGCCTCGCGTAGCGCCTTGCTGCGGTCGTCGATGTGGCTGAGCGCCACCTGCGCCATCGTGTTGCGCAACACCCGGGCCCCGACCGGGTGGCGTTCGGCGTCGTAGGTGTCCAGGAGGCGCTCCGGCGTGGTTCCCCTGACCACCTGCGCGAGCTTCCAGCCCAGATTCACGGCGTCCTGCATGCCGATGTTCAGGCCCTGGCCCCCCATCGGGCCGTGGACGTGCGCCGCATCGCCTGCGAGCAGCACGCGGCCCGCCCGATAGGACGCAGCCTGGCGGGTCATGTCGGTGAACCGGGAGAGCCGGGTCGGGCTGTGCGCGCCGTAGTCGGTGCCATAGGCGGCGACGAGTGCCTCACGCAGGTCCTGGAGGGTGGGGTCGCCGGCGTGCTGGACCTCCGCCTCCAGGAGGACGACCCCGTACGGGCTCCCGCCCTTCTCGCGATCGACCGGGCCGATGCCGCCGCCTTCCGGCCGGATGCCGACAGCCGGCACCTCGTCCATCTCGACCTCGGCAATCAGATAGCTGCGCGAGGCATCGAACCCCGCGAAGTCGATGCCTGCCGCCTTGCGGACCACGCTGCGGCCACCGTCGCACCCGACGAGGAACTCGGCCCGGTGCGTCCCCGCGCCGGCGACCTCGACGTCCACGCCGGCCGCGTCCTGGCTGAAGCCGACAACCTCGCGCTCGCGCCGCACCTTGCCGCCGAGCTCCTCGACCCAGCCGGCAAGGATGACCTCGATGTCCTTCTGCCAGAGGGCCAGGACGTAGTTGTGGCGAGTCGGGAAGTCGCTGATGTCCAGCGACATCCCCGCGTAGCCGACGAACGGATGCGTCCTGCCCGCCGAGATGAACCGATCGGAAACGCCACGCTGGTCGAGCTCCTCCAGCGTGCGGGAGTGGATTCCCCCGGCCCGCCGTCCGTCGAGCTCCTGGTTGGCCCGGCGCTCGACGACGAGCACATCGATCCCCGCCAGCGTCAGCTCGGCCGCCAGCATCAGCCCGGTCGGTCCCCCGCCCGCGATCACCACCTGGTGCTCAGTCATCGCCGCGGCCCTGCCGGTTCCTTGCGCTGACGCTCAATCCCGGCGGAGCTCCCGGGCGTATTGCCGCGAGCCCTGCTCGTAGTCACGCGCCAGCCAGAACTCCCGGCCCTCGTCGTTCTCATCCCGAACCATGACGCTGACCTTGGGGCAGCCGAGGTCGCGCAGCCCGGCCTCGACCTGGTCGACCAGCTTCGTGGCGATCCCCTGGCGGCGATGGCTCTCGGCGGTCGCGACGTGGTAGATCCAGCCTCGGCGGCCGTCCCACGCTCCGAGGGCGGATCCCACGACGCGCGTCCCTTCAGCGGCGACGAGGAGCAGGCCCGGGTTCCGGCGCGCAAGGCGAGCAAGGCTGAGGTCGTCGTCGCCGAGCGACCGAAAGCCGCACGCCGCCCAGAGCTTGCGCAGCTGGTCGCCATCGACGGCCCGCAGCTCCCGGAACACGACTTTCGGCTTCTCCGGGCGCTTCGCGACGGGCTTCGACTTCGCGCGCGGAGGCTCGGGGGCGGCATCGGGCGTCGTCGGCTTCGCGGTCGGCTTCCGTGGTCGATCCGCGATCGAGACAATCTCGCCCTTCGGGGCCGGGCCCGCGCGCGCGGACGCGATCGCCTCACGCGCTCCATCGAGCGTGGCGAACGGCCCACGGGTCAGCGGCAGCCCGAGCTCGTTTGCCTGCTCCGCGTCGAGCAGCAGCCAGCCGCTGGAGGTCTGCTCGACCGTGAAGCGCCCGTCGCTCGTCGCGTACGTGCCGGCGCGCTCGCGCTTGAGCTTCTCCGGAGCCTCCGTCTCGGCCACGATCGAAGCCTACCCGAGGCCGGTTGACGCGGCCTGCGGCCGACGCCACGATCCCGCCATGCCCGACCACGACAGCCCGGACCCGGGAGATCACATCGATTCACGCGAGGAGGCTCGTGCTCGCCGCCGCGACCGCGATGCTGAGGCTCGGGCGCGGGACCTGATGCGGCCGGGCATGGGCAAGGTCTTCAAGCAGATCCAGGACGCCCAGGCGAAGGTGGCGAAGACGCCACCGAAGCGCCGGCACCGCGCCTAGCGCCGGCGGGATTGCCGCGGGTCGGGTGGGCTCTCTGCGTCGGGGTCCAGGAAGCGGACGATGTCGGCGCGGATCGCAGCGACCTCCGGCCGGTCGCGGAGCCACATGAGGTAGCCGCGATCCTGGCGCGAGATCTCGCCGATCGACCAGCCCTCGAAGATGCCGAAGGTGAGCACCGGCCCCCGCGGTCGACCGGGCGGCGGGCCCATCGCGCCGGTCCAGAACGGCCGGTTGGGGTCGGCCGCGGCGGCTGGGTCGCTCCCGTCGCGACCTCCCTCGCGCGCGGGTGCGCCGACGGGTCGGTTCGTCCGATCCCACTCAGCCTTCCGGGCTACGTCCTTGAGGATCGCCCAGGCCTCGTTCAGCGCACGCATGACGTCGAGGCCCTTGCCGCCCACGAGGTCGGGATGGGCGCGCCGGGCGCGAGCCACGTAGGCCGCGCGAATCTGTTGCGTCGAAGCGCCTCGAGGCACCCCCAATACCTCGTACGGATCTCGGGATTCGCTCACGGTCGGCTGTCGACGCCCTCCCACCGGCGATCCACGACGAGGTGGATCACGGTCGGCCGGTCGGAGACCAGCGCCTGGCGGAGTGCGGGCTCGAAGGCCGCATCCTCCTCGACGCGGACGCCACGCGCCCCCAGCGCCCGGCCGGCGGCCGCGAAGTCGATCGGCCCGAGGTCGGTGGCGGGCGCACTTTCGCCATCGCGACGGTCCTGGTAGGTCCGGATCATCCCGTAGCGCTGGTTGTCGAACACGAGGATGATCGTCCGCAGGCCGGCACGGACCGCGGTCTCGACCTCGGCCAGGGTCATCCCGAGGCCGCCATCCCCCACGAGCGCCACGACCGCTCGATCGCGGTGCACGAGCCCCGCGGCGATGGCCGCGGGCAGCCCGTAGCCCATGGCCCCCGAGGTCGAGCCGAGGAACGTCCCGGGGCGACGGAACCGGAAGCCACGCGCCGCCCACGTCCCGAAGCTGCCCGCGTCCGTCGTGACGATGCCATCGTCGGGCAGGAGCGAGCGCAGCCTCGACACGACCTTCCCGGGGTGCACGCCCGGGCCGGCCCACTCGTGGCCGTCGATCACGGTGGCCGCCTCGAAGGCTGCACGGTCCTCGGTGTTCCGGGCCGTGCGAGCATCCGTGGAGGCCGCGTCGAGGACGCCGCGCGACTCGAGGCGCGCGACCGCGGCGCGGAGGAACAGTCGCGCGTCGGAGGTGATGGTCATGGCGGCCGGCGGGATGCTCGAGGCGACCTGGCCCGGCGCGATGTCGACGTGCGCCCACCGCGTCGCTGCCGCGGGGATGGTCCAGCCGTGGCTCGTGATCTCGCCGAGCCTCGAGCCGATCACGAGCATCGCGTCGGCCGCGGCGAGTCGCTCGCGTACGGTCGGCGCCGAGCCGTAGCCGGTCATGCCGAGGTACAGCGGGCTGTCGTTCGAGATGACGTCGCCGCGACGCCACGACGCGACGACCGGCACGCGCAGGAGCTCGGCGAGCCTGACGAGGTCGTTCGACGTTCGGGCGCGCAGGACGCCGGCCCCCGCGAGGATCACGGGCCGCTCCGCGCCGGCGAGGAGGTGCAGGACATCCCGTACCTGGTCGTCCGTGGGTCGCGGTGGCGGCACGCGGCTGAGAACCGGCACCGTGCCGGCGGGCACCTCCTCGTCGAGCAGATCCTCGGCGACGGACAGCACGACCGGCCCGGGTCGTCCGTTCAGCGCCTGATCGACCGCCTGCGCCGCGGCTTCCACCGCCGAGGTCACGTCCGTGGGCTCGGCGGACCACTTCGCAAGATTGCCGATGGTCTCGGTGACGTCGATCTCCTGGAAGCCCTCGCGGCCACGCGAAGCGCGCTCGACCTGGCCGACGAAGGCGAACATCGGGCTCGAGTCGGCGAAGGCTGTGTGGATGCCGATCGCGAGGTTGGAGCCACCGACGGCGCGCGTGCCGATGCAGACCGCGGGGCGACCGGTCAGCTGCGCGTGGGCCTCGGCCATGAACGACGCGGCACCCTCGTGGCGGGTCGCGACGATGTTGATCCCGACGGCCTCGAGGCCCTCGAGGAGCCCGAGGAAGCTCTCGCCGGGAACGGTGAAGGCCCAGCGCACGCCCGCGCGGCGGATCGCGTCGGCGAACATCCGCCCGACCGACATCGGCTCCGGTGGCGCTTCTGGCTCCGGCTCCGGCGCGGGCTCGGACTCTGCATCCGGCGCGGGCTCAGGCTCTGCATCCGGCGCGGGCTCAGGCTCTGCATCCGGCGCGGCCTCAGGCTCTGCATCCGGCGCCGATTCCGGCTCCGTCAGCTCGGATTCCGCGGCCGGCGCCACACCGGCTTCGGTCGCTGCCTCGGCTTCGGGCGGGACGCCGGGAACCGCCTCGGCGTCCGGCTCCGCCACAACCTCCGGCTCCGCCTCGACGAAGGTTTCCACCTCGGCGAACTCGGGCTCGGCTCCGTCTTCGACCGGTTCCGCAGGCTCCGCTCGCGGATCCGTGATCTGGTCGCTCATGGAACCACCGGCCCGGGGATCGAGGTGATGACGAGGCTCAGGATCAGCATCACGACGACGAGCGCGACGAGGACGCGCGCAACCACCTGCGACACCATCGCTCGCACCTAGCGGTAGTTCTGGAACTGGAGCTCGACGACCTCGTCGAGGCCCCGAAGGCGCGCGATCACCTTCTGGAGATCGTCCTTGCTCTTGCTCGAGACGCGGACGGCGTCGCCCTGGATCTGCGACTTGACCTTGGGGAACTCGTCCCGGATGAGCTTGGTGACCTTCTTCGCGAGGTCATCGGGCAGCCCGCTCCGGAGCCCGATCCGCTGGCGAACCTTGTTGCCGCCCGCCTGTTCCACGGTGCCCCACTCGAAGACCTTGAGCGACAGCCCGCGCCGGACGGCCTTCGACTCGATGAGATCCCGGACGGCGGTCGCCCGGAACTCGTCGTCGGTGACCAGGATCACCTCATCCTTGGCCTGCTGGAGGTCGACCGTCACGCCCCGGAAGTCGTACCGCTGCTGGGTCTCGCGCCGGACCTGGTCCAGCGCGTTGCGGAGCTCCTGGGCGTCGAACTCGCTGACGACGTCGAACGAGACCTCGCCACTCATCGATTGATCGCCTCCTGGGCCGGCGCGGCAGTCGCCCACACCGGAGCTGCGGATGATGTGAGTCGCCAGTATGCCTGTTCGCGCTCGCTCGGCAACCCGGGAGGTTTACCGATCCGCCTCGAGCGCCTCCAGCAGCAGCTCGGCGATGCGGTAGCTCTTGCCGCCACCCATGACGAGGACCGCGTCCCCATCGACGACGTTTCGAGCGAGCCAGGCCGCGGTCTCCTCGACCGACCCGGGAGCGTCGACCGGGATGCCCTCGCGGCGCTGCCGGACCGCCGTGGCGAGGGCCCTGGACGAGGTGATCGACGTGTCCGGGTCCCGACTGGCCCAGATGTCGGCGACGGCGACGGCGTCGGCCTCGGAGAGCGCGTCGGCGAACTCACCGAGCATCGCGGCGGTTCGATGGAAGGTCAGCGGCTCGTAGACCGCCCAGACGCGCCGCCCGGGCTCGCGCTGGCGCACGGCGGCGAGGGTTGCGCGGATCGCCGTCGGATGGTGGCCGTAGTCGTCGTACACCACGACGCCCTTTGCCTCGCCCTTGCGCTCCAGCCGGCGCCCGATGCCCGGGAAGCTCGCGAGGCCCCAGAGGAGGCGATCCCCCGTCGATGCGTCCCTCGGTCCCATGTCCAGCGCGAGGGCGGCCGCGAGCGCCACGAGGGCGTTGGCGGCGTTGTGGTCGCCCGCGGCGGACAGGTGGACCCGCCGGGGCTGGCTGCCGAGGCCCTCGATCTCGAGCACGAGGCCCTCGGGCGCCCGTTCCACGACGACGCCGGCGATGCGGGCATCCACGACCAGGTCGGCGGGCTGCCCGCCGGTCGGGTCGGCACCGTCCGCCGCGTGGCCGGAGTCGCCCGCCGGAGCCGCGGCCCCGATCGCGGCCGACTCGGCACCGACCAGCTGGGTTCCGATCAGGCGCGCGGTCCTCGAGGCGTCGCCCTCGAACGTGCCCAGCAGGTCCACGACGCCCCTGTCCCCCAGGTTCGCGACGACCGTGGCGGCGGGGACCCGGGCGAGCCAGTGCCGGAAGCTCTCGATGACGGCGGCCCGATCCTCGAAGACGTCCGGGTGGTCCCACTCGATCGTGGTCAGCGCAACGACATCAGGGAAGTACGCATCGAAGTTGCCGGCGTACTCGTCGGCCTCGACGACGAATGGCTTCCCGGCCCCGATCCGGGCCGTCGCTGGGATCCCGCCGGACAGCGAGGCGGGCAGCAGCGCTCCGACGAATGCCGACGGGTCGAGACCGGCCTCCGCGAGGATCCAGGTGAGCCAGCCGGCGGTCGTGCTCTTGCCGTGGGTGCCGGCGATTGCGACCAGGGTCCGACCGTGCGCGGCGTCCGCGACGAGCTGCTGCCATGGCTCCAGCGCGACGCCGGCGCGAGCCGCCGCCAGGAGCTCCGGGTGGTCCGGCGAGATCGCCGTCAGGGCCTTCGTCACCGAGAGCCGATCCGGGCGCACCGCGGCGATGTGGGCCGGGTTGTGGGTCCATTCGATCGGGATTCCCACGGCCTCGAGGGCCTGGGTGTAGGGCGATGGCCCGCCGGGGTCGCAGCCGGTCACGATCGCGCCGGCGGCCCGCGCGTGGAGCGCCGCGGCGGAGGCGCCGGCGCCCGGCGATGCCGAGGATGTGGATGCGCTCGCCGGGCCGGATCGGGCGCGAAGCGCGAGCCGGCGCAAGGCGCCCGCCCGAGCTCGGTGACGGACCTGGTCGTCACAGGCCCTGGGTCGCGACCGCGACCAGCCAGGCGATCGCGGCGAAGGCCGCGCCTTCCCGAACGGCGGCGCGATCCCGCACAGCGTGGTCCGGTTGCAGCTGCTTGTGCCGTACCGCGCTGTCCGTCGCGTTCGCCACGCCGATGTAGACGAGGCCGACGGGTTTGTCGAGCGTTCCTCCGTCCGGGCCGGCGACGCCGGTGACCGAGACCGCGAGGTCCGAGCCGAATCTCGCGCGGGCACCGGTCGCCATCGCGACGGCGACCTCCCGGCTCACCGCTCCGTGCTCCTCGAGGAGCGCACGCGGAACGTCGAGCAGGGTCTCCTTGGCGGCGTTCGAATACGAGACGATCCCGCCCAGGAAATAGCCCGACGATCCGGGTACCTCCGTGATCGCGGCGGCGATCAGCCCTCCGGTGCAGGACTCCGCCACGGCCACGGTCAGCCCGCGCTCGAGGCAGGCCTCCTGGAGGTGTCTTGCCAGGGCGACGAGGTCGCCGGGCACGTTGATCGCCGCGGCCCTACGCCCGCTGCGTCTTGACCGGATCCGCCGGTGGCGCGAAGAGCCACGTCTCCGGCACGCCCGACTTCCCGAGCGCGCCGAGGCTGACGCCGTTGAGCGTGAAGCGAGTGCTGCCCGACGAGCCGGTCCGAACCTCGACGGAGTTCTTGCCCGAGAAGGTCAGTGACTTGCCGGCCTGGTAGACCGAGCCGGCCTGCGAGCCCACGAGCTTGCCGTCGACCCAGACCTTGATCCAGGCCGGTCCGCCGCGGATGTTCACGACGAGGTTCACGCCCTCGTAGGCGACGGTGATCGTCCGGGTCTGCGATGCGGTCTTGCCGTCGGTCGAGCTCGCCGTGACCGTGATCGCCCAATGTCCGGCCGTGAGGTCGAGCGGTGGGAACGCGAACGTTCCGTCCTCGGCAACGTCGACCGTTGCATCCGGGTTGTCGGTCGCCGTGGGTCCGCTCGTTGCCGTGCCCGAAGGTGCGGGCTTCGGTGGCGGGGCGGTCGCCGGCGCCCCTGCGGCGGTTCCGAGGAAGAGCGCCGTGACCGAGACCGACTTCGCGTTCGTCGTCGTGCCCTCGACGGCGATCGCGCCATTGCCATACGTCGTGCCCTCGACGGGCTGCGAGATGGTGAGCGTCGGCGCCTGGGCGGCGAGGAACGGCACGGTGATGACGACCTCGCGAGGCGTCTCGGCCTCCTTGCCCGTCTCGGGGTTGCGCGCCGTGATCTGGAACCGGTTCTGGCCGCGACGAAGGTCGACCTGGACGCTCCACTCCCCGTCCGACTGGGCCGTCGCGGTGAGCTCCGCCCGACCCGCGGCCGTGACGGTGACAATCGAGCCCGGGCTCGTCATGCCGGCGAGGGGATACGTCGTGGCGCTCTCGTCGACGGTGAGGACGGCTGCGGCGGGGTTCGTGACGGTCAGCTCCGGCGGCTTGGAGTACCGCAGCAGCTGCGAGCCGAGGTAGACGAAGAACAGCACCACGCCGACCGTGAGCATCGCCGCGACGACGATCGACGGCGAGAAGTGCAGCGGCCGCGATGGTTCCTCGAGCGGCCGCGGCGGCACGATCACCGCCTCGGGGGCCGTCTGCTCGCCGCGCTCCCGGCGCCACTGCCGGAGGACGTCCTCCGGATCGAGCCCGAGGTAGAGCGCGTAGTTGCGAAGGAAGCCCTTCGTGTAGACCGCGCCGGGCAGGTCGGGGTAATCACCGCGCTCGAGGGCGCTGAGGTAGCGCACCCGGATCTTCGTGTCCCTCTCGGCGCGGATCAGGTCGACGCCCTTGCGCTCGCGCGCAGCCGCCAGCCGGTCGGGCAGGCTGGGGCCGGGATCGGCGATCTCGCGCTCGTTTCCGAAGCGCTGCGCCGTCCTGCGGGCGTGATCCCTTGCCGTCATGCGCGAATGATCCCCCGATCGCGCTCAGTCATCCAGCGAGTTCCCGTTCCTGGAGGTGATCCAGTTGTCCGGACCGTACACCCGCCGGGGAGCGGCCGGCCTGGCCGGGTCCTGCGGCGAGACGATTCCGTACCGCTCGAGCTCGTCCATGACCCGCGCCGCACGAGCGAATCCGAGGCGCAGCTTGGTCTGGAGGTAGGACGTCGAAGCCTTGCCGGAGGCCGTGATCAGCTCCGCCGCCTGGAGCGTCGCGTCGTCGACGCCGAGCTCGCGCAGCCAGCCGAACTGGCTCCCGCCGGAGGACTCGTCGCCCGAATCCGAGAAGGCCAGGAGGTCGTCGTCGTAGTCGGTCTCGCCGTTGGCCTGGTCCTTCCACGACTGGACGATCCGTGCGATCTCGCCGTCGGTCACGAACACGCCCTGGAGGCGCATCGGCCGCGGGAGATCGGACGGCTGGTAGAGCATGTCGCCCCTTCCGATGAGGTCCTCGGCGCCCGGCGTGTCGAGGATCGTGCGCGAGTCGATCTGGGACGCCATGGCGAAGGCGATCCGTGACGGGAAGTTGGCCTTGATCAGGCCGGTAACCACGTTGACGGACGGCCGCTGGGTGGCGAGGACCATGTGGATGCCGGTCGCGCGGGCCTTCTGGGCCAGCCTGACGATCGAATCCTCGACGTGCTTGCCCTCGCGCATCATCAGGTCCGCGAGCTCGTCGATCACGATCACGATGTACGGCATCGGCGCCGTCGCCGGATCGCGCGCCTCGTTGTAGGCGCGGATGTTGCGGGCGGTCGCCGCCGCGAAGGCCTTGTAGCGATCCTCCATCTCGTGGACGGCCCACGTCAGCGCCGACTTGGCCTCGCGGGGCTCGGTGAGGATCCGCTCCTTGAGGTGCGGCAGGCCGTTGTAGGCGGCGAGCTCGATCCGCTTGAGGTCGATCAGGATCATCCGGACGTCGTCCGGGGTGGCCTGGCAGAGCAGGCTCGTGATCAGCGCGTTGACCATCACGCTCTTGCCCGAGCCGGTCGCGCCCGCGATGAGGAGGTGCGGCATCTTGGCGAGATCGACGGCCTGCGCTCGCCCGGCGACGTCCCGCCCGAGGGCGAACGTCAGCTTCGAGCCCGACGCGGCGAAGTCGACCGATTCGAGGATGCCCCGCAGCGAGACCACGTTGAAGTCGCGGTTCGGGATCTCGATGCCGACCGCGGCCTTGCCCGGGATGGGCGCCTCGATCCGGAGCGAGCGAGCGGCGAGGGCCATGGCGAGGTCGTCCGACAGGCCCTCGATCCGGCTGACCTTGACGTGCGGCGCCGGCTGGACCTCGTACTGGGTCACCACCGGGCCGGCGTTGCGGCCGACGATCTTGGCCTCGATGTCGAAGCTCTTGAGCTTCTTGACGATCTGCTCCTCGGTCCAGCGGTGGGCGGCCTCTTCGCCACCGAGCGCGACGGGCTCCGGGGTGTCGTCGAGCAGGTCCTTGCCCGGCGCGGTGTAGCGGTTCGGGCGCCAGGGAGCGTCGGCCTCGGCCTCTTCCTCGGCCCGCCGGGCAAGCGCGGCCGCGGTGGCCGCGTTCAGGTCCGGTGGCAGCCCGGGTCGGTCCTCGAGGGCGGTGGCGGATGCGCTGCGTGGCGGCGCGAAGGTCGCCGAGGTCGGAGCGGGCGACGATGACCCGGGCGGCCGGTCCTCGCCCCAGATCCCCGTCTGGCCGGCGACATCGCCGCTGCCCACCGCGACCTTGCCGCCACGGGCGCGAGCGCCGCCACGGACCGACCCCGGGTCCGGCGATGCGCCGTTCCCGCCCCGCGCCGTTCGCTCCGGGGCGCCGGGTGGGGCCGGCTCACGACGGACGCTCTCCCTCGCGACGCCGCCGACCCACTTCGCCGTCGACGTCATCGGCCGCAGCAGCTGGTTGAGGCGGAGGTTGAAGGCGATGAGGAGCCCCGCGATCCCGAGCGCGATGAGGAGCACGAACGCGCCAAGCTCCGTCACGAGGTCCGAGAGACCGCCCGACATGAACTCGCCCACCAGGCCGCCACCGGCGCCCGGCCTGTCCGGGCGGGCCTCGCTGAACGGCTGGACGATCGAGGCCGCCCCGAGGAGCCCGACGTAGGCGATCACCACGCCGAGGAGCGTCAGCCCCCAGCCCGAGCCGGGCGCCTTGCCCGGCCCCCACTCGATGTACCAGCCCGTCGCGAGGAGCAACAGCGGCAGGAGCCAGCGGAGGCTCCCGAACCAGGGCCCCACGTTCTCCTTGAACCAGGTCGTGATGGAGCCGTCGCCGGGCAGGAACGCGATGAGCGTGACCGCGGCCAGCACGAGCAGCGAGATGCCGACGAGCGACCGGGCGACGTCCTTGCCGACATCGGGCAGCCCGATGGACCCGAGCCCGAACCCGGATCGCTTCCTGCGTGCCTGGCGACGCCGCCGCGTGGCCACCTAGACCTCCACCACCACGGGGAAGACCATCGGGCGGCGCTTCGTCTGCTCGAACAGGAAGCGCGACACCGCGTCCTTGATCTGGCTCTTGAGCAGCGCCACCTCGCTGATGTGCTCGCCCGGGTTCTCGACGGCCTCCATGACCCGGCGGATGGCCTCCTCGATCATCGGGTCCTGCTCGTTCCCGTGGACGAAGCCGCGGGTGATGATCTCGGGCCGGCCGATGACGTTGCCGGTCTGCTTGTCGACCGTCACGACGACCATGAACATGCCGTCGTTCGCGAGGGCCCGGCGATCGCGCA
Organism: uncultured Chloroflexia bacterium; assembly: GCA_963722105.1. Classification (GTDB taxonomy): domain Bacteria; phylum Chloroflexota; class Limnocylindria; order Limnocylindrales; family CSP1-4; genus UBA5189. The sequence continues at coordinate 154,121 of CAVRKQ010000012.1, read as the reverse complement.
GCACGATCTCGCCGACATCGCCGACGGACAGGCCATCGACGAAGACGTAGCCCGCCGGGACCGGCTGGCCGCGGCGCGCCGTGCCGTCCGCCCAGAACTCGATCGGCGTGCCGTTCTCGATGATGAAGACGTTCTCCGGCGCGACGCCCGTGTCGACGGCCAGGCGGCCGTGATGGACCTGCATCCGGAACTCGCCGTGCATCGGGATGAAGTACTTGGGGCGGACCAGGTTGAGCATCAGCTTGAGCTCTTCCTGGCTGGCGTGGCCCGACACGTGGGCGTGGCGGATCGCGTGGTAGATGACGTTCGCGCCGGCCTTGAAGAGGTTGTCGATCGTTCGCGAGACGTACTCCTCGTTGCCCGGGATCGGGCTGGCGCTGAGGATCACGGTGTCGCCCGTCTCGATCTCCACGAAGCGGTGGTCGCGATTCGCCATCCGCGCCAGGCCGGACATCGGCTCGCCCTGGGAGCCGGTGGTCGCGATGACGATCTTGCCGTCCTGTACGTCGCCGATCCGGTCCTTGGGGACGATCTGGTCCGCCGCGTACTTGAGGTACCCGAGCTCGCCCGCGATCCGGAAGTTCTGCTCCATCGACCGGCCGATCACCGCGACCTTGCGGTCGAACGCCGCCGCCGCGTCGAGGACCTGCTGGATCCGCGCGATGTTGCTGGCGAAGGTGGCGATGATCACCCGGCCGCTGAGCGGCTCGATGATCTCCTTGAAGGCCTCGCCGACGGTCCGCTCGGAGGGCGTGTAGCCCGGGCTCTCGGCCCGCGTCGAGTCCGACAGGAGGCAGATGACGCCCTCGGCGCCCAGCTGGGCGATGATCGCGAAGTCGGAGAGCTTGCCGTCGACGGGGGTGTGGTCGAACTTGAAGTCACCCGTGTGCACGATCGTCCCGACCGGCGTTCGCAGCGCGATCCCCATGGCGTCGGGGATCGAGTGGCCGACCCGGAACGGGATGGCGGTGAACGGCCCGATGCTCAGCTCGTCGCCGGGATCCAGCGGCAGGAGCGGGTTCGAGGTGAGCTTGTGCTCCTTGATCTTGATCCCGAGCAGGCCGCGGGCGAGCGTCGACGCGTAGACGGGGACGCCCGGGAAGTTCGGGAGGATGTAGGGCAGCCCGCCGACGTGGTCCTCGTGGGCGTGGGTGATCAGGAACGCCTTGACGTTGGCCTTGCGCTCGCGCAGGTACGTGATGTCCGGGATCACGAGGTCGATGCCGTACATCTCCTCGTCGGGGAACATCAACCCGCAATCGATGACGACGATCTCGTCGCCGTATTCGATCACGTACATGTTCTTGCCGATCTCCCCCACCCCGCCGAGCGGGATGATCCGGAGCGGCGTGTCGCCCGGGTCGGCGCTGGCGGTTCGGTCGGTCATCGGTGCATCAGAACAGGGTCGGCGCGTCGTCGCGCGGCTCGGGGATCGGAGCGGGTGGCGTCACTGCCGCGGGCTCGCCGGTGCCGCGGGCCCCGGCTCGTCGGGTGCGCGCCTCGCGCAGCACGCGCGGCAGGACCGCGATGTCGTCGTAGCTCTGGCGCTCCACGTCCGCGCTCCGGAGCGCCGCGGCGGGGTGGAACATCGCGAAGGCAAGCGCGTCCGCCGCGCCCGTCGCCGCAGGTGCCGGCACGTGCGTCCCGTGGATCTGGGTGATCCGCTCGCCGGGCCGGAAGTGGGCCATCGAGAAGCGTCCGAGGGTCACGACGACCGCGGGATCCAGCACCTCGAGCTGTCGCTGCAGGTACGGCAGGCAGGCGGCGATCTCGTCCGGCTCCGGATCGCGGTTGCCGGGTGGCCGGCACTTCACGATGTTGGTGATGAAGACCTCCTGGCGACGCCAGCCGAGCGTCGAGAGGAGCTTCAACAGGAGGTCGCCCGCGCGGCCGACGAAGGGCCGGCCCTGCTGGTCCTCGGTCTGGCCCGGGCCCTCGCCGACCAGCATGACCTCGGTGTCCGCGCGGCCCTCACCGGGAACGGCCTTGGTGCGGGTCTCGGCCAGCCGGCAGCGCGTGCAGACGCGGACCTCCGCGGCGATCACCTCGAGGGCGGCCTGCCGCTCCTCGGTCGTTCGTTCGGTCGTGGCTCCAAGCGCGCTCGCCTGCCCCGTCGTCGCCTCGCCCGAGGTCACGCGGGCGTCTCGACGGGCCGGGCCACGGCGCCGCGCCGCGCCGCCGCCTTGACCCAGTCTCGGGCGACGAGCGCCTCGGCAAGCTCGACGGCATTGGTCGCCGCGCCCTTCCGGAGGTTGTCCGACACGACCCAGCAGGCGATCCCCCGCCCGTCCGGCACGGACGGGTCCTGGCGAACGCGGCCCACGAAGATCTCATCGCGTCCGGCCGCGGTGGACGCGAGCGGGTACTCGTGGCTCGCCGGGTCGTCCTGGACGACGACCCCCGCCACCGCGCCGAAGAGGCGTCGCGCGCGATCCGGCGTCAGCGGCTCGGTCGTCTCGACGTGGACCGCTTCCGAGTGCGCTACGAACACCGGCACGCGCACCGCGGTGCAGGAGATGCGCAGCTCCGGCAGGTGCAGGATCTTCCGGCTCTCCGTGACGATCTTCCACTCTTCCTTCGTGTAGCCGTTGTCGAGGAAGACGTCGATCTCGGGAAGGGCGTTGAACGCGATCGGGTGCGGGTAGACGATGGCCTGCTTCGGCTCGCCGGCCACGTGGGCGCGAATCTGGCCCTCCAGCTCGGCGATGGCCTTCGCGCCGGTGCCCGAGACCGACTGGTACGTATCGACGACGACCCGCTCGATGCCGACCGCGTCCCGCAGCGCCATCAGCACCGGGGTCAGCTGCATCGTCGAGCAGTTCGGATTGGCGATGATCCCTTCGTGCCACGCGAGATCATCGGGGTTGACCTGGCTCACCACGAGCGGGACACCGGGGTCCATCCGCCACGCCGACGAGTTGTCGATCACGGTCGCGCCGTGGGCCGCCGCCTGCGGCGCCAGCTCCTTCGAGGTCTCGCCGCCGGCGCTGAAGAGCGCGATGTCGACGCCCTCGAACGCGTCGCCGGTGGCTTCCTGGATCTCGATGGTCTCGTTGCCGACCTGGACGGTCCGACCTGCCGAGCGCGCCGAGGCGAGGAGCCGCAGCTCCCCGAGCGGGAAGTCGCGCTCGCGCAGTACCTGGACCATGGTCTGACCGACGACGCCAGTGGCGCCGACAACGGCAACGGTGAGGGGGTTCGATTGGCTCATCCGGGGACGGCTCCGGGCATGGCTCCGCAGGGATTTACGATCAAGCGGGCACGACGGCGAGTATAGCCGAGGGGAATCACGAGACCCCGGCGAGGCCGGGGTCTCGATGTGGCTGGGCGTCGATTTCGGGGTCAGCCCTCGGCGGCGCCGACGGGCTCCTTGGCGAGGTGCCGCTGCATCGCGGCCTTGCGCGAGAGGTTGATGCGGCCCTGGCGATCGACCTCGATCACCACGACCATCACCTCGTCGCCCACGGAGACGACGTCCTCGACGGTCGGGACGTGGTAGTCCGCGAGCTCGCCGATGCGGACGAGGCCCTCCTTGCCCGGCAGGATCTCGACGAAGGCGCCGAAGCCCATGATCCGGGTGACCTTGCCGAGGTACAGGGCGCCGATCTCGACGTCGCGGGTCAGGCTCTCGATCCACTGGATTGCCTTGCGCGAGTTCTCGCCGCTCACGGCGGCGATCTCGACGGAGCCGTCGTCCTCGACGTTGATCTCGGTCTGGGTCTCCTCCTGGATCTTCCGGATCATCGACCCACCCTTGCCGATGATCTCGCGGATCTTCTCGGGGTTGATCTTGATCGTGGTGATCCGGGGAGCGAAGTCGCTCATGACCTCGCGGGCCTCGGGGAGGACCTCGGCCATCTTGTCGAGGATGGTCAGGCGGGCCGTTCGGGCCTGCTTGAGGCCATCGCGGATGATCGCCTCGCTGATCCCCTGGACCTTGATGTCCATCTGCAGCGCGGTCACGCCGTCGCGGGTCCCGGTGACCTTGAAGTCCATGTCGCCGATCGCATCCTCCTTGCCGAGGATGTCGGTCAGCACCACGAACGTGCCGTCGGGCTCCGAGATGAGGCCCATCGCGGCCCCGGCAACCGGGGCCTTGATCGGCACGCCGGCGTCCATGAGGGCCAGCGTCGAGCCGCAGGTCGAGGCCATCGAGGTCGAGCCGTTCGACGTGACGCACTCGCTGACGAGGCGGATCACGTACGGGAACTCTTCCTGGCTCGGCAGGACGGGCACGAGGGCCCGCTCCGCGAGGTGGCCGTGGCCGATGTCACGCCGGCTGGGGCCGCGCATCGGCTTGTTCTCGCCGGTGCTGTACGGCGGGAAGTTGTAGTGGTGGATGTAGCGCTTCTCGGTCTCCGGGCTGATCGTGTCGATCCGCTGGACGTCCGAGGAGGCGCCGAGCGTGGCGACCGTCAGCGCCTGGGTCTCACCACGGGTGAAGAGGCCCGAGCCGTGCGCCCGCGGGACCAGGCCCACCTCGACCGTGATCGGCCGGATGTCCGTGAGGCCGCGGCCGTCGATCCGGATGCCCTCGTCGATGACGATGCGGCGAACCGTCTTCTTCTGGATGAGGTTGAAGAGGCTCTTGCTGAGCCGGGCGTCGCGTCGAGCGGCTTCCAGCAGCGCGCTGGTGTCGCCGCCGGTCCGCTGGGCCCGAACCGCGTTGCCGATGGCTTCCTTGAGCTTCGCGACGCGACCCGGGAGGTCGTTCGCGAACCACAGGAGGAGGCTTGCGGTCGCCTCGGCGTCCGGCAGGGCGCGGTGGCTCTGGCCGAGCTCGATGCCGAAGAACTTCGCGAGGTCCGGCAGCTTGTAGGAGCCCTCGCCGGGGTAGCCCTCGCGGGCGATCACGAGCGTGTCCAGGTACGAGCCCGGCGCGAACCGGAACCCGTCGCCCTTGGCCTCCTCGATGAACCCGAGGTCGAAGCCGATGTTGTGCCCGACGACGGTCGCGTCGCCGACGAACTTCAGGAGCTGCTCGGCAGCCTCCTTCGGGCTCGGGGCGCCGGCCACGTCCTTGTCGGTGATGCCGTGGACCTGGTTGCCGACGATCGGGCGGCCGGGGTTGACCAGCGTCGACCAGCTGTCGACGACCTTCGTGCCCTTGACCTTGACTGCCGCGATCTCGAGCAGGTCAGACATCTTGGGGTCGGTGCCGGTGGTCTCGACGTCGATGACCACGAGCTCGCGCTTCGCGTCGGTCGCCGAGGCGAACTCGAGCACGGAACCGGTCGACGGCTCGATGTACGGGACGCGCTTGGGCTTGCCGACGGCCTCGCGGATCTGCTCCTGGAGGTCGACGAGCGGCTGGAGCGAGCGGTGCCCGAACAGGATGGCCTCGGCCATCACGTCCTCCGACAGCAGCTTCGCGCCGGCCTCCACCATCATGATCGCGCTGCGGGTGCCCGCGACGATCAGGTCGAGGTCCGACTCGTCCAGCTGGCTGTGCGTCGGGTTGACCACGAACTCGCCGTTGATCCGGCCGATGCGGACGGCGCCGACGGGACCGTTGAACGGAATCTCGCTCATGTTCAAGGCGGCCGACGCGGCGACGGTGCCAAGGACGTCCGGGTTGTTCTCCTGGTCCGTCGAGAGCACGGTGATGACGAGCTGGATGTCGTCCTTGTAGCCCTCGGGGAAGAGCGGCCGGATCGGCCGGTCGGTCTGGCGGGCCGCCAGGATCGCGGTCTCGGACGGGCGCGACTCGCGCTTGATGAAGCCGCCCGGGATCTTGCCCGCGGCGTACATCCGCTCCTCGAAGTCGACCGTGAGCGGGAAGAAGTCGAGGCCCGGTCGGGGCTCCGACCGGTTCGCGGTGCCGAGCACCATCGTGTCGCCGTAGCGGACGGTGACGGAACCGCCGGCGAGCCTCGCAAGGCGGCCGGTTTCGATGGTCAGCGTACGACCACCGAGCTGGGTCTCGAAGACCTGAGGCACTGGGTGCAAATCCTCTCTGCCGTGCAGAGGGTCCCGACCTGGTTGCGAGCCGACCCGGCGCGCTGCTCCCGCTCCCCCACCCTGTCTGGGCGGGGCGACGAACGAGGCTTAGCGGCGGAGTCCGAGCCGTCCGATGACGGCTCGGTAGCGCGCGTTGTCCTTCTTCAGCAGGTATGCGAGAAGGCGACGGCGCTGGCCGACGAGCTTGAGGAGGCCGCGTCGCGAATGATTGTCCTTCGGGAAGCTGCGCAGGTGGTCCGTCAGGGCCTTGATCCGCTCCGTCAGGAGCGCGATCTGGACCTCGGGCGAGCCGGTATCACCGTCTGCGACGGCGTACTCGGTCATGATCTCCTGCTTCCCCTCGGGCGCGAGCGGCACTCGGTCCTCCAACACGAACGAAACTATTGGTGTCTTTCCACTTCTATGACCGGCGGAGGATAGCAGCCGGTCGCCGTTCCCGCACGTTCACGGCAGCAGCTCCACGGTGACTCGTGAGCCCGCTACGGCCGGAACCGCCGGTACCAGCCGGATCCCGTCGCCGTCGATGTCGACGTCGAGATGGCGAACGGCGCCGCCCGGCGTCCGCACGGCGGCCTCGTAGCGGCCCGGCGGCGGCAACGCGACCGGGAGTGGGAACGCGAGCTGGGTCGCGTCGCGAGGAGCGCGCTCCACGGTGCCGACGACCGAGATGCTCCGGCCCAGGAGACGGGAGGCCTCGACGAGGTCGCCGCGAGCAATGGATGCGCGTATGGCGGAGCTCGTTACGGGCGCGCCGTCGAGCGTGAACGGCGGGACCACGACGACCTCGTAGCCGAGCGTACGCCCGAGGTCGGCGACCGTGTTCGGGGTTCCGCGGCGCTCGAAGCCGAACGCAGAGTCCGGCGTCATCACGAAGCCCGCGAGGTCCACGGCGTCCGCGATCCGGCGGACGAAGGCGTCGAATGGCGTCTCGCGGAGCGCGACGTCGAAGGTCTGGAAGATCGTGACCTCCACGCCCGCGGCCTCGAGCCGCTCGAGCCGCTCATCGGGATCGCACAGCAGCGGCGGCGCGTTGCCGGTGAGGACCTCGTCCGGGTGATGGTCGAAGGTCAGCACCGCAGGCCGGGCGCCGAGGCGGCGCGACTCGCCAACGAGATGCTCCAGGAGGTACTGGTGGCCGAGGTGCAGGCCATCGAAGACGCCGATGACGACGAACAGCCGGCCGAGCGAGGGCTCGAGGCCGTCGAGGCCGTTAACGACCGTCATCGCGGGTCTGCTGGGGCCGGCGCTCACCGCGGCAGGATCTTGGTCGGTGCGACCCGCAGGCCCTCACGCCGGCCGAGTCCGACCAACAACCCCGAGCCATCGAGCAGCCGGACCGCGACGCCCTCTTCGGCGCTCGTGACGCCCGCCACCGGGCGGACGAACCGGCCCTGTGCGGCATCGTTGATCTCCAATTCGGTCAGGGCAACCGACGGGATCGCCTCGAGCCCGGTGTCAATCGGGAGGAGGAGCCGGCGGACGCCCTCCGGACCCTCCGCGGCGGCGGCATCGCGGATCCGGTCCAGCGGGTGCGCATCGTCGAGCCGGAACGGCCCGCTCGCGGACCGGACGAGCGCGCCGAGGTAGGCGCCGGAACCGAGCCGCTCCCCGAGGTCGCGCGCCAGGGCCCGGACGTACGTCCCGGCCGAGCAGCGGACGTCCACGATCGCGATGGGACGCGCCGGGTCCGTCGCATCCCACTCGAGCAGGTCGAGCGAATGGAGCGTGACCTGGCGCGGCGGCAGGTCGACGGTCTCGCCGGCCCGCGCCATCGCGTAGGCCCGTCGGCCCCCGACCTGGACCGCCGAATACGCCGGCGGGCGCTGGAGCTGCACGCCGAGCATCGCGGTGAGCCCCGCCTCGACGGCAGCGCGGTCGGGCGCGGGTGCCTCGATCGGCGTCAGGTCGCCGTCGAGGTCATCGGTCGTGGAATTCGCGCCGAAGCAGATCGTGGCCCGGTAGGCCTTGTCGTCGCCGAGGTGGTATTCGACGACCCGCGTGGCGCCGCCGAGGAACAGCGGGAGCACACCGGATGCGAACGGATCGAGGGTGCCGCCGTGGCCGATCCGGCGGGTGCCGGCGAGCCGACGGACCAGCGCAACCACGTCGTGCGAGGTGGGCCCCGCCGGCTTGGCGACCACCAGGACGCCGTGCATCCCGGGCGTGTCGGGCTGTCGGGGCACCTCGGGGCTCAGGCCGCGCTCGGGCGGGAGACGGCGGCCGCGAGGCGATCCGCCTCGGCGAGGACCCGCTTCCGGGCCTCGTCCAGGGGAGCGTCGACGCTCGCCCCCGCGGCTCGCGCGTGCCCGCCGCCACCGAACGCGCCGGTGAGGACCGTGGCATCGACGCCGCCGGGCTTGGTTCGGACCGAGATCCGCGTGATCTGCGGGCCGGCTTCCTTGAACAGGATCGCGACCTCGGCGGTCTCGGACTGCGCGAGGATGTCGATGAGCCCTTCGGACTGTGATGAGAGCGCGCCAGTCGCCTCGAGGTCCGCATCGAAGAGGGCGCTGTAGATCACGAGGCCGGCGTCGGTGACCTCCAGCCGGCCCAGGATCCGTCCGAACAGCCGCAGCTGGGCGTCGGGCTTGGACCGGTACAGCCGGCGCGAGATCTCCGAGAGCGGCGCGCCGGCCTCGACGAGGGCCGCGGACACGGCCAGGGTGCGGGGCGTCGCGTTCGGGTGCGCGAACGTCGAGGTGTCCATCACGATGCCGGCCATGAGCGCCGCGGCCATCGCGCCGCCGGCGGTGTCCAGGGGCACATCCAGCCTCGCGGCCAGCAGCGTCACCAGCTCGCAGGTTGCCGCAGCGGCCGGATCGACCCAGTCCCGCGGGCCACCGTCGGCGTTGGAGGCGTGGTGGTCCACGAGCACCCGCGGCAGTCGCTCGAACAGCTCCGGATGGCGCGTTCGCACCTCCCCCAGCCGGTCAAGCGAGCCGCAGTCGCAGACGACGAGCAGGTCGTAGCCCGCGGCCTCGTCGGGGTCGTGCACGAAGCGGTCCATGCCCGGCAGGAAGTCGTACAGCGGCGGGACCGGATCCGACGAGAGCAGCGTCACCCGGCCGCCGTTCCGTTCCACGATCGCGGCGATGCCGAGCGCGGCCCCGAGGGTGTCCGCGTCGGGGTTCTCGTGCGTGGCGATCAGCGCGTTGCGCGCGGCCGCGATCGCCTCCGCTGCGGCGGGCGGCACGTCCGCGGTCCAGGGTCGGAGATCGATGGTCATCGGCGGCCCCGGTCGCGACGCCGGTCATCGGGTCGGCGCCGGGTCTTGCCACGGGGGCGAGATTCGGTCGGTGGTTCGAGCGTTGATCGGGGCGTCGGTGTCGGCAACGACTCCTCGGGCTCGAGCGGCTCGATTGGGGCGCCCCCGGCTTCGAGCTCGGCGAGGAGCTGGAGAACCCGTGTCCCGCGCTGGGCGGTGTCGTCCGCGCGGACCAGGAGCTCGGGGATTCGCCGGATCCGGATCCGCGAACCAAGCGCATGCCGGACGAACGGCATGGCGTGCTCGAGCGCCGTGAGCGCGCTGCGGCGCTCCTCGGGCTGCCCGATGACGCTTACCCACACGCGAGCGGTGCTGAGGTCGGGCGCCGTCTCGACGTCGGTGACCGTGACGAACCCGATCCTCGGGTCCTGGATCTCCTTCGACAGGATCGCGCCGATCTCCTCGCGCAGCAGCTGATCGAGCCGGTCAGTTCGCGCCGTCACAACTGCCTACCTGTCTCGCCGGCGACCCCAGAAATGCCGGCCCCCTAATTCGAAGCCCGGGCGGTCAGGGAGCGGCTGACGGACTGGGTCGTGAAGCATTCGATGACGTCGCCTTCGACGATGTCGGTCGTGTCGGCGAGGCCGATGCCGCACTCGAAGCCCGTCTGGACCTCGCGGACATCGTCCTTGAAGCGCCGGAGCGAGTCGATCTTGTCCGTGACGATGACCTTGCCGCCGCGCCACAGGCGCGCGCCACCGTTGCGGACGATGCGCCCGTCGGTGACGTACGAGCCGGCGATGACCGACCGTCCGACCTTGATGAGCTTGCGGACCTCCGCCCGGCCCTCGACGACCTCGACCAGCTCGGGCTCGAGCATGCCGTGAAGGGCCTTCTCGATGTCGTCGGTCAGCTGGTAGATGATGTCGTACAGGCGGACGTCGACCTTCTCGGACTCCGCTGCCCGGCGCGCGGTATCGGTGATCGAGGTGTTGAACCCGACCACGATCGCGTTCGAGGCAGAGGCCAGCAGGATGTCGTTGTCCGTGATCTCGCCCGCGCCTTCGTAGAGGACGTTCAGCTTGACCTCGTCGGTCGGCAGCTGGTTGAGCGCGTGGGTGATCGCGCCGAGCGAGCCCGACACGTCGGCCTTGAGGACGATCCGCAGCTCCTTGGCCTGGCCGGCCTGGATCTGGCGGTAGAGGTCCTCGAGGGTCGCGCGTCCGCCGCCCTCGCCGCCGCGGCTGGCGAGCTCGGCCTTGCGAGCCTCGACGGCAGTCCGTGCGGCCTTCTCGTCCGGGACGACGCGGAGGATGTCACCGGCCTGGGGAACGTCCGACAGGCCGAGGATGACGGCCGGCGTCGCCGGTCCGGCTTGCTTCCGGCGCTTCCCGTGCTCGTCCTCGAGCGCGCGGACGCGGCCGAACGTCTCGCCGACGACGATGATGTCGCCGACGTTCAGGGTGCCGGTCTGGACGAGGACGGTCCCGACGGGGCCGCGGGCCTTGTCCATGCGGGCCTCGACGATCGTCCCGATCGCCGTCCTGTCCGGATTGGCCTTCAGCTCCTGGAGGTCGGCAACGAGCAGGACCATGTCGACGAGGTCGTCGAGCCCGACGCCGGTCTTGGCCGACACGGGGACCATCGGGGTGTCGCCGCCGTACTCCTCGATCACGATCCCGGCTTCGGTCAGCTCGGTCTTGACGCGATCGGGGTTGGCGTCCGGCTTGTCGATCTTGTTGAGCGCGATGATGATCGGCACCTTGGCCGCCTTGGCATGGCCGATCGCCTCGAGCGTCTGGGGCATGACGCCATCGTCCGCCGCGACCACGACCACCGCGATGTCGGTGACCTTCGCGCCGCGCGCGCGCATGGCCGTGAAGGCCTCGTGGCCCGGGGTGTCGAGGAACACGACGCGGCGGTCGCCGCGGGTGACGTCGCTCGCGCCGATGTGCTGGGTGATGCCGCCGCGCTCCCCCGCCGCGACCGTGGTCGAGCGGATGGCGTCGAGGAGGCTGGTCTTGCCGTGGTCGACGTGGCCCATCACGGTCACGATCGGGGCGCGGTCGACGAGGGTGGCGCCGTCCTCCTCGGTGAACAGCTCCTCCTTGGTCGCGGCCGACGGTGCCTCGGCCCCGTCGTCCCCCGGCGCGGGGGCGCCGGCGGCGACCGGCTCGGCGACCTCGTAGCCGAGCTCGCTGGAGACCAGCGACGCGGTGTCGCGGTCGATGAGCTGGTTGATCGTCGCGAAGATGCCGCTCTTGATCAGCTCGCGGATAACGTCCGCGGGGTTGACCCCGAGCAGCTCGGCGAGCTCCTTGACGGTGATCGTCGCGGGCAGCTCGACGGCGCCACGCTCTCGCGGATCCGCGACCTGCACCGCCGTCTGGGCGAAGGCGCCATCGCGACGCGGCGGCTTCCGCGGCCCGCGACGGCCTCTCGTGCCGCTCCTACTGCGCGCCATCGAATGTCCCCCTGCTCACGATTCGTCGAAGCTCCGCCGCCAGGTTGATCGGCACGTCGACTTCGAGGGCGCGGCGAAGGCCGCCCTTCTCGAGCGCGCCCGTGATGCAGCCCTCGTCGCGGCAGACGTAGGCGCCACGCCCGTTGGCCTTGCCGCTGGCGTCATGGATGACCTCGCCCGCAGGCGTGCGAACGACACGCAGGAGCTCCCGCTTGTCCTTCGTGGTGCGGCACTGGACGCAGGTCCGGGTCGGGGCTGCACGACGCTCGAGCGCCACCCCCGCCGCGCCTACGACGCCACCTCCCCGGCGACGGCCTTGGCTCGCTTGGCCCGGGGCTTGGCGGTCTTTGGCTCGGCCGGCTCGGCCACCTCGGCCGCGGGCTCGTCAGGTTCGGTTGTCGCGGCGGCCGACGCCTCGACGGCCGGCGCAGCGTCGTCGGCAGGAGCCTCGGCCTTCGTTGCCTTGGTCGCCTTGGTTGCCTTCGTCGCCTTGGTCGCCGTGACGGCCTCCGGCTCCTTCCCGGCCTTCGCCGGCGTGGCCGCCTTCGTCTTCGAAGCGGTCGCGGCCTTGGGCTTGGTGGCCTTCGCGGGCTTCGCAGTCGTCTCGGCAGCGTCGGCCTCTCCGGCGGCAACCGCCTCGACGGCCTGGACGTCCTCGGTGGCGGGCTCGCCGGCACCCTCCGCCGCGCTGGCCTCCGCAGCCTTCGTCTCGGTGGCGGCGGCCTTGGCCTCGGCGACGGAGACGTCGCTGCGGATGTCGATCCGCCAGCCGGTCAGTCGGGCGGCGAGTCGGGCGTTCTGGCCTTCGCGACCGATGGCGAGCGAGAGCATTCGCTCCGGCACGGTGACGTTCGCGATGCGCTTCTCCTGGTCGATGTCGACCGACAGCACCTGGGCCGGCGACAGGGCGTTGGCCACGAAGGCCGACGGGTCGTCGTTCCACGGGATGACGTCGATCTTCTCGCCGCCGAGCTCGGCGACCACGGCCTGGACGCGCGCGCCGCGCTGGCCGACGGTGGCGCCGACCGGGTCGAGGCCCTCCTGGCGCGACGCGACGGCGACCTTCGACCGGCTGCCGGCCTCGCGCGCGATCGCACGCACCTCGACCGTGCCGTTGTGAATCTCCGGGACCTCGAGCTCGAAGAGCCGCTTCAGGAAGCCCTTGTGGGTCCGGCTCACGAACAGGGCCGGGCCGCGTGGGGTCCGCCGGACCTCGAGCACGTAGGCCTTGACGTTCTGGCCGATGCGGTAGTGCTCGAGCGGCGACTGCTCCGTCGTGGCGAGGATGCCCTCGACGCCCTTGCCCATGTCCAGGATCATCGCCCGCGGTTCGACGCGGTTGACGGTGCCGTTGACGAGCTCACCCTCGCGATCGGCGAACTGGTCGAAGACGGCGTCGCGCTCGGCCTCGCGGAGCCGCTGGAGGACGACCTGCTTGGCCGTCTGCGCGCCGATCCGCCCGAACGTGTCGCCGTCGAGCTCCTCGGTCTCCACGAGCTCGCCCGGGATGGCGTCGGCCTTGTGTGTGCGCGCCTCGTCGAGCGTGAAGTGGGTCAGCTGCTGATCCTCGTCGATCGGATCGTTCGTGGCGATGCGGGCGCGGTAGACCCGGATCGAGCCGCTGTCGGCGTCGATCTGGACGTGGATGTCCTCCTCGTTGGCGACGCGCCGGTACGCGGCTGCGATCGCCTCCTCGACGGTGTGGATGAGCTGTTCGCGCGAGACCTGCTTCTCAGCGTTCAGCTGCAGGAGGGCGCCGACGAAATCACGACTCATGTCGATCGTCCTCCTCTCCGATACGACCTGCTCGCCGCCGAAAAAAAACGTGGGGGTCACCCACGTCCCGAGGCGGCCATATACGTTCGGCGGAGTATACACCCGGCCCCATGGACCGTCGACTCGGGCGACCCTCGGGCCGAGGGCGTCGCGGGCTTCCGGTTGGTCCCCGGAGCGCTGCCCTCAGCGCACGCCGGACGTTGCCGGCGAGACCTCCGAGCCGTAGCGACGCTGCACGTACGCCTCGAGGATGTCGATGAACTCGTCGACGAGGCCGTCGCCGCGGAGCGTCCGGTCGAGCTTGCCGTCGACGAACACCGGGGCCACCGGCTCCTCGAAGGTGCCCGGCAGCGAGATGCCGATGTTGGCGTGCTTCGACTCGCCAGGCCCGTTGACGACGCAGCCCATGACCGCGACGGTCATCTCCTCGACACCCGGGTAGCTCGCCTGCCACTCGGGCATCCGGTCGCGGAGGTAGACCTGGATCTTCTCGGCCATCTCCTGGAAGAACGTGGAGGTCGTGCGGCCGCAGCCCGGGCAGGCGCTGACCTGCGGCAGGAACGACCGCAGGCCCATCGACTGGAGGACCTGCTGCGCGACCCGCACCTCCTCCTCGCGCTCGCCGCCCGGGGCGGGCGTGAGGGAGACGCGGATCGTGTCCCCGATCCCCTCCTCCAGCAGGATCGCCAGGCCGGCGGTCGACGCGACGATGCCCTTCATCCCGAGGCCAGCCTCGGTCAGGCCGAGATGGAGCGGGTAGTCCGAGCGCGTCGCGAGGATCCGGTAGACGTCGACGAGGTCTCGGACGTTGGAGACCTTGGCCGAGATGATGATCCGGTCGTGGCCGAGGCCAGTCTCCTCGGCCAGCTCGGCGGACCGCATCGCGGATTCGATCATCGCCTCGATCATCACGTCGCGGCTGTCGCGCGGCTCCGGGAGGGCGGCGTTGAGGTTCATGAGATCGGTCAGGAGGGCCTGGTCGAGCGAGCCCCAGTTGACCCCGATCCGGACTGGCTTGTCGTTCTCGATCGCGACCCGGACGATGGTCATGAAGTTCTCGTCGTGGCGCTTGGCGCCGACGTTGCCCGGGTTGATCCGGTACTTCGCGAGGCCCCTTGCCATCTCCGGGTACTCCACCAGGAGCTGGTGGCCGTTGTAGTGGAAGTCGCCGATCACCGGGACCCCGACGCCGAGGTCGCGGAGCTTGCGGAGCATCTCCGGCACCGCGGCCGCGGCGGCGTCGTTGTTGACCGTGACCCGGACGAGCTCGCTGCCGGCGTGGGCCAGGCGCGCGACCTGGATCGCGGTCCCATCCGCGTCGGCGGTGTCCGTGTTCGTCATCGACTGGACGACGACGGGGTGGCTGCTCCCGACCGGGACCCCACCGACATCGACGGCGACCGTGGTTCGCCGGGCGGGCCCCCCGTGGCCCGGCCCGGCCACGGCAGCCGGCACGACCGGGAGCGGATCCGCCGGGTCGCTCGTCCCGACCGCCGTCATGGCGGTGGGTTGCCGAGGTTCGCGATGTCGAACGCCGAGATCCAGATGATGAAGGCCATCAGCACCACGAACCCCACGGCGTAGGTGAGCCGCTCCGCGCGGAGGCTGACGCGAGCGCCGAAGAGTCGCTTCAGGACCAGCACGAACATCCGGCCGCCATCGAGTGGCGGGAACGGCAGGATGTTCACGACGCCGAGGTTGACCGACAGGATGCCGGCCACGTAGAGCGTCATCACCGGACCGACGCTGAGCAGGATGTCCGCGAGGGACACGGCGATGCCGATCGCGCCGGAGGCCGGGGGTCGCGCAGTCGGGTCCTTGATGAACCCGTCGACGAGCTGGCCCAGCCCACTCAGGATGAGGCCGCCCCAGCGGACGAGGTCGTTCGCCGCCAGGGACGCCGCGGTGACGGGATCGTGCGTCGCGTAGTCGTACGTGGGGATCGGGCGCCCGATGCCGAGCGGTCCGCGCGTTGGACTGATCTCGGCTTTGGGACGCAGCGTCGCCGTGATCGTCTCTTCCGTCCCGTCAGCGTGCCGGACCGTCAGCGCGACCGTCTCCCCGGCGTGGTCGCGGAGCGCGTCCAGGCCGGTCCGTCCGCCGAAGAGATCGAACTCCTCCCCGGCGACGGTCCGGATCTCGTCGCCGACGACGAGGCCGGCGCGCGCGGCGGGCGAATCCGGTTCGATGGTCGGGATCTTCAGGCCGAGCACCGGGGTGAACAGGAGCGCGATCACGAAGAAGATGGCGAACGCCAGGATGATGTTCATCACGACGCCGTTGACGAGGATCGCCAGCTTCACGCGCAGCTTCTGTGCCGAGAACGAGCGCGGGTCGTCGGCCGCGTCGCCGTCCTCGCCCTCCATCCGGACGAAGCCGCCGATCGGGAGCCAGTTCAGGGTCCAGAGGGTCTCGCCCTTCGCTCGCAGCACCTTCGCCCGGGGCGGGAAGCCGAACCCGAACTCGAGGACCCGAACGTTGAAGGCCTTCGCCGTCAGGTAGTGCCCGAGCTCGTGGATCAGGACGATGCCACCGAGCACGATGATGAAGAGGACGATCGCGAGGAGCGCGAAGAGCAGCGTCTCCATCAGGCGCGCGCCTCGGTTGCCCCGGCGACCGCGCCCGGCCCCGGGACGGGCCCGCGAACGCGGCCCGAACCTCGGCGTCGAGGGCGATCAGCTCGTCGACGGCGGGCTCGGCGCTGCCAGGCCCCGTGCCGAATTTCGCCACCGCGTCCTCCAGGAGGCGCGGGATGCCCGGGAAGTCCAGGGAGCCGTCGAGGAAGCGCGCGACCGCCACGTCGTCGGCGGCGATGAGCGCGGCCGTGGCGCGCGGGCCGATGCGACCGGCGTCGCGGGCGATGCGGAGGGCGGGAAACCTGCGTCTCATCCGGCGCCCGGAAGTCGAGGCGGGCCAGCGCGACGAGGTCCGGCGCCGCCGCCGGCGAGGGACGACGAACGGGATAGGTCAGGGCGTACTGGATCGGAAGTCGCATGTCGGGGTTGCCCAGCTGTGCCTTCAGTGAGCCGTCCACGAACTGGACGGCGGAGTGGACGACCGACTGCGGATGGATCACGACGTCGATCTGTTCGTAGCCGACATCGTAGAGCCAGCGAGCCTCGATGACCTCCAGGCCCTTGTTCGCGAGCGTCGCGGAATTGATCGTGATCTTCGCGCCCATGCTCCAGGTCGGGTGGCGGAGGGCCTGCTGCGGCGTGATCGCCGCGAACTCCGCCGCGGGCGTGTCCAGGAACGGCCCGCCCGATGCCGTGATGATGAGGCGGTCCACCGTGAGCGAGGTCCTCGCCGACGAGGCACTGCCAGATCGCCGAATGCTCCGAGTCGATCGGGCGCAGCCAGCCGAGGGGGCTGGCGAGGGCGTCGGCCGGGCCGGCCGTCGGCGCGACGCTCGGCCGCGCGGGCCCTGGCGAGCGGCATCACGAGGTGCCCGCCGGCGACGAGGGTCTCCTTGTTCGCGGTGGCGACGACCTTGCCGGCCTCGAGCGCCGCGAGCACCGGCCGCAGGCTGACGACCCCGCCCGTGCCGACGATGACCATGTCCACGTCCGGCCGGGCCGCCAGCTCGAGCAGCGCGTCGTCGCCGGCGCCGACGACGACATCGGCGCCCACACCACGGCGCAGCTCGTCCACGCCGCCGGCGTCCGCGATGACGAGCACCTGCGGCCGGCATGCCCGTGCCTGCTCCGCGAGCAACGTCGCGTTCCTGCCCGCCGCGAGGCCGATCACCCGGAACGACGGGTCGCCCGCAAGGACCTCGAGCGCCTGCCGGCCGATCGAGCCCGTAGAGCCGAGGAGGACGACGTTCCGCATGCGATCAGTGGAGGACGGTGACGACATAGAAGTACGCGACGGGCGCCGCGAACAGGAAGCTGTCGACCCGGTCGAGCAGCCCGCCGTGGCCGGGGATCAAGGTCCCGGATTCCTTGGCGCCCGCAGCCCGTTTCAGCATCGACTCGGCGAGGTCGCCCGCCTGCGCCGCCGCGCCCACCAGCAGGCCGAACCCGAGGCCCGCGAGCCACGGCCGACCCAGCAGCGCGACCACCACCGCGCCGACGATCGCCGCGGCGATGGCGCCACCGACGACGCCCTCCACCGTCTTCGACGGCGAGATGTGGCGCATGAACCCGTGCCGCCCGAATCGGCGCCCGGCGAAGTAGGCGAATGTGTCGAAGGCCCAGACGACGAGGACCAGGGCGAGGATCCAGGCCCGATCCGGTCCGAGCGCGCCGAGCAGCGAGCCCGGGTCCACGGCGGAGCCGGTTGCCGCCAGGCGCGCGATGAACCCGAGCAGCCCGACGTACAGCGCGCCGAACGTCGTGGTGGCGAAGACCGCGAGCCCCTCGCGGGGATCCTCGCGGGTGAGCGCACCGATGCCGACCAGGATGATGCCGAGCGCGGCCAGGAGCAGCCCGGAACCGCCTTCGAGCGGCTTGACCGAGTCGCCGAGGGCCACGATCACCGCGAGGACGACGCCGAGCGCCGGCATCGAGGCATGGCCCGCGGCCGTCAGGAGCCGGAAGGCCTCGATTCCGGCGAGGACCACCGCAAGGGCGACCACGATGGCGATCCACGGACCGCCGAGCCACATCGCGACCAGCAGCGGCGGGACGAGGATCGCGGCGCTGCGGGCGCGATCTCGGAGCATCGGCTCAGCGACCGAAGCGTCGCGTCCGGCTGGCGAACTCCGCCAGGGCCCCGTCGAGGTCGACCGGCCCGAAGTCCGGCCAGAGCGTGTCGCTGGTGATGAGCTCCGCGTAGGCCGACTGCCAGATGAGGAAGTTGGAGAGGCGGTGCTCACCCCCGGTCCTGATCACGAGGTCGGGATCGGGCAGCCCGGCGGTGTAGAGGGCGCTCGCGATCGTGGCCTCGTCGATCGACTCGGGGTCCGCTCCCCCGCGGACGATCGCCCGCACCGCGTCAACGAGCTCCGTCCGGCCGGCGTAGTTGAACGCGATGTTCAGCCGCATCCGGGTGCCGCCGGCCGTCGCGTCGAGCGCCGATTCGATGGATGCGCGGGTCGTCCTTCGGCAGCTCGTCGAGCCGGCCGAGGAGGCGGACCTGGACGCCCTGGGCTCGCAGCTCGGCGGTCTCGCTGCGGATCGCCTGCTCCAGGAGCTGGAAGAGCCCGACGACCTCTTCGTCCGTCCGGGCCCAGTTCTCGCGGCTGAACGCGTACAGCGTCATGACCGGGATCCCGCGCCGGACCGCGTGCCGCAGGAGCTCGCGGATCGCCTCGACGCCGGCAGCGTGGCCGTCGATCTCGGAGACGCCGCGGGCGCGGGCCCAGCGGCGGTTGCCGTCCATGATGATCGCGACGTGGCGCGGCAGGTCGTCGTCCGCGGCGTCGGCGACGCGGCGGGAGCCGCCTCCGCAGGGGCTGGAGCGCCCGCGGGCACCTCGATCTCGTGCGCGCGAGGCGGGGCGTCCGTCGGACGGATCAGCGGCGCACGCGCCACTAGACCTCGAGGACCTCCTGCTCCTTGGCCGCGCCGACGCGGTCGACCTCGGCGACGTAGCGGTCCGTCGTCTTCTGGAGGGCCTCCAGGAGGCGCCGCTCTTCGTCCGCCCCGACCTCGCCGTCCTTCTGGAGCTTCTTGAGGTGGTCCGCGGCGTCCCGGCGGAGGTTGCGGATCTCGACCCGCGCCTCCTCCATGCGCTTGTGGACCTGGCGCACGAGGTCGTGGCGCCGCTCCTCGGTCAGCGCCGGGATGTTGAGCCGGACCACGGTGCCGTCGACGTTCGGGGTCAGGCCGATGTCGCTCTTCGTGATCGCACGCTCGATCGCACCGAGGACGCTGCGGTCCCAGGGCTGGATGACGATCTGGTGGGGCTCCGGGACGCTGATGCCGGCGAGCTGGTTGAGGGGCGTCTGGGTGCCGTAGTAGTCGACGTGGATCCGCTCGACGAGGCTCGTCGACGCCCGGCCCGTGCGGATGCCCTGCAGGTCGCGCTCGAGGACCTCGACCGCGCGGGCCATCTTGTGGTCGGCAGCGGTGATGATCTCGTGGCTCATGCGCGCGCCTCCAGGGGGCCGGCGATGATCGTGCCAACTGGCTCACCCTGTGCGACCCGGGCGATGTTGTCCGGGCCGTTGAGGTCGAAGACGACGATCGGCAGGTCGTTCTCCATGCACAGGGAGACCGCGGCGCCGTCCATCACCTTGAGCTGGTCGCGGAGCAGGTCGCCGTATTCGAGCCGGTCGTATCGCCGAGCGCCCGGGACCGCCATCGGATCGGCATCGTAGACCCCGTCGACCTTGGTCGCCTTCATCAGCACCTCGGCCCCGATCTCGACCGCGCGCAGGGCCGCGGCCGTGTCGGTCGTGAAGTAAGGGTTGCCGGTGCCGGCGACCATGATCACGACGCGGCCCTTCTCGAGGTGGCGAACGGCGCGACGGCGGATGTAGGGCTCCGCGATCTCGTTCATCGCGATCGCGCTCATCACGCGGGTGGGCGTGTCCGTCCGCTCGACGGCGTCCTGGAGCGCGAGGCCGTTCATGACGGTCGCGAGCATGCCGATGTAGTCCCCCGTCGCGCGGTCCATGCCCTGGGCCGCTGCCTGGAGGCCGCGGAAGATGTTGCCGCCGCCGACCACGATCCCGACCTCGACGCCGCGGCCGCGGACCTCCGCGACCTGGCGCGCGATGAACGCGCAGACCGCGGGATCGACGCCGTACGGCTTCTCGCCCAGAAGGGCTTCGCCGGACAGCTTGAGGAGGATTCGCCCGTACGGCGGGCGCTTGCCTTCGCGGGAGTCGCTCACCGGTCCTCCCCGAGGGCATAGCGGGTGAACCGCCGGACCTGGATGTTCTCGCCGATGGTCGCGATGGCCTCGTTGACCAGCTCCCGGACGGAGCGCTCCTCGTCGCGGTACGGCTGCTCGAGGAGGACGACCTCCTTGAACCACTTCTTGAGCTGGCCATCCAGGATCTTCTCCTGGATCTCGGCGGGCTTCGAGGCGATGGCGGGGTCCTGGGCCAGCTCGGATCGCTTCGTCGCGAGCTCGTCGGCCGGGATCTGGTCGACGTCCACCCAGCGCGGGCTGAGCCCGGCGACCTGGACCGCAAGGGCGCGAACGAGCTCCTGGAACCGGTCGTTCCGGGCCACGAAGTCCGTCTCGCGAGTTGACCTCGATCAGGACGCCGACGCGGCCGCCGGTGTGGATGTAGCTGGAGATGAGACCCTCGCGGGCCTCGCGCCCGGACTTCTTCGCTGCCGCCGCGAGCCCGCGCTCGCGGAGGACCGCCACGGCCTTGTCGACGTCGCCGCCGGCCTCGGTGAGGGCGCGCTTGCAATCCATCATGCCCGCGCCCGTGAGTTCGCGAAGGCGCTTGACCGCCTCCGCGGTGATGTCAGCCATCTGGTGCTCGTGCTCCTGTTCGTTCGCGGCGCGGGCGAGGTCGCCCGCGCGGGGTTGGTTGCTGGTCGTCTCGTCCGTGTCGTGCTCGTCCGTGCTCGGTGGCCGGGCGGCTCGAGGTCGTCGAGGCGCCCGCTCAGGCGGGCGTCTTGTCGCGCTCCGACTCGGCGGCTTCCGCGGCCTCGCGAGCGAGCTCCGCGGCGATGTCCTCGGGGGTGGCGCCGTCTTCCGGTGCCGCGGGGGCCGCCGGGCCGCCGGGCAGCAGGTCGTCGTCGTCGTCCGGCGCGAAGCTGAGCGCGCCGCCGCCGGCAAGGGCCGCGACGAGCTCGTCGGTCGCCTGGACGTCGTCGTACGTCGGCTCCTCGGGCATCTCGATCTCGGGCTCGATCGCACGGCTCGCGCGCTCCTGGCCGCCCTCGATCGCCGCGTCGGCGACCATCTGGCAGAGCAGCCGGATCGCGCGAATCGCGTCGTCGTTCGCCGGGATGATGTAGTCGAGCTCGTCCGGGTCGACGTTCGTGTCGCCGGTCCCGACGACCGGGATCTCGAGGCGGTTGGCCTCCTGGACCGCGATCCGCTCGCGGTGGGGGTCGACGATGAAGATCGCGCCGGGCAGGCGCTTCATCTTGCGGATGCCGCCGAGGGTTGCCTGCAGCTTCGTCAGCTCCTCGGTCAGCTTCGCGGCTTCCTTCTTCGCCAGCCGGTCGAGGTCGCCGGCCTGCTGCCGGGCCTCGAGCTGGTCCATGAGCCCGATGCGCTTCTTGATCGTGACGAAGTTCGTGAGCATGCCGCCGAGCCAGCGCTTGTTGACGTAGGGCATGCCGGCGCGGGTCGCTTCGGCGGCGAGCGGCTCCTGGGCCTGCTTCTTGGTGCCGACGAAGAGCACGACCTCGCCCCGGGCGACGGTCTCGCGCACGAACTCGAGCGCCGTCTCCAGCCGCTTCGCGGTCTGGGCGAGATCGATGATGTGGATCCCGTTGCGCTCGGCAAAGATGAACGGCTTCATCTTGGGATTCCAGCGGCGGGTCTGGTGGCCGAAGTGGACTCCGGCTTCGAGCAGCTGCCGCATCGAGATCGTCGGCACGGTCGGGTGACCTCCTGGTTGGTTGTATCCGCCGCGGACCCTCGTCGGGAGCCGGCTTCGCCGCTGCGGTTTGCCCGCTGGGCTGGTCCGGCACCGCCCCGATCGGAACGGTCCGCGTGTGAGCTCCGGCATTCGACCTGGTGTCGAACACCGGGCGGTTGACCGTGGAAACGGTTCCGCGGCCGGCGGAGTCTACCACGGGTCCCGATCGGCACCCCTCATGTGTGGTGCCGCGGCCGGACCAGTGCGCGCGTTCAGGATGGTCGGTCTAGATCGAGGCTGGCACGCAGAGGGTGCGGTCCGTATCGAGGTTTTGGCACGCCGAGCGTGCGGTCCAGCGGAGGAGCCGCAGCCGTGCTCTCCGACGACACCCGGAATGTCGCCTTCGAAGCGTTCCCTCGCGACCCCGCTCGCCGGCCGAGCGGCTCGGCGGAAGAACGCGGGTTGCATCTGGCGTCCATGCGTACCTTCGTCGCTCCGCTCGCCAGTCGTGCCAACGGCGTCGCCTGCCATCCGACGCACGCACCGGATCGCCGGCTAGATGGCGTGGTGGTAGTGACGCAGACGGTCCCCAGGCTCGACGACGACCAGGTCGAAGCGGATGGGAAGGGATGGCACGAGCGTCCCATCCGCCAGGCGGCCCACGTCGCGGATCGCGAAGCCGGCCTGGTGCAGCCGGGCCCGCTTCCGTCCGTCGACGGTCTCCTCGGGCAGGCCGAAATCGCGCCTGGCCCGCCACCGCACCTCCACCACGACCAGTGCCGCCGGTGGGCCCGGGTCGACGGCCAGGAGGTCGATCTCCGCCCGCCCGACCCGAACGTGCCTCCCGAGCACACGCCAGCCGGCGTGCTCGAGGTTCGCGGCGACCCTCGCCTCGGCCGCGTCGCCGGCGGTCTGGGCCGCGGTCCGCATCGATGGACGATGCCAGACGGCGCTTCCCTGCCGCTTACCTGCCGCTCACCTCAGCGAGCGAGCTCGCGGCGCACCACCACGCCTGCCCGCCGGGCAAGGCGCCGGACCCGCTGCAGCGAGAGCCCCGGGACCGCCGGCCACTCCTCGCGCAGCCAGCGGGCGGCGGGCGTCGTCGCGCCGGCGGCGACGAGCGGCAGGATCGCGATCAGGATGGTCGGGGTGTTGAGCCAGACCGTCGGCAGCGAGAAGCAGACCCCGACCGGCAGCACCCAGCGCCGGTCGGTCCGCGCCCCCCAGGCGATCAGCAGCGCAACGAGCGGCAGGCGGACCCACGCAGGCACCGGCAGGAACACGCCGTTCGCGGCGGTCGGGAAGTCGAATCGGAGGAGCATGGCGATCCAGCCCTGCCAGGCAACGGGATCGACGGCCCACGAGAGGGCCACGACGGCGAACGTCGCGCCCAGCGCGATGAAGAGCTGCCGCCACTCGCGCCGGACCGCGAACCACAGCAGCCCGATCCCGGGCGTGACCTTGGTGATGATCGGGAAGAGCCACGCGGCCGGCCATCGGAACCCGAGCACGATGGCCGCCGCCATCAGCAGGTCAGTCTGGCCGATGGCGATGCTCATCGTCACCGGCGCGAGCACGCCGATGAAAAACGCCCGCCAGCCCGTCAGCCAGCCCAGGGTCGCCACGAGAAGCCCGGTCCAGACCGCCGTGAACGCCGGCAGCGAGAGCGCCGTGAGCGGAGCGATCAGGTGGGCGAACGCCGGCGAGTAGAGGTATTCGCCGGACACGCCGGGGTGCGCGCTCGCGTAGTCGAAGCCAGACCTGGTGGACCAGTACGCCCAGAGGTCGAAGATCCGCTCGTTCCAGGGATAGATCTCGAGCAGCCGCGCCGCCGCGAAGATCACGGTGACGAGGATCGCCGCTGCGATCGCCACCCGGCGCACGAACGCCATCGGAGCGGCAGGCAGGGGCGCGCAGGAGCCGGGCCATCGTCAGCCGATCGGGTCGGTCGCCTGGAACGGCTCCCGGACGAGGGCCTCGGCCGCGGCGATCGCGGCGGCAGCATCGGCACCGGGGGCGAAGGCGGCGAGCGGGTCGATCTCGGGCGTGCGGATCCCGTCGAGCCGATCCAGCTCGCCGAGCTCCTCCGCGGTCGACGGCCTCCGCGACCTCCTCGTCGAACAGGTCGAGGCTGATCTGGTCGCCGGCGAACGTCCGCTGGAGGGCGAGGAAGCTGCGGCGGTGGAACGGCGTGAGGCCCAGCCGGCGGATCGCGTCGCGGTGCTCCTGCGTGGCGTAGCCCTGGTTGTGCTCCCAGCCGTAGCCCGGGTAGCGGGCCGAGAGGAGGGTCATCATCCGGTCGCGCACGACCTTCGCCACCACCGAGGCGCACGCGATCGTGTAGACCTTCGCGTCGCCGTCGACGATCGCCGTGTACGGCCCGACCTGGCCGCCTCGAAGCCGGCGATGCGATTGCCATCCACGAGGACGTGATCATGCCCGCCGAGCCTTGCAACGGCGCGTCGCATCGCGAGGTGGGTGGCGTGATAGATGTTGATGGTGTCGATCTCGCGCACCGAGGCGGCACCGACACCGATCGCCACGGCACGCCGGCGGATGATCGGCGCGAGGCGCTCGCGCTGGGCCGCAGACAGGGTCTTCGAGTCGCGGACGCCCGGGATCCGGCGCGACGTGGGGCTTCATGATCACGGCCGCCGCGACGACCGCGCCGCAGGTTGGGGCGACGCCGACCTCGTCGATGCCGACGACGCGCATCGCGCCGTCACGCCAGTAGATCGCGCTCGAACCGGAGGCTGGGGACTCGCACGGCCATGGGTGCTCAGGGTACCCGGCGTGGCCGCCGGGCTCTGTCTCGGCCCGTCCCGGCGTCGTGGGGCCGGGCTTGGATCGGGAGTAGCGGGGCTAGCCCCGCGTTCGGCGCTCCCGAAGGGTCGCGGCCTTGCCGACGCGCTCGCGCAGGAAGTACAGCTGGGCGCGGCGGACGCGGCCGTGGCGGACGACCTCGATCTTCTCGATCCGCGGGCTGTTGACCATGAACGTCCGCTCCACGCCGACGCCGCTTGCGATCTTGCGGACGGTGATCGAGCGGGCGATCCCGCCGCCGCTTGAGCCGCATCACCGTGCCCTCGAAGACCTGGACTCGCTCCTTGCCGCCCTCGACGACCCTGGCCGACACCTTGACCGTGTCGCCCGAGGCGAGCTCCGGCAGGTCGGTGCGGATCTGGTCGGCGACGATCTCGTCGAGCACGTTCACGGTGGTTCGGTCCCTGCCGTGGGCGGCGCGCGGCGGCGCCGGTGATGTCGATCTGGGGTCCGGCTGGGGGCCGACGGCGGCGAAGGATAGCACAAGCCGTTCGGCGGTCAGCCCTCGGGCGGGAGCAGGTCCGGGCGGATCGCGTCGGGTGCGCTCCACTGCGGCCTCGTGGCGCCACCGCCGGACGGCCTCGTGGTGGCCGCTCACGAGGACGTCGGGGACGCCCCGCCCGCGGAACTCGGCGGGGCGCGTGTACTGGGGGTACTCCAGGAGCCCGCCGCTGAACGACTCCTCGATGGTCGAGGCGTCGTCGATCGCGCCGGGCAGCAGGCGGAGCGACCGCGTCGATGACGACGAGCGCGGCGAGCTCGCCGCCGGACAGGACGTAGTCGCCGATCGACAGCTCGAGGTCGACCAGGTCCCGGATGCGCTCGTCGACGCCCTCGTAGCGCGGGCAGACGAGGATCAGGTGCGAGCGCGTGGCCAGCTCGGAGGCGCGCGCCTGGCGGAAGACCTCGCCACCCGGATCGAGCGAGGATCACCGTCGAGTCCTCGCGTCGGAGCGCGTCGAGGGCTGCCGCGACGGGCTCGGGCCGGAGGACCATCCCCGCTCCCCCGCCGTAGGGCGTGTCGTCGACGCTGCGATGCCGGCCGAGGCCCCACTGCCGGAGGTCGTGGATCCGGATCTCGGCGAGGCCTCGCTCCCGGGTGCGCCCCGGGATGCTCTCCGACAGCGGCCCCTCGAGCATGCCCGGGAACAGGCAGACGACGTCGATCTCGAGGGTCATTGGCTGCCTTCGAGCGGGCCGGCGTCATCATGTGGAGGCCGCGCGCCCTTGCCATGGCGCGACCACCGGTGCCGGCGTCGCGCGCCGCTGTCTTCACGGCGGGCATCGACGGCAGGCCCGGCGAGGTCCAGGACGGTCTCGTCGACGATGAGCTCGCCGCGCTCGGGCGCGAAGGTCGTGATGACGTCGCGAACCGCGGGCAGGTCGAACTCGCCGACGGGGCCGCCCTCGACCACGTAGACCTCGGTCTCGCCGGCGCGGTAGACGTCGGCGACCTTGCCAAGCTCGACGCCTTTGGAGTCGCGGACCGTCGAGCCGATGACCTCGTGCCAGTACGCCGCCCCGGCGTCGAGATCCGCCGCTCCGCTCGACCTCGACCTCGAGGTACGCATCGCGGAGCCGCTCGGCGGCCGGCGGTTCGGCACCTCGCCGAATCGCAGGCGCCAGCCCGGGCCGTCCTCGACCGCCTGCGCGGCCACTAGCGTCAGCGGCCGCGTCCCGCCTTCGACGTGCAGGACCTCGCCGACGGCGAACCTCGCCTCCGGCCGGTCGGTCAGCACCTCGACCCGAACGGCGCCGTTGAGCCCGTGCAGGCCCCGGACCTGCGCCACCACCAGGCGCGTGGCGCGCCACGCGCGCTCGTCCTCGCTCAGACGATCTCGAGCTGGACCGAGCTGCCCTCTCGGGCCGCGGTCACCTTGAGGAGCGTCCGGAGCGCCTTGGCGACGCTGCCGTTGCGCCCGATGACCTTGCCCATGTCGTCCTCGGCGACGTGGAGCTCGATCACCATGCCCTCCTCGTCCTCGACCTGGGTGACCTTGACGGCCTCGGGGTCGTCGACGAGCGTCTTCGCGACGTACTCGACGAGCTCCTTGGCGCTCACTTGGAGGCCTCCTCGTCCGTGCTCTCGGGGGTCTCGGGGGTCTCGGGGGTCTCGGTGCTTTCCGCGCTCGCCACGGGCTCGGCGCCCGCCTCGGGCTCGGCGCTTTCCGCGGCTTCCACCGCCTCGGCATCCGCAGCCGGCGCCGCGCTCGCTACGGGCTCGGGCTGCTTCGCGGCCTTCGGGGCCGTTTCCGCCTTGGCGGGGGCGACGGGCTTCGCCGGCTTCTCCACCGTGGGGTACTTCGGCGCGGATCCGCGGGAAGCACGCCCACGTTCCGGAACAGGCGGGCGACGGTGTCCGAGGGCAGCGCGCCCTTGGCCATCCAGGCCTTCGCCTTCTCGGCGTCGACCTCGAACTCCACAGGGTCCTTCCGCGGGTTGTAGTGCCCGAGCGTCTCGATCGAGCGGCTGTCCCGCGCGCTGCGGGAGTCCGCGACGACGACGCGATACGCCGGCTGCTTCTTCGCGCCGACGCGGGTGAGTCGAATTCGAACGGCCATCCAATGCCTCCTGGGTTGCTTGGGCTAGGGCTGGTTGACGGTGATGACGAGCCGCGACCTGGTGGCCGAGGATCCGTCGAGATGGAGAAGCCGAGCGCCTCCAGCGGGTCGATGTACGGAGCGAGCTCCGTCGTCCATTCCGAGGCGATCTCCGGCGGCAGGACGCCCTTCGACGAGGTCGACGGTCGCGCCGACGGCCACGTACAGGGTGGTCTTGCTGTTCGCCAGGCCACGCTGGGCGGCGAGCTTGAACGCGGCGTCATCGGCGAGGCTCGAGCCGGCCTGGACGCCGAGCACCCCGGCCATCGCGCCGTCGCCGACGGTGAGGTAGATGATCCGCCCGCGAGCCGCGAGCGAGAACGAGACGGGCGTGTCGAGGGTCCCGGTATCGACCCCTGGAACGGAGCCGGGCGGGACGATCGAGCTGAGGTCGGTGACGGTCACGGTCATGACCTCGACGCCGGCGATCGTCTCGGTGGCGACGGTGATGCCCTCGCCCGACAGCCCGGCGAGCCCGAGCGGCGGCCTTCACCGTCGCGAGCTTCTCGGCCGCGGTCGCATCGTCCTTCGCGACGAGGTAGACGCTCGCCTTCACGCCGAGGTCCTCGGCCGTGGGGTTCTCGGCCGAGACGGCGATCGCCGCGTCCTCGATCCAGCCGACGAGGCCGGCGGGACCGCCGACACCGTCGAGCATCTGCATCGGCGCCTGGAGGTCGGGGATCGCTCGAAGCTGGGTGAACAGGTTCTGCAGCGAGACGCCGGTCCCCTGGTCCTCGAAGTAGATGAGCGTCCCGGCGGGCGCCAGCGGGGCGACCACGCTGGCGTGGGCGGCAGGGTTCGGCAGGAGCGACGGCCCGGCCGATGGCGCCGGCACCGGCGCGGCGACGCCGTCGAAGATGAGTGCGTCGTCCTCGGCCCTGACTCCGAGAATCAGCCAGTCCGGGATCTGGCCGGCAAAGGCCTCCATCCCGAAGACCTCCAAGCCCGGGTCCGGCGACGGGGCAGCCTGACGGAGCGCGTCGCCCGCGACGAAGACGGTGGCGAGCTGCTCACCGGTCAGCTGCTTGCGGGCCGCCGTGTAGGCCGCGGACTTGTCCATCCCGCTGCCAGCGCCCTTGGTGTCGAGGGCCTCCTTGACGGATGCGGTGTCGCCGATGAGGCCGATCCGGCCGTCGATCACGCAGGCGAAGGAGCCATCGACGGCGGTGACGAGGTCGAGCCCCTTGTAGGCCTCATGGCTCGGCGTCTGCCCTTCGAATACGCTCTCGCAGGCCACGCCGTTGTTCGTCGTCGCCGAGACGAGCAGGCGCGAGGCAGACCCGCCGCCCTCGGCCTCTGCGAGCGACTGGGCGTCGCCGGAGATGAACAGCGGGCCGTTCAGCCAGGGCTTGATGTCCGTGGCGTAGTCCACGTTCCCCTCTGATGCCCCGCCCACCAGGCGGCTGAAGGCCTCGTCGATCTTGGCGGTCAGCGTCGACTGGTCGGCGAACCCCGGGAAGTGCGCCAGGAGGTTGCCGAGCTTCTGCATCTGGTCGCCGGGCAGGTCGAAGCGGGCCTCCATCACCATCGCGGAGTCCGCGGGAACGTACTTGAGGGCCTCCGGCGCGCTCGGCGCACCGAGCAGGAACACTGCGGCGGCAGTGATCACGAGCACGAGCCCGGCAACGCCGAGCCCGAGGGCCCACCGGAGACCGGTGCCGCCGCGGGGCGCCACGGGCGCCGCAGGTGCCGTCCCAGTCGCCGGTGTGGCATCCGCCGGCGGCGAGGCCGGCGGCTCGCCCGGTGTGGGCGTCTCGTAGGAGCGCGTCTGGTCGTCCGTCATATCCCCCTCATCGCCGTCCGATCGGCATTCCACCGAGCATGCCGCGTCCGCGGCCGCCGGCCATCTGCTTCATGACTCGCTGGATCTCCGAGAACTGCTTCACGAGCCGGTTCACGTCGGTCAGCGAGGTGCCCGAGCCCGCCGCGATCCGCCGCCGGCGCGCGCCGGTGAGGATCCCCGGGTCCCGTCGTTCGTGGCGCGTCATCGATCGAATGATCGCCTCCGTGCGGCGAAGCTCGCCGCGATCGACGGCCTCCTGGGCGTCCTTGGCCATGTCGCCCATGCCCGGGATCATCGATACCAGCTGGCCGATCGGGCCCATCTTCTGGACCTGCTGGAGCTGGTCGAGGAAGTCCTCGAGCGTGAACTCGGCCTTCCGGAGCTTCTCCTCGAGCTTCCGCGCCTCGCCCTCGTCGAAGGCTTCCTGGGTCCGCTCGACGAGCGTCAGCACGTCGCCCATGCCGAGGATCCGGCCGGCGAGCCGATCGGGATGGAAGACCTCGAGCGCATCGGTCTTCTCGCCGGTCCCGAGGAACTTCACGCCGAGGCCCGTGACGGTCGCGATCGAGAGCGCGGCGCCACCGCGGGCGTCCCCGTCGACCTTGGTCAGGATCAGCCCGGTCACCGGTACGGCCGCGGCGAAGGCCTGCGCCACCCCGACGGCCTCCTGGCCGGTCATCGCGTCGACGACGAGCAGCGTCTCGACCGGGTGCACCGCCTTGTCGACGGCCGCGATCTCGGCCATCAGCGCCTCGTCGAGCGACAGCCGGCCGGCGGTGTCGAGGATGATGGTGTCGCGGGTGAGGCGCTTGGCCGCCTCGAGCGAGCCCTTCACGATGTCGAGCGTCGAGGTTCCAGCCGGCGCCCGATGGACCGGGAATGTCCAGCGCTCGGCCGAGCGTCTCGAGCTGGTCCGCGGCGGCGGGTCGGTACGGGTCCGCGGCGACGAGGAGCGGGCGCCGGCCGAGCTTGACGATGTACCGGGCGAGCTTGGCCGACGTCGTCGTCTTGCCCGAGCCCTGGAGCCCGACGAGCGAGATGACCGCCGGGTTGCCCTGCAGCCGGAACGTCCGATCGCCGGCGCCCAGAGCAGCTCGACGAGCTCGTCGTGGACGATCTTCACGATCTGCTGGCCGGCGGTGAGGCTGCCGAGGATCTCCGGCGCCGATGGCCTGCTCGCGGATCCGCCCGACGACATCCTTGACGACCTTGAAGTTGACGTCGGCCTCGAGCAGGGCCAGCCGGATCTCGCGCGCGGCCGCATCGACGTCCGCCTCGCTGATCCGGCCGCGGCCGGTCAGGTTGGCGAGCGTCTTGCGCAGTCGATCGCTGAGGTTGTCGAACACGAGGGCGTGCTTGCTCCAGCAGAGATACCCGGTGAGGTGCAGGCGCGACGACGTGCCGCGGGGCGGCACGCGGGTTCTGGCGCGCCGGCGAGCGGGAGTGTAGCCCGATCAGTCGTCGATGGTGAAGGTGATGCCCTTCAGGTGCTCCCGCTCCGGACGAGGAGCGCGAACTTGCCGGTCGCGCCGGCCGGAATCTCGAACCGCGAGAACAGGTCCTTCTTCGTCTTCTTCGGCCCGATGAGCTCCACCGACTGGCTGTGGCCGTCCCGGCGCGGCGCGACGACCTTCGCCGTTGGGCAGGCGCAGGGCGACGTTCTCGCCGGTGAACGCGAACCCGCCCGCGAAGCTCGCCGTTGTACGTCACGTCGTAGGTGAGGGTCAGCGCGCGCAGGTCCCGCGTCAGCTCCTGCGACCAGTCCGGCAGGTCCCACCGGACGACGCCGCGCCGAAGCGTGATCCGCAGGTCGCCCGCCGTCCCCGCGCCCTTGACGTCCAGGTCGACGGGCTCGAACGTCCGCGCGTCGCCGCCCGCCGGCCGGAACGGCACCCTGGCGATGTGGTGCGGGTCGGCGCCGATCTCCAGGAGGCCGTCGTCCGACGGAGGCGATCCCCTGGAGCTCGAACGTCAGGACGCGAGGCCCGCGCCGCCCTGCCGGCGTGACTCGGGATGTGCGATTCGCGCGTCGGGCTCGATGCGGTTGCCCGCGACGACGAGCGGATCGTCCGGGCGTCGAGGTCCGCGGCCTCCGTTCCGGGGTTCTCGATGCGGAACGTGATGTCGACCGTGCCGCCGCGGGCGTCGAGGATCGCTGTGGCGCGATCCATGTGGAGCACGAGCCCCTCGTACCAGACGTCGGTCCAGAGCTCGTAGACCGTCTCGCGCGGGTCGGCTTCGGGCGCGCGGGTCGGCGTCGGCGCGACGGACGCGGCGGGCGTCTCGCAGGCCGCGAATGCGATCACGAGCGCGACAGTCGCAGCGAGCTGCGTGGTCACGGGGCGCCGCCGGGTTGCGCCGCGTCGCCGGGTCACGCCGGTCGCCTCGTCACGCCGCGTCCTCGAACAGCGCGTCGACGAAGCCGCCGGGTCGAACTCGACGAGGTCCTCGGGCCGCTCCCCGACCCCGGCGAACCGGACGGGAACGCCGAGCTGGTCCTCGATCGCGAAGACGATCCCGCCACGGGCCGTCGAGTCGAGCTTCGTCAGGACGATGCCCGGTCAGCCCGACGGACTCGTGGAACGCGAGCGCCTGCATCAGCCCGTTCTGGCCGGTCGTGGCGTCGAGGACGAGCAGCGTCTCGGGTTGGGCGTCCGGGAGGCGCCGGTCGATGACGCGTCGAATCTTCGTCAGCTCGTCCATCAGGTTGGACTTTGTGTGAAGACGACCGGCCGTGTCGATGAGCAGGATGTCGGCGCGGCGGGCGATCGCCGCGTCGAGGGCATCGAACACGACCGCCGCGGGGTCGGCGCCCGCGGCATGCGAGACGATCTCCGCGCCGGCGCGATCGGCCCAGATCCGGAGCTGGTCGCTGGCGGCCGCACGGAACGTGTCTGCGGCCGCGAGCACGACCCGCCTGCCCGCGGCCGCTTCCCGGGTCGCGAGCTTGCCGATCGTCGTCGTCTTGCCCGTGCCGTTCACGCCGACGATCAGGACGACCGCCGGCCTCGTCTCCTGCGACGGAGAGCCGCCAGCCCGGCGATCGCGCGGGACGCAGGATCGACGTCAGCTCGCGCCGTACGGCGGCCGCGGCGCCATCGGGCGCGCCGCGCTCCCGCGCCCGCTCGACGACCTCGGTCGCCAGCTCGGCGCCGACGTCGCCGGCGATCAGGCTCTCCTCGACCTCGTTCCAGGTCGCCGGCGATCGATCGATTCGCCGACGAGCAGCCCGCGCAGGCGGGCCATGAAGCCGCCGCGGCTTCGACGAAGGCCGTCCTCGAGCTCGCGCTGGCGCGTGTCTGGTCCGGTCACCCGTCCGCCGGCGCTCCCGCGGTGGCGCCGGTCCGACCTCGACGGCCGCTCCCGCCGGCCCCCCTCGAGCGGCCCGCGAGCGCGGTCGCCTCGTCCAGCCGGAGGCTGATGACGCGGCTCACCGAATCGTCGCCGACGGTCACGCCGTACAGCGCGTCGGCCGCCTCGATCGTGCCCCGGTTGTGGGTGATCACGATGCACTGGGTCTCGCGCGACGAGGTCCCTCAGCGCGTCCGTGAAGCGGCCGATGTTGGCCTCGTCGAGCGCGGCGTCGACCTCGTCGAGCACGCAGAACGGCACCGGTCGGACCGTCGAGCATCGCGAACAGCAGCGCCACGGCGGTAAGCGCCCGCTCGCCGCCCGAGAGCATGGCGAGCGCCTGGGCCTTCTTGCCCGGCGGCCGGGCCGTGATCTCGACTGCCGGTCGTCGTCGAGGTCCTGGGGGTCGGTCAGCGTGAGGTGGGCGTACCCGCCCCCGAAGAGCTGCTGGAAGCGGGCGTCGAAGGCCCGCTCGAGTGCCTCGAACGTCCGTCGGAACTGTTCGGTCACCAGGCGGTCCAGCTCGTCGATCAGCTCGCGGGTGCGCGTCGATGGCCGACTGGAGGTCCGTCCGCTGGCGCCTCGAGGACGTCGAGGCGGGCCTTGACCTCCTCGTACTCGTCTGCGGCGAACGGGTTGACGGCGCCGAGGTCGTGGAACCGGCGACGGAGCGTCGCGAGGCGGGCCGGGGTCGGCGGCTCGGCGGCGGGCGCCGCGCCGGCCCAGGCAGGAGCGGCGGCGGCCAGCGCCGCTTCGAGGACATCCGGCTCGACGTCGTCTCCGGGCTCCGCCGGGTCGAGGTCGGCGTCCAGCAGGACGCCCGGGCCTGCGGTGCCTGCGGTCTCGGCGGCGGCCCCGGTTCCCGACACGATCCCGCGGAGGTGGGCGAGGCCGGTTGCACCGAGGCCGGAGAGCTCGACCAGCAGTTGCTCGCGCAGGCCCTCGAGCGCGAGTCCTGGCTTCGGCGTCATCACGTTCCGCGAGTCGAGCACGCTCGCCGCTGATCCGGGCCTGCTCCCGCCCGGCGGACGCCGCCGCTTCGGCAGCCCGGAGCCGCTCCCGCTCCTCGGCGGCGCCGCGGGTGACGGTGGCGAGGTCCGCCTCCGCCTCGGCAACGGCGCGCTCGACGCGTCGGCCAGCTGCGGCCGCGACGTCCTCGCGATCGAGGGTCGAGGCGGGCCTCGCGCTCGGCCAGCTCCGCCAGCGGCGCGTGCGGCCGAGGCGAGCTGCCGCTCGGCGAGCGCCATGCGCGGCCTCCGCCTGGGCGCGACGCCGCTCGAACGTGCTCCGCTCGGCGCGCGGCGTGCTCGAGCGCTGCCGCGACGGCGTCCCGCCGTTCGCGGAGATCCGCCCGCCGCCGCTCGGCCGCGTTGTCGGTTTCGGGACGTTCCGCGCTGGCGCGCCGGCTCCCGATCCGGGGCCGCATTCGGCAGGCTCCTTCGGGATCGCGGCACGGAGGCGTGCGGCCTCCGCCTGGAAGCGCGCGGCCTGGGCCGCCAGCCACGCGGCCTCGCGGCTCGACGATTCGGCACGCGCGGCGCGGCCCGGTCGAGCCTCCTCCGCCCGCCGGCGGCGGCCGCGGCGATGCCTTCGCGCTCCCGGGCGCTCGAAAGCGATGTCCGGGCGCCTGCAGACGGCCGCGTCCGCGGCTGCCGCGGTGGCCATGGCGGTGTCGGCGGTTGCGCCAGCAGCGCGAGCCTCCTCGGCAAGTCGGTCGACGTCGGCCCGGAGGTGCAGGCCCCGCCCCTCGGGCTGCACCCACGTCGCGAGCTCGCCGGCCACGAGGCAGCCGTCGCGGGCGACGGCGAGCCAGCCCGGTGGCAGCTCGGCCTGCATCTCGAGGCACGCTTGCGCCGTAGGCAGCCAGACCGCCCGCGCGAGCAGCGCGCTTCGCCGCGCCGGCGTCGTCTCGTCGGACCGCATCCCGGAGCGGCCCGCCGCCACGAGCGCGGGCCTGCTCGACCAGGCGATCGCCCGCGGAGCGCGTCGGCGCCGCCGCTGACGTTCCGGCCGCCGTCGCCTCGATCGCTTCCGCTTGCGATGGCGACGCCGCGCTCGGTGGCGAGGGCCGCGATCGCCTCCCGCGGCAGCACCTGCGCCCGCCCGAATCCGGCGAGCGCCGCATCGACGGCCGCGCTGCAGCGCCGGGTCGATGATCAGCCCATCGGCGATCGAGCGACCGCCGCGAGCACGGGCGGCGCGGCTGAAGCCACTCCCCTCGGATGCCTCCAGGGCGCGCTGCGCGTCGGCGAGCCGTGCCGCCAGGGCGCTCGCGGTCGCTCGGGCGCCGGCTGCGGCCTCCGCTGCGGCCCTCGCGGACGACTTCGTCCTCGCCCAGCGCCGACTGTGCCCCCTCCCGCGCCTCGCGAGCTGCTCCGTCCTCGGTCCGGGCACGCTCGAGTGCCGCCGCCGCGCCGGCACGCTCCGTTGCCGCCGCCTCCGCGTTTCCGGAAGCCGTCGAAGCCCGGGCCGCCTCCTCGGCCGCGTGGCGTTCGGCGTCGGCTGCGCGCCGGCGAGACGCCCGCAAGCTCCTCCGCCCGCGCGGCCTCGAGCCGTCGGATTGCGGCCGCATCCACGTCGGACATGCCGGTGCCGGCCCGCCCGCGGCCCCGGCTGCGCCCATCGCCGCGGCGGCGAGATCCGCGCCGATCCCGGCAAGCTCCTCCTCCAGGTCGGCGGGCGACACGGGCACCGCCTCGGCAAGGATGTCCCGAGCCGCAGTCGCCTCCGTCTCGGCAGCGGCCCGGCCCTCGACGAGCCGCGCGCGCTCGCGACCGGTCGCCTCCACCTCGGACGCGAGCCGGCCGTCACGGAGTTGAAGTCCGGCCCTGTCCGAACGAACGCGGTCCAGCTCCGTCCGGGCTGCGCTCTCGGCGGCGGCATGCGACCCGAGGGCCTCCCCGGCCGCGCCCATCGCACGCTCGTGATCGAGCAGCGAGGCCTGCGCGGCGTCCAGGGACGCCCGCGCGGCACCGACGGCATCGGCGCTGACGCCAGATCGTTCCGCCGCGGCGAACCACCGCGCGTGGGCTGACAGGAGGATTGCGGCCGCCAGCTCGTCCGCCGCGGTCAGGCGGTTCGCCTGTTGCTCGGCCTGCTGGGCGAGCCGGCGCGCCTGCGGCCGGAGCTCGCCGAGGATGTCGTCCACGCGAGCGAGATTCGCCTCGGACTCCCCGAGCTGTTCCTCCGCCCTGCGCCGGCGTCGCTCGTGCCGCCGGACGCCGGCGACCTCTTCGAACAGCGGCCGGCGCTCCTCGGGCCGGAGCGCGAGGGCCTGGTCGACCATGCCCTGCCCGATGAACAGGAAGGCGTTCTCCGCGAGGTGACCCGCATCCAGGAGGTCGACGAGGTCCTTGAGGCGGACGCGCTGGCGGTTCAGCAGGTAGTCGTTCTCGCCGGACCGGTACAGCCGCCGCCCGAGTTCCACGACCCCGTAGTCGACCGGCAGCAGCGCGTCGCGAGTTGTCGAGGGTCAGCTGGACGTCGGCCATGCCAACCGCCGGGCGCCGCTCCGAGCCTGCCCAGATGACGTCCTCGGACTTGCGCGACCGAAGCGCCCGACCCTGCTCGCCGAGCGCCCAGCGGAGGGCGTCGGCGAGGTTGCTCTTGCCCGAGCCGTTCGGCCCGACGACGGCGCTGATCCCGGGCCCGAACTCGACGTGGGTCCGATCCACGAAGGACTTGAAGCCCTGGAGGCGGACCGACAGCAGCCGCGCCGGCCCGGTCACGACGCCCGCTCCACGTCCGGCCGGTGATCCTCATCGGCTGCCACGCGTTCCGCCGCATCGGCCTCGGTCGCCGCGACCACCGCCGCCGCCTCGCGCGCCGCCAGCACCTCGACCGCCTCCGCGGCGGCCGCCGTCTCGGCGACGCGCCGCGACGAGCCGACACCCATCCCCAGCACCTCGCCGTCGACGGAGACCTCGACCCGAAAGACCTTGTCGTGGTCCGGGCCGACGGCCTCGAGGACCCGGTAGGCCGGCCGGCCGCCGCTCGAGCGCTGGGTCGCTTCCTGGAGACGGCTCTTGGGGCTCTTCAGCAGGACGGGCGGCAGCCCGGCGTCGACCTCGGGCCCGGCCGTGCGGATGAGCCAGTCGCGCGTCGTCTCCCAACCGAGATCGAGCAGGAGCGCGCCGACCAGCGCCTCGAAGCCCGACGCCAGGATGGACGGTCGCTGTCGACCGGCGCGACCCGATTCGCCCTCGCCGAGCGAGAGGAACCGCCCGAGGTCGATCCGCGACGCGAGGGTTGCGAGGCCCGTCGCGCTCACGATGGCGGCACGGCGCGCCGAGAGGACGCCTTCGTCGTCTTCGGGATGGCGGGCATACAGCGCCTCGGACACGGCGAGATTGACGACGGCGTCGCCGAGGAATTCCAGTCGTTCGTTGTGCCCGGCGGCCTCGCCGGGATGCTCATGCAGCCAGGAGGTGTGGGTCAGCGCCTGGGCCAGGAGACGCCGATCCCGGACGGGGAGGCCGAGCTGCTCGGCGAGGAGGTCCGCCCGGTCCACGATCCCGGCGAGCCGGTTGCCTTCGGGCCTTTGGGGCCGAGTGCCAGCGAGCTAGGTGTTGCGCTCGTCGATGTACTCGACGGCGTCGCCGACGGTCCGGATCCTCTCGGCGTCCTCGTCGGAGATCTCGGTGCCGAATTCCTCTTCGAGGCTCATGATCAGCTCGACGAGATCGAGGGAGTCGGCGTTCAGGTCGTCGACGAAGGACGCTTCGGGCTTGACTTCTTCCTCGTCGACGCCGAGCTGCTCGACGACGATCTTCTTGAGGCGATCGTAGGTGCTGGCCACTGGCTCTCTCCTCCGGGGCTTGGAGTGTTGTCGGCTTCCGTCTCGCGTGCGATCCGCCCGAGGACGCCGTTCATGAGGCGTCGCATCGGGTCGCCACTGTAGATCCGGGCCAGTTCGACCCACTCGGCGATGGCTACCCGGGCCGGCGTCCCGGAATATAGCACCTCACCCAGCGCGCAACGGAGCAGGGAGCGGTCCATCCGGGCCATCTGGACGACCGGATATTGGGGCGCCAGGACCTCGATTCTCGCGTCGATCTCGACCCGATTCGCGACCACCGTCGCGACGAGCCCCCGGGCCAGCTCACCGGCCGCCGGGTCCGCCTCGACCTCGGCCAGCTGCCGCTCCAGGACTGCCGTGGCCGTGCGCTGTCCGAAGTCGGCCTCGAACACCGACGCAAGGGCGACCCGCCTGCCCGCGCGGAGGGAGCGGATCCGGTCGCTGGTCCCGGCCGGCCGGGTCATGGTCGACCGGACCGTGCCGCTGGTTCCTGGAACGGCCGGCGTGCGGTCCGTCGAAGATCGTGTTCCTGCGGCAGCTCGCGAACGCCTTCCGCCGCCACATGGACCGACAGCCGTTCCAGCGCATGGCGGAGCCGGGTGTGATCGGGCGCGTCGAGCCGGATCCTCGTCGCTCCGAACGCCTGGCGTTCCAGTCGATCCGGGAGGCTCGGCGGCGAGCCTGAACGACGAGAAGGAGCAGCGTCGGCACGCAGGGCCGCGTGCGCCACTATGTGCCGACGCCGTCGACGAGGACGGTGACGGAGCGGACCTCGAGCCCGAGCAGGCGCTCCACGGCGCGACCCACGGCTTCGCGGACCTGCCGGCCCGCCAGAACGAGGTCGGCGCCCGGCCGGGCGATGATTCGGAGCTCGAGCTCGACCCCCTCATTGCGGACGCGAACCATGATCGGAGGACCGGCGAGGGCTGCCCGCCACGGCGGACCCCGCCGCGCGACCTGGAGAACCTCCGGGACCTCCTGGGCGGCGAGGCGGGCGACCTCGACGATCACGCCCCGCCCGACCGTCAGCTCGATGGGCTCGGCCGACGGTGGCCCGACCGGCGATTCGTCGACCAGGAGCGCATCCGCGTCATCGGCCGAAGGGGTCCGGTGCTCCGTCATGTCGGGCTTCCGGCTCGTTCAATGGCCTCGGCGGCCGCGCCGGGCTCGGTCGAATCGGCCGGCGCCCCTGGAGCACCCGGTGCACCTGGCGCACCTGGCGCACCTGGCGCGCTCGACACGGCCGCCACCCGCAACGCGTCCTCGCGGAGCGCGTCCGCGATGAGACCCGGGACGTTCGTCCGGGCCGTGTCCGCGGCGACAGCGCACGCGAACCCGACCATCCGCCGCCGGGCCCGGCCGTGCGTGATGATCACCGCGCCCTTCACGCCGAGGAGCGGCGAGCCGCCGGCCGTCTCGTAGTCGAAGACCTTCCGGATCCGCCCGATGCCCGACCGCATGAGCAGGTAGCCGAGCTTGCCTCGGATCCCGCGTCGGAACTCCGCGCGCCACAGGTCGAAGATGAAGGTCGAGAGGCCCTCGAAGAACTTGATCGACGACGTTACCCGTGACGGCGTCCGTCACGACCACGTCGGCGTGATCCGACACGAGGTCCTTGCCCTCGACGTTGCCGACGAACCGCAGGTCGGACGCATCGAGCAGCTCCGTGGCCCGCTGGATGCGCGCGTCGCCCTTGCCCTTCTCCTCGCCGATCGACAGCAGCGCGACCCGCGGCGACGGCACCCCGACCACACGCTCCGCGAAGATCGCGCCCATCCGGGCGTACTGGAGGAGGTTCTCGGGGCTCGAGTCGGGGTTGGCGCCGATGTCGAGCAGGACGAAGGGCTTGCCCTCGCGAACCATCTGGACGGCGAGCGCGGGTCGGTCGACACCCGGGAGCCGCCCGATTCGGAGCACCGCGGCGGCCATGGCCGCGCCGGTGTGGCCCGCCGTCATCACGGCGTCGGCCCGTCCATCCTTGACCAGGTCACAGGCGACGGTGATCGACGAATCCTTCTTCTCGCGCAGCGCGAGCGCCGGATGCTCGTGCATCTCGATGACCTGGCTCGCAGGCACGACCTCGACGTTCGACGGGAGCTCGCCACCTGCGTGCTCGCGGATCC
This sequence comes from uncultured Chloroflexia bacterium, assembly GCA_963722105.1. Classification (GTDB taxonomy): domain Bacteria; phylum Chloroflexota; class Limnocylindria; order Limnocylindrales; family CSP1-4; genus UBA5189. Next base: position 114,794 of record CAVRKQ010000012.1, on the reverse strand, counting down.
GCGCGGGATCGCCGACGAGCAGCACGGTGTCTTCGGGGTGGGCGCGCGCGTGATCCAGCGAGCCGGGGACGACTTCGGTTGGGCCGTGATCGCCGCCCATGGCGTCGACCGCGAGCCGGATCCCGTTGGGACCAGTGGCACTCATCGGCGCCACTCTACTGTGCGGTCGGGGTGTCTTCCTTCGGAGCCTTGATCTCGAGCACCGGCCGGCCGCCGTAGTAGCCGCAGTTCGGGCAGGCCCGATGGCTGCGCTTCGGCTGGTGGCAGTGGGGACACTCCTCGAGCTGCGGGAGCGTGAGCGCCTGGTGCGCGCGTCGATCGCCTTGCCGAGCGTGGGAGACCCTGCGCTTTGGCACGCCCATGAGAGTTGCTGCTCCTTTCGATGCCGCTCCGATGGCGGCCGAGCCGCGCGTGCGTGAGCGCGAAGGTTGTGATCCGGGAAGGTCTTCGGCGGGGGCGCCGCTGAGCCGTCGGGAGTCTACCCGCTCTCGCCGTCGGCGTCGACCTTGAAGCTCCGCAGGGCCGCCAGCCGCGGGTCGACATCGTCCTGCTCGTGCTCGACGTGCTCCGCCCCGAGCCGCTGCCCGCACTCGGGACAGAGTCCCGGGCAGGCCTCCTCGCAGAGGGCCACGATCGGCTCCTCGAGCGAGATCGCGTCCGCGGCGAGCGCCGCCAGATCGAGGTCGTGGTGGTCGCTCAGCCGGGTTGCGTCCGGCTCCGCGCCGGCGTCGATCGCATGGCCCGTCGCCACGTCGACGCTGGGCAGCACCTCCTCGCGGATCCGAGCGGTGATCGGGATCTCGATGTCGCGAAGGCAGCGCGAGCAGGTCCCGGCGATCGCCGTCGAGATCGTGGCGTCGACGAAGACGCCCCGGTTCGTCCGCGTGACCCGAACCTCCCCCTCGAGCGGCTCCACGAGGCGGAGGTCGTCCGGCAGCGGGATGGTGGCGCCATGGATCTCGTAGCGACGCTCGCTGCCGTAGGGCTCGGCGAGCAGGGTCGCAAGTGGGTAGCGCAGGGGCGCGGGCGCGCTCACTCCGGGCGCGCGGTCATCGCGGGACGGTCTGGCCCGCGTCCTCTTCGCGCAGGAAGGCCGGCTCGTCCTCGGAGACGTTCGGCCAGTCGTCGAGATCCTTCGAGCCGGCATCCGGGGTCGCGAGCGCGGCCGGTTCCGCCGCGGCTTCGTCGCCGCGCAGCTCGGCCTGCCGCAGCTGGAGGACATCGATGCCCTTCTCGATGGCTGCGAGAGCCCGGTGCACCTCGGCCTCGAGTGACCCGAGGATCTCGCCCGCGTAGGCGTCCGCTCCAAGGCGGACGTTGTCCGCGGCGGCCATCGCCTCGGCGACGATCTGGCGGCCCTCGGACTCGGCCCGCTCGGTCAGGCCCCGCTCGCCGATGAGATAGGCCGCCTGCTCCTGGGCGCGGGCAGCGATCTTGCCGGCCTCGTCGTTGGCCTTCTCGATGATCCGCTCGCCCTCGGCGTTGATCCGCTTCGCGGCGTGGACCTCCTCGGGGACGGCCACGCGCAGCTGGTCGATGAGCTCCAGGATGGCGTCCTTGTCGACCAGGACCTTGCGGGTGGTGGGCACGCCGGTACCGGTCGCGATCAGCGACTCGAGCCGTTCGAGCAGGAACATGATGTCCACCGGGTCGTAAGTATGGCACGCGACGCGGCCGCCACCGGGGCGATCGCGTCAGCGCTCCGCGCGCGCCTCGCGCTGACGCACCAGCGTCCCCAACGCCGAGAGGGCCGCCGGCGGGACCATGCTCGAGACGTCCCCTCCGAAACCCGCGATCTCCTTCACCAGGCTCGAGCTGACATAGCCGAACTCGACCGCGGTCATGAAGAAGACGGTGTCGATGTCGTCATCGAGGGCCCGGTTGTTGGCCGCGAGCTGCCCTTCGGCTTCGAAGTCCGAGATGGCCCGAAGCCCACGAACCAGCCAGCGCGCTCCGTTCGCCCGGGCGGCCTCGACCGTGAGCCCATCGAACGTCGTCACCGAGGCGTGCTCCGCGTCGAGGCCGGCGTCGCGGATCGCCGTCTCGAGCACCGCGACCCGCGTCTCGACGGGCAGCAGGGGCGACTTGCGGGGGTTCGCGAGCACCGCCACGACGACGCGATCGAACACCGCGAGCGCGCGCTGCAGGACGTCGAGGTGGCCGTTCGTCACGGGGTCGAACGAGCCCGGGTAGATCGCGACCCTCATCCGACCTCCTCGCCCTCGTCCGCGGCCGACCAGCGGTAGAACGTCAGCGTCGTCTCCCCGAACCTGGCTTCGCGGGCCGATCGTAGCAGTCCATGCCGGGCCTCCGGCCTGGCTCCCCGGAAGTGCTTCGCGACGGCCACGCCGTCGCTCGCGAGGATCCCGCCCGGGCCTGCCACGGCGATCGTGTCGAGCGATCGATCGACGAGGTGGGGCTCGTCATAGGGCGGATCGAGGACGATCGCGTCGAACGGACCCCCTTCGCCGCCGATGTCACCGGCCAGCCACAGGATGGCGTCTGCCCGAACGATCCGGGCCTGCGACCCCAGGAGGCTCGCCGTTCGCAGGTTCCGCTCGATGTACTGCCCGACGTTGGCGCTGTGCTCGACGAAGACCGCGAGCCGGGCGCCGCGCGACAGTGCCTCGATCCCAGCCGCGCCGCTGCCGGCGAAGAGGTCGAGGAACGCTCCATCGCGGATCTCGGGCTCGATGATCGCGAAGAGGCTCTCCTTCACCCGATCGCCGAGCGGCCGCGTCCCCGCCCCGGGCGCGACGAGCCGCCGGCCCTTGGCGACGCCCGCGATGACCCGGCCCGCGCTGCCGCCGACACCGGGTCGCGGTCGCGCCTTCTTCGGCATCGGCGTCGGTCCAGCTAAGCCGGACCCGCGGGCTCGGCCTGCGCGACGCGGGCGAGCCAGCCCCGGGCCATCTCGGCCGCGAGGCGGTGGTTGCCGGCGCGGAGGTCGCCGAGCTCGTCGAGCATCTCTTCGGCGGCAGCGCGGGCCTTGACCGCGAGCTCGCGGTGGTCGGTCCGCTGGAGCGAGGCCACCCGCAGGCGCGGCAGCCCGCTCTGGACGAGGCCGAGCACGTCGCCCTCGCGGCGGAGCTCCCAGTCCCGCTCCGCGAGCTCGAAGCCGTCCCGCAGCTCCGCCACGGCCTTGAGCCGCGCCTGGGCGGTCTCGTCGGTGGAGTCCGAGACCAGCACGCAGAACGAGGCATCCTCGCCCCGGCCGACGCGCCCCCGCAGCTGGTGCAGCTGGGCCAGCCCGAACCGGTCCGCGCCCTGGACGATCATCATCGTCGCCTCGGGCACGTCGACCCCGACCTCGACCACGGTCGTGCCGACGAGCACCTCGATCTCGCCGTCCCGGAACCGAGCCATCTCGGCGTCGCGATCGGCGGCCTTCATCCGACCGTGGACAATCCCGACGCGCAGTGGGGCCAGCACCTCGCGGAGGCGCACGGCCTCCGCTTCGGCAGCCGGCGCAGACGCGTCCCAGAACCCCTGTGGCGCGCCGTCGGGCGCGGCGGCAGCGTCGTCCGCCTCCGCCTCGTCGATCAGCGGCACGACCACGAACGAACGATGGCCGGCCGCGGCTTCCTCGCGGACCTTCTGCCACGTCCCGGCGAGCTCGTCCGGGCGGCGGATCCCGGTCTTGATCGGCAGGCGGCCCTCCGGCGGCGTCCGGAGGTTCGAGACGTCGAGGTCCGCGTAGAGCACCTGGCCAAGGGTCCGCGGGATGGGCGTGGCGGTCATCAGGAGCACGTGCGGCGCCCGCCCGCCCCCGGCCTTCGCCTCGAGCTGGCCCCGCTGCTCCACCCCGAACCGGTGCTGCTCGTCGATGACCGCGAGGCCGAGCGCGGCGAACGCGACGCGCTCCTGCAGCAGCGCGTGGGTCCCGACGACGATCGGCGCCATCCCGGACGCCACGAGCTCCAGGGCCTGGCGGGCCGACGCGGCGGTGAGCGAGCCCGTCAGCAGCTCCACGGGCAGGTTCACGTCCTCGAGGAGCGAGGTCAGCGTCCGGTGGTGCTGGCGGGCGAGCAGGTCCGTCGGCGCCAGGAGTGCGCCCTGGAAGCCGGCGCGGGCGGCCGCGGCGAGCGCGTACGCCGCGACCGCGGTCTTGCCAGAGCCGACGTCGCCCTGGAGGAGCCGGAGCATCGGCGTGGGCCGGGCAATGTCGCCTCGGATGTCGTCGATCGCGGTGGCCTGGTCCGGCGTCAGCGAGACCTCGCGGTTCAGCTTCCGGCCGAGCGAGGCCTCGAGCGCGCGGCGCAGCTCTCCGTCGGTCGGATCGTCGACCTCGATCGGCCGAGCCGAATCTCGCCCCCGCTGCCGCCGCCGCCCGACCATCCCGAGCTGCAGCGCGAGCAGCTCATCGAAGGCCAACCGGTCGAGCGCCGCGTCTCGGGCGTCGAACGATGTCGGAAAGTGGGCCTCCTCAATCACGCCGCCGATCGCAGCGACACCGGCGTCAGCGCGAAGCGCATCCGGGAGGTACTCGGGGTAGGCCGCGCCGGCCCGGTCGAGGGCCTCTCGGACCGCCCGCCGGAGCGTGACCGCGGTGAGCCCGGCGGTGAGCCGGTAGACCGGGACGATCCGCCCGACATGGAGGAGCTCGTCCTCATTGCCCTCGGGCTGGAAGTCCGGATTGTCGAGCGTCCGCTTCCGGCCGAAGTGCTTGAGCTTGCCGGACACGATCACGCGGTCGCCCGGGTGCAGCCGGCGCTCGATGTACCGCCGCCCGAACCACGTCGCCTCGAGCGTGCCGGTCTCGTCCTCGAGCACGGCGATCGTCCGCTGGACGCGGCGCCGGAACGAGGCTTCGACGCGGATGTCGAGCGACGTTGACGCGGGCCGACACGACCTCGCCGTCCTCGACCCAGGCGAGGTCCCCGAGCTTCCGCATCTCGCGGAGGTCGTCGTACCGGCGCGGGAGATGGAACAGGAGGTCCCGGACGGTCCCCACGCCGAGGCGCTTTCCGACCCGCCCGAGGACGCTCGCGCCAGGAACGCGCGAGGCGGCGATCGGCTGGTCGAGGAGGGCCTCGCCGGTGAGCGCGGGCTGTGCGGCGGCCGGCTTTCTGCCCGACGCGGGCTTCGACCCGCCATTCCCGCCGCTCGCAGCCCCCGATCTCGCTGCCGCCACGGAGCTGACGACCCGGCGCTCCCCCACCCCGCCTACTCGGCCGAGATCAGGTAGCGGTAGTGGGGCTGGCCGCCGTGGACGACCTCGACCTCCGCGCCGGTCCCGAGCTCGTGGATGCGTCGCGCGAGCGTCTCGGTCGAGGCGAGATCGCCGCCGTCGCCGTAGTAGATGGTCACCAGCTCGAAGCCCGGGCTGAGCGCGCGGATCGCGCCGAGGACGGCCTCCGACGGGTCGTCGTGGACCGCGACGAGCCCGTCATCCGGGTCGAGCGCGATCGTCTGGCCCTCCTTGACCTTCTTGCCGCTGACGGTCGCGTCGCGAACCGCCTCCGTGACCGAGACCGTCTGGACGGCCCGCCCCGCGGTCGTCATCTCCGGGGCGTTGTCGAGCGCGCCCTTGTCCGGGTCCAGCGCCAGCAGCGCCGCGAAGCCCTCGGCGGCGTTGCGGGTCGCCACGACGGCGATGGGTCGATCGGTCATCGCCGCGACCTGGCGCGCGGCGAGGACGATGTTCGGGTTGTTGGGGAGCAGAAGGACCTCGAGCGCGTCGACGGCCTTGACCGCCTCGAGCAGCTCGCCGGTGCTCGGGTTCTGGGTCTGCCCGCCGTACACCACCTTGTGGACGCCGAAGTCCCGGAAGATCGCCGCGAGGCCCTCCCCTGCCGCGACGGCGACGACCGCGAGCGGGATCGCGTCCCGGCTGGGAAACGGCGTGCTGCCGTTCGTGGTGTCGCCCGCCGACGCGGTGGCGACCGGTGTGGCCGCAGCGGCCGCCGAGCCGTGCCCGTCCGCGCTCTCGGCGCCGTCAGCCGCAAAGGCGGCCGCGCGCGTCTCGCGAACGTCCTCGGTCTGGGTGTCGAGGTTCTCGATCGTGATCTTCGAGAGCGTGCCGAGGCCGAGCGCGTAGGCCAGCACCTGGTCGGGTCGCTCGTTGTGGATGTGGACCTTGATCGCTCTCGCATCGCCGGCAACCAGCACGGACTCCCCGATCGTCTCGTAGTACGACCGGATCCCGTCGACATCGAGCGGCTTGTCCGGTGTCGCGACGGCCATGAACATCGTCTCGAACCCGAAGCCCTCGTCGCGCATCCCGGCGCCGGGCGGGGCGCCGTGCTGCGCGTCGCTCACCCCGGCGTGGCCGGACGCGCTGGCGGCGGCGACTGGCTTGGCGGCGGTCCGCGGCGCCGAGACCTCGACATCGCCGGTCAGGAAGGCGTGGGCTCCCTCGAGCAACCGGAACAGGCCCTGCCCGCCGGAGTCGACGACGCCCGCCTCGCGAAGGATCGCGAGGAGCGACGGCGTCTTCGCCACGGAGGCCTGGGCCGCCTTGACCGTCGTGCCCATCACGCCGTCGAGCGTCCGCTCCCGCTCGGCGCTGGCAACGGCCGCCGCGGAGGCCTCACGGATCACGGTCAGGATCGTGCCCTCGACAGGCTTCGCGACGGCGCCGTACGCGGCCTTGGTCCCCTGGTCGAGGGCGTTCGCAAGGTCGAGCGCATTGAACTTCGTCTTGCCGGCGAGCCCTTCCGCGAGCCCGCGGAGGATCTGGCTCGTGATCACGCCGGAGTTGCCACGGGCGCCCATCAGCGCACCGAACGCCGCCGCGGAGGCGACCCGCTCCGCCGAAACCGTCGGGCCGAGCGCCTCGGCCTCGGCAAGTGCGGCTCGCACCGTCGCCATCATGTTCGAGCCGGTGTCGCCGTCCGGGACCGGGAAGACGTTGAGGGCGTTGACCTCGTCGACCGCGGCCTCCAGCCCCGCCGCAGCCGCCCGGAATGCGCCGAGGAGCCCGGCGCCGTCGCAGGACTTGCGCGCCATCAGTCGGGCGCCATCAGAAGACGTCCGTCCCGCTGTCGGCGAGGTCCGACGGCCCGAGGCCGGGGCGCGACGGCGGCTGCGGCGGCTCCCCGCCGGGATGGATCTCGAGGTGCGCGACCCGGATCGTCAGCCGGTCGACCTCACGCCCGAGGGCCGTCCGGATCGCGTGACGCACGGCGTGGTCGACCTGGCGCGCGACCTCGGCGATCGGCAGGCCGTGCGCGACGCGGAGGTGGAGCCGGATCGCGAGCGTGCCGTCGGCGACCGAGACGCGCAGCCCGCCGGGGCGCTGCTCGATCCAGCCGAGGAGGCGATCGGCCCAGCTCCCGGCGAAGCCGGCGACGCCGTACGAGCCGAGCGTCACCCGCCGCACGATGTCGATGACCGCCCGCCGGGTGACGAGCGCGCGACCGCCGATGGCCTGGTCCGGCACCGTCCCTCCTGCGCGCCGACGCGAGCTCCCGGGACCGCCCGGGGTGCGTGGTATAGTACCGCCCCGTTCGCTCCTGACAGGCTCGGACGCCCCGAATTCCGATCATCCCTGAGGTTCCTGATGGCTCGTTCCTGCGCGGTCTGCGGCAAAGTGTCGATGGGCGGCTTCAACCCGCAGTCGTCCGGCTCCAACCGGGTGCGCGCGCATCGCCGCTACCAGCCGAACCTCCAGCCCACGATGCTCACGGACAAGAACGGGTCCACGACCCGCGCGCTGGTCTGCACGCGCTGTCGGCGCACCGCGACGAAGTCCGCGCGCTAGGGCCGACTCGCCGGGCGAGCGTCGGCCATCGTGCCGTCGCGACGGTCGTCGGGCTCGCCGCGCTCGTCTCCCTCGCCTTCAGCCCCCTCCTCGCCCTCGTCCTCTTCGGCGTGGCGCTGGCCGTGGTCCTCGACCGCCGCGGCACCTTCGGGTACGGGCGCTGGCGGGCCCAGCTGGGGTTCATCGCGGCGCCGTTCATCGGCCTCGGCGGTGTCGCGCTGGCGCTGCTCGGGTCCGTCCCGGCCCCCGGCAACTTCTTCCTGCTGCCGGGGCTGCTGCTCGTCGGAATCTCGCTGGTGACCTTGGCCTGGTCCTTCGTCGTGATCTGGCGCACGCGCCCCCGCGGGCGAGGTTGAGTCGATGAACGACCAGGCGGTCGGCCCGGACGGCCATTTCGACGAGGAGGTCGCAAGCATCTACGACGAGGTCCCAGAGCCGATGGTTGACGGCACGCCGGTCGCCGACGCCGCTCGGGTGCTCAAGGAGCTCGCCGGAGGTGGGCGCGTCCTCGAGCTTGCCATCGGCACCGGGAGGGTCGGGCTGCCGCTCGCCGCACTCGGGGTCGAGGTCCATGGCATCGAGCTCTCGCGGGCCATGCTCGCGAGGCTGCGCGACAAGCCGGGCGGGCAGGCCATTCCGGTCGCCGTCGGCGACATGACATCAGCTCGGGTCGAGGGCTCGTTCTCGCTGGTCTACCTGGTCTTCAACACGATCATGAACGTCACGACGCAGCCCGGGCAGGTCGAGGTCTTCCGGAACGCGGCGGCCCACCTCGGGCCCGGTGGCAGGTTCCTGATCGAGTGCGGCATCCCGGACCTGCGGCGCCTGCCGTACGGCGAGACCGCCGTCGTCTTCGACCGCACGGACGACCACGTCGGAGTCGACGAGTACGACGTCGCCAACCAGGGCCTGGTCTCGCACCACTTCACGAAGCGCGCCGGCCGCTGGGAGTACGGCGCCGGATCCTTCCGCTACGCCTGGCCCGCGGAGATGGACCTCATGGCGACGCTCGCCGGCCTGCGTCCGGCGGAGCGGTGGGAGGGCTGGGACCGGCGACCGTTCACGAGCGAGAGCCCCCACCACATCTCGACCTGGGAGAAGCCAGCGTAGGTTCCGTGTCGAGCCACACGGTGAACGGGCCGTCGTTCACGAGCGCGACCGCCATCTCCGTCCCGAACGAGCCGGTCTGCACATCGGGAACGCCCGCCGAGCGGAGCTCGTCGGCGAAGCGGCGGTAGAGGCGGTCCGCGAGGTCCGCCGGGGCCGCGTTCGTGAAGCCGGGGCGGCGGCCGCGCGACGTGTCGGCGAACAGCGTGAACTGGCTCACGACCAGCGCAGCGCCACCCACGTCGAGGATCGAGCGGTTCGTCCGGCCGTCCCCGTCGGCGAAGATCCTGAGCTCGGTCACGCGTCGCGCCAGGGCGTCGGTCGTCGGCTCGTCGTCCGCATGGCCGACGCCCAGCAGCACGAGCAGCCCCCGCCCGATCGAGGCGATCGGCTCGCCCTCGACGGTCACGGAAGCCCGCGTCACCCGTTGGAGGAGGGCACGCACCTCAGCTCGCGGCTGTCGATTCGGCCGGTGCCATGGCTGTGCCCGTCGCAGCGGTCGCCCTGGCGAGTGTTCGCGCCCGCCGCCCGAACCGCTCCTTCGCCACCTTCTCCGCCGAGGCCGGGATCAGCAGGTCCCAGCGACGGACCTCGTCATCCATGTCGGCCGGGTCCTCCCGGGAGCGGAACAGCAGGACGGGGATCCCGGCGGCCTCGACCTCGTCGCGGAGCCTCCGCGCCTCTGGCCGGCGGAGGGCCGCGAACGTGACCATCCGATCGCGCGGGATCGGCGGCTTGCCCTTGTTGAGGGTGTACTGGTAGCCCTCGTCGGCGAGCGCCCGGATGAGCCGGACCTCGCGGGCCATGTCGCGGCCCTTGAGCCACAGCGCAGAGCCCGACGACGAGGATGTCGACCCCAAGCCCGCCCACCAGCTCGGCCGTGTCGCGGTTGACCCCGCCGTCGACGTGGACCTCGCCGCCGTGGAGCTTGTGGGAGAGGTAATCGCGCGCCTGGAGCAGCTTGGCCTTCGCGACGTCGGTCATGAACGACTGGCCGCCGAAGCCCGGCTCGACCGTCATGACCATCACGATGTCGAGCAGCCGCCGGTAGGGCTCGAGCGCCGTGAGCGGCGTCTTGGGCTTGACGCACAGGCCGGCGGCGCGGCCGGCGGCGCGGATCGCCTGGAGCGTCGGCTCGATCGGCTCCTCGATCTCGACGTGGATGGTGACCGAGTCGCAGCCGGCGTCGAGGTACTCGTCGATGTACTTCCCGGGGTTGGCGATCATGAGGTGCGCGTCGAACGGGATGCGGGTCCGCCGCCGGAGGGCCTTGATCGTCTTCGGGCCGAAGGTGAGATTCGGCACGAAGTGGCCGTCCATCACGTCGAGGTGGATCCGGTCGGCGCCCTCTCGCTCGGCGCGCTTCACCGCGTGCGCCAGGTTGCCGAGGTCGGCGTCGAGGATGCTCGCGGCGACGCGGGCGCGACCCAGCGAGGGCTGGTCCTTGCCGGGTGGCTGGCGCCGCATCATCGCCGCATCATCGTCGCGTTCTCACTCGACGCCCGCGGGCACGGGCTCGTCCGAGCGCTCGCCGCGCAGCGCCCGGGCACTCTCGGCCTCGAGGCGCTGGCGACGTCGGGCCACCGCGGGGGCGGCCGGCGCACCGGCTCGCTCGGCGGCCAGCTGGCCGCACGCGGCACCGATCTCCTGGCCACGGTTGCGCCGGATCGTGACGGAGATCCCGGCCTCCCGAACCCGTGCCGCGAAGCGTTCGATGACCGGCATCGGGCTGGCCTGCCACGGGGTGTGGGCGACGGCATTCATCGGGATCAGGTTGACGTGTGCGAGGTCCCCGCGCAGGAGGTTCGCGAGGGCATCGGCGTCCGCGTCGGTGTCGTTCACGCCACCGATCATCGTCACCTCGTAGCTGATCCGCCGGCCCGTTGCGCTCGCATGGGCGCGAGCAGCTTCGACGACCTCGGCCACCGGCCACCGTCGGTTCAACGGGACCAGGACGTCGCGCAGCGCGTCGCGGGCCGCATGGATGGAGATCGCGAGCGTGAACTGCGGCCCGAGGGCGGTGAGCCGCCGGATGCCCGGCACGACGCCGGACGTCGAGACGGTGATGTGTCGGGCGCCGAGCCCGAGGCGAGCCGGATCGTTCAGCGCCTCGACGGCCTCGAGGACGCGGTCGAGGTTGAGCAGCGGCTCGCCCATGCCCATGAAGACGACGTTCGTGATGTGGGCGCCATCCTCCCGGATCGCCAGCCGCGCGACGGCACTTCGCACCTGGTCCAGGATCTCGGCGGTCTCGAGGTCCCGCTCGAACCCGAGCTCGCCGGTCGCGCAGAACGGGCAGCCGACCGCACAGCCCGCCTGGCTCGAGATGCACAGCGTGTGCCGCGCCCGCTGTCCGGGTCGCGCCGGGTAGTGCATGAGGACCGACTCGATGGTCAGGCCGTCGGCCAGCCGGTGGAGCGTCTTCTCCGTCTGGCCGCCATCGGCGAGCACGACCTCGTCATCCTCGACGGTCGACCACCGGAACGCCTCGTCCACGGTCTTTGCGAGGCTCCGCGAGAGCGTCGTGATGTCGGTCGCCGCGGTGGCCGTGCCTCCCCAGAGCGCCGCCTGGATCTGGCGGACACGAAATGCGGGCTCGCCGCGCTCACCCAGCCAGGCCTCGAGCGCGGCGGGTGCGAGCCCCGAGATCCCCGGTCGCGGATCTGCAGCCGCGCGCGATCGGGCCATCGTGATACCGGCCCTCATCGCGGCGCCCCGGCGGCGTCCGCCGCGAGCGCGCGCCAGACGCGCTGCCGCGTCATCGGCAGCTCGCGGAGCCGGAGGCCCGTCGCCGCGGCAATCGCGTTCGCAACGGCAGCAGCGCCCGCGATCACCGGCGCCTCGCCGATGCCCTTCGCCCCGAGCGGTCCATCCGGCGCCGGGACCTCGACCTGCGTCGTCGTGAGCCGCCCGACGTCATCGACGCGCGGCAGCACATAGTCGAGGAAGGTGCCCGTCTGGAGCTGGCCGCCCTCGTCGTGGACGAGCGCCTCGAGCGTCGCCCAGCCGACGGCCTGCGCGGCCGCCCCGTGCTGCTGCCCAACGACGAGCGCCGGATTCAGCACCCGCCCGACGTCCTGCACGACATGATCTTCGAGCACCGTGACAGCTCCGGTGGCACGGTCGACCCGGAGCCGAACGATGTGGCCCGAGACGGACGGTGCGAGGCTCGGCTCGTCGACCCGGGCGTGGCCCTCGATCGGCGCCCGGCCGGCGCGGGCGTTGCCACGGATGACCTTGGCGATCGGGATCGCCCGCTCCGGCGTGCCACGGGGCCGGACGGTCCCGTCGACGAGCTCCAGGTCCTCGACCGCGATCTCGAGCTGCAGCGCCGCCGCCTCGAGCAGCCGCTGCCCGGTCTCCTCCGCGGCCCTCCGGATGGCCCGTCCTGCCGAGTAGGTGATCGTGCTGCCGCCGCTCCCCGGTGAGGCGGGTGCGGAGGACGAATCGAGCGTCTGCACCTGTACGAGGTCCGTCGCGACGCCGAGCACGTCGGCGACGATGGCCTGGAAGCCGCCCGCGACCCCCGACATGTCCGCGACGCCGGTCATCACCTGGACGCTCCCATCGGGCGACATCCGGCAGGCCGCCGCGGCCGGGTTCGTTGCGCCCGGCCAGTACGCGAGCGCCAGCCCGACGCCCTCATCCACGCCCACGTCCCGGCGCGCCCGCCAGGCATCGCTCGCCTCCAGCGCGTCGAGCACCTCCGCCGCGCCGTGGGCCGCCCAGGGCTCACCATCGACGGTCGGCGAGCCGGCGGCAGCGATGTTGCGCCGCCGGAGGGCGATCGAGTCGAGATCCAGCTCGACCGCGAGCTCGTCGACGAGTGTCTCGACCGCGAAGGCCATCGCCGGCGCCGAGGGCGCGCGATAGGCCCCGACGCCGAAGCGGTTCGTTCGCACGCCGTAGGCCTTGATGTCGAACGCCGGCCAGGCATATGGGCCCGCGACGAGCACGCCGGCGAGCGATTCGGCGCTGCCCTCCTCGAATGCGCCGGCGTCCGTGAGCACCCGCGCCTCGAGGGCCGTGAACCGGCCTTCGGCATCCGCGCCGATCCGGAGCGTGGTCCAGAACGGCTGGCCCGGGTTCGTGGCGGCAAAGTCCTCCGATCGTGTCGCGATGAGGCGAACGGGCCGCCGGAGCTTGACCGCCGCGGCGGCGACGAGCGTGTCGAGCAGCGGCCACTTCCCGCCGAACGCGCCACCGAGCGGTGTCGCGACTGCCCGGACCCGGCGCTGCGGCCAGCCGAGCGCCTTGGCGACCTCGTTTCGGGCCCCGAAGAGCGACTGGGTCGAGGTCTCGAGCACCAGCGTGCCGTCCTCGTCGAGCCAGGCCGTGCAGGTCTGCGGCTCGAGGTACCCCTGGTGGATCCACTGGCTCGCGAAGCGGCCCTCGCGCACGACGGCGGCGCCGGCGAAGGCGGCCGTAACGTCGCCGTCGCGGTAGCGATAGCGGCCGGTGACGTTCGGCGAAAGCTCCTCGGCGTCGATCGAGTCGTCGCCGCCGCCGCCCACGCCGGCGTGGGTCTGGGCGTCGATCGAGCCGGTCCGGTCGCCCTCGCCGGCGAGGTCGGCGCGCGCCAGTGGTGCATCGACGAGCCATCGCCGCCTCGGCATCGACGGCGGCGGTAAGCGGCTCCATGTCGACGAGGACCAGCTCCGCACCATCCGCGGCCGCCTCCGGTGTCCGGCCCACCACGATCGCGACGGGCTGGCCGGCGAACACCACCTCCGAGGCTGCCAGCGGCACGGAAAGGCGGTCGGTTCCACGTGCGGTGATCGGCAGGTCCGCGGCGGTCAGGACCGCTACGACGCCCGGGATCTCGAGCGCGGCTGCCGCGTCGACCGACGAGATCCGCGCATGGGCCCGCGGCGCGAGCACGAGGCGGGCGTGGAGGAGACCTCGGACCGGACGGTCAGCGGCGTAGCGCGTCGCGCCGCGAACCTTCGCGGGTGAATCCGGCCGCGGCGCGGCAACGCCGACTGGCGTGCTCACGTCGTCGCTTCCGCCGGTTCGGCCGGCTGGCCCGCCGCCGGCTTCCCGACGACTGCCTCGCCGTACTCGGGATGGCCGCGCAGCAGCTCCTCCCCGCTGACAACGCGGCCTCCGGGCAGCTGGACCTCGTCCAGGACGAGGCGGCCATCGGCCGTTGTGAGCGCGAACCCACGACCGTTCGCCACGAGCCGGCCCGGCGCGTCATCGGGCGATCCATCCGCCAGCGACGCGCGATGGACCAGCAACCTGCCGAGCGTTGTCTCGATGAACGAACCCGGCCAACCCAGGCGTGCCCGAACGCCGCGCTCCAGCTCCAGGGCGGGGCGGGACGGGTCAAGGCGGGCATGGTCGCGCCGGAATGGGCGGGTGAGCGTGGCGCCGTCGCCCTGGGCGATCGCCTCGATCTCGCCGTCGAGCCACGGGCCGAGCGTCCGGGCGAGCAGTGCGGCTCCCGCGGTCGCCGCGCGCGCCTCGAGCTCCGGCGCCGTCTCGGTGCCGTCGAGCGGCCAGGCTGCGTGGGCCGCGATCGGGCCCGTGTCGATGCCGTCGTCCATCCGGATGATCGTGACACCGGTTCGGTCGTCGCCGCCGGCGATGGCCGACGGGATCGGCGTCGCGCCACGGTGCCGCGGCAGCAGCGACGGGTGGACGTTGAGGATGCCGTGTCGCGGCAGGTCCAGGATCGAGCGCGGGACGATCTGCCCGTAGTCGGCCAGGACGCCGAGCTCGGGCCGAAGCTCCGCTACCGCGGCCACCGCATCATCGTCGCGAAGCCGGCTCGGCTGGAGCAGCGGCGCCCACGTCGACCGGGCACGCAGGGCCACGGGCGTCGGGCGAAGGAGCTTCCCGCGACCGGCCTGCCGGTCCGGCGCGGTCACCACGCCGACGAGCTCGACGCGCGGGTGGGCCGCCACGGCCTCGAAGATCGGCGCGGCGAAGGGGCCGGAGCCGAAGAAGATGGTTCGAACCGGGTCGGCCGCCCGCCCGGGGGCGGGGCCCGGCGTCACGCCAGTGCGGGCGCCTTGGCGCGGGATCGGCCGCCCGTCTTCCCGGCGGTCGTGCCCGCGTCCTCGTCGTCCGGCCCGTCGCCCGCGACGCCTTCTTCGTCATCGCCTCGGCCGACGGCGATCAGCTCGTCCATGGAGTCGAGGTAGTCGATGTAGAGCTTGCCGTCGAGGTGGTCGAGCTCGTGCTGGAACGCGCGCCCGAGCAGGCCCGAGCCCGCGATCTTGATCTTGCGGCCCCGGCGATCCTGCGCCACGACCCAGACCTTTTCCTTGCGGGTCACGTAGGCCGCGTAGCCCGGGATCGAGAGGCAGCCTTCGAGGTCCCGGTCCTCGCCCTGGGTCCGGACGATCCTCGGGTTCACCAGCTCGTGCAGCCGATCCTCGACCTCGACCACGCAGACCGACAGCGCCTCGCCGATCTGGGGCGCGGCGAGACCCACGCCTGGGGCATCGCGCATCGTGTGGGTCAGGTCGTCGAGCAGGTGCCCGAGGAACTTCCCGAAGCTCGAAACCGGCTCCCCCTTCAGGCGGAGCCGGGCGTCACCAAGCAGGACAATCGGTCGAACACTCATCAAGCGGAGTATAAGGTCGGCTCGGCGGGTGGCCGTCCGGACCCCATGCGTCGCGCGTCGGAAGCAGGAAGGGCCCGCCTGTGGCGGGCCCTTCGAGCCGTATCAGTGAGAAGGTCAGGCGACGCCGGTCGTCGTGCGCTCCTCGGAAGCGACGTCCGACGCGGCATCCGCGACGTCCGCTGCGGTCTCGGCGGTCGCGTCGCCGACCTTGGAGGCCGCGACGTCGCGGCGCAGCTCGGTAGCGAGATCGCGGCCCTTGACGGCAAGCTTCTGGCCGGCCTGGCCGGTCAGCTCCGCGGCCTTCTGGGCGACGGGTCCGGCCTTCTCGCCCGCCAGCGCGGCAAGTTCGGCGGCCTTCGCGCCGACTTCCTTCACGACCGGTCCGGCCTGCGTGGCCAGGTTGTCGATGATCGTCTGGAGCTGGGTGAGCCACTCGCGGGCCTTGGCGCCGGCATCGCTGCCCTTGGCCTCTGGCTCGGTCCAGGCGAAGCTCTCGTCGCCCGTCGCGTCGGTCTCGTAGCCGGTCGTCTTCTTGTCGTCGGTCATGGGAAAGCTCTCCTCAGGAATCGGTGGTTGGGGCCGTGCAACGTCGTGCCTGCGTCCTCCCAACGGCCACGCTGATCCTACTCCCGATCGGTCGAACGGGCCAAAGACGACCCACGAAAGAGCTCACAGCAACGTTTCGGGATCGACGTCGATCGACCATGGCACCCCCGGCGGCTCGCCGAGCAGCGCGACCGGGTCGTCACCCCGGAGGACGACGTTGAACCGCCAGCGATCGCCGCGCTTGGCGATGAAGGCCGGTGCCGGCCCGCTGACCTGGACCCGCTTGCCGGCGGTCGCCGCCCGTTCCTTGAGCACGTCGGCGAGCTCCCGCGCCGCCGCCTCCGCCTCGCCGCGGTCGGGGAGCGCGGCGGTCAGCTTGACGAGCCGACCGAATGGCGGCGACCCGAAGCGCCTTCGCAGGTCGAGCTCCGCGTCGTAGAACGCCTCGGCGCGCGCTTCCGCGACCGCGACGATCGCCGGGTGCTCTGGCTGGTAGGTCTGGATGATCGCGCGCCCGGGCCGCTCGCCGCGGCCTGCGCGCCCGACCGCCTGGGCGAGCAGCTGGTACGTCCGCTCGGCGGCGCGCTCATCGGGCAGGTTCAACGCGACGTCGGCGGACACGATGCCCACGAGCGTCACGCCCGGGATGTCGAGGCCCTTGGTCACGAGGCTCGTTCCGACGAGGACGTCGAGGCGGTGATCGGTGAAGGCGTCGATCACGCGCTCGGCAGCGCCCTTTCGCTCCGCCACGTCGCGGTCCAGCCGCCCGACCCGCAACGCCGGGAACCGCTGGCGGACCTCGCGCTCCACGCGCTCCGTCCCGCCGCCCAGGTAGCGGATTCGCGCGGACTGGCACTGCGGGCACCGGCTCGGCATCGGCCAGGCGCGGCCGCAGTGGTGACAACGGAGCGTTCCGCCGGCCTGGTGGAAGACCAGCGGGCGCGTGCAGTCGGGGCAGGTCGCGACGTAGCCGCAGTCGCGGCAGATGACCACCGACGCCGTTCCGCGGCGGTTGATGACGAGGATCGCCTGGTCGCCGTCCTCCTCGCTCAGAGCGGCGAGGGCGTCGCCGAGCGGGCGCGAGAGCATCCCGAGGTTGCCCGAAGCCAGCTCCGCGCGGAGGTCGACGACCTCGATCGAGGGCGGGGCGCCGCTGAGGCGCTCTGGAAGGCGGTGGCGGATGACCGAGCGCTCGCGGGCCCGGCCCTCGGTCTCGACCGACGGCGTCGCCGATCCCAGCACGACGGGCACCGCCGCGAGCCGCCCGAGCTCCAGGGCGGTGTCCCGCGCCTGCAGCCGCGGCGTCCGGTCGCTCTTGTAGGCCGGGTCGTGCTCCTCGTCCACGATGACGATCCCCACGTCCCCGAGCGGCGCCAGCACGGCCAGCCGGGTCCCCACCACCACGTCGACATCACCGCGACGGATTCGCCGCCACTCGTCCGCGCGCTCGCCATCGCCCAGCGCCGAGTGGACCATCGCGACCCTCGCATCGAGGTCCGCCCGGAAACGGTCCACCAGTGGGAGCGCGAGGGCGATCTCCGGCACCAGGACGAGACCCGGTCGGCCGCGGGCCAGCGAGCCGGCCAGCAGCTCGACGTAGATCGCGGTCTTGCCGCCGCCGGTCACGCCATCCAGCAGGAAGGTTGCGTGGCGGCCCTCGCTCGCCGCCTCCTCGACGGCCGCGACCGCCGCCGCCTGCTCGGGGCTGAGCTCGCTGCCCTCCGGGCGCGCGCCCCGGGCGCCGACGGGCCGCACGGCGAGTGGCTGCCGTGGAGCCTCTCGAGCCTCGATCGTGACGAGGCCGCGACGGGCCAGGCTCGCGATGGCGGCGGAGCCGTGCCGGGCAGCAAGCTCGGGTGCCGGGAGCGTGGCGGCGGATGCGGCACGGAGGTCGTCCAGCACGGCCAGCTGCCTTGGGCCCAGGCCCTTTGTCCCGACGCTCGCCGCCGACGTTGCCGAGCCCGGTGCCGCGAGGCCGACATGCCGGACCCAGCGCGGCCCGGCGCCGGCCGCCAGGAGCGTCCAGTCCAGCGCGACGAGGTCGCGGGCCTCGAGTGCGCGGAGCCGCCGCAGGAGCGCGGGCCGGCCCTCTGGCGATTCGAGGGTGCGGACCTGCCGCGGGCCGCCATCGAGCGCGGCCAGCACCGCCGCGTCGGCTTTGTCTGGCGCCGCGCCCGCGCCGCCGGAAGACTCCATGTCCCCGGACGACGCTTCGTCCTCCCCCACCGGTCGCCGCTCCGCCACGAGCTCCAACCGCTCCAGCAGCCCTGGCGGGAGCATCGCCCGCAACGTGATCGCGGGCGGTGCGAGGTAGTGCTCGCTCATCCATGCGGCGAGGCGCATCGCCAGCGGCGGGAGCAGCGGACCGTCGGCGCGGACGCGGGCCACGATCGGCTTCGGATCGATGCCTTCGACCGGCTCCCCTGCCCCGAGCACGATCCCGAGCGCCTGGCGCCGCCCGAACTCGACGAGGACGGCCTCGCCCGGCTCGAGGTCGGCCAGCGACGAAGGCACGAGGTACGTGTAGGCGCGCTGGCCCGCGGCGCCGGCCGCGTCGACGGCGACCGACACGAGACACGGCGCGCTCACCGGATCAGACCCTGGTTCGACGATCCGGATGGGCGGCCTTCTCGATGCGGATGATCTCGTCGACGCGCGCGGCGGTCCGCTCGACCTGGCCGGTCTCGTTGAGGACGACGTAGTCGTAGTCCTCCTGGCGCGCGAGCTCCAGGGCCGCGTTGCGCTGGCGAACGTCGAGCTGGTCGGCGGTCTCCGTGGCCCTGGCCTGCAACCGCTCGAAGAGGTCCTCCAACGACGGCGGAACGAGGAAGACGAGCAGCGCCTCCGGCACCTTCTGCTTCACGACCGCTGCACCCTGGACGTCGATCTTGAGGATCGCGTCCTTGCCCGCACCCAGGGCATCGCGGACCTGGTCCCGGGGCGTGCCGTACCAGTGCCCGTGCACGAGGTTCGCCTCGAGGAACCCGCCGGCGAGCCGCCGGCGCTCGAACTCGGCCTCGTCGAGGAAGTGGTAGTGCTTGCCGTCGACCTCGTACTCGCGGCGCGGGCGGGTCGTGCAGGTGACAACGAAGTAGCGCTCCGGGTCGATCGGTACTCGGCAGAGCGACTGGATCACCGTGTCCTTGCCGACGCCGGACGGGCCCGACACGATCACGAGGAGCGCTCCTGGCGCGCCGGCGACGGTCGAGTCCGGGGTCACGGCGAGATCGTGCGTCATCGAAGGCCTCACGCGCCGGCCGCCGCTGCACGGAGGCCCGCAAGCGCGTCCTCCAGCTCCGGCGGGAGTGGCGCCTCGGCGCGGATGAGCCTGCCGCTCGAAGGTGAGGTCAGCTCGAGGCGCCAGGCGTGGAGGAACAGCCGCTCCAGCCCGTCGGGACCGCGGCGCGAGGTGCCTGTGCCGTACATCGGATCGCCGGCGACGGGGTGGCCGATCGCCTCGAGGTGGACCCGGATCTGGTGGGTTCGACCGGTGACGAGATCCAGCTCGAGGAGCGTCCAGGCCGGGAATCGCTCGCGGACCCGGTAGCCCGTGGTCGCCGGCCGCCCGGACGGAACCACCGCCATCCTGGTCCGCCGCCCCGGATCGCGCCCGATCGGCGCCTCGATCCGCCCGGCGGCTGCCGACACGGAGCCCTGGACGAGGGCGAGGTAGGTCTTCCTGATCCGCCGGGCCTTCAGCTGCGCCTGGAGCGAGGCCTGGGCCGCGTCGGATCGCGCGACCATCAGGAGCCCGCTGGTGTCGCGATCGAGGCGGTGCACGATCCCGGGACGCTGAACACCCGCGATGCCGCCGGGCGAGATGCCACCCGATGCCAGCGACCCGCCCCGCCCGAGGAGCGCGTTGACCAGCGTGCCGTCGGCGTGTCCTGGCGACGGGTGGACCACGAGGCCGGCCGGCTTGTCGACGATGAGGAGGTCGTCGTCCTCGTGGACGACGTGGATCGGGATCTCGGGCTGGGCGATCGGCTCGGCGGGGATGGGCGGCGGGATCAGGAGCTGCAGGTCCGTTCCGCCGGTGAGGATCGTGTTGGCCTTCACGGCCTGTCCGCCGACGGTGAGGCGGCCCTCCGAGATGAGCTTCTGGACGTGGCTTCGGGACAGCCCGGAGAGATCCGCGGCCCAGCGATCGGCGCGCGCCGGCGCCGAGCCGGCCGGGATCAGCATGCGGCGAACCGTTCCTGCATCCCCCACATGGTCACGCATCGCTCGCCGGCCGGCGCGCGACCTGGGGCCAAATGCTCGCCGCGAGGAGGAGCAGGAGCGAGAAGCTGATCCCCGCATCGGCGGCGTTGAAGGTGTACCAGCGGAGGTCGCCGAGACCGGCATCCACGAAGTCGACGACGTATCCCAACCGGATTCGATCGACGAGATTGCCGAGGGCACCACCGAGCAGGAGCCCGAGCGTGATCGAGAGGTAGCGCCCGCCGCCGGCACGGGCGTGGTAGAGCACGATCAACGCGATCACCACCATCGAGACCAGCCCGAACACCAGCGCCTGTCCCCGGAACAATCCGAACAGGCCGCCGTCGTTCTGCGAATGAACGAGCCGGACGTAGTCGCCCAGGACGTCCACCGACCGACCCGGCTGGAGGAACGACACCAGCCAGGCCTTGGTGAGCTGGTCGAGCGTCAGGATCAGGCCCGCGAGCCCGAGGAAGATCGGCCAGGACGGCCGGGTCGCGGCGGTCGTCGCGTCCGGTGCGCCCGCGCCCGCCCCCGCTGCGGCTCCGATCGGGTCGCGCCGGACGTCGGTCACGCCGCCGCGCCGCCCCCGGGAATCGGCCGGATGGCGATCGTGACCGTGCCCTCGCCGAGCTCCACCGAGCCCGAGGTGACGCCACCCGACGGCGGTTGCTCCCGCGAGATTCGATCCGCGAGCGTCTCCCTCGCCACGGCCGCGAGGAACGGCTCCACGGCCGCCGGCAGGCCGATGATCCACAGCTCGATCCGGGCGTCGAGGTCGAGGCTCGCGTCCTTGCGGAGGTCCTGGATGGCGCGCTGGAGCTCACGGGCGTCGCCCTCGGCCCGCAGCTCCGGCGTGAGCTGGGTGTCGATGACCACAACGAGGCCCTCGTCGTGGGCGACGGCCGTCCCCGGCTTGGGCGTCGCGAGGATCTCCACCTCGTCCGCGGCCAGCGTCGCCCCGCCGAGTGACACCGACCCATCGGGGTGGAGCTCGAACGAACCCTCGCGGGCCGCTGCCATGACCGCCGGGATCGCGGACCCGAGACGCTTGCCGATCTTCGGCAGCAGCGGGCGGACGCGTCGCTCGACGAGCTCCGAGTCGTCGCCGATCACCTCGACCGCCTTGACGTTCAGCTCGTCCGAGATCAGGTCCAGCAGCTCGTCCGAGACCTCGATTCCGCGGTCGGGGATCGCGAGCCAGGCTCGCGCCAGCGGCTGGCGGACGCGGAGCCCCGCCTGCGACCGCAGCGTCCGCGCGAGCTCGACGGCCCGGCGGGCGACCGACATGGAGGCCTCGAGGGACCTGTCGCGCAGCGGCGCCATCTCCGCGGCGGGCCACCGCGTCAGGTGGACGCTGTCCGGCACCCGGCCGGCCGGGATCACTCCGACCATGAGGTTCTGGTACATGTCCTCGGCCAGGAACGGCAGCAGCGGCGCGACCGTCCGGGTGAGGCTCACGAGCGCGGCATGGAGCGTCGCGAACGCCGCCTCCCGATCGCCGGGCGCCGCGGACGCCCGCATCCGGTCACGGGACCGGCGGAGGTACCACGTCGAGAGATCGTCAATGAACGTCCGGATCGCACGCGCTGCATCGAGGGAGTCGTAATCGGCCAGGCGCGCGCCCGCCTCCTCCGCGACGCCGGCCGCGCGCGAGAGGATCCAGCGATCCAGCGCAGGCCACGAGCCAGCGGCCGCGATCGCCTCATCGATCCCCCGCTCCGGCTTCCAGCCCGCCAGGCGGGCGTAGGTCACGAAGAACGCGTAGACGTTCCAGAGGACCAGCAGCTCGCGGCGCGCCTCATCGGCGGCGTGCCAGCCGAAGAGGATGTTGTCCTCGGGCCGCGCCGAGGTGTACATCCAGCGCATGACGTCGACGCCCATCCGCTCGGCCGCCTCGTCGAACTCGATCGAGTTGCCCCAGCTCTTGTGCATCGGCCGGCCGTCCTCGCCGAACAGCGTGGCGTAGCCGAAGATCGTCTTGAACGGCGCCTCGCGCCGGAGGACGGTCGACATCGCGAGCATCGCGTAGAACCAGTTCCGGAACTGGCCGGGGAAGCTCTCGGTGATGAAGTCGGCCGGGAACCACTTCTCCCAGTACTCCTTGTCCTCGCGGAAGTGGAGCGTCGAGAACGGCACGATCCCCGCGTCCAGCCAGGGATTGCCGACATCTGGGATCCGCGTGACCGGCTCGCCGCAGCCGGTGCAGCGCAGCGTCACCGAATCCACGTACGGCCGGTGGGCCGTGTGGCCCTTGAACGACTCCCAGCCGTCGAGCGCGCGCTCCTCGAGCTCTTCGATGCCCCCGACGACGTCGAACGTGCCGCAGCTCTTGCAGTCGTAGATCGGCAGCGCCAGGCCCCAGTAGCGCTTCTTGCTGATCATCCAGTCGTGCATGTTCGTGAGCCAGTCGAGCTCGCGGTCGTACCCGAACCCGGGGATCCACCGGATGTCGTCGACGACGTCCATGATCTGGTAGCGGAGGCTCGCCTCCTTCTCCGCCGGCGTGAGCTGATCGCGCGGCTTGTCGTAGACCGGCGCCCATCGAGATGAACCACTCGTCGACGAGCCGGAACAGCAGCGGCGTCCCACAGCGCCAGCAATGCGGGTAGCGGTGCGTGTATGGCTCGAGGTGATAGAAGAACCCCCGCCGCTCGAGGTCGTCGACGATGTCGTCGGCCGCCTCCTGGGCCGCCCGACCGGTCAGCCACTCGAACCCCGCGTAGTAGCGGCCGTCCTCGTCGATCGGCCCGATCACCGGTAGCCCGAGCGACTTGCCGAGCTGGTAGTCCTCCGCGCCGGCGCCAGGTGCGATGTGGACGATCCCGGTGCCCTCGTCCTCGCCGACCTCGGTCCACGGCACCACGCGGTGCTCGTAGGGGGTCGAGGGGTCATCGCGGGTCCCCTCGGCGAAGGCCGTGTGCACGGCCGGGAGCGCATCGAACGGGCCCTCGTATCGCCACCCGACGAGCTCGGAGCCCTGCTTCTCTTCGAGGACCTCGAACGGGCCGATGCACGGCCCGCTTCAGCACGCCCTTCCCGACCCAGAAGCTCTGGTCGCCCTGGCGGACCCGCACGTAGGCGAGATCCGCCCCGACGGCCGCCGCGACGTTGGCCGCGAGAGTCCACGGCGTCGTCGTCCAGACGAGCAGCGACTCCCCCGGCCGGTCGACCAGCGGGAAGCGGACCGTCAGCCCCGGGTCCTCGCGGTCCGGCGTAGCCCTCGGTCATCTCGTGCTGGCTGATCCCGGTGCCGCAGCGCGGGCACCACGGCATCGAGTCGTGGCCCTTGTAGATCCAGCCGCGCTTGTGGCACTCCTTCAGGAAGCCCCAGATCAGGTCGTTGTTCTCGTTCGAGAAGGTGAAGTACGACCCGCCGACGTCCGGCATCCCGAGCCGCCCGACGAGCATCTCCACCGTGTCGGTGACGGGTCCATCCGGGCCCTGGATCGTCGTGACCTGCTGCGGGTCCGCGGCGAGGAGGTCGCGCAGCCGGCGCAGCTCGTCCGGGTCGTTCCAGTCCATCCACATCCCGAGCCGGATCGACTGCTCCGTCTGCCGGGCGGCGAAGGTCAGGACGCGCTGCTTGCAGAGCGAGACGAACTCGGCGATGCCGTAGGCCTCGATGTCGCGCTTGCTCTTGAAGCCCAGGTCGCGCTCGACGTTGACCTCGACCCACAGGCCCTGGCAGTCGAAGCCGTTCTGCCAGCGCTGGTCCTCGCCGAGCATGGCGTGGTAGCGCTGGAAGAGATCCTTGTAGGTCCGGCCCCAGGCGTGATGGACGCCCATCGGGTTGTTGGCCGTGATCGGACCGTCGAGGAAGCTCCAGTGCGGCCCGCCCGCGTTCTGCGCGCGGAGCCGCGCGAAGGTCGACCGCTCCTCCCATTGCCGGAGGATGTCGTGCTCCCTCGCGACCAGATCCGGGCGCGTCGAAACGGGTTGGAACATGGGGCGGCTATCCTACCCGCGATGCAGGCGGGCCACGAGACTCTGGCGCGTGGCCGGTCGCCATTCGCGGCTGCATTCCTCTCGCTTCTGTTCCCCGGGCTCGGCCATGCCTACCTCGGTGCGCTCCGGAGGGGACTCGGGATCGCCGCCCCGCCGCTGCTGATCATGGCCCTGCTCGCCGGGTTCGCCGTACGCCTCGACGCGTTCGACCTGGCCGGACTTGCCGTGCAGGGCTGGTTCCAGATCGCGGTGTTCATCGCCAATCTCGTGCTGCTCGTCTACCGCGCGTGGGCCATCGTCGACGCCTGGTCGATCGCCGGCGCCCTCGGGGGCGCAGGTGTCTCGCGGGCCGCCGCGCGACAGGCAGGCGTCCTGTCCATCGCGGGTCTCGCCGGCGTGCTCCTCGTGATGAGCGGCGCGCACGTCGCGATCGCCCGCTACGACCTCCTGCTGTCGAGCACGTCTGCGTGCATCTTCGATCCCGACGCGACCGACTGTGCGCCGACCGCCTCGCGGGGGCCGGACGAGGAGACGCCCAACCCTTCGGAGGAACCCACGCCGGGGGCCACCCTCGGCCCCGACGTTTCGGAGCAGCCGATTCCGCCGTGGGACGGCCGGGAGCGCCTCAACATCCTGCTCGTCGGCGTCGACGAGCAGGGCGGCGGCTTCAACACCGACACGATGATCACGGTCTCGATCGACCCGGCCACCAACCAGGTCGTCATGTTCCAGCTGCCGCGTGACACCGTCGACGTGCCGACGCCGCCCGGCCCGGTCCGCAACTACTACGGCGCCGTCTATCCGGGCAAGATCAACAGCTTCGCCGCCAACGCCAATCGCAACGACTGGTTCCCCGGCGGCCGGAAGAACCACGTCGCCGGCCTGAACGGCCTGAAGTCGATCCTCGGCCACCTCTACGGCCTCGAGATCAAGTACTACGTCCAGGTCAACTTCGAGGGCTTCAGGAATGTCGTGGATGCGCTCGGCGGCGTCACGATCAACGTCCAGGTCCCGGTCCTCGACGACAACTTCCCCCAGCCGAACCAGCACCGCCTGCGGCTGTTCATCCCGGCCGGCATTCAGCACATGACCGGCGCTGAGGCGCTGGCGTACGCGCGGTCGCGCAAGAGCACCTCGGACTTCGAGCGCGCGGCCCGCCAGCAGCGGGTGATCGTGTCGGTGCGCCAGCAGCTGGATATCGGCCAGGCGCTTCGCAACATCGACGGGCTGGCCTCGGCGATCGGGCAGTCCGTGCGGACCGACGTGCCGCGCGGGATCGTGCCGCAGCTCCTGGGCCTCGCCGACCAGATCGACACACGATCGATCCGGTCGGTGACCTTCACCCCGCCGTTCTACCAGGTCGAGTGCCTCAACTGCCCGCCACGCGGCTACATCATCCAGCCCCGGGTCGACCGGATCCGGGAGACCGTCCGCGAGGCCTTCGAGATCGATCCGAACTTCGCCGAGGCCCGCGATGCGCTCCTGGCCGAGGGCGCCGAGGTCTGGGTCCTCAACGGCAGCGGCCGCCAGGGCGAGGCGGGCCGCCTCTCCCAGTACCTGAGCTACCTGGGCATCGCCGCAAGCGCCCCGAACCAGGACCCGGACGTGTCGGGGCTGCCCGCCACGACGATCCGGGCCTACAACGGCGCCGAGGAATCACTCCCGCTCACGGCGGAGGCGCTCAAGCTCGTCTTCGGCGTGGAGGTCACGCCGATCGCCGACCCGGCCGTCCGGATCGACTACATGGTCATCACGGGCGGCTCGACCCCCCAGCTGACGCCGCCGCCGGCGCCGTAGGAGGGCCGACGAGGCCTACCTCGGGGAGATCGGGGTGAGCCAGTGGGCGAAGCGCGAGTCCTTGCCGCGGACCGCGGCGAAGTAGGCGTCGCGGAGCTGCTTGGTGATCGGGCCGATGGCGCCGCCGGCGATCGGGCGATGGTCGAGCTCGGTCACCGCGGACAGCTGGACGCCGGTCCCGACGAGGAACATCTCGTCGGACACGTAGATCTCCGACCGGTCGATCGAGCGCACCTCGGTCGGGATCGAGAAGACCTCGGCGAGCTCCAGGATGGCCTTGCGCGTCACGCCCTCGAGGATGTCGTCGGTGACCGGCGGCGTCAGGAGGACGCCGTCGCGGACGACGAACAGGTTCGCGGCGGACGCCTCGGAGGCGTGGCCGTCGGCGGTGAGGACGAGGGCCTCGTCGAAGCCGTTGAGCTCGGCCTCGGACTTCTGGAAGGCCATGTTCACGTACCCGCCGACGATCTTGCCGCGGGCCGGCAGGGCGTCGTCGGAGTTGCGGCGCCAGGTCGAGGTCATGACCCGCACGCCGTTCTCGATGTCGATGTAGTTGCCGAACGGCAGCGCGATGACGACGAACTCGTGGGGCAGGTTGTGCAGCCGCACCCCGATCGAGGTCCCGGACTTGTAGAAGCACGGCCGGATGTAGGCGTCGGCGCGGAAGTTGTTGCGCCGCACGGTCTCGACCACGACCCTTACCAGCTCGTCGACCGGCGGGATGTCCGTCATGAGCAGCATCCCGGCGTTGCGCCGGATCGCGCTCCATGTGCTCCCGGAGCTTCAGCCCGTAGAGCACGCCCTGGTCCGCGTTCCAGTAGGCGCGGATGCCCTCGAAGACCGCCGTGCCGTACATGAACGCGTGGGTCATCACGCTGACCTTGGCGTCCCGCATCGGGACGTAGTCGCCCTCGAAGTACGCGACCAGGTCATCGACCGAGGCGGCCGACCCGTGCGCGTCGCTGTGGGGATCCGTCGCGGCGTGGGCCTCCGGCTTCTCGGTCAGCATGCTCTGTGGCTCCTCGTGGAACGCGCTGCGACAGGGGTCGATGCGCGGCGGGAGTATATCGCGAGGGTCCCGGCTCGACCCCCGGCGCCGAACGTCCCTACCCGGCCGAGATTCCGACCCCGACGATCGCCAGATAGGCGACATAGAAGCCGCCACCGAGCAGCAGGTTCCGGCCTCGCAGCCTGCCCGTCCGCCACATCGGGATGAAGATCGCCGCGCTCGCCAGGAACGCGATTCCCGGCGGACGCGAAGGCGAGGTAGCTGCCTTCTGCCGCGACCCAGGTCTGCGGCGCGAAGAGCAGCGCGACGGAGACCGGGATGGCCGACTGGAAGACCATCGCGCCGGTGATGTTGCCCATCGCCAGGGTGTCCTTGCCCTGGCGGATCCAGATGATCGAGTTGAACTTCTCCGGCAGCTCCGTCGCGATCGGCGCGATCACGAGGGCCAGCAGGACCTGGCTGACGCCGAGCGTGGTGGCGACGTGCCCGACGGCATCCACGAACGCGATGGCACCGACGACGATCAGGCCGAGCGCCACGAGCACCTGGAAGTTCACGGCCCGGAGCCGTGGCGCGCCGCCCGGCGTGACGGTCCGGCCGGCGTCGAAGCGGTGGAACCGCAGCGGCGCGAGATCCTCGATGTCCACCGACGGGTCGGCCTCGAAGTGGCCCTTCACGTACCAGGCGTAGATCACGACGAGCAGGATCGCGACGAGGATCTTCGGCCAGGTCGGGTCGGACGGGAGGAAGATCGCCGCCGCGATCGCGATGCCGTACGCGATGACGAAGGTCCGCATGTCCTGGCCGATCACCTTCGTGTCGACCGGCATGACGTCGCCCTCGGGTCGCTTCCGGGCCTGGACCATGACGGCGATGCCGGTGACGAACATCGCCAGCGTGGCGAGCATGAACGGCGCGCCGAGGATCGCCCCGACGCCGACCTCCTCGGAGTGCTCGCCGCTCGAGAAGAGGATCGCGATGATCGGGATCATCGTCTCGGGGAGCGCCGTGCCGACGGCCGCGAGCACGGATCCGACGGCGCCCTCGGCGAGCCCGAGCTTGCGCCCGAACCACTCGATGCCGTTGGTGAAGAGCTCGGCGCCCGCGAGGATGATCACGAACGAGGCGAGGAGGATGAGGAGGTCCATCGGTCCCCTCAGCGTGACATGACGCCGACGATGACGCCGATCGCGATGACGGCCAGAACGAGGGCCGACACGGTCACCATCCGCTGCTCCCCGCGGCGCGCGAACCCGAGCAGGGCGCGCAGCACGCGGAGCGCCGGCGTCGCGAGCACGCCGAGGATCCCCAGCCACAGGAAGCCGGCGGGCCGAAGCGCAAGCAGGTCCGCCGGCAGCGTCGCGAAGTCGAGGGGCGGTCCGCCCTGGGTCGGCGAGCCGCCACCGGCGAGCAGCAGGATCGCTCCAACCGCGATGAGCGTCACGGACGCGTAGGTCCCGAGCTGCAGGACGTGCGCCAGCGCGACCTCGAGGCTGGCAGGCGGCGCTTGCTCGAGTGCGGGACGAGGCGAGGCCATCAGGCGCCCAGGGCCCGACGGGCCATCTCGAACGCCGTGTAGAGCAGCACGGCGACGAACAGCAGGCGCAGGTACGGCAGGTGCACGCGGTGCCCGAGCCGCGACCCGAGGCTGGCGCCGATGAAGACGCCGACTGCCGTCGGGCCGGCCGCGTAGGCGTCGATGCCGCCGCGGAGCAGGTAGACGATTGCGCTCGTCGAGGCGGTGATCCCGACCATCAGGTTGCTCGTGGCGGTCGAGATCCGGAGCGGCACGCCGAGGACGAGATGCATCACCGGGACCTTGACGAGTCCCCCACCGATGCCCAGGAGCGCGGATGCCACACCCGCGCCGACGGAGGCGGTGGCCGCGAGCGGCATGCGCGCAACGCCGGCCGGGCGGAGCCCGAGCGAGCCGGCGTCGGGGTCGACCGTGCGAGCGTCCTCGTCGGGGTGGTCGGAGTCGTCTGCGTCGTCGGTCGCCAGCGAGGCCTCATCGGGCGTCGGGGCCGGGGCGGCGCGCCGGGCGCCGCGCAGCATCGAGAACGCCATGTAGCCGAGGATCGCGGTGAACAGGCCGGCAAGCAGGCGCTCATCGACGAGGAACGCGATCGCGCCGCCGATGACCGCCCCGAGCCCCGTGAACAGCTCGAGGACCATCCCGAGCCGGAGGTTCGCCTGGCGGCGCTGGAGGTAGACGCCGGCCGAAGCGCTGCTCGTCACGATCACGCAGACGAGCGAGACGCCGACCGCCTCGCGGAGTGGCAGCCCGAACCCCAGGGTCAGCAGCGGGACGATCAGCAGCCCGCCACCGAGCCCCAGCAACGACCCGAACGCGCCCGCGGCGATCCCGCCGACGAGCAGCAGCAGGCCTACTTCCATGCAGGGGCCAGGCGCCCGGAGACGCCAACAGCGCTGGGCCGGATCACCGGCGACTAGGGTCGGAGGTGTTCCGGGGAGTACGGAAGGAGCGCGACGTGGCGTGCCCGCTTGAGGGCGACGGACAGCTCGCGCTGGTGCCCGGCGCAGGTGCCGGTCTTGCGCCGCGGCTCGATCTTGGCGCGCTCCGAGAGGTAGCGGCGGAGGCGGTTGACCTCCTTGTAGTCGATCTGGACCGTCTTGTCGGCGCAGAAGGCACAGACCTTCCGGCGACGCCGGTCGCGGTAGAAATCGTCGCGCTTGCGCGAGCTCCTGGCAGGTGGCATTGGGCGGGTTTCTCCTGGAGTGGTCGAAGGTGGTTAGAAGGGGAGCTCGTCGATCTCGGTGTCGTCGAACCCGCCGGAGCGGCCGCCGCCCGCAGGCGCGCCGGCAGCAGCCGGGGCCCCGGTGAACGTGCCGTCCGCGTTGGCTTCGCGCTTGTCGAGCCCGAGGACGGTGTCAGCCGTGATGTCCAGCGACATCCGCTTCTGGCCGTCGTTGGCCTCGTACTCGCGGGCCCGGAACCGACCGTCCACGAAGACGCGGGCGCCCTTCCGGAGGTTCTCGGCGGCGCGCTCGCCGCGGTCGCCCCAGACGCTCACGCGGAACCAGTCGGTGGACTCGATCCACTCGCCGGTCTGCTGGTTCTTCTGCGACTGGTTGACGGCCACCGTAAAGCTCGCCACGGGCCGGCCGTTCGGCGTGTAGCGCAGCTCGGGATCGCGCCCGAGGTTGCCGATGATCTGGATCTTGCTCAGCGCCATCGTTCGACCCTCTCAGTCGATCGCGGCCGGAGCCGCCTCGCTCTCCGACTCGTCGATCCGCTCGCGACCATCATCCTCTTCTTCCTCGTCCTCTGCGGAGGGAAGCAGCGACTCGTCGCCGTCGTCGCCCGCGTCGGCATCGCGCAGCGCGCGGGCCGGGCGGTCCTGGCGGACCACGAGGTGGCGAAGGAGCTCCTCGGTGATGAGCAGGCCGCGCTCGAGCTCGACGATGCCATCGGTGGGCGACTCGAAGACCACGATGTGGTAGGCGCCCTCGCGGTGGCGGTCGATGGCGTAGGCGAGCCGTCGCCGGCCCCAGGGCGCGACCTTGACGATCTGGCCGCCGCTGGCGGTGATCTGGCGGGTGGTGCGATCGATGATCGCGGCGATTCGTTCGTCCGGCGCGTCCGGACGGAAGACCAGCATGAGCTCGTAGCGGCGCACGGCCGTCAGTGCTCCTTCCTGTGGGAATGCCCGGCTCAGGACAACGTCGCGCCGAGCAGAAAGGTTCGAAGAGCCGGAGTCTACCACGGGGTCCCCGATCGGCCCGCCTGCGCGGTGGGTTGATCCGTGAACGAGCCAAGCGCGAACCCGGTTGTATCCTCTTGCGGCGCAACGCCCCGAACTGCCCAGGAGACCCGTGCCCGACACCCGTATCGTCCTGCTTGGCAACGCCACCAGTGACCCGATCGCGAAGATCCTCGGAAAGAGCGGCCGAGCCCTGACGCGCCTCGAGGATCCCGACGGCGTGATCGCGGCCGCCGCGGACCATGACCTGATCGTGCTCGACGTCGTCACGGGCACCCGGAGCCCCGCCGAGCTGGCCCGCGAGATCCGCGCGGTAGAGGCGCTCGCCGACGTCCCGATCCTCGCGATCAGCTCGTCCGACGACGTCGAGGAGCGGATCCGCCTCCTCGAAGCGGGCGCCGACGACGTCATGATCCGGCCGGTCGACGATCGCGAGCTCGATGCCCGGGTGGAAGCGCTCGACCTTCGGCATCGCCGATCCAAGGAGTTGCGCCCCAGCGCCGTGGTGGCCTCGACCCGCCGACCGGGGCGGCGGCTGATCGTCGTCTACTCGCCCAAGGGCGGTGTGGGGACGACGACGGTTGGCGTGAACCTCGCGCTGGCGATCGCGGCCCGCGCACCGGACCAGGTGGCCCTCGTCGACCTGACGCCGATGGGCGGCCAGGTTGCAACCCACCTCGACCTCCGCCCCAAGCTGACGATCTCCGACCTCGTTCGCGACAGCGCCGGCGAGATCAGCCCGGAGATCCTCAGGTCGACGTACCTCAGCCGGCACGAGACCGGCGTGCTGGTCCTCGCGGGCTCTGTCGCCCCGACCACGCAGCCGCTGATGGCGGCCGCGGAGGCGACCCGGATCCTCGATGCCGTGCTCGAGGCCGTGCCGAACGTCGTCGTCGACCTCGGCTCGCACCTCGACGACCGCGTGGTCGCAGCCTTCGACACGGCGGACGACGTGGTCTTCGTCGTCACCCCGGACTTCCCGGCATTGAAGTCGGTCCACGGCATGCTCGAGTACCTCGGCGAGGGCAACGGCCAGCGCGCCGAGCCGACGATCGTCGTCAACGAGACGTACGCGCTCCAGACCCTCACGCCCGGTGACATCGAGACGGCCCTCGGCCGGCGGGTGGCCATCCGGATCCCGTACGACCCGCTCCTCTACCTCCGGGCCGCCAACCAGGGCACGCCGGTCTTCGCGGGGGCGCCCACGTCACAGCCGTCCCGGCGCTTCGACCAGCTTGCCGCGGTGATCCTCGGCGAGGACGCGCCGGCGTCGATCAGCGAGCCGCGCCGCCGCGGGCTCGCCGGCATCTTCGGGCGAAGCTAGGGCTCGTCCGCCCGCGGATCGCCATCGCTGCGGAGGGCCCCCGTGGTCCCGGTGATGCCGGTCACCTCCGAGTCCGAGTCCGAGTCGCCAGCCGGCACGCCGGTGTCCATGTCGAGAGCCTCGTAGTGCGCGACATGGATCTCCTCGACGAGCTCGCGGACGCCCGGGATCAGGCGTGGCTCACTGAGGTTCGGGCCGACCCAGGCGTACAGCGATGCGGCGTCCTGCCACTCCTCGAAGAGCACCGCCTCCTCGCTGCCGTCCGGCTGGAGGCGGCGGGCGAGCTTGACGTAGCGCAGGCCGTCCTGCTCCCGCAGCAGGTCGACCTGGCGCCGGAACAGCGCGTTGAATGCGCCGACACGGCCGGCCCGAACTCTGGCCCGGAGGACGCGAACGATCACCGAATCACCGCTTCCGTGGGTTCGTACGGCATCGCCCGGGAGGGCGCTGGCGACCGCCGCCGACCAATTCCCGCCAGTCTGCCGACTCGCCGCGGGCGCGCCAAGGGCCTGACATTGCGACCACGTTGCAAGTGGCGCGAAAACCTCGCCGGCGATACGCAGGTCCCCGGCGCGAGTAGATTGCGCTCGACAACTGCAACGCAGGCGCCGCACCGCTGATGCGGGAGGATCGACGCCCGCCCACGCTTGGAGTGATGAGCTCCGTGGAAGCACAGCGCGGCTCGGGGGCCCGCAAGGTTCGAAAACCGCGAGCCAGCAAGGCCCGCAGCGGCACGACGCCCAAGGTCGAGGCGCAGCGCCGGACGTCGGTCTATCGCGGCGCCACCCGCGAAGCGGCGGCCGACGCGTATCACGCCGACGCCGCCGTCATGGCCCGGATGGGATTCGTCCCGGAGGCCGAGGCGTGGTCGACCGCGGAGGAACAGGTCCTCGACGTTCGCTACGTCAGCGCGCCCGAAGACGCGCCGGCTGTCCTCGAGGCATTGGAACAGCCGGGCGAGTACCCACCCGATGTCGCAACGCCCGCTTCGGCTGCCGTGGTACCCGGCGCTCGTCCCGGGTTGGTTCCGCGCCCGGTTGTCAAGCTCCTCGTCAGAGCGTCGTTGGGGATCGCCCTCGGCGTCGTCCTGTGCCTCGTGCTTGGCACCTTCGCGGGCGAGACGCCGGACGCCATCAGCCTCGTCGGGTTCGGCGCCATCGGGCTCTTCCTCGGCTCCATCCTCAGTATCGCTGGCGACTGACGGCGCCTTCACGGGCCGTCGTCAGGACCGTCGCGGTCCGATGTGCCGAAGGCGGGAGTCGAACCCGCACGCCCTTGCGGGCAGCCGATTTTAAGTCAGCCGCGTCTGCCATTCCGCCACTCCGGCGGCGTCAGCGTACCGTCGCCGACTCCCCGACGGGCTCCGGGCTGAGTCCCCCGCCCCGGACCGTTGCGCCGACCACCATCGCGGCGCCGATGAGCACGATGTTCTTGATGATGTACTGCCCCTCCAGCGTCGGCGCGAACGGGAACGCCGTGAACGTCTCCTGCGGGAACAGCAGCAGTGGCGTGAACGTGCCGACCATCTGGACGGCGAGCAGGAACAGGATCCCGCGCAGGCCCCGCCCGACGATGAGCCCGATGCCGATGATCGACTCCCAGGCGGCGAGCACGGGCAGCGACACGTCCGGGCGGACGGCCCCGAACGTCAGCTGCTCGATCGTCCGAGCGGCGAGCGTCTCCGCCGGGCTCAGGTTCGGGAAGAACTTCAGGACGCCGAACCACAGGAAGACGACGCCCAGGGCGATCCGCAGCGTTGGAACGGCGACCCGGGCGAGGGTCGATGTGATCCGCGCGTCGAGCCGCTCGATGGGCTCCGGGAGGCGTGTCGTGCTCATGGGGAGAGCCTGACGGTTCGGGGCAGAAGCTGCCGTGCGAGCGTGCGGCACCGCCGGGCTTCGCTGCAGGAGGTCGGTGGAGGCGACGACCGGATTCGAACCGGTGAATAGAGGTTTTGCAGACCTCCGTGTTGAACCACTTCACCACGTCGCCTCGGGGGCCGCCGGATTCGCGCCATGGCGCGGTCGGACTGACGGGTTGGTTGCCCCTCGAGGATTCGAACCTCGCCTAACGGATTCAAAGTCCGCTGTCCTACCACTAGACGAAGGGGCAGCGCGCGCACGATAGCGTACCGCCACCGACTTGATCCAGGTCGTCGCTACGCCTGTCGCGCGATCGAAACGCCGCACCGGCTGCGGACTTCCGCGCGTTCGCCCCAGCAGCGACACTGGTGCCGAGTCCACTCACGCGGGCCGCAGCGAGAAAGGCAGGCGCATGAGCAACGTAGAGCAGTCGATCGACGTCAAGGTCCCCGTCCAGGTCGCCTACAACCAGTGGACCCAGTTCGAGGAGTTCCCGAAGTTCATGGACGCCGTCGACGTCGTCCGCCAGGTCGACGACACCCACCTCCACTGGGTGGCTCGCGTCGCGGGACGGCGCAAGGAGTGGGACGCCGAGATCACCGAGCAGACGCCCGATCAGCGGATCGCGTGGAGCAGCACCAGCGGCGCGCGCAACGCGGGGGTCGTCACGTTCCATCGGATCGACAACGACACGACCCGGGTGATGCTCCAGCTCGATGTCGAGCCGGATGGAGCCATCGAAACGGTCGGGGCGGCCGTCGGACTCCTGGAGCGCGAGGTTGCGGGTGACCTCGACCGGTTCAAGGAGTTCATCGAATCGCGGGGCCAGGAGACCGGCGCGTGGCGCGGGGAGGTCGAGCAGACCGACGTCCGCTGAGCCCGGCGCAACGTGCCCGGGGCAAAGAAATGGAGCGGAAGACGGGACTCGAACCCGCGACCCTCACCTTGGCAAGGTGATGCTCTACCAACTGAGCCACTTCCGCTCGGGGCTGCGCACGCCGGTGTTGTTGGTGCCGAGAGCCAGAGTCGAACTGGCGACACCGCGATTTTCAGTCGCGTGCTCTACCAACTGAGCTATCTCGGCCCGGCGAGACCGGCGGTCCGATCTGGCCCGACGGCGAGGCGTAGGTTAGCACGGGCCCTCTCGGCCCTTCAATCGAGACCGGCCACCTCGACCGGGCGCCCGAGGAACGACCGGAGGCGTTCGACGGCGCCATCGAAGGCGGCCCGCTCCTCGGCATCGAGCGGGACCAGGAGATCGATGGCCAGGCGCATCGCGCCGCGCTCCTCTGCCCGGCGCCAACCCCCGACGACCAGCCCGTCGCGGACGACGATGTGGGCCAGGATCGCCTCCGCGACGCGCGCCGGCGGGGCAGCCCCGGGTCCATGGCGTCGGTCCGGTCGCGGAACGCGATGAGCAGCTCGTCGTAGTTCGGCAGCAGGTGGACGCCGGCCGATCGATCGTCGTCGCCGGCTGTCGGCTGACGGCTCGCGCATGCCCAGAACGCCCGCCCGTCGATCGTCCTCCTTGTCGCAGCGGCGGCGTCGCCAGCTCGAGCGCGGTCCGCGAGCCCGCCGAGCGTCAGGCCGGACCACCAGGCGAGGTCCGCGACCTGCGCCGGCCCGTGGCCCTCGACGTACCGTCGCGCCAGCTCCGCGAGCGCCTCGTCGCGCGACCGCGGCCGGCGTCGGCGGGACCCGCTCCTCCAGGAGCGCGTAGGTCTGTTGGCTTCCCTCGCCGCGGCCCGCTGCAGAGGACGCCTCGAGCTCGGCGTGACCGACCAGATACCCCAGCCGGGCCCCGTGGCCTCGATGCCTGCCGCCGCGCAGCGCCCGCCCAGCTCCTTGCGGGTGAGCGGCACACCGCCCTCGAGCACCCGCTCCATCCGCCGCCCGGCCCGCGCAGGACGGTCCCTCGTCGATCCCCAGGCTGCGGTACTGGTAGCCGCTCGCCTGGTGGACCCGCGGCGCGGTCAGCGCAAGCAGCCAGCGGATGTCCTCCGGCTGCGACGAAGTGCCAGGTCGGCCGCATGACGTGGGTGCGCACGAATGGCCCCGGCGTCGAACAGCCGATCGAGCTCGGCCGTCGACGCTCGCCGCCGTCGCGCTGCCCGACGGCCCACTTCGCGCCCGGGTAGTCCTGCGACTGGACCGCGAGGAGGCTGCCGGACGACGGCGGTCGGGATCGTCGAACGGTCGACGCCGGCGAGCGCGCCGGACCCGGAGCCGCCCGTCGCCGCGACCCCGTTGGCCGACCCGGCGTTCAGTGGCGATCGAGCCGCCAGCTCAGTCGAGGCCGGCGAGCGCCCGGACGTCGCCCGGCTGGAGCGGCGGCTCGCCGCGTCAGCTGGCGCAGGCGGTTGATCCGCTCGACGACGTTCGGGTGCGTCGAGAACAGCGAGGTCGAGCGCTCCTCGAACTTCTTGATCGGGTTCGTGAAGTACAGGTGCTGCGTGGCGCGGTTCGCGACCTCGAGCACCTCCCGGTCGCGCGGCGATCTTGGCCAGCGCCCGCTCGAGGCCGCGCGGGTTGCGGGTCAGCTCGACCGACGTCGCGTCGGCGAGGTACTCCCGCTGGCGGCTCACCGCGAGCTGGACGAGCCGCGCCGACGATCGGCGCGATGATCGCGAGGACGATCGCGACGACGAACAGGATCGCGGCCAGTCCCCCGCCGCCGCGGTCGCGGTCGCCGCCGCCGCGGCGCCCGCCGCCCCAGAACGTGAAGCGCAGGAAGAAGTCGGCCAGGAGGGCGATGGAGCCGACCAGCACGGCGACGAGCAGCGAGAACCGGATGTCGAGTTGCGGACGTGGCCCAGCTCGTGGGCCGATCGACGCCCTGGAGCTCCTCGCGATCGAGCTTCTGGAGGAGGCCGGTGGTGATGGCGACCGAGGCGTGCTTCGGGTCACGCCCGGTGGCGAAGGCGTTCGGCGCCGTGTCGTCGATGACGTACACCTTCGGCATCGGCAGGCCCGCGGCGAGCGAGATCTCGCGGACGACGTTCATGCAGCTGCGGCGCCGCCTCCTGCGTGACCTCCTTCGCGCCGGACGCGGCGAGGACGAGCTTGTCGCCCGCGAAGTACGAGCCGACCGAGAGCAGCATCGCGAGCACGATCGCGATCGTCGTGACGCCGAACGCGCCCTCGACGTAGCCCGTCGTGCCGTAGCCGATCGTGAACCCGAGGGCGGCGAGCAGCAGCGTGACGGCCGGATCAGGACCAGCGAGTTGCGGCGATTCGCCGCCTGCTGGGCGTGAGAAGGTCTGGCGGTTCTGCATGGGTCTACGTCCGCTTCACGGCGCTACGCCCGCCGGCCCGTGGGCGCGGCGGGCCAGGCGTCGAGTCGACGGTTCGCGGGTCGGCGGTCAGCTCAGGCTGAGGTCGACCGTCGGGACGTTCGCGGCCTCCGGCTCGGCCTCGAAGAACTCGCGCTTGGTGAAGCCGAACATGCCCGCGAGGAGGACGGCCGGGAACACCTGGATCGCGTTGTTGTACTCGAGGACGCTGGCGTTGTAGTGCTGGCGGCTGAACGAGATCTGGTTCTCGGTCGTGGTCAGCTCCTCCTGGAGCGAGAGCACGTTCTGGTTGGCCTTCAGGTCGGGGTAGTTCTCGACGACCGCGAACAGCGAGCGCAGCGCGCCGGTCAGCACGTTCTCGGCCTGCGCCGCCTGGGCGACGTTGCCCTGGGCGCCGGCGGTGACGGCGGACGCGCGGGCCTTGGTGACGTCGGTCAGGACCTTCTGCTCGAAGTTCATGTAGCCCTTGACCGCGTTCACGAGGTTCGGGATCAGGTCATGCCGGCGCTTCAGCTGGACCTGGATCTGCGCGAGCGCCTCGTCGATCCGGTTGCGACGGCCGACAAGGCCGTTGTAGATGCCGATCACGAACAGGATCAGCACTCCAACGATGACCAGCAGGATGATCAGTTCCACGTTGTGAACCCTCCACGACGGCTCGCACTCGAAAGGCGCGACGCCGACGCATTGATTCTACCGTGGCCCGCGACGCCTGCACGAAAACTTCCGAATGTCCTGGTCGCGAAGCCGTGTCTCTGCCAAGGCGCCGGTGAGCACCCGTAGCGAACGCACTCGAAGTGCGTGAGCGAGGGAGCGGAGCCGGCAACGCAGGCAGAGGCCGGATCCGCGAGCAGGATGGTGGGCGGTGAGGGACTCGAACCCCCGACACCCTCGGTGTAAGCGAGGCGCTCTGACCAACTGAGCTAACCGCCCGCACGAAGCCTACAACTCGTGCCCGCCAGCATCCCTGCTCGTCCGGGCGTCCCGAACCTGCCAGATTCACGCCCGGGGATCGTTCGGCGCGAGCGACGTGCAATTCCGCCGCGAGTGCGGCGGCTTTCATCCCGGGCCACGCTCACGGCGGGACAAATCATCGGCTACGACGGCCGGAGGCGGGCCATTCCGGTGCCGAACGCCCCCGGGGCGTGAATTTGGCGGGAAACCGCCCACGTCCCATCCCGCTTGACACACCCGTGTCGCGACGGGCGGCGGAGGCCGTCGCGATCGGCCGAGCGTTGGGAGCGAAGCTCACATGGCGAGGTCGAGCGGCAGCCGCAGCCGCCACGTCGCCGAATCAGGGAAGGATTGGTGCCCAGGCCGGGACTTGAACCCGGATGAGTTGCCTCATACGCCCCTCAAACGTACGCGTATACCAATTCCGCCACCTGGGCAAGGTGTGCCGCGACCGGCTTCGCAGGAGTAGAGGGATCCGCTCGAACGCGGATTGACCACGATCAGCCGCCGACGACCGCCGGATTGTACATGGCCGGCCCAGAAGGCCAGCCGGCCCCACCCCGTCGATCGCCACGCCGGTCAATCGCTGCGCCGTTCGATCGATGCCGGTGACGCCCCTACCTCCGCCGCGACGTCCTGACCGGCCCGACGACCAGGACGCTCAGCACCAGGACGCCAAGGGCGACGAGCAGCAGCCAGCCGCTCGTCCCGCGCTCGGCGCTCGGGGCAGCGAGCGTGCTCGTATCGGGGGCCGCGGCGAAGCAGATCGCCTCGACGACGAGCTCGCCGCCATCGACGTTCGAGCTCACCGAGACCAGCTCGAGCTCATCGCCCGGCGGGTCCACGCCGACGATCCAGGTGACGCTGTCCTCCTGGACGTCGTCGGCCTCGAGGTCGGTGAGGAAGATCTCGCCGTCGTTGAGGTCCACGTCGATCGTGTTGCCCGCTGCGCCGCCAGGGTTCGGCGCCACGTCGCTCTCCTGCGTCCCCGACTGGAGGAACACGAACACGATCTCGTCCTCGTCCACGTCGATGCCGTCGCACCGCGGCGGGTTGATGGGAAACGGATCGCCGAACTTGTCCTGTGCGAAGGGATCGCCCTCGTCGTCCCAGCCGGTGATGATGGCCTCGTGGTCCGAGGTGAGGACGATGGCCATCGCGACGCTTGCCAGGCTGAGCATCAGGACACTCGCCCCGAGGAGTGCCCAGATCGTGGATCGCTTCGTCATCGTTTGCGCCCCCGCTGCAGCTCCCGGCCAGCGGCGCCCGCTGGGCGGCGTCGTTCGCTAGGCGGCGTCAACCGCCACGGATGGTTGGGACCGCCGACGGGGAGGTGGTACCGAGGACGGGACTTGAACCCATACGCCCTTGCGGGCACTAGCTCCTGAAGCTAGCGCGTCTGCCAATTTCGCCACCTCGGCGTGAGATCCACGGCGACCCGAAAAGGGCTCAGGTGCCGTCGGCGAGGCGCCATGTTAGCACGTCCCAATAGCGGTCCCCGGAGCCCGAAACGGGCCTCGATTCGGGTCCGGAGACGGTGTCCCGGTACAGGACGTACTCGTCGCGGAATGCGAGCGGGAGGATGTAGCTCCGCTCCGCGAGCCGGGTCTGCAGCGCCCCGTACGCCACCTTGCGCGGGTCGGCCAGAAGTGGCGTCCGCGCGTCCACGAGGAGCTTGTCGAGGTCCGGATCCTGGAGGCCGGCGACGTTCGAGCCGCCCGTTCGGGTCTGCGACGAGGCGAGCAGCGGGTAGAGGTCGGGATCGAGCCCGATCGCGAGGGGGATCATCGCCACCTGGAACTGCCCCTGGGCCAACCGGTTGCCGAGCAGCTCGGAGGCGGGCAGCGGCACGTGCCGGACCGCGAGCCCGAGATCGTGCCAGCCCTCGACGACGAGCTTCGCGGTCGCATAGGCGACAGGGTTGGCCGCCTGCTCCGGACTCAGCAGCTCGATCACGAGCGGTTCCTTCGCGTCTTTGGGGGTCCAGCTGACGTCCCCGGCCTTCCAGCCGGCGTCCGTCAGGTCCTTGCGCGCGGCGGCGAGGTCGAACGGGACCTTCGGGCTCTTGGAAGCGTCGAACACCGGCGAGCTGGACGGGATCAGGGAGTCCGCGCGCGAGCCCAGGCCCTCGAGCACGTCGCGAACGATCGCATCCCGGTCGATCGCCTCGAGGAGGGCCTTGCGGACCTTCGGATCCTGGAACTCCTTGCGTCCGGGCCGGAGGTTCAGGTTCGCGGCGAGGATCGTCGTGCCGGGGTAGCGCACGAGTCGCCCGGGTTCCGCCGCCTGGAGCGCCGCGACGTCCGCGGGCTGGATGCCCGAGACGGCGTCGAGCTCACCGTCCCGCCAGGCTTCGATGAGAGAGGCGACGTCGCCGAAATAGCGCAGCTCGAAGCCGGCAATGTACGGCACCGCC
Organism: uncultured Chloroflexia bacterium; assembly: GCA_963722105.1. Classification (GTDB taxonomy): domain Bacteria; phylum Chloroflexota; class Limnocylindria; order Limnocylindrales; family CSP1-4; genus UBA5189. The sequence continues at coordinate 74,331 of CAVRKQ010000012.1, read as the reverse complement.
ACGTCGGCCCGAGCGGTTGGCGAAGAGCTCGCGAGCGAGTCCGTCGGGCGGGGCGTCCGGAAGTTGGGGCCGCCGGGATCGGCCGGCGGCTCGATCGGCGTGGCCGCGGCGAGCGACGCCCGACCGGCCTCGAGGAACAGGAGCCGGTATGGCCCCGAGCCGACCGGCAGCGTCCCGAACGGGTCATCGGGCAGGGCCTCCGGCGGGATCCCTGCGAGCAGGTGCGCCGGGGCGATCGGTTGCGTGGCGGCCTGGAGGAATCCGCCCAGTGGCGTCGTCAGGTGGAGCGAGACGGTCAGCGGATCGATGGCCGTCGCGCGGACGTCTCGCCACGACTCCGCGCCGGGCCCCGTGTAGGCCGGATCGCTGAGGACCGAGACGGTGAACGCCACGTCATCCGCGGTGAGCGGCTCGCCGTCCTGCCAGCGCAGGTTGGGGCGCAGGTGGAAGGTCCACGTTCCGCCGTCATCGGTGACGTCCCAGCGGGCGGCGAGGTCTCCGACGACGCTGCTGTCGGGACCCAGGCGGACGAGACCTCGGAACAGGAGCGCCACGAGCGCCCGATCCGCGGCGGAGCGTGCGCCGAACGGGCTCGCGTTGGTCGCCCGGCCCAGCACGCCTTCGACGTAGTCGCGTGGCGGCGGCGCGCCAGGCGTCGGTTCAACCGAGTTCTCCGAGGAGCCGATCGATGGCGCCAGCGCCGCGATGGACAGGCCGACGAGGGCCACGCTCAGGACGGCCGCGACGAGGCGGTCCGGGAGGTTGATCGACGGCGCGACCCGACGTTTTGGCACGAGCGAACCCGGCGGCGCCGGGTCAGACGGACGGGGTCAGGACGTACGCCGCGAGGGAGAACATCGAGAACAGCACGATCAGCACGATCGTGAACTGCCAGAGCCGCCGCTCGATGCCCCGGCGGCTGCGGTAGACCGCAGAGTCGCCGCCGAACGTGCCGCCGAGGCCCGAGCCTCGAGACTGGAGCAGGACGGCGAAGGTCAGGGCGATGCTGACGATGAGCTGGCCGGCGGCCAGGACGGGGTTCACGGTGCGCGTTCCTCCTCGGTGACCGCGGGATGGTACGCGAGAAGGGATCGGCCCGTCATCCCCGGCCACGCCGCCAGGCCGGCCATCTCGCAGATCGTCGGGGCGACGTCGGCGAGCACGCCATCGCGGATGGCAGCGCCGTCGACCGCGGCGCCGGCAAGCAGCACGGGAACGGGATTGAGGGAATGGGCCGTGATCGGGTTGCCGGTCGGCGTCGAGCAGCTGATCGGCGTTGCCGTGGTCCGCGGTGACGACCAGCAGCGCGCCCGACGACGGCAGCGGATCGAGCGCCCGAACGATCCGCCCGAGGCAGTCGTCGACCGTTTCGACCGCCCGGATCGTGGCGTCCCAGACACCGCTGTGCCCGACCATGTCCGGGTTGGCGAAGTTGGCGACGAGGAAGTCGTACTCGCCCGAGGCGATCCCGGCGACGAGGGCGTCCGTCACGCCGGCGGCGCTCATCTCGGGCTGGACGTCGTACGTCGCGACCCTCGGGCTCGGGACCAGGACCCGGTCCTCGCCCTCGAACGGTGCCTCGCGCCCGCCGTTGAGGAAGTACGTGACGTGGGCGTATTTCTCCGTCTCCGCGACGTGGAGCTGGCGCCAGCCGGCCTCGGCCATCGCACCCGCGAGGCAGGGCACGACCTCCGGCGGGAACGCGACCTCGACCGGGAGACCTTCCTCGTACTCGGTCATCGTCACGATCAGGAGCCCGTCCGGAGCCGGCCTGCCGGCCGGCGACGTTCGATCGAACCCGTCGAAGGCGCGATCGGCGAGCGCGTGGGTCAGCTGGCGCGCTCGATCGGCCCGGAAGTTGGCGTGGACGACCGGATCACCGTCAAGGACCACGCCGTCGGCGCCGTCGATGATGGTGGGCGAGACGAACTCGTCGGTCTCGCCGCGTTCGTACGCCGCCTCGATCGCGAAGCGCGTCGTCGCGGCGTGGAGCCCCTCGGCGTGGACGATCGCGTCGTAGCCTCGCTCGATCCGCTCCCAGCGCTGGTCGCGGTCCATCGCGAAGTAGCGGCCGCCGATGGTTGCGATCCGGGCATCGGGGTGCGCGGCGCCGAGCCTGGCCTCCAGGTCCTCGATGTAGCCGAGGGCGGAGCTCGGGGGCGTGTCCCGGCCGTCCAGGAGCGCATGAATGCGGACGCGAGCGACCCCCTCCCGCGCGGCGAGCTCGACGAGCGCGACCAGGTGCCGATCGTTGGCGTGGACGCCGCCCGGCCCGAGCAGGCTGATGACGTGCAGCGAGCCCGATCCATTGCGAGCGCGGCGCGTGGCGGCCATGAGCGCCGGCCTCGCGAAGAACGAGCCGTCCGCGATCGCGGCATCGATCCGGGGCAGGTCCTGGAGCACCGGGCGCCCCGCGCCGATGTTGAGGTGCCCGACCTCCGAGTTGCCCATCTGCCCGTCCGGCAGCCCGACCGCAGCGCCCGAGGCCTCGAGGCGGGCATGCGGCCACCGTTCCAGGAGGGCGCGCCAATTCGGCATGCGGGCCGCGGCAATCGCATCCGCTCGCGGATCCGTCCCGAGACCGAACCCGTCGATGACGACGAGGACGATCGGGCGGGGTCGGCGGCCGGGTGGCGTCACGACCCTCGCGCCGCGGCGGTCAGCCCCGCGCGCGCGACGATCGCGGCCATCTCATCCGGCTTGAGCGAGGCGCCGCCGACGAGCGCGCCGTCGATCGATGGCTCGGTCATGAACTCGTCGATGTTCGAGGACGAGACGCTCCCGCCGTAGAGGATGGCGATCGACTCGCCACCGTCCGGGAAGCCCAGGTCGGAGAGCGTCGAGCGAATGGCGCCGGCCATCTCCGCGGCGTCGGCGCCGCTGGCGTTTCGACCCGTGCCGATCGCCCAGACGGGCTCGTAGGCAATCGTCAGCGCGGGTCGCCACTCCCCTGCCCGGACCCATGCCTCGCCTGTCAACGCGCCGGCATCCGCACCTGCGAGGCAGCCACGAACCTGGCGGTCGACGACCTCGAGCGCGCGCCCGGCATCGCGGTCGGCCAGCTGCTCCCCGACGCACAGGATCACGGCCAGCCCCGCCGACCGTGCAGCCAGGAGCTTCCGCGCGATCAGGTCGTCCGTCTCGCCGTTATCGCGGCGGCGCTCGGAGTGCCCGACGATCGTCCAGCTCGCGAGGCCTGCCAGCATCGGGGCGGAGGTCGAGCCCGTGTACGCGCCGAACGGCTCGTGGTGGACGTCCTGAGCGCCGACCTCGACGCCCCGACCATCCGGCGCCGCGACGTCCTCGCCGCGGGTGGCCGCCCGAACCGCCCCGAGGCAGACGAACGGCGGGCAGAGCACGCGCGTGACGCCGGCGACCCTCGTCCGGGCGGCGATCGTCCGCGCCAGCTCGCCGGCGTCGGCCGGGGTCGTATGCATCTTCCAGTTGCCCGCAACGATCACTGGTCGCATCGGGCGAATCATGTCAGCGCGAGCCGCTCGATGCGATCGAGGGCCCGCTGGACGGCCGATCGGTGGACCTGCAGCCGATCCGCGAGCTCGGAGAGGGTCGCCTCGGGCGTCTCCCGGCGCGCCGCCGCGACGGCCCGAACCGCCCTCGATTCCTCGGCGAGGCGGCCGTCCGCGGCCAGCGTGGCGATGGCCTCGAGCTGCCGGCCGGCGGCCGCGACCGTTCGGGACAGGTTCGCCGATTCCGCGTTGATCACCCGGTTGAGCTCTCCGCGAAGCGCCCGCGCCACCTGCCGGACCTCCAGCTCGAGGAGGCTCGGGCCGGCGCCCATCCGCCGCAGCACGAGGCCCACGAGCTCCGCGCTCTTCCACGTCACCACGCCCATGCCCCTGCGAACCCGCCAGCTTGCCGGCATGCCGACCCCGCCCAGGTTGGCCGCGAGCTGCCGGCGCCTCCGCCGGAGGCACGACGATCTCCAGATGGGTCTGGCCGTTCGCGAGGCTCAGCGAGCCGCGGGCGAGGAATCGGCCGCGCAGCCAGGCCATCCGGCAGTGGTCGGGTCGCGCGGCCCAGTCGAACGGCACGGGCTCGGCCGCGTCGATCTCCCTCGCGCCGTCGCGGCGCGCGAGCCGGACCGCCAGGCGGGCGAGCGTCGCATCTCGCCACCGCGTTCCCGGTTCGAGACCCGCCCGCTCGGCCGCACGGTCGCACTCGCGCGACGGATCGATCGCCGCGAGCTCAGCGCGGAGCGCCAGGACAAGGTCGCGGTCGGGAGCCGCCATCAGCGCTGCGGCGAGGCGCTCATGCCACCCGGATCGAGCGCCCGCGCCGCAGGTCGGGGCCCTCGCGCTCGATCGCACGGAAGATCGCCGCCGCCAGCCGCTCCGGATCGTGGTGGTGCGGGTCGACGAGGCTGGCGACCCCATCGGTTGCGAGGTGGGGCACGGGATCGACGGCGGGCGGCCAGCGCGGCTTGACGGCGTCGTCCGGCCAGGGCTTGTCCTCGCCGTTGAACCGGTCGTTCGCGAGCACGAGATCGACCAGGTCCGCTTGCGCATGTCCCACGAGGGCTTCGACATGGTCGGCGAGGTCGAGGCCCTCGGTCTCGCCGGGCTGGGTCGCGACGTTGCAGGCGTAGACGCGGACGGCCGGCGATTCCGCGATCGCCTTCCGGATCGCGGGGATCAGCAGCACCGGCAGCACGCTCGTGTAGAGGCTTCCCGGCCCGAGGACGATGATCTCCGCCTCGGCGATCGCGGCGAGCGCGTCGTCGGCGGCCCGGACGTCGCCGGGGTCGAGCCAGACACGTTCGATGTCGCGGGTCCGCATGATCGTCGACTGCCCCGTGACGGTCCGGCCGTCCCGGGTGCGCGCGACGAGGTTCACGGGCGCCGCGGAGGCCGGAACCACCTTGCCGCGCACCGCCAGGACGCGATTCATCCGCCGGACGCCCTCCTCGAAGTCGCCGCCCTCGAGCGCGGTCATCGCGGCGATGAGGAGGTTTCCGACCGGGTGCCCGCCGAGCGCTCCCGGCTCGGTCTCGACCAGGCCGCTCTCGCCGCGCGTGAACCCGGGAAATCGGTAGCCGAGAAGCTCGCTCATCAGTGGCTCGGCGTCGGCGAGGGCCGCGATGCAGTTGCGGATGTCGCCGACCGGCGGGATGCCCAGCGATTCCCGCAGCGCCCCCGAGGACCCGCCGTCGTCCGCGACCGTCACGATCGCGGTGAGGTTGCTGGTGTGCTGCTTGAGCCCCCGGAGGAGCGTCGAGAGGCCCGTCCCGCCGCCGATGGCGACGATCCGCCGGCCCCGCGCCAGGAACCGCTTCTGGTAGATCACGTCGGCGAGCGGCGTCTCCCCGTCCGTCCGGAGGGGCCGGGTGAGCGCGACGGCCAGCCGCCACGCCCCGATGCCGATCAGGGTGACCCCGGCGACCGCTGCCACGAACCCTCGGAGCGGGAACGGCAGGAACTGGAGGGTCACGAGGTCGATCAGCGTCTGGGCCGCCCCGCCGGGCCGGAAGTCCTGCGTCACCTGGCGGATGACGTGCGCAGAGCCGAGGGCCAGCAACAGCATCCCGGCGAAGATCAGCAGGAGCCAGCGCTTCACGCCCATGCCGGGTTGGAGCCAGCGTCGCAGCCGCATCCTCGCGATCAACCTGATACGCGCCCCGTCAGGCCCGCTCGAGCTCGCGGTGGAAGACCGCGACAGGCTCATGGCCGGCGTCGCGCAGCCGCCGCGCCAGCTCCTCCGCGAGGACGATCGAGCGGTGCCGCCCGCCGGTGCATCCGATCCCGATCGTGAGCTTGCTCTTGCCCTCCGCGGCGAAGGCCGGGATCCCGAACTCCAGCAGCCGCTGGATGAGGTCGATGTACTCCTCCACCCCCGGCTGGGCGAGCACGAAGTCGCGGACCTGCTTCGTGAGCCCGGAGTGCTCGCGGAGCTCGGGCACGTAGTACGGGTTCTGGATGAACCGGGTGTCGAAGACGAGGTCCGCCTCGAGCGGGAGGCCGAACTTGTAGCCGAAGCTGATGAGCTGGATCGTCATCGCGTCGGGCTGGATCTCGCCGAGCCGCGCGAACAGCCGCTCCCGGAGGTCGCGCAGGGGCAGGTCGGTCGTATCGAGGACCACGTCCGCCTCCGCGCGGATCGGGTCCAGGATCCGCCGCTCCAGCGTGATCGCCGCCTGTGTGCTCCGGCCCGTGGCGAGCGGGTGGCGGTGGCGCGTCTCGGAGAATCGGCGGATCAGGGCCTCGTCGCTGGCCTCGAGGAAGAACACCTGGGGCCGGATGCCCCGACCTGCCAGCGCGGCGCGCATCGCGCGGTAGGCCGTCTCGGCGTCACCGGCCCGCACGTCGAGGACGATCGCAACCCGGGCGAAGCGCTGCGGATCGCCGACGACCATCTCCGCGAGGTTCGGCAGCAGCTCGCCCGGAAGGTTGTCGACGACGGTATAGGCGAGGTCCTCGAAGAGCTTCGCGGCAGCCGTCTTGCCCCCGCCGGACAGGCCGGTCAGGACGACCACGTGTGGGCCCGCCGACCTGGGCGCGTCGACCTCGACCTCCTGCTTCGTCATCGGACGGAGGATAGCCCGCCCGATCCGGCGATCCGGAGCCCTATCGGCCCGTCCGCCGGATGAACCAGATCGTGCCCTCGTACAGCAGGTACAGCACCACCGTGAGGATGCCGGGGCTGACGAAGTCTCCGCCAGGGGTGACGACCGCGCTGAAGGCGAACATCCCGAGGATCGCCACGCCGCGAGATCGTCGCAGCCGCTCCGAGGTCACGACGCCGATCTTCGACAGGGCAACCAGGAGGATCGGGTACTCCATGAGGAGCCCGAAGCCCAGGAACAGGCTCGACATGAACTCGAAGTAGCTCCGGATGTTGATCGTCCTGTCGACGGCCTCCGGAACGAACTGCAGCAGGAAGATGGCCGCCCATGGCAGGACCACGAAGGCGACTGCGACACCGATGGCAAAGAAGATCAGGGCCATCGGGATCCACGGCAGGATCGACCTGCGCTCGCCGGCGGTGAGGCCCGGCGCGATGAACCGCCAGAAGTGCCACAGGATCACCGGCATCCCGAGGATGACCCCAACGACGAACGAGATCTGGAGTCGGATCGAGAAGCCGTCGCCGAGCTCGAGCTGGATGAGGCGGACGTCCGGCGGCAGGGCGCCACGGAGGACCGTGATGATCGGCTCGCCCAAGGCGAACCCGATCGAGCTGCCGACCGCGATCGCCAGGATGATCCAGATCAGCCGGTTCCGCAGCTCCGCCAGGTGTGCGGTCAGGGGCATCGTCGCAGGCTGCGGGGCCTCGGCCTGGTCCACGACGGTCATTGGGGTTCTCGGGCGGCGCGGCGGGCGCTCACGTGGGCGCTCACGCGGACGCGGCCCGCGCTACGCCAGGTTCGAATCGCGCGCGGGTGAGCCCGCGGCCGCGGTCTCTGCCTCAGGCTCGGGCTTGTGTGCGCCAGGGTCGGCCGGTGGCGGCGGTGCGACCGCCGGAGGGGCCGCATCGGCCGTCGCAGCCGGTGCGACCGGGGTCTGCAGTGGCGGCGCCGGCGGGGTTGCCTCGGCCGATGGGGGCGGGACGTCCAGCTTGCCAGCGTCGGAGATATCGGTCGCTGCCTTGCGGAACTCGCGGACGCTCTTGCCCAGCGATTGGGCGACGTCGGGGAGCTTCCCGGGACCCAGGACGACGAGCGCGATGATGAGGAACAGGATCAGCTCGCCGGGGCCGATGTTGAACGGCAGCATGCGGCGGCTACGGTAGCACAGGGAGCTTCGCGGACCAGCTTCGGGCGGCCTCCGCGACAAGCTCTCCGGGATCGGCGGAAGCCCCCTTCGCGGCGCCATTCTCGGCGCCGTTCGGAGCCCCATCGACCGACGCGCCGGCCGCCCTGCCGGGCCCCCCGCTCGCCGCCTGCGAGATCCCTCGCGAGACGTTCACGACAAGCCCGCCTCCGGGTCGCCCGCCGGCTGGTGGCTCCGTCGCCGGGCCGAACGCGAGCACCGGTTCGGTCGCGCCGCCCTGGCTCCCTACGCCGGGCACCAGGAACGCGAGCCCCGGGGCGATCGCGCGCGCCGCGCGTAGCTCCGCCGGCGCGGTGGCTCCGACGACGAGACCCGCAGTCCCACCCGGGCCCCAGCCAGCAACGTTCCGGGCGACGCGCGCCCACAGCGGCTCGTCCGGGGCGGCGTAGGCGCCGTCGGCGTCCCACACGCCGCGAACGGCAAGCCCCTGGATGTCGGCGCCACCGGCGTTCGAGGTCCGGCACAGGACATACGCGAATCGATCCGGGCGCTCGAGGTACGCCGCCACCGCCTCCTCGCCCAGGTACGGGCTGATCGTGACCGCATCGACCCCGAGGCTGTCGTAGTAGCCGACGACCTGCCGCGCCGTCGTGGAATCGATGTCGGCGCGCTTGGCATCGGCGATGACCGGCACGTCGGCGGGAATCGCCGCCCGAACCCGCTCCAGGGCGGCCCACCCCGCGGAGCCGTAGGCCTCGAAGAACGCGAGGTTCGGCTTGATCGCCGCGGCGAACGGCGCGGCGGCCTCCACGAGCAGGAGCGCGAACCGCTCGATCCCGCGCACGTCCGGCGTGAAGCCCGCCGGCAGCGTCGCCGGGTCCGGGTCGATCCCGAGGCACAGGACGCTGCCGACGGCCGCGCTACGGGCCGCCAGGCGCTCGAGATACGTGCCGGGAAGGGTCACTCGACGGTGATGCTCGTTGTCGGCGAAGGCGCGGCCGGCGTTGGCGTCGGCAACGGCGGGAGCTGGTCGGCCGGGATGAACCACGTCGGTCGTGACGCCGCGTCGAGGCCCGCGGAGATCGTCAGTGCCAGCGGCTCGCCCGCGGTCCAGGCCGGCGCCGCGCCGGTGAGCGGCACGAGGTACAGGTCGACGACGCCATGGGTGACGCGGAAGAACGCGATCGCGTCGCCCTTCGGCGACCAGACCGGGTTGAACGACTGCTCGTCGTGCGTCACCTTCAGGAGCTCGACGCCGGTCCGCCCATCGAGGATCACGACGTCCGTGCCGAAGTTGCTCGTCCTGGTCGCGGCAATGAAGCGGCCGTCGCGCGACCACGACGGATCCGCGTAGCCGCCGCCGGTGATCGCGATCGAGCGGTCGTTCGCCGGGTTGTAGCGGTAGATCGCCGGGACCCCGCGGGCGCCCTCGCGCGCGTTCCGGACGTACAGCAGGAACCGGCCGTCGGGCGACCACGCCGGATCCTGGTGTCCCAGCGCCTGGGTCTGCCCCAGGCGGGGGTTCCTGAGCTCGAGCGATGCGAGGTCGAGGAGCTTGACGACCACATCGCTCGTGGTGGGGTCGGGGCCATCCGTCACGATCGCGATCTCCGTGCCATCGGGAGAGACCGCGGGCTCGCGGATGAAGTAGGACCAGGTGTTGCCGCTGCGGCGGAGCCGCCCCGTGATGAGGCCGTCCGGCTCGCCGCTGCCGTCGGCGGCCATCCGGAACAGGGTCGGGACCTGGAGGTTGTACGTCCGGGTGATGCCGCCCGAGGGCCAGCGGCCGCTCTCTCGCACCGTCCGCACGAAGTAGATGGACGCGCCATCCGGTGACCAGGCCGGCATCGCGTCCTGGTGCTCCTCACCGACCACCCCGCTGGAGGTCAGCTGGCGCGCGGTGTCGCCCGACTGCTCCCAGATGTTCCCGTCCTTGACGTACAGCAGCGTCCCGGGCACCTCGGCCCGGGGGTCGTCCGGGATGACGACGATGTTCGACGGCGTAGCGGTCCTGATCGGGCCGCCCGGTCCGGGTCCGCCGCTGCCCGGCAGTGGCAGCGAGCCTCCGAACAGCGCGAGCGTGACCACGGCCACGACCACGAGCCCGACGACCGAGAGTGCCGGCGCGAGGTCGATCGGCAGGCGCCAGCCGCCGGCAGGGTGCCGATCGCGAGGCGCGCGGGGGTGTGGGTTGGCGCGGGTCACGTGGGGGTCACCGCGCGGATTATCGGGCCGATGTCGGGGCGGCGCGTCAGCCGGACGATGCGGAGCCCACCGCCGGCCCTGGACCGACCGCGACGAGCGGCGCTTCGAGGATCGCCCGCGCTTCCGGGTGATACCCGGACGGAGCCGCGTCGCGGATGTCCAGCTGGAGCGATTCGATCCCGCCGAAGCGCCGGCTCTTGAGCTGGGCGACGATGTCGACCGCCATCCCCTCGGTCACCTCGCCGGCGAGCTCGGGCCAGCCGAAGGCGATCCCGTCGAGGACGTCGAGGCGGCGCTTCAGGACGAGCTGGCTATGTCCGCCGTCGCCCGTCTCCCGGGCTCGGGTCACGGTCAGCCCGAGGATCGCCACGAGCGGCTCCGGGTTGCCGGTCCCGCACGGCGCGAGACGCTGCAGGTCCCGGTGGAGGGCGTAGTCGACATCGCGCGCCCGCAGAGCGACATCGACGGCGATGCTTGGCACCGTCTCCGGCGGACCCGCGGCGACGGCGATTGCCAGGAATCGCTCGCGGAACTCCGGCCACCGCTCCGTCTCGATCTCGAACCCCGCCGCGCCCGCGTGACCGCCGTGGCGCAGGAGGATGTCCGAGCACGAGGCGAGCGCGTCGGCGAGGTGGAAGCCGCCGGCGCTTCGGCACGAGGCCCGCACGACGGCCCCGAGGTCGGCGCCGACCACGGCCGGACGGAGCCGCTCCTCGGCGAGGCGCGAGGCCACGAGCCCGACGATGCCGACCGGCCACGGCCCCCGAACCACGACCGCCGCCGCGTCGTCCACGGCATCCGGCGAGGTCCGCGCCTCGGCGACCGCCGTGCGCATCATGTCCTTCCGGGTAGCGTTCGCCGCCTCGAGGGTCGCCGCCAGCCCCACGGCCTCCTCGGAATCCTCGCTGAGCAGCAGGCGCGCGGCATCGAAGGCCTCCCCCACCCTGCCAGCCGCGTTCAGCCGCGGCGCGACGGCGAACGCGATGGTCTCGAGGTCCGCTTCCGCCGGGTCGACGCGGGCGACGGCCAGCAGCGCCGCGAGACCCGGCCGTGGCCCCGCGCGGAGCAGCTCCAGCCCGAGCTGCACGATCGCGCGGTTCTCCCCGAGCACGGGGGCGAGATCCGCCACGGTCCCGATCGCGGCGAGGTCGGCGAAGCCGAGCGCAGCGTCGCCGAGCAGGAGCCGCGCGAGCGTGAAGGCGACGCCGCTGCCGGCGAGCCGCTGCTCCGGGTAGGTCGCGTCGGGGCGATGCGGGTTGACGATCGCGAGGGCCTTCGGGAGCTCCGCTGGAACCCGGTGGTGGTCCGTGATGAGCACGTCGATCCCGGCCGCGTTCGCCGCCGCGACCTCGGCGACGCTGGAGGACCCGGTGTCGACGGTGACGATCACGGTCGCGCCTGCCGACCGCGCCGCCTCGACCGCCGCGAGCGAAAGGCCGTGCCCCTCGTCGAGGCGCGACGGGACGTACGGGATGACCTCGACCCCGAGGCGCCGCAGCGCCAGCGTCAGGATCGCGAGCCCGGTGATCCCGTCGGCATCGAAGTCGCCGAACACCAGGATGCGCTCGCGGAGGTCCCGCGCCTTGAGAACCCGGTCGCGGAAGACGCCGGCGTCGGGCAGCCGCCCGGGATCATGGAGCCCGGCCGCCGGATCGCCCATGAATCGCCGGAGCTCATCCTCGGCGATCACTCCACGCGCGGCGAGGAGCGCGACGACCCGCGGCCCGAGGCTCAGGTCGCGGCCGGCATCCAGCAACGCCGAGGGCACAGCAACGGTGGTCGGAAACACCCAACGGGACCGTGGCGCGAGCACCTCATCAGGATGTCATGCGCCGCTGCACCACCGCTCAACTCGATGGCGCCGGGCCCGTTCGCGGCCGGCGATCGCCACCCGGCCTCGCCATGTGAACTTCGTTCCCAACGCTCGGCCTGCCGGCGCCCGGCGGCCGCGGTATCAGCCCGGCGCCAGGGCGAACTACGCCGTGGCGCGCTTGCTCCGTGGGGGTGCGGCCAGGCGGCCGCGGCGGCGATCCTCCCATTCCTGCCAGACCACCAGCAGCGGGGCCGCGTTGAAGATCGACGAGTACGTGCCCGAAACGATGCCGAGGAGCAGGGCCAGCACGAACTCCTGCGTCGCGGAGCCGCCGAAGAGCAGCAGCGTCGTCAGGGTCAGCACGACCGTGAAGCTCGTGGTGATCGAGCGCCCGAAGGTCTGCAGGATCGAGTGGTTGACGACCTCCGAGAACGGTTCGCCCGCGTGGCGGGCCCGGTTCTCGCGGACGCGGTCGAAGACGACGATCGTGTCGTGGACGCTGAAGCCGATGACGGTCAGCATCGCGGTCACGAAGAGGCCGTCGATCTTGACGTTGAAGAGGGTCCCGAGCACGGCGAAGATCCCGACGACCACGATGACGTCGTGGAGCAAGGCGACGAGCGCCGTGACCCCGAACTTCACGTCGCGGAACCGCAGGGTGATCCAGAGCAGGATCCCGACCGAGCCGATCAGGATCAGGACCACCGCCTGCTGGATCAGGTCCGAGCTCACGACCGCGCCGATCGAGCTGAGCTTGGCCTGCTCGGCGATCGGGCCGAACTTCGCCTCGAGGGCCTTGGCGATGGCGCCCAGTTCCCCCTCGGTCGGGATCTTGACGTCCGACCCGGGAACGGGCGTCGCCGACGGTGCCGCGCTCGAGCTCGGAGCCGGCGTGGGACTCGGTGACGGTGCGGGCGTCGGCGCGCTGCTGGCCACGGGACCGATCGGCGCCGCCGTCGGGGACGGGGCGGCGGTCGGCGAGGCGGTGGGAGCCGGCGTGGGACTCGGTGACGCCACGACCTCGACGCCCGTCATCCGGATGTCGAGGAAGCCTCGGCCCGTCCGGGTCACGGTGGCCTCTTCCTGCCCCAGCGTGATCAGCTCGTCATGCACCTGCTCGGCGGTGACGTTCGGGTCCTCGAACTTGATCGACCACTCCGTCCCGCCGGTGTAGTCGATCGAGAACTTCAGGCCCGCGGCGCCGTTGGTGATCGGCGTGAGCAGGATGAAGAACAGCCCCGGGATCGTGATGATCGCCGAGAAGATGAAGAACCAGCGGCGCTTGCCGACGATGTCAAACAACGCGCGCCTCGCGGCGAAGGCCGGTCCGGGTCGTCGGGCGGGCGGTGAACTCTTCCTCGCTCACGCCATAGAGCCAGGCCTTGCGGGCCCATTCGCGGCCGACGATGACCCGCAGGATGGAGCGCGTCACGATGATCGCCGTGAACATCGAGGCCAGGACGCCGAGGATCAGGACGAGGGCAAAGCCCTGGATCACGGACGAGCCGAACAGGTACAGGATCATCGCGGTGATCAGGCTCGACACGTTCGAGTCGAGGATCGAGTTCCAGGCGCGTGAGAATCCCGCCTCGATCGCCTGCGGCAGCGACTTCCCGGCACGCAGCTCTTCCTTGGTCCGCTCGAAGATCAGGATGTTGGCGTCGACCGCCATGCCCACCGAGAGCACGAAGCCCGCGATGCCGGCGAGGGTCAGGGTGACGGGGATGAGCCGGAAGAGCGCGAGGACGATGATCGCGTAGTACAGGAGCGCGAAGCTCGCCACGAGACCGGGCAGCCGGTAGTGCACGAGCATGAACAGGACCACGAGCAGGATCGCGATCCCGCCGGCGAGCAGGCTGCTCCTGAGGAACTCCTCGCCGAGCGTCGGGTCGATGGTGTCGCTCGCCAGCTCCTCCACCGGGAAGGGCAGCGAGCCGAACCGGAGGACGTTGACGAGCTCCTCGGCCTCCGTCCGCGCAAAGCCGCCGAGGCCGCCGCCGCTGATCTGCCCGGACCCGCCGGTGATCGGCTCGTTGATGGACGGGGCGGAGATGACACGGCCGTCGAGGACGATCGCGAAGAACTCGCCGACGTGCTGGGTCGTGTAGTCGCCGAAGAGCTTCGAGCCCTGGTCCTGGAGGGTGAATGCGACGACCCGCCGGCCCTGGGGATCCTGGCTGACGTTCGCGCTCCGGACCTGGTCGCCGGAGAAGAGCCGAGGTGGTGCGGTCGGGAGCGGCTGGCCGGCGACCGCCTGGCGCGGGCCGGGACTGGTCTCGGTCCCGTAGTCCTGCACGGGGAGTGGCACAAAATCGAGCAGGCCGGTCTGGCCCACGAGGCGCCGGATGGCCTCGGTGTCACTGATCCCCGGGACCTCGACGACGATCCGGTCGGTCCCAGAGGTGAGGACGACGGGCTCCGACACGCCGGTCGCGTTCACGCGCCGCTCGATGATCTGCTTGACGACGTCCACGTCCGCCTGGGTCGGCGTATTGCCGCCCGTGGGAACGACGCGGTACTCGACCTTCAGGCCACCCTGAAGGTCGAGGCCGAGCTTCGTCTCGATCTTGCGGGCCTCGCCCTCCGGCGACAGCGCCGGGAAATACAGGTTCGGCCAGAAGTCGATGACGAGCGCGAGAATGCCCACGAGGGCAATGAGAATCGGTCCGGCTTTACGCACGAGCGCGGATGATACAGGCGCGAGCCGCGCGGCGGCGGGACGGCCTCACGCCTCCAGGGCCGCCTTGATCCTGGTTGCGAGCGCCGGCCCGATCCCGGGAACCGCCGCGATCTGCTCGACCGGCGCCTCCCGCACGCGCTTGATCGAGCCGAAGACGCGGAGGAGAGCGCCGCGGCGGCGTGGGCCGACGCCGGGCAGGTCGTCGAACTTCGAGCGGACGGACGCCTTGCGGCGCAGGTCGCGGTGGTACGTGATCGCGAATTGGTGGGCCTCGTCGCGGATCCGCTGGACGAGGTAGAGGGCCTGTGAGGTCGGGGGCAGCACGATCGGGTCCGTCTGATCCGGCCGGAAGAGCTCCTCGCGCTCCTTGGCGATCCCGGCGAGCGGCAGGTCGTGCAGGCCGAGCTCGTCGAGGACCCCCTTGGCCGCGCCGACCTGCGGCTTGCCGCCGTCGATCAGCACGAGGTCCGGCATGGCCCAGCGCCGCTCCTCGGCCGAGCCTTCGTCGCCGGGCCGGGCACCCCGGAAGCGGCGATGGAGGACCTCGCGATGGGAGGCCACGTCGTTGGGTCCTTCGACCGTCCGGACCCGGAAGCGGCGGTACTCGCCCGTCCGCGGCTTGCCGTCCTCGAACACGACCATGCTGGCGACCGTCTCCGCGCCCTGGAAGTTCGAGACGTCGTAGCACTCGATCCGGGCCGGGAGTCCGGGCAGGCCCAGGGCCTCCGTCAGCTCCTCGAGCGCCCCGAGCGTCTTGCCCTGGTCGGCGAGCCAACGTGCCTGCTCGCGCGCGAGCATCTCTTCGGCGTTCCGGGTCGCGAGCTGCATGAGCTGCCGCCGCTCGCCCCGCTGCGGCACCACCAGCCGAACCGGTCGCGTCTCGGTCGCTCCCCTGGCCCGCCGGCGCGTCACCGCGACAGCGTCGGGGCGTGGGACCGTCAGGTTCTCGACCCGGCTGAGTGAGCCCTCGGGCTTCGATGCGGCATCCCCCGCCCCCTCGCCGTCGGCGGCGCGCCGATCGGTCAGGAACCGTTCGAGGTCGGGCGCATCCGGCAGCGAGACGGGGACCGCGACCTCCGGCGGCACGGAGGACGCCCGGGCGTAGTACTGGAGCAGGAAGCCCGAGACGACGTCCTCGTCCGTCGATCCACGGGGCGTGTCCAGCAGGTACACATCCCGGCCAAGCGCCTTGCCGCCGCGGATCACGAACAGCTGGACCGCCGCCTGGTTGTCCCGTCGGGCAAGGCCCAGCAGGTCGAGGTCCGTTCGCGCGAACGCGGCCATCTTCTGGCTCTCCATCGTCCGCTCGATCGCCTTGATCTTGTCCCGCGTGATGCCGGCGTGCTCGTAGTCCTGGCGGTCGGACGCGCGCTTCATGTCGTCGCGCAGGGCTCGAACCAGCGACTCCTGGCGGCCCTCGAGGAACAGCTCGACCTGCTCGATGTCGGCCCGGTACTCGGCCTTCGAGATCGCCTCGATGCACGGGCCCTGGCAGCGCTTGATGTGGTAGAGCAGGCACGGGCGCTGGAGTGCCCGCTCCCCCTCCCGGATGTCGATCGTGCAGGTCCGGAATGGGAACAGCCGCCGGACGAGGTTCATCGCCTCGTCGACGCTCGACGCCGACGCATACGGCCCGAAGTAGCGGGAGCCGTCGTTCGGGAGCTTCCGGGTCCGCTCGATCCGCGGGAAGTCGTCGTTCGTGGTGATCTTGATGTACGGGTAGCTCTTGTCGTCCTTCAGGCGGACGTTGAACGGTGGCTGGAACCGCTTGACGAGGTTGCCCTCGAGGAGGAGGGCCTCGCCGACCGAGTCGGTGAGGGTGTAGTCGACGTCCGCGATCCGGTCCACGACCGACCGGATGAGGTGCTGGCCCATCCCCAGGCCGGCCGCATCCTCCTTCTGCCAGTAGCTGCGGACGCGATTCCGGAGGTTCTGGGCCTTGCCGACGTACAGCACCTGGCCCCGGGCGTCCTTCATCAGGTAGACGCCCGGCTTCGTCGGGAGCTTGGCGAGGGTCGCCTTGAGCTGCGGTGGTTGGGTCGCGCTGGTCACGTCACGCGAATCGTAGGCATTCCGGGCCGGCACACGAAATCTGCGAGACGACCGGACGCTGGACTCTGGAATCGAAGAGGCCGGGCCCGAAGGCGCCGGCCTCTTGTCCTAGTCGAAGGAGCCGTCGATCAGGGGTTGCTCAGCGTGATCCGACCGGTCGCGAACGTCGCTGGGTCGACCACCCCGCCGAGCACGTCGGCGATGTAGTTCAGAAGGACATCCGTGTCCTTGACCAACAGGTCCGGGATGTCCCCGTCGGCGAGGAAGGTGTACCCGTCCCCACCGACCAACAGGAAGTCCACGGCCGCGATCGTGTACACGGTGTCGTCGTCTTCGATTGCCGTTCCGTCCGGCCAGGTCACGCTCAGGACTCGGGCCGGGGAGCAGCCATAGGTCGCGGGCGTGGCGCCGGTGCACCCGGTCAAGACCGATGTCGTGAACGTGAACTCGAAGCCGGAGATCTGCGGGAACCGCCCGTTGCAGGTGGACCCGGAGTTCATGACGGTCGGGCACTGGCTGACGCCGTGCTCGAGCATCTCCCAGAGCAGCGCTCCGGTCACGTCGCGCTTGATCGTGTTGTTGCCGAAGGGCAGGACGGTGTAGACGTCGCCCTTCACGAGGTCGTACGGCGTGCCACCGGCGTAGCCGGAACAAGGCGCCACCGCGGTGTGCGTGGCGTTCCAGGCCGAGCGGTTGAGGGTGAGGTCGATCGGTCGGTACCCGCAGGCCGGGAACTGTGAGCGAATGCCGCCACTGTTCATGTACCCGAAGTCGGTATCCATCTGCTGGCGCATCGCGTCGGCAATGAGATTGCCGAGCGGGACCTCCTGTCGACGCTCGATGTTGCCGCCGCGGTCCAGGACCTGCGTCGTCGTCCCGATCGCGGGATCGAGCGCTTCCGCGAGGAGCGCCCGGTACGGCAGGAGCATGTTGACGATGTCCTGGTCGCAGAACGTCGCCGTCGCAGGAGGCGTACCGCCCACGCAGTTCGTGCTCTGGCCGCCGAGCGCCCCGGAGGTCGGCGTCACGAAGGACATCGACTTCGCAGTGACCCTGCCGGTCTTCCCGGGCTGCGCCGTCAGGAGCGTCTTCGAATAGGTCGCCCCGAAGCTGAGGTTCTCATGCACCAGGATGCCGTTCACGGTCCCGGTGTACTGGATGTTGGTGTGATCGCCGACGATGACGTCGACGAGCCCGGGGGTCAGCCCATTGGCGAAGTCGATGAGGGGACCGAACGCGGTCGGGCTTGTGCCATCCACGCCCTTGTGGGTGACGACCACGACCACGTTGGCGTGGGCCTTGCGGGCAATCCCGGCGTACTTGTTGGCCGCAGCAACGCTGTCGGTGATCTGGATGGTGCCGAAGCTGCCCGGCGCAACGAGCGTCGGCGCCTCTTCGTTGACGATGCCGATGACGGCAACCTTCAACCCACCGACCTTGAACATCTTGAACGGCTCGACGCCGCTGAGGTTCGCCGACAGATTCTTCAGGTTCGCCGCTACGTACGAGTAGGGCGATCCCGGGTTCGCGCCGCCGTTGCCCGTGCTCGGGGCACCCGCCGCATTGATGATGTCCTGCGTGTGGGCGATCCCGGAGTCGAAGTTGTGATTGCCGAACGTCCCGACCTGGACGCCCATGAGGCGTTGCGACTTCACGGCCGGGATGTCGCCGAAGAAGCTCGACAAGGGCGGCGTGGCCCCCACGTCATCTCCGGCCGCGACCGTCAACGATGGAAACTGCGCCCGGTCTGCATCCCAGCGGGCTGAGATGCCCCAGGCGCCGCCCGCCGCGCCGGGCGGATCGATGTTCCCGTGCCAGTCAGAGGCGTTGAGGAGCTGGATGGTCACGGGTGGCGGTGCGGGTGGCTTCTTGGCGACCACGGTGGCCGGGATCACCAGGCCAAACAGCGCCAGCATCACCAGCGCGAGGGAGCCACGCCGCTGGCGGCGCGGTGAGACGGACAAGGGCACTGAATCCTCCTCCAACATCGCGTGGCGGCGCCTCGGCGCTCACCGGGCCAAGGTCCTTCGACCTCGGAGTCTATGGACCCCAAGATACCGCCCCTTTCCCCACCCGTTAACACCCAATTGCACATAGCGCGGTGCATCGCGGCACCAGTTGGCTGGCGGGTAAGCGAGATTCGCCACGCTTCCGCCGTGGCCCAGCACCCTGCCGTTGCGGAACGGCTCGCGAAGCTCCAGGTGGACCAGCGCCGCGCCGCGACCGCGCCACCAGGTCCGGTCCTGTGCGTCGCGCCGGCGGGATCCGGCAAGACAACCACGCTGGTCGCGCGGATCGCGTGGCTGATCGACGAGGGCGCCGTGCCCGAGGAGATCTGCGCCATCACCTTCAACCGGCGCGCCGCGGAGGAGCTGCGCGAGCGCGTCGAGGTGGCGCTCGCTCCGCTCGGCGAGGATCTGGCCGGGAGGGTCCGCATCCGGACCTTCCACGCGCTCGGGCTCGAGATGCTCCGGGCCGCCGGCGAGGCGGTCGAGCCGCTGCTCGATCGCGACGAGGTCCTGCGCGCCGCCGTGCCGTCCGCGACCGCCGCGGAGCGGCGCCGCTTCGACACGATCCTCTCGCGCTTCAAACTGGACCTCGTCGTCGATCCGCTCGAGATCGAGCGGGACCCGGAGGCCGGGCCCGTGGCCCGAGCGTTCGCCGCGTACGAGGCGGAGATTCGACGGCGAGGCGGCCTCGACTTCGACGACCTCGTCGCGCGGTCCCTCCGCCTCCTCGAGACCCGGCCGGACATCCTCACGGCGTGGCGGTCGCGATGCCGCCATCTGCTCGTCGACGAGTCGCAGGACCTTGACCGGGCGCAGCTCCGGCTCGCGCTCCTCCTCGCCGCTCCCGCGAACCGGATCTTCCTCGTCGGCGACGACGACCAGTCGATCTACGGCTGGCGCCTCGCCGACGTCCGGCGCCTCCTGAGCCTCGCGGACGAGTCGCTGCCCGGGCTCATGCGCGTCGACCTCGAGACCAACTACCGCTGTCCCGCGCCCGTGCTCGCTCGGGCGGTCCGCCTCGTGGAGCACAACGTCGAGCGGTTCGCCAAGGTGATCAAGGCCGGGCCGAAGGCGGAGGGGCGCCTCCTCCTCGCCCCGACCGCCGCCGACGACATCGATCGAGCGGCGGCGGTGCTTCGATCCTGGCCGGACGACGGCGGGACGCGGGCCGTCCTGGCCCGCACGAACCGTGAGCTGCTCCCGGTCGTCGGCGCGGCGATGCAGCTGGCGATGCCGTTTCGCTCCGCCGACCTCGTCCTGCCGGTAGAGTCACCGATCGTCGACGACCTCCTCGAGGTGGCGGCGCGACTCGCGGGGCCGCGCGAGCCGGCGATGGTCTCGATCGGACGACTGCCGGAGCGTGCGGTGGCGCGGCGGCCCTCCGCCGCGGCGGACGAGGACGATCCCGCGCTCGAGCGACGCGCCATGGCTGCCGCACTCCAGGCCTGGGCGGCGAACGCCGGAACTGTCGACGAGCTCCGGGCCTCGATCGACAAGGCCCGTGCCCTGCTCGCGGAGCTTCGACGCGACGACGCGCCCCTCGTCCTCGCCACCGCCCACGGGACGAAGGGCCTCGAGTTCGATCACGTCGCCGTGATCGGGATGGACGAGGGCCGGTTCCCGAGCGCGCGTTCCATCGCCGACGCGGTCGAGCCCGACCGCGCCCTGGAGGAGGAGCGGCGTCTCGCCTACGTGGCCTGGACGCGGGCTCGCCGGAGCCTCACCCTCGTGTACGACCCCGGCGCGCCGTCGCCGTTCCTGCTCGAGGCCTTCGACGCCGCCGAGCTCGGGGCTTCGGCCTGATCAGCCGGGGACCCGGAGGTCGACCCAGACCGCTCGGTGGTCGGAGCTCGGCACCGGGAAGCCGGCGCCGGTGAGGTACGCGAGCGGGTCGGACGCGGTCGGCCAGAACACGCCCGCATCGACGATTCGCAGGTTCTTTCGAGGCAGGACGTAGTCGGCGCGGAGGTTGCCCGGGCCGCTGCACGGCGGGAAGGCCGGGGTGTCGCAGAAGTCGGCCGTGTCGTACAGCGGATCACTCTCGTGACTGTCGTTGAGCGCGTCCTGGACCCCGGCCCAGTACGGCCCACCCGCGCTCGAGGGCGTCATCTTGGTGTTCACGAGTGGGTGGTCGATGAGCTGCTGTGTCGACCCCGGGATGCTGTCCCCATCGAGGGGGTCGCTGTTCTGGTCGCCCGCGATGACGAACAGGCTGCCGGGCTTGAGCCCGCCGTACGAACCGGCGTCGTCGTAGATGTAGCGCGACGTCCGGCCGGGTGTGATGTAGTCGGCCCACAGCCGGATCTCGTCGTGGTTGCGGGTTCCGTTGCGATCCTCCGGACCGTCGAACACCGGCGGCGTCGGATGGCTGACGAGGAAGTGGACCGTCTTGCCATCGATGTCGACCGGCACGTCCCAGTGGCTCTTGGACGAGAGCCGGAAGACGTCCAGCTCGGCAGGCGAGTACCAGTCGGCCGGTTCCGGCGTCGCCGGATCGTCGGGCAGCATGGCGCCCGGCATGTCCTTCCACAGGAAGTGCTGGAAGGTCCGGATGGCGTCGGTGTCGATCGGGTGCTGCGAGAAGACGGCCATGCCGAACTGGCCGGGGAAGACACCGAAGCCGAAGCTGTCGTCGCCGTAGGGGTTGTCGCCGGGCGTGTCGTCGTAGACGCCGTTGTTGTTGAGGTCGAAGCCCGAGGTCAAACCGGTGTTCGATTCGGCGACAAACGTGTACGGGTAGTCGATCGGCTGGGCGCCGTTGTGGGCGACCGCGAGGTAGTTGTCGCGGAACGCGTCGACGAGCGGCCCGTCGGGATGGGCCGCAGTGGGCGCGTAGTAGTCGAACTCGTTGATGAGCAGGACCTCCGGCCGGACGCGCTGGATGATCTCCGCGACGGCATCGGCCTGGGCGTTCCCGGGGGTCGACAGGTCGGTCAGCGCCTGCCCGGCGCTCAGCCGGTTCAACGAGGCGTTGAACGTACCGAACCGGACGGTGTCGTTCGTGGCGGTGGCCGATAGCGGCAGTGCGCCCGCGGTGATGAGCAGGGCGCCGGCGACGGCCAGGGAGCGGAGCGATCGCATGTCAGGGCCTCCATCCGAGCTTTCGTGCGCTCCGTGCCATCCTGCCTCGATGACGAAGAGCGGGCCTTGCAACGGCCGTCGGCCCGCGCGTCGGGCGTTGTCGCTGGCCCTGACGGTCGCCCTCGGGCTGGCCGTCGGGCTCGGGGTCTACGTCGGGTACGGGGTGCTGACGACGCCGCAGCCGAAGGACGCGCCGGGCTGGTCTCGGCTCGCGGAGCTGCCGGAGCCGCGCGGCGAGACCGCGGTCGCGGTGACCGCCGACAGCCGGCTGTTCGTGCTTGGCGGGCTGGCGGGCATTGGCTTCGCAACGAGCGCGACGGTCTCGATCTTCGATTCCGGCACGGAGGCGTGGACCGCCGGTCCCCCGCTGCCCGAAGGTCGACACCACGCGGCGGCCGCGGCGATCGGCAACGACGTCTATGTCAGCGGCGGCTCGGGGGCCCTGGCGGACAACGAGCCCTTCGGGAAGATCTGGGTCCTGCGAGCGGGGGCCGGCAGGTGGAGCGAGCTCGCCCCCATGCCGATCGCGCGGATCGCACACCGGATGGTCGCCCTCGACGGGCGGCTCTACGTCATCGGCGGCGCGGATGGCCGGGCCCTCGCCGAAGGCAGCGTCGAGCCAGGCGCGGTGCTCATCTACGACCCGGGCGCCGACACCTGGACGATGGGCGCGGCGATCCCCTTCTCCCGCGATCACATCGGCGTGGTCGTCGTCGACGGCGAGGTCTGGGCGATCGGCGGCCGCGCCGGCGGGCTCAACCACGCCCGCGTGGACATCTACGACCCCCCGACGGACACCTGGCGCGACGGACCGGCCCTCCCCGAGCCGACGAGCGGGGCCGCGGAAGCCGTCATCGACGGTCGGATCCTCCTGTCCGGCGGCGAGGATCCGGGGCAGGGGCGGATCGTCGATCGCCACTGGGTGCTCAACACGAACCTGTTCTCGTCGACGTGGACGCCGCTCGCGCCGCCGCCGCTCACCGTCCACGGTGCCCCGGGTGCGAACCTCGGCGGGCGCTTCGTGATCGTCGGAGGCGCTTCGCGGGCGGGCGGCCAATCGAACACGGCCTGGTCGGCGCTCACGCAGGTCCTGCTGGCGACGCCCTAGCGGACGACCTCCAGTGCATCCAGGTCCACCCGCGGCCTGCCGGACGTTCCCGAGACGACGAGCTTGATCGTGTGCGTGCCCGACGTCGTCCAGGTCTTTGCGTAGGCGACGAACCGGAACGTCGTGGAGGCGGAGACCGTGTCGATCGTCGTCGTCAGCACGCCATCGATATAGACCTTGACCTTGCCCGCGGTCGAGCGCTTCGTGGTCACGAACGCGATGGCCCGCCCGGTGAACGTGTAGCTCGCCGACGCCCCGGCGGACTTGGAGAACTTCACCGTGCCGTTCGAATACGACGTCGAGGTCCCCGTCTTCCACGTTCCGGTGTACTTGATGGTGCTGTTGCCGCCCTGGTAGAGGCTCGGCTTCAGCGACGGTCCCGCTACGTATGCGGACAGATTCCCGGCCTTGTCCCAGGCCCGTGCTCTGTAGACGTACGTATGCCCTGGCGTGACCGTCGCGTTGAGCGTCGTCGCCGCTGTCGCGCCCGCGATGGTCGCGAAGGCGGCGCCGTTGTCGCTGCGTGCAACGTCGAACGAGCCGATGCCCGCGCCCCCTGCATCCGTCGCGGTCCACGCCAGCGCGACTGGCAACCCAGCGCTGGTCGAAGCGGACGACAGGCTCACCGCGGATCGGAGGGTGAGCGTCGGGGCGGCTGCCGACGGGGCCGCTCGATCGATGACCACCAGGCGGCTCGACGCGTTCGCCACAGGCCCCGAGGCGTCACCGTCGGAAACGCTGTCGGCGACCACGGCGACGCCCACGGTGCCGGCTGAGCAGCCGGTCAGGACCACCGACCAGAGGCGCCCCGATCCGCTCGGCGCGCCCGCGCTGCAGCCCGTCGCTGTCCCGGAGACTCCTAGATCGCCCGCAACGAAGCCGGTCACCGGCCGGTCGAAGGTCACGTCGAAGGTGAGCGCGGCGGCATTCGTGATGCCGTCGGTCGCGCTCTCCCCCGTGTCAGACGCCGGCCGGAGCATCACACCGGCGGCAAAGGCGCCGGCCTCCGCCTCCACGACGCGGAAGCCGAGACCGGCCCGGACGGTCGCAACGCCGACGCTCCCGTCGCCTCCAGCAGCGACCAGCGCCGCCCAGTCGTACGGAATCGGCGTCAGCTTCGTGGTCGACCACGGGCCCCCGTCGCGAATCGCCAGACGCAGGCCCGGACCTTCCTCGCACGCAGGCACGGTGCAGCCCAGCTCCTGTGGAAATGCCCGCCGGCTGAACGCGACGAGCACCCGATCCTGGGCGTCGACGCGAAGGCTCGGGAACGCGTCCGCCGGGTGCGACGCGAGCTGCGTGCTGGACCACGACCCGCCAGCAGTGCGGCGGTGAACCCAGACGCCGTCGTCGATGCGGGTTGCTGCAATCCAGATGGAGCCATCGGTCGTCCAGCCGATGCTGGGCCATTGGTTGAACGTCGAGGCGGACGTGCCGGAGCTGCTGGTCCAGGACCCTGGTCCACCTCGAACGTACGCGATCCGAGTCCCGGTCTCCCCGGACTCCTGGACATCGACGGCCATGTGGACCATCCCGGTCGGATCGACCACCAGGCTCGGATGCTCGATGTACCCGGTCGCGGTGAGCGCGGTGCTGATCGTCCAGCCGGAGGGCCCGCGTCGCGCGTAAAGGAGCTTCTTCGCACCGAAATCCGAGACGTAGGCGACGTGCGGCTGCTGCTGTGCATCGAGCGCGAGCGCAACGCCGTTGTGGTCGAAATCGGCGCCAGGCGAGACCCGCTCGACGGACCATGACCCATTCGCGTTCGTCGCCAAGCCGACTCGCCACGAAGCCTCGGGCAGGAACGCCCCGTTCGCCGCGTACTTCTCGGCGAACGCAATGGATGCATGCCCGCCGTCGTCGACGGCCAGCGCGACGCTGCTCGGCCACCCGGAGTACACCCGGCTGTAGGTCCACGTCCCGGACCGATTCGTGCCGTAGTAGAGACCGGCGTTCGCCTCGCCAAAGTGTGCAGCCGCCGCAACATGACCATAGCCGGCCGCATCGCGCGCGTAGGCGGACCAGCCCGGCTCCGCTTCCACGCTCTGGGCGATCGCAAGTGACGAGACCCAGCTGCCCGTGGTGTTCGTCGCGTAGTAGAGGCCGAGGGGATAGGTGTCGGCGCGCATGTAGGCGACGTGGGCCTTTCCGGCGCCGTCGATCGCGAGACTGGCATTCCCTGCCTGCCCGTTGGCAATGGTCGAGACGACCCACGGCCCGGTCTTGTTGGTGGCGTAGCGGACCCCGGCTGTGGTGTTGTCCTCGTCACCCAGCCCGAACGTGACGTGCGCCTTGCCCGCGCCATCGATCTCGAGGTCGGGCTGGAACGCATACCCGTCGTACACGAGGGTCGTGCCTGACCACGTCCCGCCGGCGGAACGCGAGATGTAGTAAAGGCCGCGCCCGTGTCTCGTGAACGCGACGTGAACGACGCCGGCACCATCAACCCGCACGCCGACTCCCAGGTCCTCGCTGTGGTCGGTGAGCCGGCGGATCGTCCAGCTGCCCGTGTCGTTGGTTGCGTGATACAGGCCGGATGCAGAGCCGTCGCCGCGTCGGAAGATGAGATGGGCGGCGTTGGCGGGGCTCAGCGCCAGCGCGACAAGCGAGTCTTCGTGGCCGGATGTGAGCTTTCGCACCTCCCAGCCGCCGCCGACCTGCCCTGCGTAGTAGAGGCCGTCCCCCGGCACGGCAGGCGCGGACCCGGCCGGCGGGACGACGCGGTCGCTGATCGGCACGCCCGCGAGGCCCGTGCGGCCGAATGCCACGTGCGCCGAGCCCGTGCTGTCGATTGCCACGCTCGATGCCCAGTCCAGAAAGCAGCTGTCTGCGTCGGGACACGCCGCGGTGATCCGCTCGAGTGCGACGTCGGGTCCGTCGACCGTGGCCAGCATCGTCCCGGGATCCCAGTACGCCAGGGGATCCGACCACAGGCGCTCCATGCCGATCCGCGCGACGCCGTCCGCCCCGAAACGCAGATCGAGCCAGGAGAACTCGCTGTAAGCCTGCGTCACGACCTGGACGTTCCAGGAACCCGAGGCGAGCGTGGCCAGCTCCACGCCGGCGCCGAACCGGCTGTAGGCGATCGCGGGGTGGCCCGCGCCATCGATGGCAATCGACGGTGGGTCGATGCGGCGCTCGGACGACTCGACGATGTCGAGCGGCGGGAACGTCGGGGGTTCGGGCGCAACGGCAGGAGCCGGCGCCGGCTCGTCGACGACGCTCGTCGAGAGGGCCTGGGTCGTGAAGGGATCGAACGCGGGCGGCAGCGTGGTGGCCCCGCCGCCGAGTGCTGCCGCCGCGTCGAGGACGCCGCCGGTCCACGCCTTGCCAACGAGGCCGGGCACGTCGCGGGTCGTCCCGAGGACACGGTTGCGCAATTGCAGTGGTGTCCATGTCGGGTGGGCGGCGGCGAGGAGCGCCAGGACGCCGGCAACGTGGGGCGTGGCCATCGATGTTCCGCTGACGAACCCGTACGCGCTGCCGGGCACCGTGCTGAGGATCGACTCCCCCGGCGCGGCAACGTGCACGTTGTAGATGCCGTAGTTGGAGAAGCCCGCGAGGGCGTCGTCGTGGTCCGTGGCGGCGACCGAAAGCACGGCGTCGAGCCGGAACGCTGCCGGATACCGCGGTGTCTCGTCGCTGTTGCGACCATCGTTGCCGGCCGCAGCCGCAGAGACCATCCCTGCTGCCGCGGCAGCCACGAACGCGTCATACATGGCCCGCGAGGGGAAGTCCGTCGAGTAGCTGTTGTTGGAGACGCGAGCCCCGTTGTCGACGGCGTACTCGAGGGCGCCCACGATCGCGCTGGTGTAGCCGCTGCCGCCGGCGTCGAAGGCCTTCAACGGCATCAGCTTCACGGACCAGGCAACGCCGGTGACGCCAATGCCGTTGTTGCCACGCGCGCCGATGGTCCCCGCGACGTGCGTCCCGTGGAAGTTGTCGTCAGTCGGGTTGTTGTCACCGTTGACGAAATCCCAGCCCCGCCGGTCGTCGACGTACCCGTTGTGGTCGTCATCGACACCGTTGCCAGCGGTCTCGTCGGTGTTCGTCCAGATGTTGGCGGACAGGTCGGGGTGATTCCACTCGATACCGGTGTCGATGACCGCGACGATGACGCTGGACGCGTCCGTGCGGATGTCCCAGGCGGCCGGTGCGTGGATGTCCGCTCCGGACGTCCCCCCGGTCTGGCCGGTGTTCCTGAGGCCCCATTCCTGCGAGAACAACGAGTCGTTTGGCAGGGCATCCGCCGTGATCCGGCAGTCGAGCTCGGCATAGGCGACGTCCGGGTCCGAGCGAAGCTTCGCCAGTGCCTTGTCCGCCCGACCGGTCGTCTTGACGATCGCCAGGCCGGGCACGAGCCTGGACTTCTTCGCGTGCTCCGCGTCGATCCGGGCATAGAGCGCCCCGTGATCCTTGCCGACGGCCTGTTCTCGGAAGCGGACCAGCACGCGATCCGGAGCGTGGTCGCAGGTCGAGGGCTGATTGCCCGCCCCGTGCGGTCCCAGTCCGGCCGGGAGGCCGTCGAGATCGACGGGCCCGACATCGCTGCCATTTCCGCCCGTCGCCGGTCGGGCCCCCGATGGAGCGGCCGGGGGCATGGTTTGTCCCGCGCTCGCAGCGGGAGTCGGGACGATCAGGGCGAAGGACAGCACCGCGAGCAGCATTGATCGAGCCCCGGCGCGGCGGCGTCCCCGGGCGAGGTTCCCCCCGCGCCCCCTCGATCGAACCACCCTGTCCCTCGCAGTAGCGCCGCCTCGGCGGGCGGCGCGCGGGGCGACTGTACCAGCCGTTCGCGGGCCCTTCGGTGCTCCGCGACACCGTCGCCGCCGATCTCGGTCGGTGTGTCAGTCCCGGTGCGCGTCGAAGCGGGCGATGGCCTTCTGGAGCTTGTCGATCGTCTTCAGCAGCGGCTCGGTGGCGTGCTCGGGCAATGCGTCCCGGATCGAGTCCTTTGGTCCATACGCGGCGCGCGCCTGCCGCGCCGCGGCGCGCAGGTCACGAAGCGGGTCGTCGCGCAGCCGCCCCGGGAGCGGCGACAGATACCGCACCCAGCGCTCGGACTCCATGTCGACGGCCGCGGCGACCGCCACGTCCATGGCTCGGGCGGCCTCGAGCGCCGCCGCGTCGATGTCGGGGAGCTCGTGCCGGGCGGGAGGGGTCGGTCTGTCGGGCACGAGCGCCATTCTCGCCGGTTCGGGATCCGGACCGTGATTCGGGACGACTCAGCGCGCTGCCGGCACCCCGCCGCGGCTTCGGCGGCCCCTGCCCGACGCACCGTTGCCATTCGAGGCCTCGGCGTCGGCGCCGTCCGGGTCGATGGGAATCGCGACGGCCCGAACGCGGCCGGCGGCCTCGGCGAACGATACGTCGGAGAGCGGCACGAGCGGCTCGCCGCGGAGGACCCGCGCGAGGTACTCGCCGGTCGCGGACGCCGGGACGGCAGCGACCTGCTCCGGGGTCCCTTTCGCGATGACCTTGCCTCCGCGAGCGCCGCCTTCCGGCCCGAGATCGATGATCCAGTCGGCCGTCTTGATGACGTCGAGGTTGTGCTCGATCACGACAACCGTGTTGCCCGTGTCCACGATCCGGTGGAGCACCTGGAGGAGCTTCTCGACGTCCGCGAAGTGGAGGCCAGTCGTGGGCTCGTCGAGGACGTACAGGGTCTTGCCGGTCGCGCGCCGCGAGAGCTCGGTCGAGAGCTTCACCCGCTGCGCCTCGCCGCCCGAGAGCGTCGTCGCCGGCTGGCCCAGGTGGATGTAGCCGAGGCCGACGTCGTACAGCGTCTGGAGCTTCCCGGCGACGTTCGGAACTGGCCGGAAGAACTCGAGTGCCTCCTCGACGGTCATCTCGAGGACCTCGGCGATCGAGCGACCCTTGTAGTGGATCTCGAGGGCTTCGCGGTTGTACCGGGCGCCCTTGCAGACCTCGCATGGGACGTAGACGTCCGGGAGGAACTGCATCTCGATCTTGATGATCCCGTCGCCCTTGCAGTTCTCGCAGCGACCGCCCTTGACGTTGAACGAGAAGCGCCCGGGTCCGTAGCCCCGGACGCGCGCCTCGGGCACCGCGGCGAACAGCTCCCGGATCGGGGTGAACAGGCCGACGTACGTCGCCGGGTTCGAGCGGGGCGTCCGCCCGATCGGGCTCTGGTCAATCTCGATGACCTTGTCGACCTGCTTGAGGCCCTCGATCGAGTCGTGCTTGCCGACCGGCTCGCGCGACCCGAACAGCTCGCGCGCGAGGGCCCGATAGAGCACCTCCGTGACGAGGGTCGACTTGCCGCTCCCCGACACGCCGGTCACGGCGGTGAAGGTCCCGAGCGGGATGGTCACGTCGATCTTCTTGAGGTTGTGCTCCCGCGCGCCTTTGACGAGCAGCGACTTCCCGCTGCCCTTGCGGCGCTCGTCGGGGATGGGGACGGCGCGGTCGCCGCGGAGGTAGGCGCCGGTGACCGAGCGCGGTTCGGCGAGGACCGCCTCGAGCCGGCCATTGGCAATGATCTCGCCACCGTGCTCCCCCGCCCCGGGCCCGATGTCGACCACCCAGTCGGCGGTCCGGATCGTCTCCTCGTCGTGCTCGACGACGAGGACGGTGTTGCCGAGATCGCGGAGTCTCGTGAGGGTCGCGATCAGCTTCGCATTGTCCCGCTGGTGAAGACCGATCGACGGCTCGTCGAGGATGTACAGGACGCCCATCAGCGTCGTGCCGATCTGGGTCGCGAGCCGGATCCGCTGGGCCTCGCCGCCGGACAGGGTCTGGGAGGTCCGGTTGACCGTCAGGTAGTCGAGACCGACGTCGACCAGGAAGCCGAGGCGCGCCCGGATCTCCTTGAGGAGCTGGCTGGCGATCGCGCGCTCGCGCTCGGAGATGCGGTTCGGGAGCGCGCGGGCCCACTCCAGCGCGTCGGTGATCGCCAGATCGGCGACCTCCGAGATGTCGCGCCCGTCGACGGTCACGCCGAGCGCCTCGGGCCGCAGCCGTTTGCCCTTGCAGGTCGGGCAGGGTCGCTCGACCATGTACTTCTCGAGCTCGGTCTTGATGTACTCGGAGTCCGTCTCGCGGTAGCGCCGCTCGAGGTTCGTGACGACGCCCTCGAACTGGGCCCGGTACGAGTTCTCGCCGCGCTCGTGCTTGTAGCGGACGACGACCGACTCGTCCTTCGGGGCGTAGAGCAGGTAGTCGACGGCCTCCTGGGGCAGGTCGCGGAGCGGCGCCTTGGGGTCCCAGCCGTGCGAGTTGAAGATCGCCTCCGTGATCTTCTGACGCCAGCTCGCGTCGGTCGGCATGCGGGCCCACGGGACGGCGGCGCCGGTCATCACGCTCTTCGACTTGTCGGGGAGCACGAGCTCCGGGTCGATCTCCAGCCGGGTCCCGAGCCCGGTGCAGGTCGGGCAGGCGCCGTGGGGCGAGTTGAACGAGAAGCTCCGCGGCTCGAGGTCGTCGATGGTCGTGCCGTCGTAGGGGCAGGAGTAGCGCTCGCTGTAGCGCCGCTCCTCGAACTCCGGCGGCTCGCCCTCGCGCGGCGCGGGAGCGATGAGGACGACGCCCTCACCGAGACGGAGCGCGGTCTCGATGGAGTCCGCGAGCCGAGGGCGATCCGGATCGTCGACCGGGACCGCGGTTTCGGGATCGATGGGCCGGCCGCGCTCGTCGCGGGCCCAGTCGTCGGGCGCCTCGGCCCGACGGACGATGAACCGGTCGACGACGACCTCGATGGAGTGGCGCTTGTACTTGTCGAGGGTCGGCGCGTCCGACAGTTCGTAGGTCTCGCCGTCGACCCGGACGCGAACGAAGCCCTGCTTCCGAGCCGCCTCGAAGATTCGGTCACCCTCGGTCTTGCGGTCCTTGATGAGCGGGCCAAGAACGAGCAGGCGGGTCCCCTCCGGCATGGCCAGCACCTGGTCGACGATCTGCTGGACCGACTGGCGCTCGATCGCGTGGCCGTTCGGGCAATGGGGGATGCCGATGCGGGCGAACAGCAGCCGCAGATGGTCGTAGATCTCGGTGACCGTGCCGACCGTCGACCGGGGGTTCCGGCTCGCGCCCTTCTGGTCGATCGAGATCGCCGGGGAGAGGCCGTCGATCTGGTCGACGTCGGGCTTCTCCATCTGGCCGAGGAACTGCCGGGCGTACGCGCTCAGGCTCTCGACGTAGCGCCGCTGGCCCTCGGCGTAGATCGTGTCGAAGGCGAGGCTCGACTTGCCGCTGCCGCTGAGGCCCGTGATGACGACGAGACGGTCGCGCGGGAAGCTGACATCGACATTCTTGAGGTTGTGCTCGCGTGCTCCGCGCACGACGATCTGGTCCTGGGGCACGTCGCGGAGTGTACCCGTTTCGGCACAAACCGAACAGATGTTTCACGTGGTATCGCGGCGTGCGTACCGGCGCTGTCTCCCCTCCCTCGCCTCTAGATGGCCCCGATCGCGATCGCGTTCGACAGGCCGCCGAAGAGCCCGATGAGAATGCCCAGCCCGACGAGCCCCGCCGCGAGCCGCGGCCTCGCCGGCCGGACCAGCAGGATCGTGGCGATCGAGGAGACGAGGGCCAGCAGGAGGATCTTGACGATCGCCACCATCGGGTAGCCGTACAACGCGAACAGGGCGCCGACGAGTGGGTTCAGCTCCGCGGCCGGCCCAAGCTGCCGAACCATCGCCAGGAACGTGGCGAGGTCGAACAGCTGCGCCGCCGACATCGTGAGAACGCCTGCCACCAGCACCGGCATGACCGCATCATGCGCTGCGCCGCTCACCCGCGGGTTATGTGCTGCTTACGTCTCGATTGCGTCGTCGCAACACCGTGGCGGCGCGGACCCCGACGGGCCGCGTACGATCTCCTCGTGAGCCTTCATCCTGACGCCTCGCGTCGCCGCGCCCGGCTGGCTCTAGGAGTGACCGCGCTGGGACTCACGCTGGCGATCGGCGGGGCCCTCGCCCCCGGTGCGAGCCAGGCGGCCTCCTTCGAGATCGCGATCGTCGACTACGCCTTCGAGCCGGCAGCGATCACGGTCCACGTCGGCGATCCGATCACATGGACGAACAACGCATCCCGCGATCACGCGGTCGCATCAGAGGATGGCGAGCTCGACAGCGACGAGATCGGTCCCGGAGAGGCCTACGGCCACGTCTTCGAGACCCCCGGGACG
This sequence comes from uncultured Chloroflexia bacterium, assembly GCA_963722105.1. GTDB lineage: Bacteria > Chloroflexota > Limnocylindria > Limnocylindrales > CSP1-4 > UBA5189. Next base: position 42,511 of record CAVRKQ010000012.1, on the reverse strand, counting down.
TTCGAGTATTTCTGCTCGATCCACCCCGACCGGATGCAGGCGCAGGTCACTGTGCTCGCCGCCGAGGTGACACCACCCCCGGCGGGCTCGCCGGAGCCCACGCCACCGACCGGCACCCTGCCGCCAAACTTCAGCCCGTTCCCAAGCCTGGGTCCCATCGCGACACCGCCAACGGACCCTTCAAGCGGGCCCACGGTCACACCCTCCTCGCAACCTGTCGATGGCGGCCAGACGGGTGGCCCGGTCGGAGCGCTGCTGGCGGTGGCGATCGCCGTGGCCGTCATCGGAGCCGGCGTCTGGTGGGCCTGGAGCCGCCGTCGGCTGCCGCCACCGCGACGGGACGGGCGCCGGCGCTGATCGGAAGGTGGTCGCGGCCGGGCCTTCCCCAAGATGGCGGACAGAGAAGAAGCGGCCCGCGCTTTCGACGCGAGCCGCTTCCGCTGCCGTGGCGTGGAGCGCCGCAGGCTCAGGGAGTGATGTTGATCGGCAGGCTCGTCTCGTTGGGCACACCGGCGACGCTGCTGTCGGCTTTCAATCGATAGACGCCTTGCGGCGACGATATCTTCAGGTCGCTCCAGGTCGCCACACCGCTGACGAGCTGCTTCGTGAGTGACGTCGACGAGGTCAGCGTCCCACCGGCGCCCGACTCCAGTGACAGGGCAACCGTCGAGGCGGAAGCCCCTGTATCCACGGTCACGACGTTGCCGAAACCGTCAAGGAGCGCGACCTTGACCGTCCCGAGCGTCTTGTTGGTCTTGCCCGAGATCGGCTGGGCGGTGTACTCCAGGCGAGTCGGGCCGCTGACGAAGAAGTCCTCCTCGTCGAATTCCTTGTTGCCAAGGGTGTTGGCCATCGACCGCGCCGGCCAGTACAGCTGGGCGAACGGCATCGCTGTTCCACCAACCGTGAAGTCGCACAACGCGACGTAGTACTTGAACCCGCTCGCGAGTGTGTTGGCCGTCCCAACGGGGACGTTGTTGTTGACGTCCTTCTGCCAGATGAAGTAGAAGCCGTCGGACGCGGTCGTGTACCAGCCCGCAAGGTTGGCTGCCTGGGCGGCTGCCGTCGAGTCGTCGTACGTCGGGTTGCAACGGTTGCTGGCGCTCGGCGCGCTCTTGAAGAGGCGCACCGTGACGTCCGGCCGTCCGTTGCCGCTCGGATCGAAGATGAAGCCGCCGACGGCGGTCATCTTCTCGCCAGCGAATGTCAAGCCGAGCGCGTGGCTGCCCGTGTACGTGTTGTCCCACATGTCGAGGAAGCGTGTCCGGTAGTCGTTTCGCACGGCCGCCGGCAGTCGCAGCAGATCGTGCTCGAGCCGCGCGACCGTCTGCGACGACGGGCTGTCGAGCGTGATGACCGTCGTCTCCTTGAAGTTGAATCCGGCGCGGAAGAGCTGGGTCGGGTCGACCGAGGTGCTGCCCCAGTTCTGCGTGTTCTTCCAGCGGAACTCGTAGGACACGTGGATGTTCGCTTCTCGGTGCCTTGGGATCTCCAGGCCTTCGATTCGGATGCAGCGGGCGACGAGGTTGTCGGCGTTCCACGGCATCGCGATGTAGCCGGTGGCCGTCGCGCAGTCGCTCACTGCGACGTTTCCAGGGATGTACGTGACGGTGATCTGGTCGCCGTCGTTGTCCCAATCGTGATGGCCCCAGTGGTGGCCCCAGCCGTGCTCACCGGGGTACGCCCGGACGGGCTTCCAGCCGGTGAGCTGGAATGCCGGCTCGGCCTTCTGCGCCGCGGTCAACGGATACGGCGTACCCGTGCTCGCGGGCATCGACGGCACGGTCAGGTAGACCGTCGTGGAGCCGCCGTTGCTATCGCTGATCGAGACGCCGCGCCGAATGATGTTCGGCAGGTGGCCGTTCTTGATGTGGAGGTCGAGCCCGGTCTCGTTCTGGATATCGAGCCCATACCGGAAGGTGCCTGGGTTCGTCGCCTTGAGGACGTACGTTGAGCTGCCGCTCTTCTGGAACAGCACGTCGACGCCGTCGATCTTCTGCTCCCAGCTCGGGTCGCCCGTGGCGACGTCAGAGAGCAGCGTGCCCGGCACGATGTTGGTTCCCTCACCGTCCGCGTTATTGCCGCCGTTCGGATCGGCCGGCGACTGGCCGGAGATCGTCGCGGTGTTCATTGCCATGCCGACAAGGTCGGCGTTGACGGTGATCGTGAAGACCTGGGTGGCACCGACGGCGAGAGCACTGCCCGTGCACGTGACCGTGCCGACCGGTGACTCGACGCAGCCGGCGCTCGCCGACGCGAAGCTGACCTCCATCGGCAGGACGTCCGTGACGATGAAGCTGGCGCCGCTCGACGGGCCATTGTTGGTGACGGTGATGGAGTACGTGAACGGGTCACCGACGGCAACCGTGTCCGCCGAGTCGGTCTTGATGACGGACAGGTCAGCCGATGTCGTGATCGCGACCGAGGCGATGTTGCTCGTTGCCGAGCCGCCGTCTTCGGACACGACCGAGGCGCTGTTGTTCACGGTCGCCGCGGCGGGAGTCGACGCGGCCACGCTGTACGTAACCGTAAGGGTGGCCGTGGCGCCCGAGGCCAGGTTTGCGATCGAACACGTGATCGTCTGTGGGTTCAAGTCACCGTTCGTGCAGGCGAAGCCCGGACCGGCCGCGCCGGTCACCACGAGTCGCGGATCGACGGTGTCCGAGATGGCGACGTTGTCGGCTTCGGATGGCCCGCCGTTGGTGACGGCGATGGTGAAGGTGAGGCCGGCCGTGCCGGCGACGACCGAGACGTCCTGGAAGGCCTTGACGGCCGAGATAGAGACGCTTTCGTTCACGGTCGTGATGACGGCCGTGCTGATGTTGTTGCCGGACGCCGGATCAGTCGTGCCGGTCGACGTGACCGTGGCCGTGTTGCTGAGGGTCGTGCCCGCCTCCGAGGTCTGGGCGAGCGTGACGTGGACGATGAACGCATCGTTCGCGCCCGCCGCGAGACCCGCGGTGTTCGTGCACGTGACGACCTGCCCGACGGCCGAGCAGTCCGCGTCGCTGCCGATGGCCTGGAACGTCAGGCCGCCAGGCAGCGTGTCGGTGACGCTGAAGCCACCGACGTTGTCCGATGGGCCACCGTTGGTGACCGTGATCGTGTAATCGAACCCGGCTGCGGCGCCCGCCGTGGCGGCTGCCGGGCCGGTCTTGACGATCGAGAGATCGGCGGACGTCGTGACGGTCACCGCGAACGGCACACTCGTCGTGCTTCCGCTGTGCACGTCGCCGTCGGAGAGGTCGGGCACGTAGGTTGCGCTGATGTTGTGCGTGCCGGCCGCGACCGCGGAGCCGACCTCGTAGGTCACGGAGCAGGAGCTCGTGAACGTGCCGCCGACGCCGTCGCTGGCGAGGGTGCATGTGGCATCCGGATCGAAGGTACCCGTCGCGTCGGTAGCAAAGGTCACCACGCCGCTAGGGTCACTTGCGGTGCCGGAGCTGGACACATCGCTGACGACGACCGTACAGCTGGTGCTCTCGCCAGCAGCAATCGACGCAGGCGCGCAGTCGACGCTGGTCGAGGTCGCGCGGTGGTCGACGGTCACGGTCACGCCGTCGGTGTCGCTGCTGGTGGCATGGACGGTCGAGCCGCCGTAGGCCGCGCCGACGGTGTGGAAGCCGTCGCCCTTGGCCGAGGGGGTGTAGTCGACCGAGCAGGTGCTGGTGAAGGTGCCGGCGACGCCGTCACTGGCCAGGCTGCAGGTGACCGAGTCGAAGGCCCCCAGGTCGACCGGCGCGATCGCGTCGGGCAGGCTGAAGGTGATCGTGCCCGAGGGGTCGGACTTCGAGCCCAGGGGGTCGATGTCGGTGACCGTCGCGGTACACGTCGTGGTCTCGTCGACCACGATCGCGGCCGGGGCGCAGTCGACGACCGTCGAGGTGGCCCGGGCGATGACGGTGTGGGTCTCGGTGTCGCCGCTGCCGAGGAAGTCGGCATCGCCCGAGTAGGTCGCGCCGAGGGTCTTGGGGCCGTGGCTCGTCGAGGCCAGGTCACAGGTGCCCGCGGCGACGGCCGCGACGCAGCTGTTGCCGTCGCCGTCGCTGACGGTCACGGTCCCGGTCGGGGTGCCCGCGCCGGGCAGGTCGACAACGACCGTCCAGGTGACGGTGTAGGTCTCGTCGACGACCGACGGATCGGGCAGGTCGGAGGTGATGGTCGTGGAGGTCGCGGCCTTGTTGACGACGAGCTCGAAGCCGTTGCCGTCGGCGCTGTCGGCGTGGATGTCGCCGCTGTGGCTGTAGGCGGCATCGATGCGGTGGCTGCCGTCACCCCGAGCGGTCGGGGTGTAGGTCACCGAGCAGGCGCTGGTGTAGGTGCCGGCGACGCCGTCACTGACCAGGGCGCAGGTCGTCGAGTCGAAGCCGCCGGGGCCCTCGCCGCTGAAGGCGACGCTGCCGGCCGGGTCGGACGCCGCGCCGGCGCCCGCGGCGTCGGTCACGGTCACGGTGCAGAGGCTGGCCTGGCCGACCACGACCGGGCTCGCGCAGTCGACGCTGGTCGAGGTCGCGCGGTGGTCGACGGTCACGGTCACGCCGTCGGTGTCGCTGCTGGTGGCATGGACGGTCGAGCCGCCGTAGGCCGCGCCGACGGTGTGGAAGCCGTCGCCCTTGGCCGAGGGGGTGTAGTCGACCGAGCAGGTGCTGGTGAAGGTGCCGGCGACGCCGTCACTGGCCAGGCTGCAGGTGACCGAGTCGAAGGCCCCCAGGTCGACCGGCGCGATCGCGTCGGGCAGGCTGAAGGTGATCGTGCCCGAGGGGTCGGACTTCGAGCCCAGGGGGTCGATGTCGGTGACCGTCGCGGTACACGTCGTGGTCTCGTCGACCACGATCGCGGCCGGGGCGCAGTCGACGACCGTCGAGGTGGCCCGGGCGATGACGGTGTGGGTCTCGGTGTCGCCGCTGCCGAGGAAGTCGGCATCGCCCGAGTAGGTCGCGCCGAGGGTCTTGGGGCCGTGGCTCGTCGAGGCCAGGTCACAGGTGCCCGCGGCGACGGCCGCGACGCAGCTGTTGCCGTCGCCGTCGCTGACGGTCACGGTCCCGGTCGGGGTGCCCGCGCCGGGCAGGTCGACAACGACCGTCCAGGTGACGGTGTAGGTCTCGTCGACGACCGACGGATCGGGCAGGTCGGAGGTGATGGTCGTGGAGGTCGCGGCCTTGTTGACGACGATCGTCAGGTCGGCATTCGTGCTCGCGCTACCGTCGGAGACGGTCACCCGTACGACATACGTCCCGGGCGTGACGTTCATGGATCCGGAGAGCGTCCAAGAACGTGAACCTGGCACGGTCCCGTTTCCCGCACCCGCAGCAAGGCTGAGGCCGCTGGGAAGGCCCGCGCCGAACGAACCGCCGTTGAAGTTGAACGAGGTCGTCGCGCTCAGCTGCGTCCCAGTGTTGTCAACGTCGCTGGCGAGCACCGAGGAGCTCGTGATGCTCTGGCCACGCACGATCGTCTGAGCGCCAGCCGGCGAGAAGTTCGCCACCGGGGTGTCATTGACCGCCGTGACCGTCACGACCTTGGTCGCCGGAGCGCTGGTCCCGCCGTCCCCATCGGTGAGGACGAAACGAACGGTCCGGGTCGCGGTCGGGGTGTCCGAGGTGTTGTTGTATGTGATGTTGCGGGCGAGGGCCTGGGTGGCCACCGTCGTGGCACTGGCGTTCAGCGTGATGACCAGGCTCGTGCCGGCGGTCCCGCCAGTGAACGTGCCGATGGTCGTTCCTGCGAACGTCACGTTCGCGCCCGACACGCCGATCTGGCCGGCGCCGACGCCCTGGTTGCGGATGGCAAGCACATCCTGCGTGCCGCCACCGACGCTGTAGTCGATCGTCAAGGTCCCGGAAGCGAAATCCGTGGTCGCGTCGGGGTCCGTGACGGTCGCTCCGCCATCGATGATTGTCGCCGCCGCGTTCTCGAGGACGGTCAGGCCCCCGCCTGGCAGCGTGACGACCGGGCTCTCGTTCGGCTCGCCGACGGCGAAGTCACCGAGCGCGGCCGTCGACAGGCCGGTGATGTTGATGCTCGAGGCCGTTGGGCTGCTGGAAGTGACGGAGCTCCACGTCGCGCCACCCCAGCGGCGCACGATGAACTGCGACGTCGTGACGCCGGCATCGACGCTTCCCGCATACGACAGCACTGAGTTCCCACTAAAGATCGCAGACCCGCTGACGAGGGAGATCTGCCAGTACGTGTTGACGCTCTGGGCCTGATCAATGCCGCTGAGCGGCTGCGGGTGGTCGCCGGCGACGGACCGGACGAGGAACACAGCCGACGCCGTGTCATCAAGGCTCAAGGTGACATTCGTAGACAGGGAGTTGCCGACCGGGAACCCGTAGTTCGCGACCGAACCGCTGTTCGGCAGCGTGCGCTGCAGCGCGCCGTTGATGAAGCCGGACGTAGAAGTTGGGGACGACGTCCCTGTCTTGCTGACCTTGTTCGGACCTGTGGTAACTACGTCATCGTTGAGGGCCAGCGCCCCGGCGACGATCATGTCGACCCCGGCGAGCGTCACGCCACCAGTGTTGTTGATTGTGACGTTGTTGAACGTGGTCGTCGTCGAACCACCCGACCACCTGGGCAGCGCCGCCGCTGAATGTGACCAGCTGCGCCCCCTGCGTGTAGGTCCCGTTGTTCGTCCAGTCACCGTCGATGTCGATGTCTTCATCGTTCGCTACGCCATCAGAGCGTCGTGCCCGTCGCGATCGTGAGGTCGCCGGCGACGTCGAGGTCGCCGCTATTCTCGATGGTCTTTGTACTGCCCGACCCCGAGAGCACGAGGTGGCCGTATGGCTCGACGAGGTTGCCTCGATCGTCTGCCCCGCGGTCGCGCCGTACTCAATCGTGCTGGCTGCATTGATGTCGAAGGTCTCGAAGCCAGTCGGGAAGCCGTTCGATCCATTGACCTTGAGCGTCCCACCAGCGTTGATCGCGATTGATTGCGAACCCCCGGCCGCAGACGTGATCTGGCCGCTACCTGTCATCTGGACGGTGCCATCAATCACGAATGAGCCGGGGTTCCGGCTGATCGTGACGGTGCCCCCAGTCGCCACGGTCAACGTGGCACCCGCGTTCACAGCGACGGCGCCCGGGGTTACAGCTGTGGACACCGTCGGCTGATTGCTCGGCCCGGACGGAAGAATGGCCAGTTCCGACGATGTCGGCGCGCTTAGCCGGGCTCCAGTTTGTCCCTTATTCCAGGCCGTGCTCGTGGTGCCTGTCCATGTCTTGGTTGCGATCAGGGCGCCGATCGGGTCGTTGCCCGGGTTCGCAGCAAACGTCACGTTGCCAGTCGTCGCAGGCGGGGTGGTCTGCTTGTAGGCGACGGTGAAGATGTCGTTGTTGCCACAGCTGTAGCTGATGTCGATTGTGTTGCCACGATCGAGGTCAACGCCGCGGACGTGCAGTTCACGTTCGTGACAACGATCTGCCCGGCGCCCACGCCCGATTGCGGCGCAGTCCAGCCAGCTGTGATAACCAGCGTGGCGGCGCTGCCCGCTGAGCCGTTGGCTCCCTGGTAGGTAAACAGGAGATCGCTGACTGTGCTCGCGCCGACAAAAGTAGGTGACACACTCACGGTGAAATTGCTAGCCGCGATCGTGTACGGACCGACGAAAGGCCCGCCGGTGCCGACCGGTGCCGCGCCCGCAGGCTGGATCTCGATGGTCGAAGCGTCGCCAAGAGTGCGAGCCAGGTTGAGCCGCCCGTTGCCGGTCTGCTCCGCGGTGCCTGCGGCATCGGCGGATTCCGCCAATCGGTTGACGATCATGCCGTTCGTGGCGCTCGAGTCGTTGGCGCGCACGAGGGCGGCGGCGGCCGCAACCGCGGCAGCAGAGGCGGAGGTGCCGGTGACGGAGGTGGTGCCGCCGCCCGGCGCGGTCGTAAGAATGTCCGCGCCGGGGGCGGCAAGGAAGACGGCTTGACCGAAGTTCGAGAACCCGGCCAGCGCGTCTGAAGAATCGGTCGCGGAAACGCCAATGACGCCGCGGTCGCCCGCGGGGAACGTCGGCGAGGAAGAACCGTCGTTGCCGGTCGCGGCGACGATCACCACGTCGTGCGCCCAGGCATAGTCGATCGCCATCTGCAGCGAGGCGGAGTAGCCCGGGTTGCTGAAGGCCATGAGGATCACGTCCGCGCCATGGTCGACGGCATAGACGGTGCCGGCGATGACGTCGCTGTCGGAGCCGGTTCCATCGGCCCCGAGGACGGTGACCGGCATGACCGCAACGCCGTCGTAGCCGATGCCGGCAATGCCGATGCCGTTGTCCGTGGCGGCGGCGATGATGCCTGCCATGGCGGTACCGTGGCCGTTCGGGTCGCTGGTGCCGGCGGACCCGTCGAGGACGCTCGTCCCGCCGACCAGCTGCCCGACAAGATCCGGATGGGATGCGTCGACGCCGGTATCGAGCACCGCGACGACGGCATTGCCCGACGGATCGATCAGACCGTACGCCTGCTCCCAGCCGATCAGCGGGAGCGACCACTGCGCGGCGTAGTCGGAATCCGACGGAATCGCCTCGACGTCGCGCACCGCGTCGGCCTCGACGCGGGTGACGGAGGGATCGTCGCGCAGCGCTGCGATGACGGCAGCCGCCAGGGGGGCGGGCGCGCTGAAAGCCTGGAGGTTCAGGGCGGGAATCGAATCGCCCGGCGTGGCGCCGGCGTTCGCGAGCGAGACTCCCCTGTCGGCCGCGGTCGTGCCGGGCGCAAACGCGACGATGAAGTGCAGGGTCGGCAAAGGCGCAGGCGGGTCGGACGGATCCGCGGGCGGGTCGGTCGGCGGCACAGACGGTGGGTCGGTCGGTGGCGTCGAGGGCGGCTCGGTCGGGGGGTCCGACGGCGGGTCGGTCGGGGGGTCCGAAGGCGGGTCGGTCGGGGGGTCCGCCGGCGGCGGGTTGCCTTCGAAGGTCGTCGAGGCCTCGGACGCCGAGGTGACTCCGCGCGCAGTCAGACTGTATGTCCCGGCGCTGGTGGTCCCGATCGCGATCGAATAGGTGAAGACGCCAGCCGCATTGGCCTGGGGCGTGCCAACGTCAATGGTCGAACCGCCTGGATCGGTGGTCGTGACGTCGATCGGTTCATCGGGACCGAATCCGGAACCAACGACGCTCACCGTCTCGCCCGACAGGCTCGCCGAAACCGAGACGTCCGACGTCGCCGCGACGAGTCCCGGGGCAACGAGCGAGAACAGCAGCAGGAACGCCTGCAACGCGACCATAAGCCGCATCAGGGCACGAGCGCGCATGGACGAGACCTCCCCGGGCACGAGAGCCTGGCTTCGCCAACGCTCCGACCGGGATCAAAAAGAGAGATAAGTGCGGATGGACCGGACCGGATGCGTTTGTAACGCTATTGAATTGGCCCCGGATACTACTGTCCGGCTATTGAAACGGAAGTACTTTCGGTTACACGCGGTGCGCGTTGGCACCACTTCCTGTGCATGCGTCCCAACCGGACCGCACCAGACCCCTCCGGAATGTCTAGCCGGATAGTCCGGGTCCCGGTCCGCGCCGGGTCCGCGCCGGCTCGCCTACCTGCGTCAGGCCGGAGGCGGCGGTAGCGTCCCCTGTGGCCGGCGCGACCCGCCGAAGAGACGGCGGAGTGCCCACAGCACGACCACGATACCGACGAGGATCACCAAGGGGTTGTCGAGCAGCTCGCCGAGGTCGTCCGACCCCGATCCTCCCGTCCCGGATCCGGGCCCGGTGCCGGTCCCGGTCGAGCCGCCGTCGGAGCCGTCGAAGACCAGGAAGGTCACCTCGACGACCTTCGAGGCATCCACGCCCGAGCCCTCACGATCCCCGACCCGCAGCTCCGCCGCGTAGGCACCGGCCTCGGCATCAGCGGGGATGCTGACCCGGACCGCGATCTGCCCCAGCTCACCCGGACCGAGCGCGACCGAGTCGGGCGCAACCGAGAACCAGGACGCCGGCGCCGTCGTCACGAATCCCCCCGCCGACGGACCAACCACCGCGTCATACGTCGCCTGGACGGTTCCCACGTTCCGAATGGCGAGCGGGTCGAAGTCGAACGATTGCCCGGACGCGAGCGCCGACGCCGGCGTCAAGGTCGACGTGCCCACCGCCAGGCCCCGAACGACGCCCGGATCGGGCGTCGGCAGCGTCCCGGTGGAGCCCACCAGGTAGTCGACCGCCGCCGGGATGTCCAGTCGACGCCGTGTGACCCCGGAGTTCGGGTCCGTGATCGACGGCCCCGTGCTGATCAGCGCGCTCCACAGCTCGTAGGCCGTGGCGGCGCGCGCTGACGCGAGGACCGCCACGGCGCCCGAGACGTGCGGCGCGGCCATCGAGGTCCCGCTCTTGGACCCGCCGGCGGCGAGGATGCAGTCGCCAGGCGCGAGGATGTCGAGCGCCTCGCTCGACTGCGAGAACCGGGAGACCTGGTCGAACGAGCCGTCGGCACAGCTGCCGTTGGTCACCGAGCCGACGCTCAGCACATTCGGACCGCAGCCGGTGCTCCCGATTCCGGGCTGGAAGGCCACCGTCTGTCGATCGTCGTCGTCCCGGAAGGCCGAGTTGCCGGCGGAGCCGACGGGGATGATCCCGGCCGCGTACGCCTCGGCGAGGTGGAACTCATCGGAGCAGACCATCGGTGGGAAGTGCCCGCCGCCCAGGCTGATATTGACCGCTCGAAGATTGACGCCCGACTGCTTGAGCCCGATGAGCCAGTCCATCCCCGCGAGCGTGTTCGACGACGACGCGAGGTTCGCGACCTCGGTCCCGCCCTGCCGCAGGGGCTGCACGTGGAAGACGTCGGCGACGTAGACCCGGGCCTGCGGCGCCATCAGGAGGACGATGCTCGAGACGTGGGTCCCGTGGCCGTGGTCGTCGGCCGCCCCGTCCTCCGGCGCCGCCTCGAAGGTCCCGGCGACGCTGCCGCTGGGAAAGTACGCGGGGTCGAGCGCCGTGTTGACGCCGGTGTCGAGGACGCCGACCGCGACGCCGGCGCCCTGGAAGGTCGACGGCGAACCGATCCCTGGCGCGGCGAGCCCCGCGGCCACCTGGACGTCGCCCGCGGTCGAGGGCGATGTCGGCGACAGCGCCTTGTCGGCGGTGACCCCGCGGACGAGGTTGCTCCGGAGGGCGGCCAGCAACGAGGCCTCGGAGCGGAACGTCGCGACGAACGCCCCGAGCCGCTCGTAGTCCTCGACGAGCTCGACGTCCGGCCCGAGCGCAGCGCGAATCGCGGCCTTGTTGGCCTTGAACGCGGCGGTCATCGCGCCGACGAGGGCCTCGGCCCGATCCGGGCCGAGGGTCGAACGGATCGCGGCGAGGATCGCCTCGGTGTCGAGGTGGACGATCGCGCGGGCGGCGCCGGTCGAGCGCAGATCGTCGAGCACCTCCTGGTCGAGCAGCCCGACCGCGACCGCCTCCTCGAGGGACGCGACCTGGACGGTGGGAGCCGCTGCCGGCGGTCGCGTCGACAGCCCGAACGCCACGATGCCCGCGACGAGCACCAGCAGCCCCACGGCGGCGAGGCGGAGGCGCAGGTCGGTTCTCACGGGGGCGAGTCTACGGTCGCGCGGTTGCTGGTCGCCGCCATCTGGACTTCGCTAGGATCAACCGGCCCGCGGACCGGGGATGTCCTGCCGGCGACGCGAGGGAGGCGCTGGGTCCAGGCACTGATGGCCCCCAGGGACGTATTCATCAGCCATAGCTCCGGCGATGCGGAGATCGCGCGCGAGCTGCGCGTCGTCCTCGAGGAAGCCGGCTATTCGTGCTGGATGGCGCCGGACGACATCGTCGGCACCGAGACCTGGACCGAGCAGATCCTCGCGGCCATCGCCGACAGCAAGGTCATGCTCGTCCTGGTGTCCGCTGCGGCGAATGCCTCGCCCCACGTCTCCCGCGAGGTCAACCTCGCGCTCGGCCGCAAGCGGGCCGTCCTCCCGATCCGGATCGAGCCCGTCGCCCCCGAAGGCCCGCTCGAATACCTGCTGTCGCTCGTCCAGCGGCTCGACGCCTTCCCGCCGCCGATGGCGAATCACGGACCGCGGATCCTTCGCCGCCTCGAGTCGATCGTGCAGCGGCCCCAGACGACGCCGCTGCCGGTCCCGACGCCGCCAACCGCCCCGGAGACCCAGGGGCCCGATACCGGCCCGATGGAGACAACGCCAAAGGAGAAGGCAAAGCCCCGACCGCGGTCGCGGACCAAGAAGCCCGAGGCGACCGCGAAGCCGGAGGGCAGCACGAAGCCGGGGCCCTCCCCCACCCCGGATCCGGACGAGGCCTCGCCACCCGGGCCTTCGCCGTCCCGGCGCCGCTCCACGGCGGACCTGGGGCAGGGCTCGGTGATCGGCGCGTTCACGATCGAGTCGCAGCTCGGCGAGGGCGGCATGGCGACCGTCTTCCGGGCCCGGCAGGACGAGCCGCGGCGGCTCGTCGCCCTGAAGGTCATCCGCGCGGATCACGCCGCGAACGACACCTACCGCAGGCGATTCCTCGAGGAGAAGGAGACCCTCGCGGCGCTGGAGCACCCGAGCATCGTCCCGATCTACGCCGCGGGCGAGGCCGACGGGGTCCTGTTCATCGCGATGCGCCTGGTCGACGGACCCGACCTCCAGGCCCGCATCAAGAGCAAGGGCTACCTGAGCCTGCGCGAGACCGTCCAGATCCTCGAGCCGATCGCCGACGCCGTCGACTACGCCCACGAGATGGGCGTCATCCATCGGGACCTCAAGCCGTCGAACATCATCCTCGACCGCGACGCCCGCCCGTATCTCACCGACTTCGGGCTCGGCAAGCGCCTCGAGGTCGACAGCCAGCTGAGCATGCCCGGGATGGCGATCGGGACGCTCGACTACATGGCGCCGGAGCAGTTCACCGGCAAGGGCGACCCGAAGCTGGCGCCGGCGATCGACCTGTACGCGCTCGGGTGCGTCGCCTTCCAGTGCCTCACCGGGCAGGCGCCCTTCGTGCGCAGCTCCCCGGACGAGCTCATGTATGCCCACGCGCACGAGCCCCCGCCCAAGCTCACCTCGCTCCGCCCGGAGTACCCGGCGGTGATCGACGGGATCTTCGAGAAGGTGCTCGCGAAGGACCCGGCGGCGCGATTCGGCTCGGGGCGGGAGCTCATCTCGAATCTCGAGTCCGTGGTCGCCGCCTCCGCCTCGGGCACGACGAGCCCCGTGGTTGTCACGACGGGCACGACCCCGGCCGCGAAGGCGCGCCGCTGGGTCGGCGGCAACACCGCGCTGGCGGTGGGCGGCGGCGCCGTCGCGCTCGTCGCGGCGATCGTGGTGGCTTCGGGACTGATCTTCGGGGGTGGCCCTGGGCCCAGCGCCGAGCCCACGGGGTTCGTTGATGCGACGCCGCGAGTGACGCAGGCGCCGGCGGACCCGACCCCGACGCCCGCCATCGGAGATCCCACGCCGGCCCCGCTCTCCGCCTCGGAACGGGCCCTCGCCGAGAGGGTCCCGGCCGTCATCGGCCCCGGCCAGTGCCAGCCGTGGAGGGTCCCTGCCGGCGGCGAGGACGTCCTGTCGCCCAGCGGCTACGGCGGCTCGACCGCGCGGATCATCTGCCCCGGACCATCGAGCGGCGGCGATCCCGTGCACTTCGTGATGTATCCGACTCGCGCCGCCATGGACGCCGACTACGCCTCGATCACTCAGGACGCCGGCCTCAGCCCCGGCGGCCAGTGCTCGACCTCGCCGCCCGCGAATGCCCAGTGGAACTTCCCGGGCTACGTCGCCTCTGGCGAGCTCGCGTGCTACGAGCGGGGCGGTGGCGTCCAGTACGTCTGGACCCACTACCAGCTCCTGATCCTCGCGCAGCTGCGGACCGTGGACAACGCCAGCGGCACCGCCTACTTCAACGAATGGTCGAGAACGCGGAACGCGGCCGAGCTGGACCTCCAGGGCCGCCTGCCGGACAGCGTCGACTCGACGACCTGCGTCCGGGCCGCGGACCGCTACTGGGCCGACGCCCTCGCGATCCTCGCGTGCACCGCGCCCGACGCCGGCGCTGAGGCCGTCTACTCCTCGCTCTTCGCCGACGAGCCCGAGTTCCCCGACGACAAGATGACCGCGACGTTCGACACCCTGCTCACGCAGGGCGGCTTCCCGGACGACACCGCGACCGGGTGCCTCGATGGCGCCGGTCCGCAGTTCGGTCGCTACACGTGGATCTACGACACAGAGGCAGAGGTCGACCCGGTCGAGGGCTACATCGGCTGCTACAGCCGGACGGATACGTCCACGGCCCAGTACGTCTGGACGCAGAACAGCTCGTCAATCATGGTCTGGTGGAATGCGCCGACGCTCGAGGCCGGCCGCCAGTTCTTCGCCGAGTGGACGGACCGGGGCTAGCCGCTAGACCACGATCTCCTGGCGCTTGTCAGGCCCATCCCCGGAAAGCGCGGTCAGGTAGCCCTCGACGTCCTCGCTCAGGACCTCTTCGACGCGCTCCGTGAACGCGACGAACGCGTCGTCGTGGCTGCGGAAGCGCTTGAACTGGCCGCTCAGGGTCAGGTATTGCCAGCCGAGCGTCTTGAGCAGCTCGGTCGTGCGCCGGTAGTGACGCCAGCGGTCGCCGAAGTGCATCACCTCTTCGAATGCCGCCAGCGCCGCAACCCCGAGGCTGACGAAGAAGGCCACGATCCGGACCGCTTCCGTCGAGACGCCCGGCAGGAACGTCTGCTCGCTCCCACCGGCGGACAGCAGGATGGCGATGAAGCCCGGAATCGCGACGCCCCCGAGGACTACCGGGAGCCGAACGAGCAGGTGCCGGCGGCGCATCTTGCGCGCCTGCCGGCCCATCCAGCCGACCTGGTCGAGCCACCGCTGCCGCAGGACATCCTTGCGGAACGGGTCGATCGCGAGGCCGTCGAGCAACACGCCGAGACGGTCGCTCGAAGCCGACGGCCGGGCGCTCGGTGCGGTCATTCGGTCCAGGCCTCCTCGAGGGCGGCGGCGAGGGTCGCCTCGTCGGCCGCCAGCGGAATCACGCGCAGTCTGCCGGACGCGCGCAAGTCCCCGCTCGCATCCCCGGTCAGCTCGTCCGCGGCTCGGCCCGAGCCGGCGACTGCCACGACGACGTGACCGTCGGCGAGCCTGCGGCGTGCCTCGGTGGCCGCCAGCTCGCCGCCATTCACGAGGACCGTCGGCGCTGCTGCGTCGACGGCGAGGGAATCGGCGGCGGCAAAGAGCCAGGGCATCTCGTCGCCAAATGCCTCGCCCGGCACCGCGAGGACGATCGAGTGGCCGGGCGCCACGGTAATCGGCCGGCCACTCCGCGTGGGGCGCTCGAAGGCGAACCACGGTGCGACGCCGACCAGGGGGAAGGTGCCGTCCATCGCCGCCCGCGCGTCGGCGAACCAGCGCATGACCCCGGCATCCGTCCCGCCGTCGACGACCGCGGTCGAGGTGCGCTCGCAGTGCGTCGCGAGCGTCTCCAGGAACCCGCGTATGCCCTCGACGATCGCGGGGTCCGAATCAGCGAAGTCCGCGCCGCCAACGAGCAGGAGGCTGCGGCCCCGGGGGAAGGCCGCCAGCTCGGCCTCGAGGTCGGACCGTGACTCGACCGGTCGGAGCGGGCTGGTCATCGAGCCGGAGGATAGCCCGAGGGACTGTGGCGCCGATCCGCGCCGCGTACCATGCGACCGCCGGCGGGGGCCGGTGGAGGGTCGCGGGAGGAGCTCGTGGCGGACGAGGGGATCGATCTGCGCGGCCGGGCCGCGGTACGCATCGGCCGCGCGCTGGAGAACGACCTCTCGCTCGACGACCTCCGGGTCTCGCGCCTCCATGCCGAGGTCGCCACCCGGCAGGACGGCAGCCTCGAGGTCCGCGACCTCGGCAGCTCGAACGGCACGTTCCTCAACGGGCGGCGCATCAAGGGCGCCGAGCCCCTCGAGGAAGGCGACTTCATCGGCGTCGGCGGGCAGACCCTCCAGGTCCACGACGGTCGCCTCCGAATCGTGTCGGCCCGGCACACGGCGTGGTTCGGGGCTGTTGACCTGGTCGTCACTGCCGGAGGGCGGCGGATCCTCGACGAGGTCGGGTTCGCGCTGGAGCCATCGAGCATGCTCGCGGTGGTCGGACCGTCCGGCTCGGGCAAGTCGACGCTGCTGAACGCGCTCACCGCGTTCCGGCCGGCGGAGAGCGGCAACGTCGTCTTCGACGGGCGCGACGTCTACGCGACTTACCAGGACATCCGGTCCCGCATGGGCCTCGTGCCGCAGGCGGACATCCTCCACACCCAGCTCTCCGTCCGGGACGCGTTGTCGTATGCGGCGGAGCTGCGCTTCCCGAGGGACGTCACCGACGAGGCGCGGAACGCCCGGGTCGAGCAGGTCATGGCCGAGCTGAACCTCGAGGAGCGCGCCGACGTGCGCCTCGAGAAGCTCTCCGGCGGGCAGCGGAAGCGGGTGAGCGTCGGGTGCGAGCTGCTGACCGAGCCGGCCCTCCTGTTCCTCGACGAGCCGACGTCCGGCCTGGACCCGGGCAACGAGGAAGCGCTCATGGAGACGCTTCGCGACCTCGCGCGGGCGGGGCGGACGGTCGTCGTGGTCACGCACTCCGTGCAGAGCCTCCACCTCGCGGACCGCCTGCTCGTGATGGCACCCGGCGGGCGGCTCGGCTACTTCGGGCCGCCAGGTGAGGCGCTGGCCTACTTCGCGGGGCTCGGCGCGGACGCGGAGGCCGGCTACGCCGGGATGTTCCAGGCCCTCGAGGAGCGCCGCGACATCGACTGGAAGCAGGCCTTTCGGGCCACGCCGAACTACACGAAGCTGGTCACCGAGCCGCTGGCGAGTGCCGACCTCGTGCCCGTGCCGGTCCGCCCGAATATCGACCCACCGCCGCCGCCCACCCCGGTGATGCACCAGCTGGGTGTGCTCATCCGCCGCTACCTCGCCGTGATCCGGGCCGACCGCGGGTTCGCCCTGACCCTCGCGCTGCAGGCGCCGATCTTCGGGATCCTGTTCGCGCTGATGTTCTTCTTCAACACCATGATCACCTCGGAGGCGCTGAACGCGAGCCTCCTCATCTGGCTGATCGTGATCGGCGCGACCTGGCTCGGAACCTCCAACGCCATCCGGGAGATCGTCAAGGAGCTGCCGATCTACCGGCGGGAGCGCACGATCGGGCTGTCGGCGGGCGCGTACGTCCTTTCGAAGGTCGTCGTGCTCGGCGTCATCACCGCGATCCAGGCGGTGATCCTGGTGCCGGTCTCGATGCTCTACCAGTCGTTGCCGCCGCAGAACTCACCGTCGCAGGCGGCCCTGCTGATCGCCGCCGGCATCCCGCCGGACGCGGCCAATGTCGACCTCGCGACGACCGGCGTCGTGCTGGGTTCGCAGCTCACCGAGCTGATCGTCGTCGCGGTCATCGTCGGCATCGCCAGCATGGCGCTGGGGCTCCTGATCTCCGCGGTCATTGGCGGCGTGGATCGGGCATCGACCCTGCTCCCGGTGGTCCTCGTCGTCCAGGTGATCGTGTCGGTGCCGATCATCAGCGGCTCGAGCCCGGTGCTGCAGTACCTGGGCTACGCGATGAGCGCTCGCTGGGGCATGGCGGCGGCCGCGTCGACGATCGACCTCGGCGACCTTCGCCGGCCCTACATCCAGATGACCGAGACCGTCCGCCAGGGGCACACCATCGAGGACCTCACGCCCTACGAGCAGCCGACGTGGAAGCACGACACCGGCGTCTGGGGCGCGGACGTGGCGATCCTGCTCGCGCTGACCGTGGTGGGTCTCGCCGGTGCGTGGATCGCGCTTCGCGCCACCGACCCGGACCTCATGGAAGGCCGCCACAAGCGTCGTCGCGGCCTGCGGCCGAAGGCGGCGACCGTGGTGGCGCCGGCAGCCGCGAGCCCGCCCGCTACCAGTTAGCGGGAGCGGGAGTCGGCGCGACTGGCCTAGCCGGCGTCCTCGCCTCCGCCTTCGTGCAGCCAGGGCGTGTAGGTCACGCTGACCAGAAACCCTTCCGGCCCGATCACCCGAACCACGGACTGGTTCCAGGGCTCCTTCTTCGGCCCGCTGAGCGGCGGGTAGCCGGCGGCGCGAAGGTCCTCCGCCGCAGCCTCCAGCGCCTCCACGCTGTCGACGTCGAACTCGATGTTGGCCTGGGGCACGGGGATGTCCGCCGGCCACGTGCGAGTGCCGAAGATCGACTCCGCCGCGTCCTCCAGCGTCCACTGGCCGAAGTGCCGGAGGCCCGCCCAGTTGTCTGCGGCGATGTAGTCGTCGCCGACCAGCGGCAGCCCCAGGACGTCGCGGTAGAACTTCAGGCTTGCCTCGGGGTCGCGAACGAGTGGCCCGAGCCCGGCCAGGAACGACACCTTCATCGATGGCCTCCCGAAGTGGCTGTCAACGCCGCCGGCGCGGCGGCCGCGTGCCCTGTCGGCGGCGGATGTTCGGCGTGACGGTCCGGTCCCAGGTCGGCCGATCGAGCCAGCCGGCTTGCCAACCCGACGGGTCCTCATGCTCGTCCTTGATGCCTGGCAGCCAGTCCCCCGCGGTGCCGTCGGCGGGCCCATCCGCCCCCGCCTCCACGGGGATGTCGCCCGCCGGCAGGACGGCAACGGACGACACCTCGAACACGGGCGGAGGTGGATCCGCATCGGCGTCTCGCCGCCCGCGCATGCCGGACTTCGATGGCGTCCGCTGGGCTGCAAGCTCGGCCGCTCGCGCGATGATCGCCGACTGGTCCTGGTCGAGGACCCGCAGGCGGATCTGCTGGATCTCGTCGCGGAGGGCTGCCGCACGCTCGAACTCGAGCTCCTTCGCGGCGGCGCGCATCGCCGCCTCCATCTTGACCACCAGCTGCTCGACCTTCTTCGTGTCCAGCTCGAGCAGCCGAGCGTCCCGCGCCTCGCGCTCCGAGGTGTACATGACCGTGCCCTCGGCCACGCTTCTGAGCTGGTCGTTGAGGTCGCGGATGCCCTTGATGATCGTGGTCGGCTCGATGCCGTGCTCGACGTTGTACGCCGCCTGGATCACGCGCCGCCGGTCGGTCTCGTCGATCGCCGCCCGCATCGACTCGGTGACCCGGTCGGCATACATGATCACCTCGCCGCCGATGTTCCGGGCCGCCCGCCCGATCATCTGGATCAGCGACCAGGCGCTCCGGAGGAATCCCTCCTTGTCCGCGTCGAGGATGGCGACGAGCGTGACCTCTGGGAGATCGATGCCCTCCCGGAGGAGGTTGATCCCGACGACCACGTCGAACACGCCCAGCCGCAGGTCGCGCAGGATCGCGACGCGCTCGAGGGTGTCGACCTCGGAGTGGAGGTACTGGACCTTGACCCCGAGCTCGCGGAGGTAGTCGGTCAGGTCCTCGGCCATGCGCTTCGTGAGCGTCGTCACGATCGCGCGCTCGCCGCGGTCCACGCGGACCTTGATCTCCTCCATCAGGTCGTCGATCTGGCCCTCCGTGGGCCGCACCGTGATCGGCGGGTCGACGATCCCGGTCGGGCGGACGAGCTGCTCGGCGATCCGCTCGGCCTTCTCGAGCTCGTACGGGCCAGGGGTCGCCGACATGTAGATCGTCTGGCCGGTCGTCGCCTCGAACTCCTCGAAGGTCAGCGGCCGGTTGTCGAGCGCCGAAGGCAGCCGGAACCCGAAGTCGACCAGGATCTCCTTGCGGGTCCGATCGTTCTTGTACATGCCGACGACCTGCGGGATGGTCATGTGCGACTCGTCGACCACGAGGAGCCAGTCGTTCGGGAAGTAGTCGATCAGGGTCCAGGGCCGGCTACCGGCCTCGCGACGGCTCAGGTGCCGGGAGTAGTTCTCGACGCCCGAGCAGAACCCGAGCTCGCGGAGCATCTCGAGGTCGAAGGTCGTTCGCTGGCGGAGCCGCGCGCCCTCGAGGTCGCGGCCCTCGGCCTCCAGCTGCCCGACCCGCTCCTCCATCTCCGCCTCGATGTCGACGATCGCGGCCTTCAGCTTGTCGTTCGGGGTGACGTAGTGGGTGGCCGGGTAGACGTTGATCTCCTTGCGTTCGGCGAGGAGCTCGCCGGTGAGCGGGTCGATCTCGGTGATCCGCTCGACCTCGTCGCCGAAGAACTCGACGCGGACGATCCGCTCCTCGGAGGCCGGGCGGAACTCCAGGGTGTCGCCGCGAACGCGGAAGCGGGCGCGGGCGAGGTCCGCGTCGTTGCGCTGGTACTGGAGGTCGACGAGGTGCCGGAGCACGCTGTCGCGGCGGTAGGACCCGCCTTCGCGGAGCTTCAGAACGGTGGCGCCGTAGTCGACCGGCGCCCCGATGCCGTAGATGCAGCTCACACTCGCGACCACGATCACGTCCCGCCGCTCGAACAGGGAGTGGGTCGCGGCGTGGCGGAGCCGGTCGATCTCGTCGTTCCGCGACGAGTCCTTCTCGATGTAGGTGTCGCTCCGGGGCAGGTACGCCTCGGGCTGGTAGTAGTCGAAGTAGCTGACGAAGTACTCGACCGCGTTGTCCGGGAAGAAGTCGCGGAACTCGGCATAGAGCTGCGCGGCCAGGGTCTTGTTGTGGGCGAGCACGAGGGTCGGGCGCTTGGCGGCCTCGATCACCTTGGCGATCGTCAGGGTCTTGCCGGTCCCGGTGGCGCCGAGCAGCACCTGGCTCCGGAGGCCCTTCTGGAGGCCGTCGGTCAGTCGGTCGATCGCCTGCGGCTGGTCGCCGGTGGGCTCGAATGGGGCGACGAAGCGGAAATCCGGCACCCGTAGAGTCTACCAGCCACCGGCCCAAATCGAACGGGCGTTCACGGTTCGGCGCACCTCGCCGCGTTCAGGTGTCGACAGGCTGCACCGTCGCGCGCCTGACCGATGGCGGTGCGACTTGGTACCACGCGCCCATATCGAGCCCGGTACCCCGCTCCCGAGACTGACCGAGGCCGCTGAACGTGGCCGAACGGGCCTTCGATGCCCGTGTCGTGACCAGCCGGGAGGCCAGCTCGCCCTGATGGAGATGGAGTACAAGGACAACAACCGACGAGGCAAGTTCGTGATCATCGCGGGCGTCGTGCTCGCCGTGGTCGCCGGGGCGGCGTCCTTCTACCTCATCAGCCAGGCCCGCAACGAGGCCCCGGGCGAGCTCACGCTCGTCGACGTCGTCGTCGCCGCGCAGCAGATCCCGGCCCGCGCCCCGATCGCCCCGGGCGCCGTGGTCATCCGGAAGGTCCCGCTCGACGAGGCCACCCAGGTGGGCATCGTCACGGACCCGGCCAAGATCGTCGGCCAGGTGCTCGCCGTGCCTGTCGCCATCGGCCAGCCGATCTACTTCAACATGGTCGCCTCGGCATCGGGGCAGTCGGGCTTCACGATCCTGGGACCCGACGAGACGGTCGCCCCCGACTCGCCCGCGTGGCGCGCCATCTCGATCACGATCCCGGACGACCGCGCCGTCGCAGGGCTCCTCGCCACGGGCCAGACGATCGACATCTTCATGACCGCCACGATGACGGTCCCGCTGACGGCCGAGCCCGTCGGCATCTTCTACAGCGACATGGTCACGAAGATCACGTACCAGGACATGGTGATCCTCGGGCGGGCTGGCTCGCAGTACATCCTCAAGGCCTCGCTGCCGGTCGCGGAAGAGATCAACCACATGCTCGCCGCGGGCACGATCGCCTTCAGCGCCGCGCTCCGCCCCGACCAGGACGTCCGCTACGTCGACGTCACCTCGCTCGGCGCAACAACGAACCGGATCCTCGAGAAGTACGGCCTGCCGTTCCCGGCGGTCTACCCGCTCCCCTCGACCACGATCCCGCCGCTCCCGCCGCTGGCAACCCCCACGCCGCCGCCGACACCGGGCCCCTCGGCGCCCGCCCCCTCGCCCGCCGCCTCCCCCGCTCCGTAGCCCCCGGGCGGCGCGCCCTGCTCCAGAACCTCTCGGCTGGCGCCTCGCCGCGCCCCGACGGCCCGCGGCGGGCCCGTGCCTGCTCCATGCAGCCCCGGAGCCCAACAGGCGCGCCCCCCAGCCGCCGGCGCCGTCGGATGTCCGCGACGAGGACGAACGTGACGAGGTTCGGTGCCAAAGCCTTCGATTCGGGCTCGTTTCTCGTCCCAATGTCCGCGGGGCGGACATTCACGTCTCCTTCGAGCTCGAAACTGGCCCAGGTCGTCAAGTTCGTCCTCCACCGTGACATTCCGAGGCGGAGGTCGATGAGTCCCGGGTAAGCGTCGGCGACCAGAGTGTCGCCATGCCCTCAGCGGAACGAGCGTTCGATCGCGGAACCGTGATCGGCGGCCGCCAACTGCGCGAGATCGGCGGCGAGCTTCGAGAACAGCGGATGTCCCTCGGCTTGAGTCAGGCATTCGTGGCCGCTGCGTGCCGCCTCTCGCGCCCACGATACGCATGGATCGAGGCGGGCAAGATCTCGACGATGAGCATCACGGAGCTCAACCAGATCGCCAGCGTCCTGGGTCTGGACGCCGCCGTCCGCCTCTACCCGGGCGGAGCAGCAACTCGCGATGTCGCACATGCGGGACGGCTGGGCCGGATCCTCGCTTGGATCAGGCGGCCGCTGTCGTTTCGGACCGAGGTGCCGCTTCCCAACGGATCGGAACGATGGGAGCGTCGAGCCTGGGACGCGATGCTCTACGGGCTCGGCGAGCGAACCGCGATCGAGTTGGAGATGCGACTGCGAGACGTCCAGGCTGTGCACAGGCGCCATGAGCTCAAGCGGCGAGACGATCCGACGGAGCATTTCGTCCTGCTCATCGCAGATACGCGGCACAACCGCCGCGTCGTGGCCGAGTTTGCGGAGCTGTTCGCTGACGTGCCGAGGCTCAGGCCGAGCGTCGTGCGGGCGGCCCTGGAGGCCGGGCAGCATCCGCCGAGCGGGCTGCTCCTGATCTAGCCCGAGTCCGAACCCGAGGCGCGGAGAAGTGCATCCGCATACGCCGCCTCGATGAGGGCGCGAGTGCCAGCTGGATCACCCGAAGTGTCGAGCACGCGCGTCGCGTACGGCGTGAGGCGGGCCACCAGGTCCGACTGCGCGGCGATTCGCGCCTCCGCGTCCGAGTCCGCGGCCGCTCGCGCGCGCGAATCCGTCGGGTCCCCGCCCGGGCTCGTGCCGCGAGCGCGCACTCGGGCCAGCTGTTGGTCGGCCGCACACACGATCAGCCAGACCTCGTCGCAGAGCGAGGCGAGCCCGCCCTCGACGAGCTTGATCGCCTCGATCGGCGACCGCCGGGGCGCCGGCTCGATCGGCCGCCGCCATCGCATGCGAGGATCACCGGGCGGACGGCGGGGTGGACGATGGCCTCGAGCGCCAGCAGCGCCGAAGGGTCCGCGAACACGATCCGTCCAAGGGCGGCACGGTCGAGCGAGGCGTCCTCGCGGATCAGCTCGGGGCCGAACGTCGCCGCGATCTGCCCGAGCGCGGGCGTGCCGGGCTCGGTGACCTGCCGCGCCGCTCGATCGGCATCGACCACGGCGGCGCCGAGCTCCCCGAGCCACGACGCGACGGTCGACTTCCCGCAGCCGATCGGCCCGGTGATGCCGATGCGGACGGCGCGGTGATGCCGCGGGCCGTCGGGCGCGTGGCCGTGGGGCGTGGAGCCGTCGAGCGAAGCGCCATCGGTCGGATTCGAACGGGATCACGGTGCGCGCTCCTCGAGCGATAGCCAGGCCTCTTCGGCGGCGGCGAGCGCCGTGTTGACGTCGGCGAGCTCGCTGGTGACCGCGTCGGAGCTCGATGAAGTTGGACTGGACGACCGGCTTCGAGAGCTCCAGCTCGAGGTGGTTCTTGCGGAGCCCGAGGCGCGTCAGCTCGGCATCGATCGTCTCCTTCTGGCGCCGGTAGGCGTCCTTCGAGAGCCTGGGGTGCTTGGGGCGCGCGGGCGCGGCCGCCACCGCGGACGTGGTGGACGCCGTGGAGCCGGGAGTGGCGGCCCTCGCCCCCGTGCCGTTCGTCGACGTCGTCGTCTCTCGCGACCGCGAGCCCGAACCGCCACTCTCGCGATGCGACGCCGTGCGGGCTGCAGCCGCCTGGCCTCCTGCTCGATGGCGCCAGCAACCGTCCACCCGTCGGCGATCGCGGCGCGCCAGGCTCGGTACCCGCCGTCGAACGGCGCCACCTGGCCGTCGTCGACCACCCACAGCCGCTCGACGACGGTCTCGAGGAACCGCCGATCGTGCGAGACGACGAGCATCGTGGCCGGCGCCTCGACGAGGAACGTCTCGATGGCCTCGCGCGCGACGACGTCGAGGTGGTTCGTCGGCTCGTCGAGGAGGTAGACGTTCGACGGCATGACCCCAAGCAGCGCGAGCTCCAGGCGAGACCGCTCGCCGCCCGAGAGCAGACGGACCTCCTTGAACGCGTCGTCGCCGCGGAACAGGAACCGCGCGAGGTAGCCGCGTGCCTCGCCGGGGGTCACCGGAGCCGACTCGAGGATGGTGTCGATCACCGTCGATCCCGGCAGGCCGGCGGCTCGCAGCTGGGCCAGGTAGCCGAGCTGGACCCGATGGCCGAACTCGATCGAGCCATCGAGCGGCGGCAGCTCGCCCGCGATCGTCCGAAGCAGGGTCGTCTTCCCTGCCCCGTTCGGGCCAACGATCCCGATCCGCTCGCCGCGCCGGGCCGCGAGGAACGGCGCCCTGGCGACGACCTTCGATGGCAGCTCGGGCGAGGGAGGCAGGTAGCCCACCACGAGCTCCTCCGCTCGAATCACGATCTCCCCGGATCGAACGGGGCCGCCGTCACCCACGAGGCCCGATGTCGGGAGCTTGAGCTTCCGGGTCGCTTTGGGGGCGTCCTGGCGAGCCTCGAGGAGCTTCTCCAGCCGCGCCTCGTGCTCGTGCATCTTCGTGATCTTGCGGTGGCTGCGGTACGTCTGGACGAGCTCGCGCTCGCGGGCGATCTGCTGCTCGTGGGTGTCCGCGGACTTCGCGGCGAACGCGTCGCGTTCGTCGCGCTGGCGGCGGTAGCCGCTGTAGTCGCCCCGGAAGGGCGTGAGCCGGCGGTCGCGGAGCTCCCAGATGCGGTTCACGGTTGCGTCGAGGAACGCCCGGTCGTGCGACGCGACGAGCAACGAGCCGTCGCGCCGCCGGAGGTGCTCCTCAAGCCACTCGAGGGCGCCGAGGTCCAGGTGGTTGGTCGGCTCGTCGAGGAAGAGGAGGTCCGGCGAGGCGATCACGAGTCTCGCCAGCGTGGCCCGCGTCTGCTCGCCTCCGGACAGGGAGGACGGCGGTCGCACCTTGTCGTCCTCGGTGAACCCGAGCCCGGACAGGACCTCGTCGACCCGCTGGTCCAGCGTGTACCCGCCGAGGGTCTCGAAGCGGTGCTGGAGCGCCTCGTACGCCGGCTCGGTCGATCGATGGGCATGCTCGAGCGTCTCGAGCTCGGCCGCCATCGATTCGAGATGGGCGGCGCCGTGCCGAACCGCAGCCTGGATGTTCGGGGCGGCCATGAAGGCGGCGTCGAGATGGGCCTCCTGGGCCAGCATCCCGATCGTCAGGTCGCGCTTTCGCGTGACCTTCCCGGCGTCGGGCTCGTCCACCCCGGCGGCGATGCGGAGCAACGTGGTCTTCCCCGCGCCGTTCGGGCCGACCAGGCCGATCCGGTCCCCGAGCGCAATCGCGGCATCGATCCGGTCGAGGATCACGAACGTCCCGACCTCGCGATGGATGGCCTCGAGGCGCAGGATCGACATCAGCCTGACCCCGCACCCGCGCCCGAGTCGGTGGCGCCCTGGGACGCCCTCGCGGCCGCTCGCCGCGTGGCCGCCGCGCGACGCGTCTGCTCCGCTCGCGAGCTCCTGGAAGCCGAGGGTGACCGGCCGGAGGCCCGGCGCGTCGAGCCCGTCGGGATCCCGAGCGCGCCATCGGACCCACCGATCTCCGTCCAGCGCGGCCCCTTGCGAATCTCGCTCCCGTCTGCGCCGATCGCGCGCCGGCCCGGCTTCGGCTCCATGCCGCGCAGGATCGCCGCAGCCGCCGCCTGCTCCGGCCGGGGCAGCCGCTGGCACCACGAGCAGAAATGGGTCGCTCGCCCGCCGACGACGATCCGGCGGATCGGGCGCCCGCACCGCGCGCATGGCTCGCCGGCGCGCTGGTACACGAGCAGGCGCTCCTGCATCTCGCCGTCGCCCTCGGGGGCTGTGTAGTCATCGATCGAGGAGCCGCGTCGCGCCACGGCCTCGGCCAGGATCCGGATCAGCTCGCGGTACAGCCGCGAGCCGTCGCCCGGTCGCAGGGACTGTGCGGAGCGCAGCGGGTGCAGGCGCGCGGCCCAGAGCGCCTCGTCGGCATAGATGTTGCCGACGCCAGCGATGAACGACTGGTCCATCAGCAGTGGCTTCAACCGGCCCCGCCGCGCACGGAGCCGGCGCGAGAAGATCCGAGCCGTGAACCCCGGGTCCAGCGGCTCGGGCCCGAAGCCCTTGAACGTCCGCGGCCCGCCGAGCTCTCCGCTGAGGTCGCCGGTCGCGGGATCCCGTCGCGCGACCCCGACCCGCCCGAACTTCCGAATGTCGCGGAAACGGAGCTCGCGCCCGTCCTCGAAGCCCATGACGAGGCGGACGTACGGATCCTCCGGCTGGTCCGCGCGGACGACGAAGAGCTGGCCCGTCATCTTGAGGTGGATCGTGATGGCGGCGCCGTCGTCCGGCAGGGCCTCCCGGTCCGCGCCGAGCCCACCATCGAGCTCGAGCACGACGAGCTTCGCCCGCCGCGACGTCCCGACGATCGCCCGCCCCACGACGGCCTCGGCAAAGGCACCTTCGTCCTGTGATCGCAGCGTCTTCAACCACGAAACCCGAATTTCCGCGATGCGGGCGCCGACGACCAGCCCGCGCAGGTCGCGGGCCACGGTCTCGACCTCGGGCAGCTCCGGCATCGCTATTGCCGTCGCGACGACGGGTCAGCCACCTGCCGGCACCTCGGCCGGCGCCTCGTCCGCCTCGGCGAGGATCGCGTCGAGGCGCGAGACCGGCTGCATCGACTCCCAGTCGGTGCCGACCTTCACGTCGACCGTGAGGGGGACATCGAGCGGGAGCGCGCCCTCCATCGTGTCGCGGAGCACCGGGATGAGGCGATCGACCTCGTCCTTCGGCGCTTCGAGGAGCAGCTCGTCGTGGACCTGGAGGAGCATCCGGGCCTTGAAGCCTTCGTCGGCGAGCCGATCGGCGAGGCGGATCATCGCGATCTTCACGATGTCGGCGGCCGTTCCCTGGATCGGCATGTTGATCGCCATCCGCTCGCCCGCGCCGCGCAGCGCCGCGTTGGCGGCGTGGAGCTCGGGGATGGACCGCTTCCGGCCCAGCAGGGTGGTCACGTAGCCCTGGCGCCGCGCCTGGTCCTTGATGTGGAGCATGTAGTAGCTGATGCCCGAGTACGCCGCGAAGTACGAGTTGATGAAGTCCTGCGCCTCCTGGCGGCTGATCCCGGCTCGCGACGACAGCCCGAAGTCGCTCATCCCGTAGGCGAGCCCGAAGTTGACCATCTTGGCCATCGAGCGCTCGTCGGCGGTGATGTCCTCGGGCGGCTTGTTGAGCACCCGCGCGGCCGTCTCGCGGTGGATGTCGGCCTTCCGCGCGAACGCACCCTTGAGGTTCTCGTCGCCGGCGACGTGGGCGAGGATCCGCAGCTCGATCTGGGAGTAGTCCGCCGCCACCAGGACGGTGTCGGGCGAGGCGGCCACGAACGCGTGGCGGATCCGACGGCCCAGCGGCGTGCGGATCGGGATGTTCTGGAGGTTCGGGTCGGACGAGGAGAGGCGGCCGGTTGCGGCGACGGCCTGGTGGAACGTGGTGTGGAGGCGGCCGTCGTCGGCGATCAGGCCCGGCAGTGCCTCGACGTAGGTCGATCGGAGCTTCGTATAGATCCGCCAATCGAGGATCGGCTGGATCACCGGGTGGACGCCGACGAGCTCCTCGAGGACCGCGGCATCGGTCGAGTAGCCGGTCTTCGTCTTGCGGCCCTTGGGCAGCTGCAGCTCGCCGAACAGGATGTCCCCGAGCTGCTTGGGCGAGCCGATCGTGAACTGGTGCCCGACCGCGGCGTAGATCTCGGCCTCGAGGCGGCCGATCTCGGTCGCAAACTCGCGCTCGAGGACCGCGAGAGCATCGAGATCGACCGCGATCCCATCCGCCTCCATGCGGGCGAGGACCGGGATCAGGGGGATCTCGATCTCCCGGAAGAGGCGCTCGAGGCCTTCTTCCTGGAGCGATCGCGCGAGCGTGTCGCGAACTGCCAGCGCCGAGAGCGCCTCGAGGCCGGCGCGGTGGACCGGCTCGAGCTCCTTGGGCGGCGGGAGCACCAGGTCGAGGCGTTCGGCGACGACGTCGGCGATCGACTGCGACCGGAGGGCCGCGTTGAGGATGTACGCGGCGACCTGGGTATCGAACTCGACCTTCGTCGCGGGAGCGCCCGGCTCGGTTGCGAACCGGGTCACCAGGATCGGCTTCACCTCGTGCCCGACGAGCGGCAGGTTGCGGGCCTCGACAAGGTGGCGCAGCTCGTCGGCCGCCTCGTTGCCCAGCGCGGCCACGACGCGCCCGTCGCGCCCGGCGACCGCGAACGACTGGGCCGTGCCGCGCCGCGGGCGAGGGTCGTCGAAGACGATCGAGGCGCCGACGGTCGTCTGCTCGTCGAGCCACGGCTCGATGCTCGCGAGCTGGCCGGCGTCGACGACCTGGATCCGCCCGGGATCGGAGATCGTGGCGCCGAGCGCCGTCGGGAGATCGTCGAATCTCGCCTCCGTGCCGTCCGGACCGGCACCGACCTGGGCGCTCACGCCCGCAGTGCCGCCGGGGGTGCCCGCGGCCGCCGGAGCGTCCCGGCCCTGCTGCGACACCGTGTCGAAGTCGAGTGACAGCTGCAGCCCCTCGCCGCCGAGCGAGCCCGCGCGGATCGGGCGCCCGCTCCCCCAGCCCGCCGGCCGCTCCGTGCCGACCCGCGCCGCCGCGACGGTGCCGCTGGTCGCCACCTCTCGGAGCGCCACCACCTTGTCGGCCGCGCTCTCGCCGGTCATCGCGGGCAGGCGCTCGATGAGGGTCCGGAACTCGTACTCGCGGAAGAGCCGGATGACGGTCTCGCGGTCGTAGTCCGCGAGGCGCGCCGCATCGAGGTCCAGCTCGACCGGAAGGTCGCGCACGATGCGCGACAGTTCGCGGCCCTGGTAGACCGACTCGCGGTGCTCCCGGAGCTTCTCGCGGAGCTTCTCCGGCTTCACGTCCTCGATCCGGGCGTACATCGAGTCAAGGTCGCCGAACTCGGCGATGAGCTTGGCGGCCGTCTTCTCGCCGACGCCGGGGACGCCAGGGATGTTGTCCGTCGGATCGCCCTTGAGTGACTTGTAGTCGATCATCTGGTCCGGTCGGAGCGCGTACCGCTCCCAGATCCGGGCCGGGTCGTAGATGACCGTGTTCTCGACGCCGGATCGGGTCGTCATCAGCCGGGTCTTGTCGGTGACCAGCTGGAGCATGTCGAGGTCGACTGACACGATCGTCGTCTCGATGCCCGCGCCCTCGGCCTGTCCGACGAGCGTCGCCGATAACGTCGTCGGCCTCGTAGCCCTGCTGCTCGTAGACCGGGATCCGGAGCGCCTTGACCACCTCGCGGACCTTCGGGAACTGTGCGGCGAGGTCGTCCGGCATGCGCGTCCGCGTGGCCTTGTACTCGGCGTACTGCTCGTGGCGGAACGTCGGCCCCGAGAGGTCGAAGGCGACCGCGACGTAGTCGGGCTTCAGGTCCGCGAAACCGCGCAGGACGATGCTGCAGAAGCCGAAGACGCCGTTGACCAGCTCACCCTTGGACGTCGTGAGCGGCGGGAGGGCGTAGTAGCCGCGGTACACGAGCCCGAAGCCGTCGAGCAGCATCAGGCGTTCCATCTCGCGTCGAGTGTATCGAGGCGGGGGTTCCGGCCGGTCGAGGCCGGGGTGCTCACGGGCCCTGGTGGCGGCCGTCGGAGAGGCGTCGGAGCTTGCCCCGCGCGCGGTCGGAGCGCCGGTCAGGCGCTCCTGGCGTGGATCAGCGGAGGCGTCGTGCCGCGAACCGCAGCCCGAACATCGCGATCCCGACGACGAGCAGGGCCAGCGAGCCGATCAGCAGCAGGTTCGGTGGGCTGGCGGCGGCAAGGTTTTCCTCGGTGCCCGCCTGGAGCCCGCCAGCCTGGCCGCCATCCCTGTCACCCGTGCCGGAGTCACCGCCGGCCGCGATCGCGAAGTCCGAAGGGTCGGCGTTCTTGACGATCGGTTCGGCGGTTGCCGGAGCACCGGCCGCGACGGGCCGGCCGCTGCTCAGGTCGAGCTCCGGATTCGCGGGCGGCGGGACCGGTGCCTGCGAGGCAGCGCCCGCGCCGTACGATGCTCTCGCGTCGACGGACCCGCCGCAGCGCCGCCGAGGCCGCCAAGGACGCCCGGCAGGAGGACGGCAACCAGGAGACCGGCCACGCCCACGGAGGTGAACGCGGCGGCAACCGGGCGTGTGGCGGAGCGGGCCGAGGCGAACGGCCGAAGGATCGATCGAAGCCAGCTGCCACGCTGCAGGCGCGCGGCCTGCTCGGCGGTCAGGCGGAAGTCTCGCGGTGCGCGTGCTGTTCGCGGGAGTGCCCGCGTGACGGAAGCGATGGCGACGAGGTCGCGGTGGACCTCGGCGCAGCTGTCGCAGCTGGAAAGCAGCGCCGCGGCTGCGGCGGTGTCGCGTGTTCGTGAGATCACCGGCGGCGTGGCCGGCGATCAGGGTGAGGTCGTGGTGCGCGTGGTCAGGAAGGGCGGAATGGTGCATCTCGTGCGTCAGACGACCTCGATCGACGATCGGTTCCCGCGCTCGGGATACCTAGGTACGAGTGGGCTTCCGAACGCGCGACGGGCGGCGGTTCCGAGAACCCGCCAGCAAGAGCGCCAAGCCGGCGACGAGCAGTGCGATCGAGCCTGCGAAGAGCAGCGGCGTCGCGTTTGCGGCGTCGCCATCGTCGAGGCTGGTCGGGGTGAGCTCCTCGCGCGCGTCGGTTGCCTTCGGCCCGGGATTGGAGCGGACGGCGGTGGGGGTCGCTGTCGTCTGGTTCCCGATCGCGACGTCGTACGTGGCCGCGCAGGGGCCCCGGCCCCCTCGATCGGAGCCGATGTCGCGCCGCCGAGGGATCCCAGGGTCATCGTGCCCACGAGCAGACCGACGACCCCGAACGTGGCCAGGCTCGCGCCGACCGGTCGGCCGATGGTGGCGATGCCGTCCATGAGCCGCGCCGCGACGCGCTGGAGGGCGTTGCCGCCGCGCAGGCGCACCGCGTCGGACGCGGTGAGGCGGAAGTCCCGCGGCGCGGGCCTGAGGGCCCCGACGGCAGCGGCGCGGCCGGCAGACCTGACCACCGCCCCGATCGCCACCATGTCCGCGTGCAGGCCTCGGCAGGTCGTGCAGCGCTCGATGAATGCCTTGGCCCGTGCCGCGTCATCCGCTTGCGTCGCCGTCGACGGCGAAGGCCGCGACGATCTCCTCGTCGTGGAGCGCATGGCGCGCCGCGGCGACGAGCCTCGGATCCTCCGGTTCCATCGGGCTGTCAGCCACGGAAGAGGTCCATTCGGTCGGTCAGGAGGCCGCGGAGCGCGAGCCGGCCGCGATGGATCCGTGACTTCACCGTACCCACCGAGACCGCGGTGATCTCGGCGATCTCGGCGTAGTCGTAGCCCTCGACGTCGTACAGCACGATCGCCGTGCGTTGATCGGTCGTGATCTGGGCGAGGGCGGCGTTGATCGCCCGATGGCGCTCCGAGGTCAGCGACGTGGTCACCGGGTCGGCCGACGCGTCCGCCGGTGGCTGCCAGGTGTCGTCCTCGAGCTCCGGGTAGGGATCGGCTGGCCGGCGCTTCTTGAGACGCTGGGCGTCCATCGCCGCGTTGATCGCGATTCGGCTCAGCCAGGACTTGACGCTCCCACCGCGGAACCCGGCCATGTTCCGGTAGGCGCTGAAGAACGCCTCCTGGACCGCGTCGGACGCCTGGTCGCGGTCCGGAACCATCCGGACGACGAGCGCGAAGAGCATGTCCTGGTACAGGACGACGAGGTCGTTGAAGGCGTTGAGGTCGCCCTCCCGGGCGCGCTCGATCAGGATCAGATCTCGGCGCTGGACGGGGTCTTCGACGACCGTCGTCGCGCGAAGGTCCTCCACGGTCGGGGGTGCCCTCCGGACGGCGAGTGGAAGCGGGCGCGAGTCTAGCATCGGTCCCGCGGCAGACGACAGCCGATTGCCCTCGGTTCCCGCAGCCAAAGCAAGACCCAACCGGGCACCAGGTTCGCCAGTGTCCGCTGTGAGGACAAACTTGACGAGGTTGCGACTCCCTTGTGGCAGGCACGCCCCACAGCCCAGCTGAATGTCGCCCTGGAGGACAAACAGACCAGGTTTCAGCGCCTGTCGTCCCTCCGAAGCGACCGCGGGCCGCCCATGGGAGCCAAGGTCGTCAAGTTCGTCCTCCACGCGGACATCGCGTGCTTTTCGCCCGATGGCCGCTCGGGGACGCCCGCGGGCAGTACGATTCCGGAGCCGCGCCGGGGTGGCGAAACGGCAAACGCGATGGTCTCAAACACCATTGGGGGCAACCCCTTGAGGGTTCGATTCCCTCCCCCGGCACCATAGACTCGCGCGGTGGACGGCCCATCGCTGCAGGAGCGGTTTGCGCCCGAAGGGAAATGCTTCGGGTGCGGGCCCCGCAACGAGCATGGATTGCGGATCCGGAGCTTCCAGGCCGATGACGGGAGCGTCGTCGCCGAGTGGCAGGCGCGCCCCGAGCACGAGGCGTTCGACGGCTACGTGAACGGCGGGATTCTGGGCACGCTGATCGACTGCCACTCCAACTGGACGGCGATCGCGGCGCTGCAGGCCGCCGGCTGGGCATCGGACGCGCCGTCGACCGTCACCGCGGAATTCTCCGTCCGCTTCCGCCGCCCTACGCGATCCGATCGACCGCTGCGACTGGTCGGACGACCCGTTGAGGTCGCGCCGGATCGGGTAGCCGTCGAGACCTCGGTCGAGGTCGATGGTGTCGTGACCGCGCGTGGTCGTGCGGTGTTCGTTCCAGTCGGCGAGGGGCATCCCGCGTACGGGCGCTGGTAGGGATCGCGCGGGACAGCGCCGGCGGCGGAAGCGCGGCCAACAGAAGGCGTCGCGGAACGGGTGTTCAGCCCGAGCTGGGCAGCTCCCGGAACGACGCCGGCACGCACCACGCCCTCATGCGCTCTCCCCAAGCCGGACATCGATCCAACCCTCGCCCAGGCGCCGGCGAACCTCGGCGATCAGCTCGGAATCGTAGGCCACGCGCTTCGGCAGGGACATCGGTTGCGGGCGGCCTCCCGGCGCCGGCACGTGGACGATCACCTCGGTATCGCCGGGCCGTTCGCGCACGATCTGGGTGATGACCTTGCAGGCCTCGACGACGCGCACGGCCGGCGCTGCACCGAAACGGACGTGGACGACGGCGCCCGGCACGACCGCCTCCAGGGGCGCGGTCTCGGCACCCGCCTCCGCGGCGACGCGTGAGCGGGCCTCGTCCGGGAGCGCGGGCTCGGTGTCGTGGTCCCCCAGCTCCTGGGCACCGGGCGGCTCGGCGTAGGTCGAGACAGGTTCGGCAGGCTCGATGCGCGGCAGGGTCGAGACAGGCGCGGTGGGCCGCTCCCATGGACCTTCCGCCGGCATGACCCCACCCCGGAGCGGCGAGGTGTACTCGATCTCGGGCCGCCTGCCTGGCGCGCCGGCCCGTGGATCCGCGACCCGCGCCTGGCCGTTGCCGTTCGACGCATGGCCGTTCGCAGCGTGACCGTTCCCGGAGCCATTCGTTCCCGGCCCACGCCCGCCGGCCGCAACCGGGATCGTCCCACCGGGACTGCCGGGGGCGCCGGGACCGCCGGGAATGGCGGAACCGGGCGACGGCGGAACGCCGGGACCCATCGGCACGGGCTGCTGGCGCCGCCGCGACCCGCCACGGTCGCCCGCCGCCACCTCGCGCCCGAACGCCTCCGGCCCCTTCGCGACCGCCACCTCCCAGGGCAGGACGATGTCCGCGAGCAGCGAGACCTCCTCGCCGCGGTGGTCGACCCGGCCTGCGACCAGCAGGATCGCGCCCTCCTGCCAGATCGGGCCCGTCTGCTCGTACAGCCGCGGGAACACGACGACCTCGATCGAGCCCTGGAGGTCCTCCAGCGTCACCACGGCCATCGTCGACCGGGTGCGGGTGATGACCGTCCGTGAGCCCACCACGATCCCGCCCACCACGAGCCGCTGGCCGTCGAGGGTCTCGTCGGAGCGGAGGTCGCCCGAATACGCCGTCACGTAGTCCCCGACCTGCTCGGCGACCTCGCCCATCGGGTGCTCGGAGAGGTAGAGGCCGAGGAGCTCCTTCTCCCACCGGAGCCGCTCGCGCACGGGCGCCTCGGGGACGTTCGGGAGCGGCCGTTCCATGACCATCGAATCGGCAGCGCCGACATCGAACAGCGACGTCTGCCCCGTGGCGAGGTCGCGCTGCGTTGCGGCGCCGGCGGCGATCGCGTCGTCGAGGCCCTCGAGGACCTGGGCCGGATGGCCGAACGTGTTGAGCGCCCCGACCTTGGCGAGCGACTCCAGCACCTTGCGGTTCGTCAGTCGGAGGTCGATCCGCCGGCAGAGGTCGCCGATCGACTTGAACGGGCCTTCCGCCTCGCGCGCCGAGATGATCGACTCGATCGCCCCCTGGCCGACGTTCTTGACCGCCAGCAGCCCGAACCGGATGGCCTCCTCCTCGACCGTGAACTCGACCTGGCTGCGGCCCGACGGACGGCGGCCGGACCTCGATGCCGAGCCGGCGGCACTCCGCGATCGCCGCGGCGACCTTCTCCTCGTTGTCCCGGAACGCCGAGAGGACGGACGCCATGTAGTCGACGGTGAAGTTCGCCTTGAGGTACGCGGTCTGGTAGGCGATCAGGCCATAGCACGTGGCGTGGGCCTTGTTGAACCCATACCGCTCGAACGGCTCGAAGGCCGCGAAGACCTGGTCGATGACGGCGGGCGACACGCCGCGCTCCGCCGCGCGGGTGACGAACTTCTCCTTCTGGGCCCGCAGGACGCTCGACTTCTTCTTCCGGATCGCGTAGCCGAGCGTGTCGGCCTCCGGACCGGTGAAGCCGCCGAGGGCCATGGCCGCGGCCATGATGTCCTCCTGGTAGACGAAGATCCCGTACGTCCGCTCCAGGAACGGCTCGAGCAGCGGATGCAGGTACGTCACCGGCTCCTGGCCGTGCTTCCGGCGGATGTAGGCCGGGATGTTGTCCATCGGCCCGGGGCGGTAGAGCGCGACCATCGCCGCGAGGTCGAAGACCGACGAAGGGCGGAGCTCGCGGACGTAGCGCCGCATGCCGGCCGACTCGAGCTGGAAGATGCCGGTCGTCTCGCCCGTGCCCAGGAGCTCGAACGTCTTCGCGTCGTCGAGCGGGATGTTGTCGAGGTCGATGTCGATCCCGCGGTGGGCCTTGATCAGGTCGACGGCGTTCTTCAGGATCGTGAGGTTCGAGAGGCCCAGGAAGTCGAACTTCAGGAGGCCCAGCGCCTCGATGGCGTGCATCTCGTACTGCGTCATCAGCGAGTCCGAGTTGGTCGCCTTCTGGAGCGGCATCAGCTCCGTCAGGGGCTCGCGGGAGATGACGACCCCGGCGGCGTGGGTGGACGCGTTGCGGGCGACACCCTCGAGCTGCTTGGCGAAGTCGATCAGCCGCTTGACGTTCGGATCCGAGTCGTACTGCTCGCGGAGCTGCGGCGCCGTCTCGAGCGCCTCCTCCAGCCGGATCCCGAGCTGGTTCGGGACGGCCTTCGCGACCCTGTCGACGTCGCCGTAGGAGTGACCCAGCACCCGCCCGACGTCGCGGATGGCGGCGCGGGCGAGCATCGTGCCGAAGGTGATGATCTGGGCGACGTGATCCTGGCCGTACTTCCTCGAGACGTAGGCGATGACCTCGTCGCGCCGGTCGTCCTGGAAGTCGACGTCGATGTCCGGCATCGTCACCCGGTCGGGGTTGAGGAAGCGCTCGAACGGCAGGCCGTAGGCGATCGGGTCGACCGGGGTGATGCCGAGGGTGTACGTGACGATCGAGCCCGGCGCGCTGCCCCGGCAGGTCGTCTGGATCCCCTGCTCCCGTGCGAACCGGATGAAGTCGGCCACGATCAGGAAGTAGCCGGCGTAGCCCATCGAGGTGATGACACCGAGCTCGTACTCGAGGCGCTGCAGCAGCTCCGCGGTCGGCGTGCCGTACCGCCATTCGAGGCCGCGCCGGCACTCCTTCGCGAGCCATGACTCCGCGGTCTCGCCGTCCGGCACCGGGAAATGCGGGATCCGGGTCGTCCCGAGGGGCAGCTGGAGGTCGCACATCTCCGCGATCCGCCTGGTGTTCCGGATCGCGTCGAGGTGGTCCGGGAACTGCGCGGCCATCTCGTCCGCGGACTTGAGGTAGAAGTCATCGGTCTCGAACTTCAGCCGACCGGGCGTGTCGAGGTTGGAGGCGGTCCCGACGCACAGCAGCACGTCGTGGGCCTCGTGCTGGGACCGGCGGACGTAGTGGAGGTCGTTGGTGACGACCAGCGGCAGGTCGAGCTCCGGGGCGAGACGCAGCAGCTGCTCGTTGAGCCGCCGCTGCTCGGCCAGGCCGTGGTCCTGCATCTCCAGGAAGAACCGGTCCTTCCCGAAGATCTCCGCGTAGTTGCCCGCGACCGAGCGGGCGAGGTCCCAGTCCTCGACCTCCAGGGCCCGCGAGACCTCGCCGTTGAGGCAGGCGGACAGGCCGATCAGCCCGTCGCTGTGCTTCGCGAGGTGCTCGCGGTCGATCCGGGGCTTGTAGTAGTAGCCGTCGATGTGGGCGTCGGTGACCAGGCGGCAGAGGTTCCGGTAGCCGGTCAGGTTCTCGGCGAGCAGGATCAGGTGGAAGGGCTGGGCGTCGGCCTTGCCCTCCTTGTCGGTCATCGACCGGCGGGCGATGTAGGTCTCGACGCCGATGATCGGCTTGATGCCCTTGTTCGTGGCCGCCTGGTAGAACGCGACGGCGCCGTAGAGGGCGCCGTGGTCCGTGATCGCGAGGCTGTCGAAGCCCTTCTCCCCCGCCTCGTCGACGAGCTCCGTGATCCGCCCGAGGCCGTCAAGGAGCGAGAACTCGGAGTGCGTGTGGAGGTGGACGAAGTCGTTGGAGGCGAGCGTCAAGTAGGGCACCAGCAGCTAGCGGTCGATCGACGACCCTGTGGGCCGGCTCGCGCGACCCGGGAACGTGGGGGCGGGGTCAGTCTACCGCCGCCACCCGCCGGCGATGCTAGCGGGCGAGAAGGGCCTCCATCGCGGGCGCGATCCGCTCGACCCAGCGGCCGTACTGGACGCCGCTCGGGTGGAGGCCATCGCTCGCGACGAGGGTCCGGTCCGTCGCGGCCTCGAGGGAGATGTCGTAGATGTCGACGACGGTGATGCCGGACGCGGTCGCGAGCTCGCGTCATCAGCGAGTTGGACTCGCGGATCGCGGCCGACTGCTGCGCCGGGTCGCCGAACGCCGCGCCCTGCGGAGTCACGGTGTAGTCCGGAATCGTGACGACGAGGATCCGATCCGCGCCGACGAGGGCGACGAGCTCCGGAAGGATCCTGACGAGGTTGTCCCTGTAGGTCGAGATCGGCCACGCCCTGGACGACGTCGTTCACCCCGATCAGGATCGTGACGACGTCCGGCCTGAGGGCAGGCAAGCGCGGCAGCTCGACCTCGATCAGGTCGCGCGAGGTGAAGCCGTTGACGCCGAGGTTCGCGACGAGGTCCAGCTCCGGCAGGGTCACTGCCAGCTGGTTCGGGAAGCGCTCTGCCTCGAGGACGGACGTTCCGATCGTGTACGAGTCGCCGAGGGCCACGTAGCGGAGGCCCGCTTCCGGCGTGCCATCCGGGCCGGTCGGGGTCGACGCCGGGGTCACGGGGACCGTCGTCTCGCTGGGGGAGAAGGAGAAGCTCCCGCAGCCGGCGAGCAGGAGCGCGAGGGCACCCGCGAGCGGGCGGGCGGCGACACGCAAGCTGCTACTCGCGGGCCTATGGCAGCCGCGAGTAGGCGTCGACGAGGATGTCCTCGAAGCGATCCCGGTCGATGCGGATCCCGACCTGGGCGTTGAGCTTGCGACCCTGGCGCTCGACCCGCCGCTCCAGGCCGTCGCAGACGGTCCGGCCGCGCGCCGGCCCGCTGCCCGTGTCGACCCGCACGTCGTAGGCCGCGACGTCGACGAGCTCCGGGACCGCGAGATGGGCGATGGCGACCGCGTCGTGGACCGACATCCGGGGCGTGCCGTACCACTGGCCCTCGCGCTGGAGTGCGTAGTCGGCGAGCTCCGCCCCGACCGCGCCGGACCGGGTCCCGAGACCGCGCAGCCGTTCCGAGGCCGGCGGGTAGAGCACGGCCTGGTGGGTGACGTCCAGGCCCATCATCGTGATCGGCAGGCCGAAGTCGAAGACGATCTCCGCGGCCTCGGGATCCGCGTAGATGTTGAACTCGGCGGAGACCGTGGCATTGCCATCGCCGATGGAGCCGCCCATCAGGCAGATGTGCGCGATTTGCGGCGCCAGCTCGGGGTGCAGCCGCAGGAGCAGGGCGATGTTGGTCAGCGGCCCGATCGGGGCGATCACGACCGGCTCCGGATGCTCGCGCAGGATCCCGGCGATCAGGTCGACCGCCCCCTCGGGCCGCACGGATGCCGGTGACGGCGGGAGGACGGCCTTGCCGATCCCGGCCTCGCCGTGGATCTCCGTCGCCCGCACCACGTCCCCGAACAGGCCGAGCGCGGCTCCCTCCGCGACCGGAACGTCGCTCGCGCCGTAGAGGTGCAGGAGGCGCAGCGCGTTCGTGGTGCAGTGGCGAACGTCGGCGTTGCCGCCGACGGTGGTGACCGCGAGCAGGTCGATCTCGGGGCGCGCGACGGCCAGGCCGATGGCGAGCGCGTCGTCGAGACCCGGGTCGCTGTCGATGATCAGCGGGAGCGGCTTCTCGGCGGTCCCGAGCGGCGCCGACCGCGGCACGGCGGGCGCGGGAAAGAACGTCGGCGCCGCTACCGGGTCGTTCATGGCGAGAGGGTGATCCCCTACCCCTGCTCGTACGGTTGGCCGGCCGCCGCGGGCCCCCGCACGCGGCCCACGACGCCCGCGACCACGATGATCGTCACGACGTACGGGACGCTCGCCAGGATCTGCGGGGCCACGCCGACGCTGAGGATGGACAGCAGCGACTGGACCGAATCGGCGAACCCGAAGACGAGCGCCGCGAGGAACGCGCCGATCGGGTGCCACCCGCCGAAGATCATCGCGGCGAGGCCGATGAACCCCTTCCCGGCCGTCATCTGCATCTGGAAGCTGCCGCCGGAGGCCAACGAGAGGTACGAGCCAGCAAGGCCGGAGATGAGACCGGCGAAGAAGATCGCTCGGTAGCGAATTGCGAGGACGTTGATCCCGACCGTGCCGGCAGCGGCCGGCTTCTCGCCCGATGCCCGGAGGCGGAGGCCCCAGCGAGTGCGGTAGATCATGTAGGTCAGGAAGATCACGAGGGCGTAGCCGACGTAGACGTGGGCTTGGCGGAGAACAGGATCGGACCGAGCACCGGCAGGTCGGCCAGGAGCGGAATCCGCATCACCTGCACGGATGGCGGCAAGTTGTACTCGGTGTTGTGCTGGAACAGGCGGAGGAAGACGAAGTTGGTGATGCCGACCGCCCCGAGGTTGATGACCGTCCCGGCGATGATCTGATCCACCTTGTGGCGGATGCCCAGCCACGCCAGGAGGAGGCCGGTCAAGCCGGCGTGATGCCATCGCGAAGGCCACGCCGACCAGCGTGGCGAGCAGCGGGTTCCCGGTTGCGAGGAAGACGAGGCTGGAGCTGAACGACGCGGCGAATGCGCCGATCAGCATCTTGCCTTCGAGCGCGATGTTGAGCATGCCGCTCCGCTCGGAAAGGATGCCGGCCATCGCGGCCATCGCCAGTCGGGGCGGCCGCCTCGAGGCTGCCGGCAAAGACGTTGGTCATCGTCGCGGGCTTGCCGTTGAGCAGGGCCGCGAGGGTGGCGACGATCCACGGCGCGATCACCAGGAGCAGCCAACGTCGCCACCGGAAGGCCGCGCCGCGCAGAAGCTGGAGGACCGCGACGACCGCAGATCCGATCGCGGCGAGGACCCACAGCAGGCCCACGGTCGTCTCGATGATGGCCGCTTCGCCGCCCTGCTCCTGGATCCAGAACGAGAACTTCGCGGCGACCCCAAAGGCGCTCGGCGCGAACAACACGGCGATGACAGCCACGATCGCGAACGCGATGCCGCGAATCCGCGCGTCCCTGAGCGCGCGACGGGCGGCGAGGCCCTCGCCGGTGTCGATCGCGGTGACGGCGGCAGCGGTCATGGACCCGTCGTCCCGGCGATGCCTGACGCGCCGGTCGGCGTGATGTTGGCGATCTCGGCGGCCGGCTTCGCGACCTTCACCCGCCAGATCGAGCGGACCAGGCCGGGTGCCGCGACGAACATGATCACCAGGGACATGATGAAGATCAGGAGGTCGAACGGGATCCCGGACTGGACGCCCATCAGCCTGCCGCCATTGGAGAGGGCGCCGAAGAGCAGGGCCGCCATGACGACGCCGCTCGGCCGGAGGCCCGCGAGGAGCGCGAGGGCGATGGCGGTGAAGCCGATGCCGCCCGACAGGTCGATGCTGAGCTGGCCGACCGTCCCGATGACCATGAAGCCGCCGGCCATCCCGCAGAGCGCGCCCGAGAGGGCCATGGCCAGCATCATCGAGCCGCCGGCGCTCATGCCGGCATAGCGCGCCGCCGTCAGGTTGAAGCCGGAAGCGCGGAGCTCGAAGCCCTTCGTCGTCCTGAACAGGAGCCACGAGACCGCGACCGCCATCAACAGCGCGACCACGAAGCCGTAGTCGAGACGGAGGTTCGTGCCCGGCAGATTGATGATGTTCGGGACGTCGACGATCGGTGCGAGATTCTTCGAGATCGGCGTCGTGCCACCAGGTGCCCGAAGGCTCGGGGACCGGAGCGCGAAGAACACCACGAGCTGGGCGATGAGATTGAGCATGATCGTGGTGATGACCTCATGGGCGCCGGTTCGCGCCTTGAGGAAGCCCGGTATGAAGCCCCAGAACGCGCCGAAAAGCATCGCTGCGAGGATGGAGACCACGAGGAGCAGCCCCGGCGGCATCGTGCCCGCGAGGAAGATGGCCGCCATCGTCGCCCCGAGCGCACCGAGCATCAGCTGGCCGTCGCCGCCGATGTTGAACATGCCGGCACGGAACGAGATCGCGATGGCGAGCCCGCAGAAGATGAGCGGCATCGCCTGGACCAGCGTCTCGGTGATCGGCCGGATCGCCGTTCCGATGTCCTTGGCATTGCCCGTCTGGAACGCAGTCATGATCCGGCCGGGATCGCCGAAGGCCCCGGCGAGCATCGCCCCGTAGCCATTGACGACGCCGCCGATCGCGCCGCTGATGACGGTCTTGCCATTGACCGAATTCCACCCAGAACAGCGCTCGCGCTGGGTCGGTGGTCAGCAGGGACAGCGAGTCGAAGTCGGTCAGGATGATCACGATCGCGCCGAACAGGAGCGCGGTGACCACCGCGAGCACCGGGACGAGGGCCCGACGAAGGAGCCCGGTGATGGTCTTCATGCGGCTTCGCCGGTCCCGAACGTCGCGCCGCCCATGAGCAGGCCGAGGTTCTCGTAGGTCGCATCGTCGCCCGTGAGGATCCCGACGATCCTCCCGTCGAACATGACGGCGATGCGATCGCCGACCGCGAGCACCTCGTCGAGCTCGGTGCTGATGATCACGATCGCGGCGCCCGCATCGCGCTGCTCGACGAGCCGGCGGTGGATGTACTCGATCGAGCCGACGTCGAGGCCGCGCGTCGGCTGGGCGGCGATGACGAGCTGCACGGGCACGGAGAACTCGCGTGCGACGACGACCTTCTGCTGGTTGCCGCCGGACAGCGAGCCTGCCATGGTGTCGATCGACGGCGTTCGGATGTCGAAATCCTTGACGCCCTGGGCGGCGCGCTCGCGAACGGCTTTCAGGTCGAAGATGCCCTTGCTGCTGTAGGGCGCCTTGTGGTAGCTGTCGAGGATGTAGTTCTCGGCGACCGACATCGGGTTGATCAGGCCGTCGCGTCCGCGGTCCTCCGGGATGTGCGCCACACCCAGGTCGGACACCTGCCTCGGACTCCACTTTTCGGTGCGGTGGCCGCCGATCGAGATCGCGCCGGAGTCCGGCGTCCGGAGGCCCGTGATGGCCTCCACGAGCTCCGTTTGGCCATTGCCCTGGACGCCCGCGATCGCCACGATCTCGCCCGCGCGGACCTCGAGGTCGACGCCGTTGACCGCCATCTCGAGGCGGTCGTCGCGGACGAGCAGCTGCTCGATCTTGAGGACGACCTCCCCCGGCTTCGCCGGGCCCTTGGGGACGATCAGCTCGACGTCGCGGCCGACCATCAGGTTGGCCAGCTCCTGGCGGGTCGCGGTCTTCGGGTCTGCTGTGCCCGCGACGCGTCCGCGGCGGAGCACGACGATGTTGTCGGCGACCTCGAGGACCTCGTTCAGCTTGTGGGTGATGAGG
>CAVRKQ010000011.1:0-599745 GCA_963722105.1 uncultured Chloroflexia bacterium | reverse complement strand
CAATGTTCCCGGCAGATCTAGGTCTTAGTGGCTCCAGCGGACTCCAAGTCTTGAACGGCCCTTTAGAATCCACTCGGGATTCTCGGCTGCGATCGACGCGCTACCGGCCTTTGCGATCGAGAGGAAACGTGACAGCTGAGAGCGGTCGCGGATGGCCAAGGCGCACCAAGCCGCATTGAGTGCCAGAAGGGATGCGTAGTCGCCAGCTGACTTGATGTGGACCGGGGACAGCCCACCCTTGCCAATTGCAAACAGCGTGGCCGGACTACGAAAGATGTGGTTTTCGAGGCAGTCGATGAAGATCGTCAATGCGCCGGAGGCATCACCGTCGACGTACCTCGCACAACCGATGTTGGCATCGGTGATTTCGTTCTGCGGGTAGCCAAGCTTGCGAGCTTCATCAAATGACTCGAGGGCTCCCTTTGACTCGCCCCTCGACAGAAGAACGAACCCAAGGTTGTTGTGAGCCGCGGCTAGACCGGGAAATCGTGCGATTGCCGCACGAAACCGCTCCTCGGCGGCCGCCAGTCTCCGCCATGTACGCGTCGTAGCCGGCCATCACAAGTCGCTGAGCCTCCTGGGCGTCGGGCGGCTCTGGGTCATCGCCTGTCGACTGGCCGCGCTCGATTGTCAGACGAACTGTGTCTAGCCGTGAGCCGTCAATCGCAACGTGGAACTCAAACTCACCTGGGTTTGTGAAGGCCACGTTCTCCATGTTGGCCACAAAATGAAAATATCGAGGCGCTGATCGCTCTTCGCGAGAGACATTGAAGGACACGCGAACAGGCCGTACCGGCGGCTCTTGCTGCGGTCCCTTAGCCGCGATTTCCAGCGCGTGGTCGAACCTGCTCGTCGGTGCTGAGTTCAATTCCAAGCGCCAGGGACAGCCTCGGATACACCGCGGGAAAGGACGTAAACCTGAGTGAGCCGGATTCCTCCACCCGTGACATAGAGCTTTCCGTCCAATGGGTGCGCAAGGGAATAGTCGGCCAGCATCGCCAAGGAGACCTTCATGGGACCTACTCCGCCACGCGCCGAAAGAGATAGAGCCGGAACCTCTCGGCGATCGCTCGGCGCAAAGGTTCGGAGACGCACGCGATGCGGTTGCTTTGGTCCAGAACAGCCGGCCTGACGGTCGTGATCCGCCTGAAGTCAATGAATGACCGCTAAATCACCGGTTCGTCGGCTTGTGCGTCGAGGGGAAACAGCGCGTAGTACCCCTCGAGGTCCCCCTCAGCGAAAAGGCCTTCTTGAGTCGCGTCGTCTAGGTGACTCGCCGGTCGAATCATCGCGACGAGTCGTCCGCCATCGTCGTTCTCTATTTCGCAATCATGGGATAGGAGGATGGCCATCTCAAGGTAGCCGTGGAC
Organism: uncultured Chloroflexia bacterium; assembly: GCA_963722105.1. GTDB lineage: Bacteria > Chloroflexota > Limnocylindria > Limnocylindrales > CSP1-4 > UBA5189. The sequence continues at coordinate 598,375 of CAVRKQ010000011.1, read as the reverse complement.
GAGCGTGCCACCTTCCCCTCGCTGCTCCAGGCGCCACCTGAAACCGTCGTTGGGTTCGAGGCCGCCTTCGCGGTGGACCCCCCACGTTTCGCGAACACCGTCGTCTTTCCACAGTCGACCGGCTCGCAAGGGGCGTTCAGCGACGTATACCGAGGGAAACTCGGTGAAGATGTCGCCTTGAGAGTACTAGTAGGGGTTTGGTGGAAGGTCAGTGCGCTCCACCCGACGATCTTAGAACGGGTGGAGATCTCCCGGCAGTCCGCCTCGATTGTCGGCGACGATAGGCTCGTCCTCAAAGGCTTCCGCGAGCCGGCCATACATCGCGCGAACTCCAGCAGGGCGCGGCTCTGACGAGGCTTGGAACGTTGGAAGCGTGACGGCCCAAGGCATCGCAGCCTCTGACCACTGCACATGTGGTCCAAACTGCAAGTTCGTTCGCTGTTGTTCGAAGTCAGTGGTGGCCTGCACGGGTCGGCCTCCTTCTCGTCCCGTCCATTCTAGACGGACGGGCACTCTTATCCCATTGCCCAACAGTACGCGCCCGGACGATGACCTCTGTTCGGCTGAATGATGGGCGCTTCGCACGCAGGACGCTTCAATTTCTCGGCGGTGCCAATGCCCGCCGGCAAGTCCGCCGCTCGGCGGCCGGGGTCGCGCAATGCGGAAACTCCGGCGGCTGATTGAGCCATCGATGATGTGAGCCCGCCGTCCTTTCGAGGCCACCGAGGCACGGGCTATCGCGATGTCTCTGTGCCTTCGCCGAATTCCGATCGCCGCTTGTAAACGGCGGCGGATCTGTCGTTGGCGCCTCAGGCGTCGCTGCCAGCGCCGTTGGGAGCTTCGGGGCGGAAGCTGGCCCCAGGCGCGGAGACCCTGGACGATCGTGCGGTAGAACTCGGACGTCTGCTGTCTTCGACTCGCAACGAATGAGCCCGCCCGTGCGACCGCGTTTCATCCCAGGTCCTTGGACACCGTAGAGCGGAAGGACATCGGATCGCGCTTGTCGTGCCGGCGTATAGGAGCCGTTCGGGCTTGGCCCGGGCGTCCTTTAGCGGCCGCGGAAGGTGCCGTCTCCTTTTGCAGCGGGTACCGGACCTCCACCAAGAGGTCATCCTTGGCGCTGCGAGCTGACGGAGCATCCAGTTGATCCGCGTCTGGGGCTTGCCCTCCTTGGGCGCCGCGACGATCACCGACGTCCGGAACCGCGCCCGCGGAGGTCAGCCTCCAGGTCGAGGGCGCCAGCGGCGTCGACGGAGCGACGCGAGAGATGCTGACCCCCGGTCGACGAGAGAACGGACATGGAGATCGCGTCGGGCGGTCGGATCCAGCTTCTTCGGCCAGCTGGGCTCGACGCGCCGCCCCAGGTCCTGGGTCAACCCGAGGGACACGTACTCGACGAACTGCTCCCATCGGCTGGCGACGTCCCTGACGCCGGCATCGGAGGGCTTCAGGGTTCCTCGCGCCCCCGTCGCGAACCGCCACCCACCGCTCCCCCATGTCGTCGAAGCCGCCCGCGCCGGCCCGCTCGTGATCGAGATACGCGATCAGCTCGCCGAGGATCCAAGCCTGGTCCGGATCGCTGATCCCCCGGTGCTTGTGCTCGATCCGAGCCTCCGTCATCACTTGCCACCAGGACAGGTGACGGAGAGCGACCTTCTTCGCCTTCGTCGGTCGACGGGGATCGGGCTCTCGCTCGGCGATGACGTGATCTGGTTCGAGATCGTCAGGACCGCGTCGAAACCGTTGACCGCGCGAGACTCGAGATATCGCTCGACTTGATCGGTGCGCAAGCTCGCCCCCGCGGTCTTCACCTCGACGAGGCAGACCCAGCGAGTCTTCCCGCGCTCGACGACAAGCGCGCCGTCGGGGATCGACAGCTTCGTGTCCGCGTCGACGAAACGGATCTCGGTGAACGTGGTCAGGCGGCCGCCGGGCGCGCCGAAGTGATCCAGGATCGCTCGGCCGAATTGCGGTACGGCACCCATGACGGCGAGCAGCGATGACGTTGCCCGCTGCTTCCTGCTCATCCTGTCCGCCGATCCCCGTCGTACGGGATGAGGCGAGCAGGTCGCCACTCTCTTCTCGGCTTCGCGATTGGCTTGGGCATGGAGGTCCTCCGGACCGGCATCGTAGAGTCGCGAGCAAGCGGTCGTGAAGACAATTCCTGACGGGCCGATCCGCTAGCGCTTCCGCATCAGTCCAGCAGCGCCAGCGTCGTCTGCCAGCTGCGGATGGTCAGCGACGCGTAGGCCGGCGTTCCCGCGATCCGGCCCATCCGGCTCTTGGTGCGCTCGGCGCTCAGGCGCTGGTGGTAGATCACGCCCTTGCCGGGCCAGACCTTGTCGACGCCGTCGCGGGGGCTGAAGACGGCCATCGCCTCGTCGACATCGATGCCCATCAGGAAGATCGCGTCGCTGTGGTATTTCGTCGGGCTCGTCGCCGAAGCCCTTCGGCCGGCGCTTCACGACGGCTTCGAGCTCGGCCTTCGACAGCACGGCGACGCGGACGAGCTTGGTGTCGAGCTTGAATGCCTTCGGCAGCGCCGCCTCGATCTTCGCGGCGACCTTCGCGGCGCTGAGGTCGGAGTCCAGGAAGACGTTGCCGCTGGCGATGTAGGTCGAGACGTTCGAGAACCCGGCGTCCTCGAGGACGGTCCGCAGCTCCGCCATCGGGACCTTGTTCTTGCCGCCGACGTTGATCCCGCGCAGCAGCACGAGGTACGCCGTCATGCCTCCGGGAATGGGTCAACCGCCTCGTGCAGCACGCGGTAGTCGGCGAGCAGGTAGCCCGCCGGCGAGGTCGAGCTCCGGATCAGCTCGAGCTTGCCCGAAGGAGTCGCGTCCAGGAGGCGGCGGCCCCGGCCGGCCACCATCGGGCCGATCACGACCCTGAGCTCATCGACGATGCCCGCCGCGAGCAGCGACTGCGCGACCGAGATGCTCCCGTGGACGCCGATGTCGCCGCCAGGCTGCTCCTTCAGCCGGCTGACGAACTCGACAAGCGGACCGTCGATCGCCGACGTGTTCGCCCATTTCCGATCGAGCGGCTTCGAGGTCGCGATGTGCTTCGTGACCGCGTTGATGAACGGCGCGAACGGCAGGATGTCCTTCCCGGGCCCCGGCCAGAACTCCGCCCACTCGTCGTAGGTGCGGCGGCCGAGGATGACCGCGTCCTGGGTCGCGATCAGCGCCGCGAGGCTGGCGTCCATCGCGTCGTCCCAGCCGAAGAACGTTTCCGGCGCCTCAGCGACCCCGTCGAGGGAGAGCAGCTCGTAGACGATGACCTTTCGCATCGCCGAAGGCTATCGCGCGAGGCTTGCGATCGCCGAGCCGCGTTCGGCAATGCCTCGGTCCCTTGTCCTACCTGCCATCGGCCGCTATTCCGAGTCGGCGTACTCCCAGAGGTCGATCGCGTCGAGGTCGATCGCGGTGTTGCCGTTCGTCGCGAGCGCGCCCGCGATCTGCGCCCGATGCTCGGTGGCGTGGTGGATCGCCTGCGCGAGGATGGTCGAGCGGAGGTCCTGTCGCTGGGCGTCATCGGGATGGCCGATCAGGACGTCGGGCTCGGTCGCCTGCGTGCGGAGGCTCGCGTCCGCGGCCGCGAGGCGTGCGCCGAGGTCGGCGAGCTCCGCCGTCGAGGTCGGAGGCTCCATGTCGGGAGGTCGGGCCACGCCCGCCATTCGACTGCTGTAGCCCTGCGCGGCGTTGAGCAGATGGGCGAGGATCCTGCCGGCCGACCACTCGTTCTGCGGCGCCGTGAGGGCAAGTGCCTCCTCCGGTTGCTCGAGGAGGCGGGCGACCAGCCACGCGTTGGCCCAGGCCATGTGGCGAAGCAGGCGGTCGAGCGTCGGGTCCGGGGTCGTGTTTGTCATGTCGTGCAGCCTACCTGCGAAGGCCGCGCCTGGCCGCGCGCCGCCTGGTCAGGCGCCGGCCATCCAGGACACGTGATCGATCAGAAGCACTGGGCGACAGCCATCACCGGAATGGCACGTCGGGAGACCCTCGGCGAACCGCCCGATAACGACGACCTCCCTCGGGGCGCCGCCGATGGTCTCAATCCCCAGTGGCGCGATGACGCCGACCACGAGCTTGGCCGGGATCGCCCGTCGCTCGGTGAACCGGTTCTCGCGGAGGTCTGGTCGGGCGGCGTAGAGCACGCCGGAGCGCGCGCAGAACGCCAACACGTCGGTATCGCCGCGCACGTCGGGGAGGGCGCCATCTCGGTAGATGGCCGCAAGTCGTGGACAGTCGGTGATCGCCGTCGGGACGTACCAGCCGCTGATGACGAAGATCTCGTTCCGCTCGAAGCCCTCGAGCTGGACGTCGTCGAGTGGCTGGACGTCGAGGCCAAATGCCTGGGTCGGTTGCGTCGGTCGCGGGACCGTTGACGCGATCGCCGTTGATCCCTCGGCAGCCACTGATGGCGCGGCGGCCACCGTCGCTTCAGGAGCTTCCGCGGTCGACTGGTCCGGGCGGGCGCCGCTGACCCCTGCCCATGCGATGGCCGCCAATGCGATCACGGGGACCAGGAGCTCGAGCCGGGTCCGGCGCGCTCGCCGGGGCCCGAGGATGGCCCGAGCCTCGAAGCTTGCCTGCTCCTCCATTCGTGGATCGTAGGCTCTCGCCTACTTCCCCTTCGACCGCCAGGTCGGGTCGTCGCCGGCGAGCCACTCGGTGTTGAACCGGCTCGCGCCGTGGATCGCCACGAGCCGCAGCTCGCCCGGGCCGCTGTTCGTGAAGCCGTGCGGGACGTCCGGCGGGCCGACGACGACATGACCCTCGGGAACCACGACGGTCTCGTCGCCGAGCCGGAAGGTCGCCTCGCCGGACTCGACGATGAAGACCTCGGCGTACGGGTGCCGATGGACCTTCGGGCCGACGCCGGGCTGCGAGTGGACGAGGATGATGGAGAACGGAACGTCGCCGTGCTCCGCCCCGACGAACTCGTGGCTGTGCGGGGTCGGGTCGAGCTCGTCGAGCGGGATGACGAGGGGATGCGGGCGCTCGTTCGTCACGGTCGCATTCTAGGAAGGGATCCCCACCGGGGCCCGATCCACGGGACGTCGATACCCTCCGACCCATGAGCCAGAGCCTCTGGCGCGATCGTCAGTTCCGCACCTTCTGGTCGGCCCAGACGGTCTCGGAGCTTGGCGATCGGATCACCGAGCTGGCCCTGCCGCTCATCGCGGTGACCCTGCTCGACGCCTCACCGGGCGAGGTCGGGCTCCTTATGGCCGCGGTCTGGCTGCCGCACCTGGCATCGCTCTTCATCGGCACATGGGTCGATGAGCACGGGGACAAGCGCCCGCTGATGATCGCCGCAGACCTGAGCCGGACGGTCGTCCTGCTCTCGCTGCCCGTCGCGTACTGGTTGGGGATGCTGACGATCGGTCACCTCTACGCGATCGCGCTCCTGGCCGGCATTGCGAACGTCGTGTTCAACACTGCCTACGCGTCGTTCTTCCCGCGCCTGGTGTCGCAGGACCAGTTCCTCGAGGCGAACAGCAAGCTGTCGACGACCCGTTCGATCTCGTTCATGGCCGGTCCCGCGATCGGCGGGGTCCTGATCCAGTGGCTCACCGCGCCGGTCGCCGTGCTCATCGATGCTGTCTCGTTCGTCTTCTCGGCCTTCCAGCTCCGCCGATTGCAGACCCCGGTGGTGGAACCGGAGCCGGCCGAGCGAATTGCTGCTGCAGCGAGCGAGGGCGGGGATGGGGTATCTGCTGCGGCATCCCTACCTGCGGGCCAGCCTGGGCTGCGCGACGACGATGAACTTCTTCACCTTCATGGCAACCGCCCTCCTGATCCTGTACGCCAGTCGGACCCTCGGGCTCTCGGAAGCAATCATCGGGCTCGCGTTCGGCATCGGCGCAATCGGCGGCCTCATCGGGGCGGTCGCCGCCGCCCCGTTGACGCGGCGGATCGGTGCCGGCCGCCTGATCGCGATTGCCGCGGTGGTCTACCCGGGGGCGACCGCCATCGCGGCCCTTGCAGGAGGACCGGAATGGATGCGGGCGGGAGCCCTGGCCGGTGCCGAGTTCGTCGCCGGGTTCGCCGTCATGTGCTTCGACATCCCGAACAACTCCCTGCAGGCGGCCGTGACCGCCGACGACATGCGAAGCCGGGTGTCGGGGGCGCGCAGCTCCATCAACTACGGCATCCGGCCGATCGGCGCCGTTGTCGGCGGTCTGCTTGGGACCCTGATCGGCGTCCGGGAGACACTGCTGATCTCGTCGGTCGGCGGGGTGCTCGCGGTGCTGTGGCTGATCGGCTCGCCGATCCTCGGGACGCGACAGCTCGAGGGCCTGCAGCCTCCGGATTGACCGGGACGTGAGGGCGCCATCAGGGCCCGCTCCGTGCCGACCACGGCGATATCCTGCCGGCCCATGCCACGCGATCCCAACATCCCCGACTCCTTCGATGTCTACACGCTCGTCCTGCTCCGGCGGCCGTCCCCTGCGCCGCAGCTGCCCGAGGAGAACATCGACGAGCTCCAGGCGGAGCACCTCGCCTACCGCGCGGACCTGAAGCGCCAGGGCAAGATCGTCGCCAACGGGCCGTTCCGCGAGCAGTCGGACGTCGCGCTGCGCGGGCTGTCGATCTTCGCCTGCGACCTTGCCGAAGCGCGGCGCCTCAGCGACGCCGATCCGATGGTCCAGGCCGGCTGGCTTGCCTACGACCTGTTCGAGTGGTGGGTCGCCGCGGGGACCCTCGCATTCCCGAACCACCAGGGAGCGGTTACCGATCGGCGGACGATGGCGGACGACTAGTCGCGAGGCGTAGGCTGCGCGCATGAAGCCGGGGGTAGGCCCGTCCCTCGTGATGCTGGCTTCGATGGTCGTGGCCGCCTGCTCGCCACCCGCGACCCCTGTCGCGAGCGGCATCCCGAGCGGGTCGCCACTGCGCACCTTGCCGGCAACGACGCCAAGCGCTTCGGTCGCGCCGACAGCGGCCCCGGTCGAAAACGTCTCCGGCACGTTCGACATCGGCGACGGCCGGCAGCTCTACCTGCAATGCGTCGGCTCGGGGTCTCCGACCGTCCTCTTCGAGGCGGGCGACCAGGACAGCGGCGGGGGCGCCTGGGCCGAATCCTGCCGCAGGTGAGCAGCGAGACCCGGGCATGCATCTACGACCGGGCGGGCCTCGGGCGGAGCAGCCCCGCGACGGGCTGCCGGCAGCTGTTCGACCTCCTCGACGACCTCGACGCCCTGCTCGCCGCAGCCGAGATCGAAGGACCGTTCGTGCTCGTCGGGGCGTCGGGCGGCGGCTTCCTCATCGGCGGCTTTGCGGCGCGCCACCCAGACGAGGTCGCCGGGATGGTCTTCGTGGAGACACCGAAGGCGCTGACCGCCGAGCTCTATCCCGAGATCCTGCCCGAGATCGCCTGCGACGCGCCTGGCAACGTGGAGCGGCGCGACTACCTTGCCATCGAGCACGCCGTGTGGGACACGCGGTCCGAGATCGGCGACTTTCCGCTGACCATCATGTCGAACGACTACGGCGACTCGGCCGAGCCCGGCTCTGACGAGGCGACCAACGTCGAGGACCAGCGCGGCTGGTACGACCTGACCTCCGGCCCGACCGAGCAGGTGGTCGTCACCAGCGGCCACCACATCACAGGCGACCAGCCGAACCTCGTGATCGAGGAGGTCCTGGCCGTTCTCGAGGCCGCCCGCGCCGGCTAGCGCGAACCGCGAGCCCATCCGAGGGCGGACAATGCGGTCGTGGAGATGCCCGAGACCCGCTACGCACGGAGCGGCGAGGTCAGCGTCGCGTACCAGACGATCGGGTCGGGCCCGGTCGACGTGATCGTCATTCGCGGCAGCCTCTCGGATCTCGCCTCCGTGTGGGACCAGCCGCTGTTCGTGCGGCACATCGAGCGGCTCGCGACGTTCTCGCGGGTCACGATGTTCGACAAGCGCGGCATGGGCCTGTCCGATCGCATCCGCGAGGTGCCGACGCTGGAGGCCCGGATGGACGACATCCGGGCGGTGATGGACGACGCGAACATCGATCGGGCGGCGATCTTCGCGGCCCACGAGGCGGTTCGGATCGCGATCCTGTTCGCCGCCTCGTACCCGGAGCGCACCGTCGGGCTCGTGCTCCACGACCCGCGGGTCAAGGGCCGGCGGCACCCGGACTATCCGTGGGCGCGGAGCGACGAGGAGTGGCGAGCCTGGCTGCGCGACGTCACGACGTCCTGGGGCCAGACGGAATTCCTGGAACGGCAGCTCGCCGAGTACTCCCCCACGGTCGCCGGCGACCCGGAGTTCCGGAGCTGGTACGTCCGCCACATGCGATCGAGCGCGAGCCCAGGCGCGGCGGCCGGCTACCAGCGGATGATCATGGAGGGCGACGTCACCGAGGTCATGCCGACGGTCCGGGTCCCGACGCTCGTCGTCCACCGACCGATGTCCGCGGGCCCGGCCGACTACGTCTCCCGCCAGATCCCGGGCGCGATCCGGCGCGAGATCCCGAACCTCGTCGATGGGTACTCGTGGGCCGATCCGGCCGCGAACGAGGTGCTGCTGGACGAGACCGAGGCGTTCCTGCGCGGCCTCGGCGAGGCGCCCGAGCCGGACGTGATGCTGGGGACGTTCCTGTTCACCGACATCGTCGGCTCAACGGACCGCGCCGTCGAGCTCGGGGACATGGCATTTCGGACGCTCCTCGAGCAGCATCACGCGGTCGTCCGACGGCGGCTGGCGCAGTTCCGCGGCATCGAGGTCAGCACGGCCGGCGACGGCTTCTTCGCGACGTTCGACGGCCCCGGCCGGGCGATCAAGGCGGCGTGCGCGATCCGCGACGACGTCCGCGAGCTGGGGCTCGAGATCCGCGCCGGCATCCACACCGGCGAGGGCCACGTCCACGATGGCCAGGTCGGGGGGATCGCGGTGCACACGGCGGCACGCGTCGCGGCCCTCGCGGGAGCCGGCGAGGTGTTGGTCTCCAGCACGGTTCGCGACCTCGTCGCAGGCTCCCAGGTCGAGTTCACGGAGCGCGGCACGCACACGCTCAAGGGCGTGCCGGGCGACTGGCGCCTCTACGCCGTCTGCGCCTGACGGGTCCGAGCAGGACCGACACGCGCCCGGGCGCGCCGCGGATCAGTTCGAATTTGCACCGGGGCGCCGCCGGATGAGCCCGCGCCACCAGCTGCAGATGCGAAATGCGTGTATCGCGACATCCGCGCTCACCGGAACAGTCACGGATTGCGTGGTGGCGCCGATGAGGTGGCGGCCATGCCGGACCTAGCGTCGGCTCCTGGCTCGCGACGACCGCGACCGGTAGCTGCAGGAGGCTCGAAGTGACCACGACCACGACAACCATGATCTCGCCGCTCGAGGGATCCATCGCCAAGTTCACCGCCGACCCGGCAGGCGGGCGTTGCGCGACCCGCGGTCACGGCCGAGCTCGTCAACGGCCGGGCCCGGCTCTCGTCCGGCCCGTTCAACTGGGATGCGGATCTCGGGCCTGCCGTCGGGGGCGGCAACCTCGCCCCGAGCCCCACCGCGTACCTGCTCGGCGCCCTCGCCGGCTGTGCCGCGGTCTTCTTCGCGGACACACTCGCCCCGCTGTTCGGGGTCACGGTCGACGGGATCTCCGCGACCGCAACGTGCAGCTCCGATGCCGGCGGCCTGCTCGGGATCGATGGGCGCGACCCGGCGCTCGGCGGCATCGAGCTCGATGTCGTCGTCAAGTCACCCGACCCGGCGGAGAAGCTCGAGCCGGTCTTCGCGGCGTGGCGCGAGCGCTGCCCGATCTTCCTTGCCCTGCTCCGCCCCAACGACGTCGCGGTGACGTTTGCGTCAACGCGATGACCTCGGACATCACCTATGTGGATGTGGGCAACACCGTCCGTCCATCGAAGGAGGAACGAACCATGCGTGCTTCGAAGATTCGACACTCGGCGGCCGCAGCCGCACCGCAGCCGCGGTGCTCGTGCTGGGCTTCGCCGGAACGGCCTCCGGAACGCCCGGATCCGGCGTGCTCTCTGGCCCGATCCTGGCTCGCGGCGACTTCGTCGAGCGCGTCGACGTGAAGATCAAGGCCGCCACCGGGCATGGCCTGGTCGTCTCGAACGCTCCGGGCGCGGGCGAGGTCGTGGTCCAGGAGATCGTCATCGCCCCGGGCGGCACGACCGGCTGGCACAGCCATCCCGGCCCTGTCGTCGTGGTCGTGAAGGCCGGCGCCCTGACCTACGTCTACCCAGGACCACGGCGTCTGCGTCGAGAAGACCTACCCGGCCGGGAAGGCATTCATCGACCCCGGGCAGGGCAATGCCCATACCGCGTTCAACCGCAGCAGCGAGAACCTCGTCCTGATCGCCACGTACTTCGACGTGCCGGTGGGCGGCAACCAGCGGATCGACGTGCCGGTGCCACCCGCCGCGTGCTGATGCAGGCCTGCGCTGACCGACGCAGCTCCTGAGCCCACGCCGGCTGATGGGGGCGCGCCGCAAGGTGCGCCCCCATCGCCATGCCTGCGGGGCATCGTGACCCGCGCCGCGCGGGCCGGCGTACGATGTGGCGACCGTGAAGGCACCGCCGGCGCCACGCCAGGACACGGCGCCCGCCCAGGAGATCCGCTTCTGCCGCGGCACCGATGACGCGCGGCTCGCCTATGCCAGGCACGGCGCAGGTCCACCGCTGGTCGTCGTCTCGTGCTGGCTCGGCCACCTGCAGTACGACTGGCAGAGCCCGGTCTGGCGGCACTTCCTCGACGACCTCGGCCGCATCGCGACCGTCTACCGGTACGACGAACGCGGGTTTGGCCTCTCGGACTGGGCCATCGACGACTTCTCGCTGGAGGCCCGGGTCGGCGATCTCGAGGCGGTCATCGAGGCGGCGGGGCTCGAACGCTTCGCGCTCCTCGGGATGTCCGGCGGCGGGCCCGTCGCGCTCACCTACGCGGCGCACCACCCGGAGCGCGTCACGCGACTGATCCTGTATGGCGCGGGCACCTCCGGGTTCCTGCCACAGAACGCCGAAGACCAGGCCGAGTCGGACGCGCTACAAGGCCCTGATCCAGGTCGGATGGGCCCGGCCAGACAGCCGCTTCCGGCGCGTCTTCACGACCGGGTTCATCCCCGATGCGACCGAGGAGCAGATGCGCTGGCTCGACGACCTCCAGCGGATGGCGACGTCGACCGAGAACGCCGTGGCGAGCCGCGAGGGGCGGATGCGCGCCGACGCGCGCCACCTCTTGCCGCAGGTGCAGGCACCAACCCTGGGTCTCTACGCCCGGGGGGATCACATGGTCCGGTTCGAGTCGGGCCTGGAGGCGTGCGCGTCGATCCCCAACGCGCGACTCGTCCCACTCGACTCGTCGAACCACATCCTCCTCGCGGACGAGCCCGCCTGGCCGATCTTCCTTCGAGAGGTGGGGTCATTCATGGCTCCGGACGCCGCGCGGCTCGGGGCGGCGGGCGGCGCGACGGCCGGGACCGCGGATCTCACCAGCTCGGGAGCGGGAGATCGTTCGGCTCGCCGCGAACGGCCTCACCAACACCGAGATCGCGGATCACCTGACCTTGAGCCCGCGCACCGTCGAGCGCCACCTCTCGAACGCCTACCTGAAGCTCAACGTCTCGGGCAAGGCGGCGCGCACGGCTGCCGCCGCGAGCGTCGTCCGCGCCGACCTGCAGTAGGGCCCCGCCGCCGCCGCCTGCAGCCGGCCCCACCGTCGACGACCGGCGACCTGCTCGGCCCTCGGACCTCACGCTCCCGTGGGCCCGCTACCAGCCCAGCCAGGCCAGGATCATCTCGGCGACCTCCCGGACGGGCCTGTCGCTGTCGATCACGATGTCGCCAAGAGCCTCGCCGGTGCCGGCATCGAGGTCGGAGCGCGCCTGCTCAAGGTCGCCGGCGCGACCGCTGGCCGGGTGTGCCGCGAGCCGGCGCTCGATGACCTCTATCGGTGCAGTGAGGCGCACGACCGACATCGGCATGTCGAGCGCGTCACGGAGACGGTCGAGGTCGGCCGCCGTATCCGCCGCGCCGGCCAGGAGGTACCGGGTGATCCCGGCTTCGCGGTAGGTCGCCACCACGGCGGCGAGATTCCGCAGGAGGATCCGCTCGCCGGCCTCGCCGTGGCCGTCTTCGACGTTCGCCCAGGCGAGCCAGTCGAGATCGATGGCGGCGTACGGAGCGCCGGCTGCCTCGAGGATCTCGGCCATCTCCTCGATCGCCGTCGTCTTGCCCGTGCCATAGACGCCGGTCACCAGGACCGCGGCTGGTCCATTCGTCACCGCCGAATTCTGGGAAGCGCGCAGGATGCCGTACCCTCCACCGCGTGCAGCGGGGGTGTGAGACGTGGGCGTAACCGCCCGGGATTTCCTCGCGAAGCTCGACGAGCTCAAGCCGCCCGTCGGCATGGGCCAGATCTTTGCGCTCGCGAAGACATGCATGGACATGCCGCCGGCGGAGATCGAGGCGCTGCTCGAGAGCCCGAACCATCTCGCGAAGGTCGGCGCCGTCAGCGTCATGGACTTCCAGGCGCGCGACAGGAAGACGCCCGCCGAGCGCCGGCGCGCGCTGTTCGACCTCTACCTCCGGCGCCACGATCGCATCGACACCTGGGACCTCGTCGACCGGAGCGCGATCTGGGTCGTCGGCGAGCACCTCCGGGACAAGCCGCGCGATGTCCTGTACGACCTGGCCCGCTCGGAGCGGCCGATGGAGCGCCGGACGGCCATCCTCAGCACGTTCGCGTTCATCCGCCACGGCGACCTGGACGACGCCTACCGGATCGCCGAGCTGCTCCTCGACGACGACGAGGACCTCGTGCACAAGGCCGTCGGCTGGATGCTGCGCGAAGCGGGCAAGCGCGACGAGGCCCGGCTCCTGGCGTTCCTCGACCGCCACGCGGCCACGATGCCGCGGGTGATGCTCCGGTACGCGATCGAGAAGCTCGATCGAGCGATCGCGGAGCGCTACCGGGCGATGAAGGGTCGCGGCGCGGCCTCGGGCGTCACGGCGTCGTAGCGGTCTCCTGCAGCTCGAACACCGGGCGTGTCGCGGCGGCCTTGTCGGGGTTCGACAGGAGGTCCGGCGCGACCAGGCGGAAGAGGGTCCGCAGGAATGCCCGGCCGAGCTTCGGGAAGTGGGCGATGTACCCGGGGATCGTCTCGGCGAAGAACGCCCGGGCAGCAACCGGATCCAGCTCGGCGGCGGCGACCGAGACCTCGCGCCCGTTGCGACGAATGGTCGCCACGCCCGCGGCCCGGAGGTTGCGAACCCACTGGACGTCGCCGTAGGCGCCGATGACGTAGCGCCGCCCGGAGATCTCGGAGACGGCGACCGGGACGGTCCGTGGCAGCCCGGAGGTCCGGCCGCGGATCGTCATGGGCACGTTCGGGCCCATCGGCAGGCCCAGGCGCATGAGTCGGCGGACGAGCCCATTCGGAGCGCGGACGAACCATGGCGCGCGGTCGTCGAGCTTGGTCGTGGTTGGAGGTGCGGCTTGGGACTTGGTCATCGATCGGCTCTCCGGTCACGTTCGGTGCATCGTTGTCGTCAACCGGTCGACGGAGCGCGAGGAGGAAACGTGACCGACGATGCCTGATCGCGATTGGCTGGCCGAGCAATTCGAGGGCGAGCGGTCGCGCCTGCGCGCCGTCGCCTATCGAATGCTCGGCTCGACGGCGGAGGCCGAGGACGCGGTGCAGGACGCCTGGCTGCGCCTCAACCGCTCCGACGCGGCGTCGATCGACAACCTGGGCGCCTGGCTGACGACAGTGGTCGCCAGGCTCAGCCTCGATCGACTCCGATCGCGAAAAGCCCAGCGTGAGGACTGGCTCGATGAGATCCCGCTCGACGTCCGCCCCCTCGAGTCCGACGCGAGCGCCGACCCGGAGCGCGAGGCGATCCTCGCGGACTCGGTCGGGCTCGCGATGCTGGTCGTGCTCGAGACGCTGACGCCCGCCGAGCGGCTGGCGTTCGTCCTGCACGACACGTTCGGGCTACCGTTCGACGAGATCGCACCCATCGTCGAGCGGTCGCCCGACCGCGACCCGCCAGCTCGCGAGCCGGGCGCGGCGGAGAGTGCGCGGCGCGAAGGCCTCGGGCTCCCCCACCCCGGCCCGACAGCGGGAGCTGGTCGCGGCCTTCCTCGCTGCGGCCCGCGCCGGCGACTTCGAAGCCCTGCTCCGCGTCCTCGACCCGGATGTCGTGGTGCACGCCGAGGGCCCGACCGTCGCCGCGCTCCTCGGCCCGGAGCGCCGGAGCCGGGGCCGCGAGGAGGTCGCGCGTCAGGCGCTGCTCTTCCGGAACGTCGCGGCCGGCGCCTACCTTGCCCTCGTCAACGGCACGCCAGGGTTCGTCGTCGTGACCGGCGATCGCGTGTTCGCGGTCCTGGGTTTCAGGTTCGCCGGGTTGGGCGACAAGGCGCGGATCGAGGCGATCGACGTCGTGCTCTCGCAGGAACGCCTGGCTCGCCTCGACCTCGCGGGAATTGCCTGAGCGTCAGTCGGTCGGAGCCTTGACCGGCTCGGTGCCGACGATCTCTCCCTCGTCGTCGGAGAGCAGGCGGTAGACCTGCTTGCGGGCGTCGCCGAGGATCCGGGAGGCCTCGCGCTTCGTTGCCGGCGAGCCCATCCGGTGAACCTGGATCGCGGCGCTCGCGAGCTCCACGATGGAGCGGCGGATGTCCGGCTCGCTGTCCTCTGCATCGGCCCAACGGGAGCGCGGCGCGGCCTCGGCGGCCTCGTTCGCGGCGATCCGGCCGGACTCGGTCAGCGCGTAGGTCCGGCGGCCTTCGACCTCCGAGCTTGTCAGAAGGCCCTCGTCGGAGAGGAGCTGGAGCGTCGGGTAGACGGAGCCGGCGCTGGGCCGCCAGCGACCGTCGCTCTGGGCCTCGAGCTCCTGGATGACCTCGTAGCCGTGCATCGGTCGCTCGCGAAGCGTCGCGAGGATCAGGCCGCGGACCTCGCCTCGGCGGACGATCGGGCGCGGCCGGCCCTGGCCGAACAGGTCTCGGAACGAGAACTCCTGGTTGCCTGCGCCGGGCCGGAAGCTGCGGCGGAGCTCCTCGCGGAGCCGGTGGCCGCCCTCGCCGCGGAGCGCGTCGCGCATCTCGCCTCGGCGTCCGCGGTGGCCGCCGCGGATCCGCGTGCGGTTGTGATTGTTGTCGAACATTCCTCTGTTCCCCGTGTGTGTGGTTGCTTGGCGCGCTATCGCGCAGCATCACGATATATCGCGATATTCTGCATTGTCAAGCCGTGAACCTTACGCAGAAGGGCGCGTGAACCGGAAGTGCGATGCCAGCGGCCGCGCTCCCCTGGCGCGAAGGAACACGCTCACGATCTCCCACAGCGACACGAGCGTCGCCCCGACCGCGATCGAGATCATCACGGGACCGTCGGCCTCCGAGAGCCACGGCCAGCCGAGCTGCGCGGCGTATGCCGGATTGACCAGGGTCCCCTGCAGGGCGAGCCACACCAGCGGCGCCGCGAAGGCGACGGTCAGCACCGAGAACAGCGCCGCGAACGGCAACGTCCAGCGACCGACGACATAGGCAAAGACCTGGACCACCAGGATGGCGACGAGCACGAGGACCAGCACCGGGAACCAGAAGTCGGTCAGTGATGGGTCGAACAGCGGGATCCGCACACCGGCAGCGTCGGTCGTGCCGAGGCCGCCGAGGAACAGGAAGCCCCCGAGCGTGATCAGGTTGGTGACGACCTCACCGAAGGTTTCGCCCATCGTCACCCGGCCCGGCGCCGGCTCGGGCAGGTGCTCGAGCTTCCAGCGACCCGTCAGCTCGACGAGCTCCTTCCTGGCCTGGCGCGCCGCGTCGGCACGCTCGAGGAAGACGAACGCCAACGTCCCCCAGAACGCGAACTGGATCCCGATGGTGATGGCCTGGCCGAATCCCGGCCGCGATCGCGTCGGCGAAGCTGCTGCCGTCGGCCAGCGTGACCGAGCCGATGATGAAGGCAACGATCGGCACCGCTGGCAGCACGAGCCGAGGCAGGATGTGGCGATAGATCGGGAAGAGCTCCGGCCCGATCAGGTAGTTGGGCTGGCCGGTGTAGGCCGATGCCAGCTTGGCTCGGGTCGCCCAGGCCCTCGAGGACGGCGCGCTCCGCGGCAGCGGCATCCTCGCCGGCCGCCGTGCGCTCCTCGATCGCGTCCGTGATCGACGATCGCAGCTCGCGCTCGACGTCGTCCCGCTTCGGCTTGGGGATGCTGCGCAGGACGGCATCCAGGTAGCGCTCCGTCCAGTTGGTCATCGCTTGGGTCCTCCATCGAGCGCGTCCAGCGACGCGGTGAGATCCGCCATGTCGGTGAGGAGCTGGGCCGCGAGCGCCGCCCCGGCGTCGGTGGTCCGATAGAACTTGCGAGGCCGAGACTCGTCGGTGTTCCACTCGCTCTCGAGCAGGCCACGGTCCTCGAGCCGCCGCAGCAGCGGGTAGACGGTGTTGCCGTCGCTCGGAATTCCGGACTCCTCCAACGTCTTCAGCAGCGCGTAGCCATAGCCGGGCTCGCGGAGTGCCAGCAGGCACGCGAGCACGACCGTGCTCCGCCGCAGCTCCTGGCGGTAGGTCGCGAGCAGGTCGTCGATCGGCATGTCCGGCACAATAGTGTGTGTCACACACTATTGTCAAGTGGAGGTGATCGAGCGGTGATGCGGCCGGGCGGTTCTAGGCGCCCGGGAGCTCCTCCGATGCCTCACCGAGCGAGGCGCCCCACACGCCCGCCCGGATCATCCGCGCCACCACGAAGAACCAGAGCGCGGTGAGGATCGCGACCATCAGCGCGGCGAGGATCCAGGGTGCCGGCGCGAGCCAGCCGGCGAGCAGGGCGATGGCGGCGCCGACGGCCAGCACGGCGGCGAGCGGCCGGTAGACGATCTCGAGGCGGAGGGCGTCCTCGAGCGACCGCTCCGTCAGGATCAGGCCCAGCAGCCCGATGGCGACGGCGCCGCCGAGGAGGATGGCCGTCTCCGGCGGCGTCGTCGGGTCGTGGGCATGCTCGATGAGGCTCACGATCGCCGCCCCTGCGGCCACGATCGAGAGCTGGATCGGCAGGTGGCTGAGCATCCAGGTCCAGATCGTGCCGCCGGCGCGAGGGAGGCGCCGTCCGACCAGGTCGAAGTAGATCCACCAGAACCCGAACCCGATGATCATCGCCAGTGAGCCCGTCGCGATCGTCAGGAGGTCCGGCCCGGCCGCCGCGAGACCCGTCACCACGCCGATCACGACCTCCCCGAGGACGATGATCGTGAACAGGCCGAACCGCTCCGCGAGCGAGTCGGTCGGCGCGATGCCCTCCGCCTGCTCCGAGCTGCCCCTGGATCCGAACAGGATGAACAGGAGCCAGCCGGACACGAAGACGGCCCAGGCCACGAGGCGCCACGTCCCCGGCAGGAAGGCCGATGCCCCGACGACGACCGTGGAGATCGCCATCCCGCTGACATACACGAGCGTGATCCTGAGGAACTCCGGGCGCTCGACGCGATCGAGCTCCCGGATCGAATACCAGGCCGACGCTCAGGAGGGCAAGGAAGGCCGCGTACACGATCGCGAACTGCTGGCCCGTCGCCCCGGCGGCCTCCCCCGTGAAGACCGCGAGCAGCGCGAGGATCCCCATCTGGAGGAACACGAGCAGCCGCGTCCGGCCGTCCTCGCGCCCGTGCAGCTCGACGTACAGCGAGCCGTTGAACCACGCAAACCAGAGCATGGCGAAGATGACGGCGAACTCGAGGAACCCGACCAGCGAGACATGCTCGGCGAGGTGGTGCGACGCCTGCGCGATGACCGCGACGTAGGCGAGGTCGTAGAACAGCTCGAGGTTGCTGACGGTGCGGTCCTTGAGGATCACGCCATGCGCCCGCGGCGGCGCCGTCAGCCAGCGCTTGAACTGGCCCTTCGTGCTCGCGGTCACCGATCGCTCGACCTCACGGGTCGAGGATAGAGACGGCCTAGGCCTCGGGGAACTCCTCGGTCTTGAAGGCGTAGGCCCACATGGTCTTCGGCTCGATCCGGAACAGCACGACGTTGCCCCACGAGTACGGGTCGGATTCGTAGTTCTCCGTCCAGACGCGGTGGATCTCGTCGTGGTCCGGGTGGTCGCGCGTGATCCACTCGACCGTTCCGTTGACCGCGACTGCGATCCGGTCGCCATCAACATGGACCGCGCTGCACGCGGGGTTGCGCCGGAGGTGGGCGATCTTCGTCGCCTCGGTGCCGGTGCTGAGCGTGAACCGGCCGTGGATGAACAGGGCATCGAGCGGCGAGACACGCGGCTCGCCCTTCGATGTCACGGTGGCGAACGCGACGTGCTTCGTGCCCTGGAGGTAGGTCACGACCTGGCGGGCGGTGAGCCGCCGCTTGGGCGTGACGATGTTGCGCATGTGCTGGTTCGCACGCGCAAGGTGCGCGTCGAACATCTCCTGGAGCTGCTGGATCTCGGCCTCGGTCTCGTGCATGGTCCCGAGCCTACGCCGGCATCTCCGCGACGGCCGTGACCGCGGTCCGCGTCTCGTGCCGGCCGACGACGTACCACGTCTCCATCTCGCCCTTGCCCTTCACCTCGACCGTGCCGCGGCGCTCGAGCTCGAACTCGTCGCCGAGCAGGTCCCGGGTCACGGCGGTGATCTGGATTCGGTTCGGGGTCCCCTGCGACTCCATCCGGCTGGCGAGGTTCACCGCGTCGCCCCAGAGGTCGTAGAGGAACTTCTTCCGCCCGATCACGCCGGCCACGACCGGGCCGGAGTTGATCCCGAGCCGGAGCTGCAGGTCGAGGTCGCCCACCGCCCCGCCGGGCTGCACCGCCTCGACCATGTCGAGCGCGAGCCACGCCAGGGCCTGGGCGTGGTCCGCCCTGGGCGTGGGCACGCCGGCCGCGACCATGTAGGCGTCTCCGATCGTCTTGATCTTCTCGAGCTCGTAGCGCTCGGCGAGCATGTCGAAGTGGCCGAACAGTCGATCGAGGAGGCCGACCACCTCCGCCGCCGAGAGCTTCTCGGTTCGCGGTGTGAAGTCAACGACGTCGGCGAAGAGCACGGACGCGGACGAGAACTGGTCGGCGATCGTGCCCGGGTTGCCCTTGAGCCGCTCGGCGATCGAGCCCGGGAGGATGCTCAGGAGCAGGTTCTCCGCCCTCTCCTGCTCGACCTTGAGCGCCCCGAGCGCCTCCTCGCGCTGCCGCGCGAACAGCGCCAGGAGCGTGAACACCATCGTCCCGCCGACCGTGATGTTCAGGACCAGCATCAGGTCGGAGAACCACTTCGGGAGCGCGGCGGGGATGTTGAGCAGGATGCCGGCGATCCCCGATCCCAGGAAGATCGCCACGAAGACAGCGAACCAGCGAACGCCGGCCCCCGCGCCCTTGAAGACCAGCGCCCCCAGCGGCGCCATGATCCCCCAGATCCCGACACCGCCGGACGGCGTGATGCCGCCGATCGGGATCATCGAGGTCGTCGGCGCGAGGAGGATCGCGACCAGCTGGATCCGGAGCAGCATCTCGAAGTCGTGCGTCCGGGCGAACAGCAGGATCGACCCCACCGAGACGGCGGCGTACACCAGCGCGACCGTCCCCCACGGCGAGCCGAACGTGACGTACAGCGCGAACCAGACGAGCGAGATCGGCAGGATCAGGATCGCGATGAGGACCAGGAGCCCCTTGCGAAGGCGCGCGTCCGCGTCGTCCGTCGGGTCGGCGCCGACCGCCGACATGCGCAGGAGCGCCGCGTCGAGCAGTCGCCGGAAGCTGGTCACCCCGCGAGGATAGGGACGAGACGGAGCGGGCTAGCCGCCGACAGGCGCGGCACCTTCGCGGCCGGCGCCCGCGGCGGCGACCTGCTCGGCCATCGGCTTCGGGTTTCGGAGGAACAGCGCGAAGACCGCGGCCATGACCGCGGCCGCGATGCCGACCCAGAAGGTCGTGGCGATCGCCAGGGCGAAGGCCTCCTGGATCGACAGGACCAGCTGCGGAATGAGCGGCGCGACGGCCGCCTGGAACGCCGGTGGGACGTTCTCGAGGATCCGCTGCCCGAGGTCGCCGGTCCCGGTCAGGTCCAGGGCGCCGGCGCCGCCGCCGGCCGTGGAGAACTGGTCGATCATCACCTGCGGGATCTGGTTCGCGGCGAGGCGCTCCGGGAGCTGCTTGACCAGCGAGTCCGCGAGCAGCGTCCCGGCGATGGTCAGCCCGATCGTCCCGCCGATCTGCTGGAAGAACGTCAGGCTCGCTGTCGCGCTCCCGATCTGGCGTGGCTCGACGCTGTTCTGGACCAGTGCGGCGAACAGCGCGAACGATGGCCCGACCCCGATCCCGGCGACGACCATCCAGAGCCACAGCATCGGCAGCTCCGTGTTGGCGCGCAGGCCCGTCATCAGGAACAGGCCGACCGCGAGGAGGACCATCGCCGCGAGGATGATCTCCTTGTAGCGCCCGGTTCGTGCCGCGAGCTGCCCGGAGATCGTCGCCCCCGCGATGAGCGCGAAGACCAGCGGCAGCAGGTTCAGGCCGGACTCCGTGGCGCCCATGCCCCGGACGACCTGGAACCACTGCGGCAGGAACACGATCGCGCCGAAGAAGCCGAACGCCGCGAGGAACATGCACGCGACCGCGATCGAGACCGTCCGGTTGCGGAAGAGCTCGAGCTGGATGATCGGATCGGCCGCTCGCGACTCCCACCAGATGAACACGGCCGCGATGACGAGCCCGAGGACGATCAGGCCGCCGACCCAGGGATCCGTCCATTCGAGCGTTCGCTTGTTGCTGAGACCCGAGCAGGATCGGGACGAGCGCGGCCGTGAACAACGCCGGCACCGACGTAGTCGATGTTCCGCCCGCTCTCGGGGTGCTTGATCGGCGGCAGGAGCCGCCAGCAGACGAACAGCGAGATCAGGCCGATCGGCACGTTGAGGAAGAAGATCCAGTGCCAGCCGAAGTTGTCCGTGACGAAGCCGCCGAGCAGCGGGCCGAGCACCGACGAGAGCCCGAACACGGCGCCGAACAGGGCTCCGTACTTCGCGCGCTCCTCGGGTGGGTAGAGGTCGGCGATGATCGCGAACGCGATCGGGAAGACCGCGCCGCCGCCGAGGCCCTGCAGGCCGCGGGCGAGGATGAACTGCCACATCTCCTGGCTCAGCCCGGCGAACACCGAGCCGCCAGGAAGAGCCCGACGGCCCAGATGAAGATCGGGCGACGCCCGTACAGGTCGGACAGCTTGCCGTAGATCGGACCGCTGATCGTCGAGGTCAGCAGGTAGATCGTGAACCCCCACGTGTAGAGGGCAGCGCCGTCGAGCTCCGTGCTGATGATCGGCAGCGCGGTGCCGACGACCGTCTGGTCGAGGGCGAACAGGAACAGGGCGAGCAGGATCGCGAGCAGGATCTCGAGCTTCTGGCGCGAGCTCAGGTTCCAGCTGTGGCCGTCGTTGTTGACGGCGGCAGCCGCGTGCGTCATCAGGGCTCCTCGGGGGCAACGGATCTGGGGGTTCGCCAGTATGCCAAAGGCGCCGGATCACCGGGCGCCTCGCTGGAGCTAGGGCGCGTGCACCGGCACGGGCAGGCCCTGGCGGACCTCGAGGACGACCCGATCACCGAGTTTCGCGCTGAGTGTCACCTTCGCGGTCCGCAGCTGCCCGATCGCGCGGCATCCCTGCGTGCCCTCGGGTCCCGGCTCGGCGGTCACGATCACGACGACGGCGAGCTCGGATTCGACCGTCTCCGCCTCGTACTCGAACCCGCAGCTGTCACCCGCGCCCACGAACTCGACATCCAGCTCCTTGGACCTGGGTTCGCCGATCGCCAGGTCGATCGAGAGGCCCTCGGGCGGGTCGTCGGCGTCCCACGGGGGCGGATCGACCGAGACGCTGCCGTCGACCGCGACGCGGGTGATGCGCACGGCGCTGCCTCGGACCGAGTAGACCCACATCGGGACCTCGGCCGGGCCGGTCGAGGTTTCGACGAGGCCGGTGGCGAGATTCGCATCGGTCACCGCGAGGGGCTCGCAGCCCTCGCAGTCGGCGTTCGCGGATCCCGTGAGCTCGTCGAGCGCCTGGCGCGCCGAGAAGACCTCGACGCTGACCCTGGACCCGTCGACCCACTTGACGTCACGCCGCCCGGGCCGCTCCTCCGGGAGGTCCGTCACCGCCTCGACCATGCCCGCCTGCAGCGCGGCCTTGTTGTCGTCGCCGACCTCGTCCTCCCATTCGCCGATCTGCGAGGTCAGCTCGCCGACGAACGTGATCGAGGCGCCGCCGTTCGCGCGAACCGCCTCGGCCCAGCGCTCGAGCGCGTCGTTGGCCTGGCGCTGGAGGCGGTCCTCCGGCTCGGGGCGGGCGCTCACCGTGGGGATGCCGCTCTCGCCCGGCGCACGGACCGGGGCGGCACACCCGACGAGGAGCAGCGCGACCACGAACCACGCCATCAATCGCGCCATGCGCGTTCATTCGAAGGCACGCGACGTACCGCCGTCAAGTTTCGTGCTCAGATCGTCGGGCGCGGACGGAATGCGCGCCGCTATCCTTCGCGCCGCATTCCCGCCTGGAGTCACCGCGTGTCCTTCGACCTGCCCCTGCCGCTCCGCAGCCTGATCATCGGCTTCACGATCGCCGCGACGGTGGGCCCGATCACGCTGCTCGTCGTCCGCCGGACCATCGAGCACGGGCGCGTCTACGGTCTGGCCTCGGGGCTCGGGGTCGCGGCCGCCGACGCCAGCTATGCCGGGATCGCGGCGTTCGGGCTGACCGCGGTGACGTCGCTCCTGGTCTCGGGGCGAGTCCTGCTCGGCATCGTGGGCGGCGCGATCATCGTCCTGATCGGGCTCCGGATCATGCGCAGCCGGCCGGCGGTCGTGGCTCGGGACGTGGCGCGGCCGGGCCTCCTCGGCGCCTTCGCGACGATCTACGGCCTCACGATGACCAACCCGCTGACGATCCTCATCTTCGCTGCGGTCTTCGCCGGCCTTGGGTTCGCGTCAGGCGCGAGCTATGTCGATGCGGCCGTCATCACCGCGTCGGTCGGGCTCGGGTCGGTGCTGTGGTGGGTCGTCCTCACCGGGGCGGTCGCATGGGCCCGCGAGCGCGTATCCCCGCGGGCGCTGCTGTGGGTGAACCGGGTGTCGGGCGCGGCGCTCGTCGTCTTCGGGGCGCTGGCCGTTATCTCGGCGCTTCGCCCGTAACGCCATCCCCCTTGAGCTGGGCCATGAGGCTGGCGGTGTCGAACGCGTGCCAGTGCTCGACCAGCTGGCCGTCGCGGATCCGGAAGATGTGGATCTCGTCGATCGAGTAGCGGTTGCCGGATGCCGGCACACCCATGAAGGTTCCGGAGTGGGTCGCGCTCGACGTGATGCGGGCCGCGACACGGTCGCCCTCGGCGATCAGGTCCTGGATCTCGAACTCGGGGTCGGAGACGCCGGCGCCGGCGCGGTGCATGCCCTCGCGCAACCCCTCCCGGCCAGGTGGCATCGGGCCAAAGGTCCGCGGCGTGAAGTCCTCGGCGACAAGCTCGTCGATCGCGGCATCCTCGGCGTTCACGAAGATGCGCTCGATGATCTGCTCGACGAGCTCCTTGTTCTTCTCGAGCGTCTCGGGGTCGGTCAGTGGTCGCTGCATGGTGGTCATGCCCCGAACCTAGCCCCGGCCGGGCCACAGGAGGCTCGAACCAACCGAAGGGCGGCTTGCACCGAGCGGTCAGCCGCGTTGCAGCCGAACGGCTAGCCTCGCGGGCATGCAGCTCCCCGCCGATCGAACCGCCCGCGTCGACATCCTGCTCGAGGGCTCCCTGACGTCGACCGGCGGGGGCGTCGCGAGCTCGTGCACGCTCGTTCGCGATGGCGATCGGTCGATCGTCGTGGATCCCGGGATGGCGGCGAGTGCGTCATCGATCCTCGATCCGCTGGCCGCGCTGGGCCTTCGGCCCGAGGACGTCACCGAGGTCGTGCTGAGCCATCACCACCCCGACCACACGATCTACGCGGGCCTCTTCCCGAACGCCGCGATCCACGACCACTGGGCGATCTACCGCGGCACCGACTGGGAAGACTCCGAGTGCGACGGGCGCGTGCTGGCGCCGTCGGTCGTGCTCGCCCGGACGCCTGGGCACACCGCGGAGGATCTCGCGACCGTGGTCGGGACGCCGGATGGCGTGGTGGTCTGCACGCACTCGTGGTTCAACTCCGAGACGACGGTCGACGACGAGGCGCCGGAGGATGCCGACGCGCTGCATGCCTCGCGCGCGGCAATCCTCGAGGTCGCCTCGCTGATCGTGCCGGGCCACGGCCCTGCGTTCACGCCGTCCGCGGAGACACCCCGCTAGGACGCCCGCCGGGCCCTTCCCCGCCCGAATGCACAGTCAATGTTCATTTCTGGCACCAACGCGGCCCTTCGGTCTCAATCGGCTGGCGCCGGCATCGGAATCCGCCGTGCGAATGCGACCGGCCACGTTCAGGCGAGCGCGATTTGCCTCTCGTGGACACCAGGCCGCTGAGGAGGAGCCACCTTCAGCCGTTCCCTGGCCTGCATTTGCACATGTGGTGTGCAGAGGCGATCTCAAGCCGGCGATGCGTTGCCCGAGCGGGTGCCTGCCTTGGCCGTCAGCTGTCGAACGGCGCCTCGGCGATCGCCTCGAGCTTGCCGGTTCGGACCATCTCGGCGACGCGGCAGGTTGGCTTGCGCGAGGCCTGGTCCTGAGAACGCCGCCGCGAAGTCACGCTTGAACGTGAGCCGGGGATAGGCGGCGAGGATCGGCCCGATCGCGTCCGGTCGGACGTCGGCGTAGCGGTAGCCGGTGACGTCGGTGCCGGTGGAGTCGTTCAGCAGCACGACCTCGTTCGTCGAGCTCGGCGGCGCCTCGGCGAGCATGTGGAGATCGATCACGTCGTAGATCGCGCGGGCGCGCTCGGGTGGCTGGCCGTGCTCGAGCGAGAAGCGCTCGGCCTCGATCGCGCCGTCGGTCTCGAAGCAGCCGCCCAGGTCGTACGCCGGCACGAGCCCGATGTCATGCAGGAGCGCGCTCACGTAGAGGATCTCCTGGTCGAACCGCAGGTCGTCGTGCCGCGCCAGCTCGACCGCCCACGCGTACGCCCGAACCGAGTGGTTCACGAGGTACGGCGGCGCGACCTCCGCGATCAGCTCTCGAGCCGCGCGCGAGAACGCCGAATCGGGCACGGGGATGCCGATGGCGGTCAGGGTCCCCTCGAGAATCAATCGACGATTGCCTCTGCCATCGAGATCGTGATCGTGCAGCTCTGGGGCACGAGCCGGACGTCGACGTGGACCTCCATCAGGCCCGGCTGGAGGTCGAACGTGGTCTCGCAGCGGGCCTCCTCTCCGAGGACCGTCTGCTCACCGTTCGGCTCGATCGTGTCGCCGTACATCATCGACTGCACGACGAACCTGTGTGGGCCTGGGGCCAGCTTCACCGGAAGTCCGTCTTCGGCGACGAGATCGCCGCGGTCGGCGACGGCGTTCAGGCGGACCAGCTCCACGGCCGTCGCGCCCTCGGACGTCGTCAGCTCGATCGTGTACCTGCAGGCGCCCATCTGGTGGCACCGCTCCCACGTGCCCGTGATCTCGTACGCGATGGATCGCTTCGGCGCCGGCGGCGACGGGCTCGCGGGGCTTGGCAGCCGACGAGGTCGACACGGCTCCGAGAGCCGCCAACCAGCGCCGGACGACGCGCGGCCAGCGGTGGCGCCGGACCAGGCCGATCGCGTCGCTCACCCTGGCACCGTACCATCGACTCGATGCAGATCCACGCCTTGATGCTCGCCGACAGCGCCCAGGCGGTCGACGGCAAGCTGTACATCCTCGGCGGCGCCTGGAACGTGCTGCGGTTCCCCGAGTTCCCGGCGCAACTCCTGGTCGGGATCGCGGTCGCGATCGACGTCGACTGGAACGAGACGAACCGGCGCCATCACCTCAACGTGCACTTCGAGGACGCCGACGGCAACAAGATGGACCCGACGATCGGGGCCGACTTCGAGGCCGGCCGGCCGCCGGGGGCGGTCGCCGGCGCAGACCTCCGGATCGTGTTCGCGGTCAACGGCCCGCTGGCGATCCCGGGGCCGGGGTCGTACTCGGCGGTTGCCTCGATCGGGGAAGAGGAGCTCGCTCGGGCCCGGTTCCAGGCCGTGCAGGTCGCTCGCTCGAACTAGCGCCGCCGTACCCGCAGCGCCGCGCCGGGCCAGTTCCCCGGCGCGCCCTCACTGCCCGATCGTCACCGTCTCGAGCACCGGCTCCGCGGCGGCGAGCGCCTCGTCCCACTTCGCAATCGACCCGCCAACCAGGATCGCCACGATCCCATCGGGCGTGTCGAACACGGCGATCCAGAGCCGCCGCGCGGGATCGATCGACAGCGCCCCCGGCGGCACCGACAGCACCTGTGCGGGGCCGCTCGCCGACGCCGGGTTCTCGGCCTCGATCACGAAGCCGTCGAGGCCCGACATGCGCGACTCGCTGGCGTCGAGGATCGTGAGGGCTGGATTCGCCTGGATCGTCGCGGCAGCGGCCTCCGCCGTCGTCGACTCGACCAGGTCTCCGCCGGCACCGTACAACCCGTCCGGCCGCGCGAACTGCACGGCGATCACGTCAGGGCTCCCGACGTCCTGCTGGATGTCGAAGAAGCCCTGCTGCACCTGGACCGCTCGCCAGCCGGTGCCGACCTCGAACGTGAGGCGTGGCGCGAACCCGGCCCGCGTGTACCGCCCGGGCGCCAGGTCGACGCTCGCGTCCCCCGGCAGCTCGGCCGCGGCAGGGCCGGAAGGCGTCGAGGAGGGCGGCGTCGACGTGACGGTCGGCGCCGCGGTGACGGCCGCTGGCGCCGCTTCGGACGGGCTCGGTGCGGACGTGGCCAGAGGTGTCGGACCGCACGCAGCCAGCGCCACAGCCAGCGCCACAGCCAGCGCGGGGACCAGCGTGGCAACGAGCGGGGCGACCTTGGCCCGATCGGAAACGAACCCGCGCATGGCCTCCCCTGTGGACACGAGGCCCTACGTCCGTGTCGGGTTGAGCCTTGCAGACGCGCTCCGGTGACGCTCGATGGGGCAGGAGCGCTGGAACGATCGGGTCATGGCCGCGCGGCCGCGCACGCGCGAGGCTCCGGGTGTGCCGCTGCATGCCGCATTCGATCTCGCTGCCCTGCGCACGCCGCCGACAGCCCGGCCTGGCCACGGCGTTCGCGCGGCCATCGTTGCCGCCCTGATCGGGGCCGTGCTGGTCCTGGCGATCGGCTCGAGCGGCGTCCTGGCCGCAACCACCGTCACGCCCAAGTGCGACGTGGTCAACCTCCGCACCGGCCCGGGCACCAACCACGCGAAGAAGACGAGCGTCAACGAGGGCGCCAAGCTGACCGTCGTCTCGACCGTCAGCGGCGGCAGCTGGTCCGCGACGTGCGGCTCGGCCCTCTCCGGCTCGAGCTGGCACAAGATCAGCTCGATCAACGGCCGTACCGTTTCGTCTCTCTACGGCGTGAGCTACGTCTACGGCGCGAGCAAGCTCTTCAAGACCGTCGCGACGCCGACACCCACACCGGTCCCCGCGACGCCGACGCCGACCCTCGTGCCCACAGCGGCGCCCACCGCCGCCCCGACGGCGGCACCGACCGAGCCCGCCACGACGCCGGACCCGGGCTCCCCCGCCCCGACCACCACGCCGGCCCCGACGGCCACCCCCACCCCCACAGCAACGCCGTCGCCCACGACCCCGCCCGGCCCGACCACGCTCGGCTCGTCGATCACGTTCCACGGCCGCGGCTGGGGCCACGGCGTCGGCCTGTCGCAGTACGGCGCCTACGGCCGCGCGCTCGACGGCCAGACGGCGGCGCAGATCGTGGCGAAGTACTACAAGGGCACGACCCTCGGGACGATGTCGAACAGCCAGGTCCGGGTCCTCGTCCTCGCGGCGTTCAAGGCCACCTCCACGGCGCCGGCCCAGGTCTACGGCCGCGGCGGAACCTGGACGATCGACGGGATCGAGAAGACGTTCCCCGCAGACGCCCGGCTGAAGTTCACGCCGAGCGTCTCCGGCTCGGCGACGACCTGGAAGGTGACCGTCGCCGCATCCGACGGAACGTCGCTGCACAGCGCATCGAGCTCCAGCAGCATCCGCATCCGCTCGGGCACGGGCACGACCCTCCAGCTGTGGTCGAAGCCTTCCGCCTACGACCGCTTCCGCGGCGTGCTCCGCCTGATCGGCAAGACCGACGGCACCTCGACGGTCAACGTCGTCAACGAGCTGCCGATCGAGTCGTACCTCAAGGGCGTCGTGCCCGCCGAGGTCTCGGCAAGCTGGCCCGCGGAGGCCGTGAAGGCGCAGGCCATCGCCGCCCGCTCCTACGCCGCCTACCACCGCCACCCCAGCACCGGGAGCTACGACTTCTACGACGACACCCGCTCGCAGGTCTACCTCGGCTACCTCGTCGAGAAGGCCGGCAGCAACGCCGCGATCACCGCGACGGCGAACCAGGTCGTCCGGACGAGCTCGGGCTCGATCGCGAACACGATGTTCTCCTCGGCCGCGGGCGGCTGGACAGAGAACAACGAGAACGCCTTCGTCTCCTCGACCGGCGCCAAGGTCGCGGGCGTGTACTCCTACCTCCGGGGCGTCTCCGACCGCCGCACCGACGGGACGTCCTACGACGAGGCCTCGCCGTACGACACCTGGAAGACGAAGACGTACACGCTGGCCCAGGTCCAGGCGTGGTTCGCCGCGGACTCGCGGACGAACGTCGGGACGCTGGTGGCGCTCGACCTCCGCAACCGCGGCGTCTCCGGGCGGCTCATCAGCGTGACGCTGATCGGCGCCAACGGGACCACGAAGAAGGTTTCCGGCGACGTCTTCCGGTCGGTCTTCAATGCTCACCGGGTCTCGGGCGACCCGATGATGCGGAGCAACCTCTTCGGGCTGTCGCCGATCCCGTAGGCGAGGCGTTGCGGCGGCGCGCGACAATGGGCGCCCTCGCCGCCTCGGAGACGCCCCCGTGACCATCGCCGCCGGTCCCCGCTATCGAACCCAGGCCTTCATCGACGGTCGGTTCGTCGATGCCGCGTCCGGCGAGACGTTCGAGACGGAGAACCCCGCAACCGGCCAGGTGATCACATCGGTCAGCGCCGGCGGCTCGGAGGACATCGATCGGGCGGTCGCGGCCGCGCGCCGCTCGTTCGAGGACGGGCGCTGGTCGCGCCTGAGCCCCGCCGATCGCAAGAAGGTCCTCCTCCGCTTCGCGGCCCTCGTCGAGGCCAACACCGAGGAGCTCGCGACCCTCGACTCGCTCGAGGGCGGCAAGCCGATCACGGACACCCGCGAGGTCGACCTTCCCGAGACGGTCAAGACCTTCACCTGGTACGCGGAGGCGGCCGACAAGCTGTTCGATGCCGTCGCGCCGACCGGGCCTGAGGCGCTGGGGCTGATCGTCCGCGAGCCCGTCGGCGTGGTGGGCGCGGTCGTGCCGTGGAACTTCCCGATCCTCATGGCCGCGTGGAAGATGGCGCCGGCGCTCGCGACCGGCAACTCGATGATCGTCAAGCCGTCGCGGCTGACGTCCTTGTCCGTGATCCGACTGGCGGAGCTGGCCGCGGAGGCAGGGCTGCCCGACGGCGTCCTCAACGTGGTGCCGGGGCCGGGCGGGGCTGCGGGTGCGGCGCTCGGGCGGCACATGGACGTCGACAAGGTGACGTTCACCGGCTCGACCGAGGTCGGGCGGCTGTTCCTGCAGTACTCGGCCGAGTCGAACCTCAAGGAGGTCACGCTCGAGTGCGGCGGCAAGTCGCCCGCGGTCGTGCTGGCCTCGCCGCCGGACCTGGACATCGTCGTCGAGCAGGTCCTCTTCGGCGCCCTCATGAACATGGGCGAGAACTGCTCGCAGGGCTCGCGGCTGATCGTCCATCGATCGGTCCAGGACGAGCTGGTCTCCCGGCTTGCGGAGGGGCTCGCGGCGTGGACCGTCGGCGACCCGATGGACCCGGCGACGAAGATCGGGCCGATGATCGAACGCCCCCACCTCGACAAGGTCATGGGCTACATCGATCGAGGCCGAGCCGAGGGGGCGCGCGTGGTCAGCGGCGGCTCGCGGGTCCTCGAGGACACGGGCGGGTACTTCGTCGCCCCGACGATCTTCGACGGCGTCACCAACGACATGACGATCGCGCGCGAGGAGATCTTCGGGCCGGTGCTCTCGACGATCCCGTTCGACACCGAGGAGGAGGGCATCCGCCTCGCGAACGAGACGGCGTACGGGCTCGCCGCGTCCGTGTTCACGAAGGACCTGGACGCGGCGTTCCGCGTCGCGAGGGCCGTGCGGGCGGGAACGGTTGGCGTGAACGCCTACTCCGAGGGCGACATCACCACGCCCTTCGGCGGCTACAAGCAGTCGGGCTTCGGGGGCCGCGACAAGGGCCTCGAGGCGCTCGAGCAGTACACCGAGAAGAAGACGATCTGGGTCACCCTCCGCTGATGATCCTGGCGCCTGCCCAGGCGGAGCTTTGCCAGATTCACGTGGATGGGCAGCTCGACGAGGCTATCGAGGTCCCGCAGTGCCTCGGGAGGCACCTGTGGGCCGCGCTGAGCACGACTGAACCGCACGTTGCCGCGCAAACCAGTCCATTCCTTGCCGAAGTGCCCGGGGGCGTGAATCTGGCCAGCTTCGGGCTTCACGTCCGTGCCTGAGCCGCTCACGACAAGCCCGGCGGTCGGGGCCTTCTGGGCTGACTACGTTGCGTCGACGGGTGCAACCGGGTCCTACGAGGCGTGGGGCTTCGGCGACGACGCGAAGCCCGAGCTCATGACCAAGCTCGGCCTCCTGGTCCGCGACGGGCCGAAACGCGCGACCACGTCCCGCGAGGACGACTACGAGAAGGACGGCGAGCCGATTCCCGCTGCGGGCGACCACTCGGTGATCCTCGACGGCGAAGGGCGTCCGATCTGCATCATCCGGACGACGTCGGTCGAGATTCGGCCGTTCGGCGAGGTCGACGCGGCGTTCGCGTGGGACGAGGGCGAGGGCGACCGCTCGCTCGAGTACTGGCGGCGAGCCCACATCTGGTACTTCGACTCCGTCGGAACGCCGATCGACGACTCGACGCCCCTGGTGCTGGAGCGTTTCGCGAAGGTCTGGCCGCCACCGGTGGATCCTCCGACCGAATGACGACCGGGCTCGACGCAGAACGGCGGGCCGATGTGGCCCGCCGTTCCGGTGCTCAGCGCGAAGCGCCGATCAGGGTGCGCGATAGAAGAGCCAGGCGTCCTGCATTCGCTGCGCCTGGCCCGCGGTGAACTCCGAGTAGCACGGGTCGTCCGAGTAGTCCATGTAGTTGTGGATCGGGTCGGCGCCCGGCCGCTTGCAGGTGTCCTTCCCCTCGGGGCAGCCGAAGGTCGGGAATTGCTGGGCCGGCGTGTCGTCGACGTAGTCGCCGACGGCACTGCACTTCTTGTCGAAGGTGTGGGCCAGGAAGAGCCAATGCCCGATCTCGTGGGTCAGCGTCTTGCCCTCGTCGTAGAAGCCCTCGTATTCGTCCGAGGCGCCGGGGACGGTCTTCCAGTCCATGACCACGCCGTCGAGGTAGGCCTTCTTCTTCTCGACGATGGTCGGGTAGTAGGCGTAGCCGAGGAACCCGCCGCCGGACGTCGAGTAGACGTTCAGGGCGTCATTGCCGCCCTGCTTGAGGGCCTGCTTCATCTGCCCGTCGGCCTTCTTCTCGGCGAGGCTGAACCAGCCGGCGTTGTCGGTGCGGGTGATCCCGGCGAGCTCGAAGGTGAACCCGGTGTCGGCGCCACCTTCGCCGCCGCCGAAGTCCACGTTGAGGACCTCGATCTGGCCGGCGATCTCCTCGTCGGAGAGCGCGCCCTCGGCCCCGTCGGTGATGACGTGGAAGTACACCGGGACCGTCGCCGCGAAGTCCGCGGCCGCCTGACCCTGTGCCCCTGCCGGGAGAGCGGTGAAGATCTGGTCAAGGACCTTCTCCCGCGCGATGCCGCGGCCATCGATCTTGCCGGCGCGCGCGGCGCCGGGGTCGTCGGGTCCGCAGCTCGATGCGGACAGCCCGCCGAAGCCAACCGATGCGGACGCCGGTGCCGCCAGACCGAGCGAGAACGCCGCTGCCGCAATCAGCGTCAGGGTCCGTCGAGTGCGCTTCATGGGTGCTCCTCCAGTGGTGGCCTATGCGCGATACAGCAGCCAGGCGTCCTTCATTCGCTGGGCCTGGCCTGCGGTGAACTCCGTGAGGCACGGGTCGTCCGAGTAGTCCATGTAGTTGTGGATCGGGTCGACACCCGCCCCCTTGCACGTGTCGCGGCCAACCTGGCACCCGAACGCGGCGGACTTCTCCGGCGGCGTGTCGGCCACGAAGTCGCCCTTGTTGCAGCCGCCGTAGAAGGTGTGCTCGAGGTTCAGCCAGTGGCCGGCCTCGTGGACCAGCGTGTCGCCCTGGTCATACAGGCCGGCGTATTCGCTCGAGGCGCCCGGGACGGTCCGCCAGTCGATGACGATGCCGTCGAGATAGGCCTGCGCGGTGTTGGTGATGTCGGGCAGGTAGGCGTACCCGAGGTACCCGCCGCCGCTGGTGCTGTACACGTTCATCACGTTGTCGCCGGGGGTCTTCAGCGCCTGCTTCATCGCGTGCTCCGACCCGGCGGACTTCGAGGCGTACCACGTCGCGTTGTTGGTCCGCGTGATGCCGGCGAGGTTGAACGAGAACCCGGTGTTGGGGCCGCCGAACTGGCCCCCGTACGCGGCATTCATCTGGGCGACCTGCGCGGAGATCTGGGCGTTCGTGAGGTTGCCGAGCGAGCCACTCGTGATCACGTGGAACGAGATCGGCACCGTGACGGTCAGGGCCGCGGGCGCCTTGCCCTTCGCGGACGCGGGCATCTCCTTGACGACCTGGCCGGTGTCCTTCTCGCGGACGGTGCCGCGGCTGTCCGGGAACCCGCCGCGGGCGGTCGAGCCGACGCCGGCCGCGACATCCGCGGGAGTACAGGCCCACGCTGGGGCTCCAGATGCAGCGAAGGCCCCGGGCGCCGCGATGGCGGCGGCGGGGGTCACCTGGGCGAGGGTGATCACGATCGCGGACGCGAGCGTCCGGGCACGACGCAATGCGGTCATCGCTTCCTCCAATGCGGGCCTCGGGGCGCGCAGGCCGCGAATGTACAGCGGAGTGCGGTCAGGGGGCGTTGCGTGGGGGAGGCTCCGGTGCGCTGGTGCACCGGATCGCGGCCGTCACGGCGCTGCTGGCGACTCCGTGGGTGCCGGTGTGGGCGCTGGGGTCGGGACGGGCGTGTGGGTCGGAGCCGCCGTCGGCGTCGCACCCGAGGTCGGCGTCGGGGTCGCGGTCGGTGGTGGCGTCGGGCCCGGCGGGACGGCGGTCCCGAGGAGCTTCGCGATCGCGACCTGGATCTTGTGGATCCCGCTTGGCGTGAGCCACGCGGGATAGGTGGGCGGCACGATTCGGAGGTGCTTGACGTTGGCGTCGGCGGCCTTCCCGAAGAGGGTCACGAGGTGCGGGAGCGAGGACCGCGGCAGGTCGGTCCAGGTGAAGCCCTTGGCCGCCCGGAAGAGGTCCGGCGCGTTGAGGATCGTCTTCGGCCCGATGTCCTCGCGGATCGCGATGAGGAGCGTCTGCTGGCGGGACATGCGCGCGTAGTCGGAGCTGGAGTGGCGGCTCCGGGCGTAGGCGAGCGCCGTCCGGCCGTCGAAGTGCTGCTTCCCGGCCGGGATATCGAGCACGATCCTGTGGAGGATCGGGTCCGGGTAGGCGGGGTCGTAGAGCCGCGTCGGGACGTTGATGTCGATGCCGCCCATGGCGTCGACGACCTTGATCACGCCCCAGAGGTCCGCAACGAGGACGGCGTCGACCGGTCGACCGGTCAGCTCTGTGACCATCGCTCGGACGGCCCCGATCCCTTCGGCGGCGCCGGTGCCCGGCCAGCGGTCGGGATGGCGGATCGTCGCCTCGACGTAGGCCTCGTTGAGCAGGCCCTTGAGGCAGCCACAAGCGACGGCGTTGCGGGCCGCACCCGGCGGGAACGGCGCATTCGTGAGGTTCCGCGGCAGCCCGATCATGGCCGTCTTGCCCGTGCTGACATCGATCTCGATCAGGAGCATCACGTCCATCCGGCGGCTCCAGCGGTTCGGGCCGGCGTCGGATCCGAGGAGCAGGAGGTCGAACCGCCCGTCGTTGCCCCACGGGATCTCGCCAGGGCGCTTCCAGGGGACCGCGATGTTCAGCGCGGGAAGGTTGCCGAGGCCCGACGTGCCGGGGGGCCGCGGGGTCGGGGTCGGCGTCGGCGTGGCGAGCGGGTCCGGCGTGATGAGCGGGTCGGGCGTGATGATGGGCTCCGGCGTCTCATCCGGCGGGAAGGTCCAGTCGGGCTGGGGCGTCTCGGCGTCCTCCGGAAGCATCGGCTCCTCGGTTTCCTCGGGTCCGGAGGCAAAGGTCGAGTTCAGGTAGTCGTCGGTCGCGGCGATCGTCGTGTTGACCCAGAGCTGCGGCACGAGGACGAGCACCAGGATCGAGGGCCCGAGGACAGCGGCGACCAGACCGCGGTTGGGGGTGTGGCGGGACGCGTCGACGGCGGCGGCGATCCGCCACACGGCGAGCAGGATGTTGACGATCGCGAGGGCCGGGAGCACGCCCGGCGTGACGGCGAAGGCGAGGATCGCCGTGAAACCGCCGCCGGCATACATCCCCGCCAGCGCGATGACGAGCAGCAGCCACGGAACCAAAAAGACCGCCGCGGCTCGCCAGCGTCCGACGAGCGCATGGCCTGCCCCTGGGACCAGCAGGCCGAGGAAGCCGGCGAGCGCGAAGCGGCGCGCGGAACGGGTTGGTTGGGCGGTCGCGGTGCGCAAGACCACCACTATGCCTTGCAGGACGGCTGCAGTGGAAGGTACGAACGTAACGGTTGCGTATGGGAAAGATGGGTCCGGTGGGGTCCCGAGGGTTCCGGTAGGGATCGGTGCGGTCTGGTGCGGTCCAGGCTCGGCCGCCGCGCAGAAGGGCAGGCTCGAATTTGGCGCACCATCGCTGGCATGGCTGACTCGACGCTCGACGCCGTCGTGGTCGGGGCAGGACCGAATGGCCTGGCCGCCGCAATCACGCTCGCTCGTGACGGCCTGAGCGTTCGAATCCTCGAGCGCGCGGCGGAGCCGGGCGGTGGTGCGCGCTCGTCGGACGCGACCCTCCCAGGTTTCATCCACGACACCTGCAGCGCGGTCCACCCGTTTGGGCGCACGTCGCCGTTCTTCGCCGGCGCCGGGCTGGAACGCCACGGGCTCCGGTGGGTCGAACCGCCGGCTGCGGTCGCCCACCCGCTCGACGGCGGGCGGGCGGTCATCGTGACCCGGGACCTGGAGACGACCGCTCGACCACTCGGCCACGACCGCGACGCCTACCGCCGGCTGTTCGGGCCGCTCGTCGGCCACTTCGGCGAGCTCGCAGCCGACATCCTCGCGCCGCTCCATGTGCCGCTGGGGCCACGACGGGCGCTTCGACTGGCCAGGTTCGGGCTGCATGCGGTCCAGCCGGCGTCGTGGATCGTCCGCCGCTTTCGCGACGATGCAGCCCGGGCCGTGTTCGCCGGCGCCGCGGCGCATGCCCTGCTCCGCCTCGACGAGCCGGTCAGCGGCGCGGCCGGTCTCGTGCTCCTCGGGAGCGCCCACCACGACGGCTGGCCGTTCCCGGAGGGCGGCGCGGGCCGGATCACGGACGTGCTCGTCGCGGAAGCTCGGGACCTCGGCGTCGAGATCACGACCGACACGCAGGTCGAGCGCCTCGCGGACCTGCCCGCGAGCCGGGTGGCCCTCTTCGACACCGGTCCGCGAGCCTTCGCCGATGTCGCGGGCGGTCGCCTGCCAGATGGCTACCGCCGCCGCCTCCGCGGCTACCGCTACGGGGCGTCCGTCTTCAAGCTCGACATCGCCCTCGACGGCCCGATCCCGTGGCAGAACGAGACGGTCGCGCTGGCCGGGACGGTCCACCTCGGCGGAACGTTCGAGGAGATTGCCGCCTCGGAGGCGGACGCGAACGCGGGCCGCCTGCACCCTCGACCGTACGTGCTCCTTGCGCAGCAGAGCCTGTTCGACCGAACCCGAGCGCCCGCGGGCAAGCACGCGATCTGGGCGTACTGCCACGTGCCCCACGGCTCGAACGCTGATCGTACGGACGCGATCGTCGGGCAGGTTGAACGGTTCGCACCCGGTTTCCGTGAGCGGATCCTCGCGATCAAGCGCACGACATCCGCCGACCTCGAGGCCGCCAACCCGAACAACGTCGGCGGCGACATGTCGGGCGGGCGGATCGACATCCGGCAGCTCTTCACCCGGCCGGTCGGGCGCCGCGACCCCTATTCGACCCCCGATCCCCGCCTCTTCCTCTGCTCGTCCTCGACGCCGCCCGGCGGGGGCGTCCACGGCATGTGCGGCTGGCACGCGGCACACTCTGCCCTGCGGCGGCTGGACGCCGGCTGAAGCGTCGCGCCGCGCACCCGGAGAGCAGATGAGCAACCTCAAGGACCTCGCCGACTTCCCGCTCCTCAGGATCTGGGGCGAGACCGTGAACGCCCGACGGGTGCAGGGCGAGCGGATCACGCTCGCGATCGTCGAGCTGGCCCCGAATGCCGTCGTGCCTGAGCACCGCCACGCCAACGAGCAGCTGGGCATGGTGATCAAGGGCCAGATGCACTTCACGATCGATGGCGAGACACGCGACCTGGGACCGGGCGGGACCTGGCGGATCCTGGGCGACCGACCGCACGACGTGGTCGCCGGGCCGGAGGGCGCCGTGGTCATCGACGTCTTCACGCCCGTCCGGGACGACTGGGACGATCGGGAGGTCATCCTCGACGCGACGCCTCACTGGCCCGACGCCTGACCGGGACCGAGCAGCGCGCATGACCCTCTATCGCCTTCGCCGCAACCTGCCGGAGCTCGCCGAGCCCGCAGTCGTCGTCGCGCTCGATGGCTGGGTCGACGCCGGGAGCGCCGCGACCCAGGCCGCCACGACGCTCGCGGAGGGTGGCCGCATCGTCGCGTCCTTCGACGGGGACGCGATCTTCGACTACCGGGCTCGCCGCCCCACCCTCGAGATCCACAACGGCAAGCCGCGAACGCTCGCGTGGCCGGAGCTGACGCTCCGCGCGACGCGGGTCGGTGAACGCGACCTCCTCATCCTGTCCGGCGCGGAGCCGGACTACCGCTGGCACGAGCTGTCCGGCGACATCTCGGCGCTGGCCCTGAAGCTCAACGCGACGGAGTGGATCAGCCTCGGCGCCATTCCCGCTGCCGTGCCCCACACCCGCCCGGTGCCGATCCTCGGCACGGAGTCGCGCGCCGGGCTGCTGAAGGGCGGCGTGCTGCCAGGTCCCGAGGGCGTCCTCCGGGTGCCCGCGGCGTTCATCTCGGTGCTCGACATCACGGTCGCGAAGGCCGGCATCCCGTCGGTCGGCTACTTCGCGCAGACGCCGCACTACGTGTCGGGCGACTATCCGCAGGCCTCGATCGACCTGCTGCGAGCTGTTGGGCGCCACCTCGACGTCGAGCTCGACGTCGGGCACCTGCCCGAGGAGGCGCGCCTCATGCGCGTCCGACTGGACGCCGCCGCGGCCCGCGAGGAGACCACCAGGACGTACGTCGAGCGGCTCGAGACACTCGTCGACGAGGCGCGATTGCCCTCGGGCGACGACCTGATCAGCGAGATCGAGCGATTTCTCCGCGAAGGCGGGCAGCAGGGCGGAAGCGGGAGGCCGAATTGACCGAGGACCAGGCGCTGGGCGAGTTCGACGCGGCGCTGCCGCCGGTGCTGGTCCTGGGGCGGGATACGTGCGAGGACACGATCCGCTCGCGCGGCTACCTCCACCTCCAGGGCATCCCCTACGTCTACCGCAACGTCGAGCTCGATCCGGACGCCGATGCCTGGAACCGCTCGTTCAACGAGGGCGAGCGCCGAACGCCGGTGATCCTGGTGGGCGATCCGGAGGCGCCGGACCACGTCCTCATCGAGCCATCGGACGAGGATCTCGGCGCCGCGATCGCGTCGAATGTCCGATCGGAGAACGCGGCGCCATGACGCAGCGGATCTTTCCGATGATCGCGTATGAGGACACCGCGGCCGCGATCGACTGGCTGACTGGCGCCTTCGGATTCACCGAGCGTGGGACGCGCTACGTGATGGACGACGGAACCATCGGCCACGCGGAGCTGGACGTCGGTGGCAGCCAGACCATCATGCTCGCGACCCCGACCCGCGACTACCAGGGCCCGAAGCGCCACGCTGCGACCTGCGAGGCGGCTGCACGCTGGCTCGACAACCCATGGGTCGTGGACGGCCTCCTCGTCTTGGTCGACGACCTCGAGGCGCACCACGCCCAGGCGGTGGCCGCTGGTGCCCACGTGATCCGCCCGATCGCTGATGGGCCCGACGGCAGCCTCTACACCGCCGAGGATGTCGAGGGCCATCGCTGGATGTTCCAGCAGGCGGCTCGCTGAGCTCCCGGCCCGATCCAGCCTCAGAGGTACCTGAAGAGACCGCCGCGGCGGGCGCGGATTCCGCGATACCAGCTGCTCAGCGGGTAGAGGATCGCGATCCCCGTGATCCAAAGCAGGTAGACAACCGGCAGCGGGAAGCCTGCGTCCGGCGGGACGCTGAAGAACCGCTCCGGCGGGGCCATGAAGTGCCACGCGGTGTCCTGGCCCGCGACGACCTCCGCGAGCAGCGAGAGCCCGTGCGCGACGTACCACTGGAGCAGGTAGAAGAACAGCGGCACGCCACCGAGGACGGCGAGCCAGCGCGCCGGCGCCCGCGTCGCCCCGACCCGGTCGAGCAGGGCCAGGAGGATCAGCGCCGGCCCGAGGGTCATCGCCAGGAAGTCGAGCGATGGCGGGTACTTCTCGGCATTCAGGAACGACAGGATCGTCGTCAGTGTGTCCGGGTAGGTCTGCCATGGACGCGGGTCGCCGTAGTCGTTGACCGCGCGGATCGCGACCCAGCCCACGGTCGTGGCCAGGCCGAGACCGAGCAGGAGCGTGCGCCGCCTCGACCCGTCCCAGGTGTACACGCGACCGAGCACGTACCCCAGCGCCATCACGCCGATCCAGGGGAGCAGCGGGTAGAGCACGAGCAGGTCCGCACGGTTCTCGGAGAAGACGGCGATGTTGTCGCGCTGGTGGAGGATCGCCCAGAGGAGCTGCTGGTCCGGCGGCCCCTGGAGGCTGTCGAGCAGGTTGTGCCCGAGCACGATGGCCAGCCCGAGCGCGGCGATCGCGAGGTCGCGACAGGAACACGAAGAGCCGCGAGCACGAGCATCGACACGCCCGAGGACCCAGATCACCTGGAGCATTCCGAGGAACGCCGGGTCGACGTTGAACCAGATCCCGACCCGAACGACCGTGAACTCGAGCAAGACCAGCCACAGGCCGCGGATCACGAGGAAGCGCGCGATCCAGGCTCGGGTCCGCCCGCCCTCGACCTGGAGCCGAGCCGAAGTCCCGGCAAGGAGCACGAAGATCGGGGCGACGAAGTGGGTGATCCAGCGGGTCAGGAAGATGTCGGGCGTCGCCTGGTCGAGGTCCGTCGGGTCGAAGAGGAACGATTCGCGGTGCGCGAAGTCGCGGGTGTGGTCGAGGACCATGACCACCATCGCGAGGCCGCGGAGGATGTCGACCGCGGCGATTTGCCCGACCGGCGCCTCCCTCGTGGGCGCCTCGCGCGCCGCGGGATCCTGGACGGTCGTAGCGGCGGCTGCCGTCACTCCATCACCCGGACGTCGAAGCCCCCGTGGAGCGGCGGGAGCGGCGGCACCGACCATGCCTCCGTCATGGGCTCGAACGCCCACAGCGCGTCGTCACGCCGGACGAACACGAACCGCCCGTCTGGGCTGAACGCGACCTGCTTCTCGCCTTCCGGCGCGATGAGCTCGTCGCCGGTGATCGAGTGGCTCATGGGCTCGGAGAGGGCCAGGAAGAACAGGTCGCCGCGCTCTGCGCCGGGGACGACGCAGACGACCGCCAGGTGGATCGCGTCCGGCGCGTAGGTCGGGGCGCCGCAATCGCCGTCGACCGCTCCAAGCGCGGTCACGACGCCTCCGTCCTTCGGCATGATGCAGAAGCGGACGGCCTCGCCGCCGGACGGCGTGGGCGCCGATCCACACCGGAACGCGAGGGTCGCGCCGTCAGGCGACCACGCCGGATCCGAGGCTTCGAGACCTGGCTCGGTGACGGTCGTCGGGCGCCCGCTGGCGATCTCCCAGATCCCGATGCCCACGTCGCCATCCGCGTTCCGGAAGTCGAACGCCAGCGTCGCGCCGTCCGGCGACCAGGCTGGGGAGCCGTAGTCGACGCCCGCCGTCGAGAGGCAGCGTCGTCACGGGTGGCGGCGTCGCGCCCTCCGCGAGGGAGACATCGTTCGTCACGAGGCAGATCGACCCGAGCCCGGCCGGACTCGGGCTCTCAGCGCCACCCGGCTCGACCGCAGGCTCGCCGCATCGGAACGCGACCTCCTCGCCATCGGCCGACAGGCTCGGCTCGCTCTCGTCGACGGCCCGATCGGTGAAGGTCAATCGAAGCCCGACTCCTGGCGACACCGCAACAAGGTCGCACGCCGGCGAACAGTTGACGAAGATGCCCTCGAGTGGCGGACCCTCGTAGCCGGTCGGTGGCCCGCCCACCGGTGGACCGCCGCCCGGGGTCGACGGGCCCGGGCCGCCAGTCGACGGGCCGCCCGTCCCGGGCGTCGCGAAGGTCCGCGCGACGAGCATGCTCGTGGCGAACAGGGCGACGGCGAGCAGGAGGGACGAAGAGCGGGACGCCAGGGCGGCAATCGAGGGGCGCGGAGG
Source organism: uncultured Chloroflexia bacterium (assembly GCA_963722105.1). Lineage (GTDB taxonomy): Bacteria > Chloroflexota > Limnocylindria > Limnocylindrales > CSP1-4 > UBA5189. Next base: position 557,603 of record CAVRKQ010000011.1, on the reverse strand, counting down.
CCGTCTGTCGGTCATCGGCTCACGTACGCGCCGCGGCCGCCGTTCGTTGCGGGAGGGTCAGTCGCCCTGGAGCCGGAGCATCGCCTGGATCGCCGCGAGCTTCGGCGCGAACTCATTCCGGATCACGTTGACCGCGTCGCGGTCGAGGTCGAGCTCCTTCGCGATCTGCTGGAGCGTGTCGGATTCCTGGGACGTGATGGTGTCGTCGGCGGCGCCGACGAGGTAGCAGCAGCGCAGGAGCGCGATCCGGTCCTCGATGGACGCGAGCTCCCGGAACTGGCGCGTCACGAGGTAGTCCTCGGTGCCGCTGTAGAGCAGCGACTGGTTCCGCGCGATCTGTGCGACCAGCACGGCCTGCGCCTCCGGCAGGCCGCCGTGGTCGGCCACGAGGCGCTCGATCGCCTGCGACTCGGTATGGCTGATGTCCATGTCCGCCGCAGCTGCCCGGGTCAGGATGTAGGCGAAGGCCGCGAGGTAACGCGCCCTGTCCACTGGGAGCGCGTCGAGCTGGCCCGCGATCCGCCGCACCGTCTCGGTGTCGCGCGGGTCGGCGGGGAACGGTCGATCGGTCGCGCCGGTCGAGCCGGGCAGGAACCTCCGGAGTGCCATCTCGCGAGTATGCCTACGGAAACGTGCTCATGTACTCGCGGATGACGTCGTCGACCTTGACCGGGTTGGGAGTCATCCCGAGGCCCGCGAGGTACGTGATCGAGGCATCCCATCCGGCGCGATCAATCGTCCCTAGCGGCTTGGTTCCGCTGGGGTCTCGCCATGTCGCGATCGTCGCCTCAAGGATCGCGGCTTGCGTCTTGCGGTCCGCGCCTAACTCGGGCACGGCAGCGATGGCCGCATCGAGTCCCGCCGCCGGGTCGTCTGCAATCACGTCCATCGCGCGAAGGGTCTGGGCGATGAACACGCGGAGGGCATCGTCCTTCGAATCCATCGTCGCCGTGCCGACGATCAGGCCCGGGCCCGGCAGCGCGACGATCCGGTCGACGTGAAGCACGACCGCCTTTTCGCCCGTGATCTCCAGCTGCACGGGCTCGTTGTTGGCGAAACCCGTCGCCGCGTCGACGGCGCCCTGCTGGACCGCGATGCCCTGGCCGAAGTCCGGGTACTCGACGATCGTGACGTCATCAGGCGAGAGGCCGGCCGACTCGAGGAGCGCCTGGAGCATGATCCAGGACGAGCCGTACTTGCCGGGGATCCCGATCTTCTTGCCGGCAAGATCCGCGGCGGACGCGATGCCGGAGCTCGCCTTCGCGAAGACGATCGACGGGTAGGTCCCGTAGATCGTCGCGACGTAACGGATCGGGATTCCCTGGCTGACCGCCGGGATCACGCTCGTGCCGTCCGCTACGCCGATGTCGATCGCACCCGCACCGACCAGCGTCACGAGGTCGGGATCGATCTTGTTCTCGAACGTCACCTCCCCGCCAACCTGGACGTAGTAGCCCCGCTGCTGGGCGAGGTAGAACGGCGCGAACTGGACGCTCGGGATGTAGCCGAGGCCGACCTTCAGCGGGGTCGCGGCAGTCGGCGCCGGCGACATGCTGCCTATCGCGCTGCAGCCAGCCAGAACGGCGGCGGCGGTCACGGCGGCGAGGAGGATGACGGCGACGCGGTGGGACATGCACATTCTCCAGTTCGGGTGTCTAGCGGGGACGGACGAAGTGGCGCTCGGCGAGGACGACGAGCCCATAGAGGGCGATGCCGAGGAGCGCGATGGTCGCGATGGTGGCGAACAGCAGCGGGATGTCGAACAGGCTGCGCGCGATGTTGACCAGGAGCCCCAGGCCGCGGTCGGCGCCGATCCACTCCCCCACGATTGCGCCCACGACGGCGAGGGTGACGCCGACGCGCAGGCCGCCGAAGATCGACGGCAGCGCGGCCGGGATCTCGAGGGTGGTGACGATCTGTCGACGGGTCGCACGCAGGCTCCGGGCCAGCTCGAGGAGGCGGGCGTCCACCGCACGGATCCCGACCATCGTGGCGATCGCCATCGGGAAGAACGCGATCAGCGCGCAGATGAGGACCTTGGCCGTGATCCCGGGCCCGAACCACAGGGCCAGCAACGGCGCGAAGACGAGGATCGGGACGGCCTGGGCGGCCACGAGGTAGGGCGAGGCCAATCGCTCCACGAGCGGCAGCCGGGCCAGCAGGTAGCCGACCACGATCGCCGCCCAGGCGCCCAGGCCGAACCCGGCGACGATCTCGCCGAGCGTTCGGATGGCGTGCGGCGCGATCGTGCCGTCGAGCCAGGCCTCCACGAAGCGTGCGGCCACGACCTCCGGGGCGGGCAGGATGAACGGCGGGTAGCCGGTGATCAGGACGAGGAGCTTCCAGGCGAGGACGAACACCGCGAAGGCAAGGGCGGCCGCCACTGGCCCCGAGATCCGGCTGCGGTACGTGCGTGGGGCGGCGAGGGCGCTCACGCCGCGATCTCCGTCGCGGCGCCCAGGTGGGCGCGGATGGTGGCCGCGGTGGCGGTCACGACGGCGGCGTCGAGGTCCGCGAGCGACCTCGGGCGCGGGAGGTCGACGGCGACGTCCGCGACGACTCGGCCGGGCCGCTCCGAGAGCACGATCACGCGATCGGCGAGGAAGATGGCCTCCTGCACGGAGTGGGTCACGATCAGGACCGTTGCCCGCTCCCGCTCGGCGATCGCGAGCAGCTCGAGGTTGAGTCGTTCCCGCGTGAGCTCGTCGAGGGCGCTGAACGGCTCGTCGAGGAGGAGCACCGCGGGCTCCGTCGCGAGCGTCCGCGCAAGCGCGGCGCGCTGCCGCATCCCGCCCGAGAGCCGGCTCGGGATGAGCGCGGCTGCTCCCTCGAGCCCGACTGTCCCGAGCAGCGCCGCCACCCGCGCCTCGCGCTCCGGGCGCGGGACCCCGGCGAGCTCCAGCGGGTACGCGATGTTCTCGGCGGTCGTTCGCCACGGCAGCAGCCGCGGCTCCTGGAAGACCAGCCCGACGCGTGGGTTCGGGCCGGCGACGCGTTGGTTGTCGATCACCACCGACCCTCGGTCCGGGGCGAGGAGCCCCGCGATCACCCGGAGCAGCGTCGACTTGCCGCTCCCGTTCGGGCCGATGAGGGCGACGATCTGGCCCGGCTCAATCTCGAGGTCGATACCGGCGAGCGCCTCGATGCGCTGACGCTCCGTGGCTGGGAAGGTCACCCCGACGTCGCGGACCTGGATCCTGGCGCTCACGCCACGGCCTCGGCGAGCGGGCTATCGGCACGGCCGAGCACGGGCGCGATCGCCGGGTACAGCGCGACGTAGGTTTCGAAGACCCTGTCGTAGATCGCCGAGCGCTCGGGATCTGGCTCGAAGCGGCGGTCCATCGCGGTCATCGCACGGATCGCGGCCGGGAGATCTGGATGTGCGCCGACCCCGACCGCCGCGACGATGGCCGCCCCAACGGTCGCCGTCTCACGGGCTCGGGGGACCTCGACCGTGAATCCGGTGACGTCGGCCTTGATCTGGTTCCAGCCGTCGTCGGCGGCAGGGCCACCGCAGGCGCGCATCGCGGTCACGGCCAGCCCGGCGTCGAGCATCGGCAGCGCGACGTGGCGGATCGCCAGGGCGGCCGCCTCGAGGATCGCGCGAGTCAGGTGGGCCCGCCGATGCCCGAGCGTCAGGCCCACGAACGCCCCGCGCGCCTGCGGGTCCCACAGCGGCGAGCGCTCGCCGGCGAGGTACGGGAGGAAGACGAGCCCGTCGGCGCCCGAATCGACGGTCGCGGCCTCCGCGAGGAGGGCCGGAACTGCCACGGACCCCCCGAGCACATCACCGGCGAACCAGTCGAGTGCAGCACCGGTCGCGGCCATCGCGCCACCGACCGAGTAGAGGCCGGGAAGGGGCGCCGGCGTCGTGAAGCCGCCGGTAACGGTGACCGGCCGGTCGGCATAGACCCCGAACCCACCCGCCGCTCCACCGACGTCGATCGCATCGCCCGGCTCCAGCATTCGCGCGCCGTGGAAGCTGGCGAACGCGTCGACCAGGCCCGCGACCACAGGCGTTCCGGCCGCGATCCCGAGGTGCCGGGCCGCCTCCGAGGTCAGCCCGCCGAGGACCGTGCCGGTCTCGATCCCCGGGGCCACCTTCCCGAGGTCAAGGTCCGTCCGGGCCAGGGCGTCGCGCGAGATGGCGGATGCCCCGGGCACGATCGTGGAGGCCGCGCCTCCCGACAACCGGAGGGCGAGGGCCTCCCAGGAGTTCAGGTACCAGCGGGTGCGTGCGGCGGCCGCGGGTTCCGCGCGTTGGAGCCAGAGTGCGGCGGGCAGCACGCCGAGCGCCCAGCCCCGCAGCCCGGTCGCAGCCTCCAGCTCGGCCCGTTCCAGGCCAGCGCGGCTGTCGAGCCACATGACCGCCGGTCGAACGGCCGCGCCCGTCGCATCGACCGCGGTCAGCGATGGCCCGTGGCCGGCGACGCAGATCGCGGCCGGTTCGGGCCGGGTGCCAAGGCTGGCCGCGGCAGCGTCCAGCGCCTCAGCCACGGCTCCCCCGAGGCCCGCCCACCATGCGTCCGGGTCCTGCTCGGCGACACCCGCCGCCGGATCGACGCGCATCGGATGCTCCGAGCGGCCAAACCCGAGCGGAGTCCCGTCGGACGCGATCAGGCCGGCCTTGGTCCTGGTCGTCCCGAGGTCGATACCGAGGAACACCTCGGTGGGGATCGTCACGCCGCCACCGCGCCGGCGGCATCGAGGATCGCCTCGGCGGTCCGGAGATCAGTCACGAGGGTGTTCACGAGCCCGCCCCGGAGCGCGCCCAGGATCGGCGCGACCTTGCCGGCGCCCTCCGCGACGCCGATCACCACCGGCACGCGCGGGAGTGCCCGCGCATCGAACGCGACGGTCCGCGTGCGGAGCGACGGCGCCACGAATCGCCCGGCCGCGTCGAACGGGGCGATGAGCACCTCGCCGACCGCGCCGCCGGTGCGAATCTCACGCATCGCCGCGGCCCCAACGGTCGCCTCGCTCCAGGCCGGCCCGCCGATCCCGAGCAGCGCGACGTCGAGCCGCTCCCAGCGGTCGATGACGCTGCGAACGCCCGGGTGGGCGACCAGGGCATCGCGAACCGTGGCGTCGTCGAGGAGCCCTGGAGAGTGCAGGGCGAGGACCGTGGCCCCGAGCGCCTCGCCGATCCGCCGGAACGGCTCCGCGCCCGAACCGGGCCGCCAGAACCCGCCGCAGAGCGGAACGACGGTCGCGTCGACCTGGGCCGCGCCGACCGCGAGCTCGTCGGCGAGGGCCGACACAGCGGCGCCGTCCCCGACCCCGACGACCTGGCCATCCCGGATCGCGCTTCGAAGGACCTGCCCTGCCAGCCGCCCGACGCGCCGACGTGCCACCTCGGGTGAGCCGTCGAGGCTCGGCGCGAGATGGACGCCGCGGAGCCCGAAACGGCGCTGGAGCTCACCCGCGGCAGGCGACGGCGCTTCCGTCGCATCGACGATCCGGATCTCGACGACGCCCTGCGCCCGGGCCTCCTTCAGGAGCCGCGAGACCTGCGGCCGCGTCACGCCGACGAGCGCCGCGATCGCCTCCTGGGTCTCGCCGAGCTCGTAGTACAGGCGGCTGACGCGGACGAGCGTCGCGAGGTCGGTCATCGCGGGATCGCCCCCAAACGCATGCACCTACCTCTCGTGCACGTTTGTTCAGAACGAATGTGCATCAGCGCAATGATGGCGTCCAGCGGACAGCCAGTCAACCGGCCAGATTCGCATCCGGGGGCACCTGGACACCGGGATAGCGCCTTCGCGGTCACCAGAGGACCGAGAAGTGACCTGACAGTCGCGGACGGTGAGCGTGGAATCGGCTGGCATCGCGAGTTCCCCAGAGGCTGGGGGTTCGCGTCGCTGCCCAATTGGCCCAGCGGCGTGAATCTGGCCAGTCGGGGTTCGGTCCGGCCAGGCGATCTTGGCGCCCTCGGCGACGCCGGCGTTCAGACCGTTTCGGCGGCCTTGTACTCGGGATCCGCCACGCCGTAGCCATCGACGACGACCTCGATGAGCGGGCTCCACTGGAGCATCGGCTCGGGATCGCGTCGCCAGACCCGTGCGACCTTCTCGAGGACCTCGCGCCGCTCCGCGACGTCGGTGATCTCTCGCGCGGTGGCGTGCAGGTCGGCCTGGGCGAGCTGCTTCATGTGGAAGGTGAGGTTCGGGTCGGCGCGGAGGTTCAGCAGCCACGCGCGCTCGCGATCCGGATTCGGCGTGCCCGAGATGTACAGGCGGCCGCCGAAGTTGTGGAACACGATCTCCACCCGGCGCGGCTCGCCGGTCCGTCGGCCGGTGGTGGTGATGTCGATCGTGTGGCCGTGGCCCAGGGCGCGCCAGACCGCGGGGTCCAGCTCGGCGGTTGGGGTCGCGGCCGGAGGAGTGGTCGCGGCGGTCTCGGTGGTCATGGCGGTCTCGGTGCTGTCGGGCATGTGCGGACGGTGTCCTTCGAAGGGTTCCAGGATGATAGTTGACGCCGCAACGATCATGGCACGCCGCGAGCGCCGGCGCAAGCGGAATCTGCCGTCAGACGCGCTTGCCCTGCGCCCGCATCTCCGCCTTGTACGCCCGCTTGCCTGCCTGGTACGAGGCCAGCGCCTCGGGCGAGTCGACATCGCCGAGGGTCGGGTGCTTCGGCAGCACGTCGGCCATCCCCGGGAGCGAGACGCCGAGCCGCTTGCCGAGCACCGCCAGGATCGTCCGCGCCTTCATCTCGCCGATCCCCGGCAGCTCGAGCAGCCGCCGCTCGAGATCCTTGCCGTCCGAGGCCTCCCGCCAGATCCGCGACGCGTCGCCGTCGTACTTCTCGGCGATCGCTGCCGCGAGCGCCTGGACCTTCCCGGCCATCGAGCCGGGGAAGCGGTGAATCGCAGGTCGCTCGCGGAACACGCGATCGAGCTCGGCGGGGTCCGTCGGCGGCGATGCGCTTGGCGTCGAGGTGGCCGAGGCGCGTCCGCATGTCCAGCGGTCCCGAGAAGGCCTTCTGGACGGTGACCTGCTGGTCGAGCGCGAAGCCGATCAGCAGCGCCAGGGGGTCGCTCGAGACGAGCTCGTCGGCTTCGTCGTTGCCGGTGAACGGGAGTCGGGCGGTCATGTCGAAGGCTCCACAGCGGGCTGGATCGGGAGCGTACAGCGGGTCGCCGCGGAGCCACGCCGCCGCCGCATTCGCGCCCGGAATTTGAGCCCGTTGCAATGCCCGTGAAAGGTCGAGGGCTTGCCACTCGGGCGTAGGATTCGGGGCAACGGAGGTCTGCTCGAATGACGGATCGACGCCGCTCCCCGGCTCCTGAGTCCGGACGCAGGTTGGTGACCAAGCCGGTCGTCGACCTGGCGAGAAGCGCGGACGTGTCCCGAGGCGCGAGCAACCTCTCCACCGTGCCCCGAGCGGGCAACTATCAGCTCCGATACTCGCGCCGGCAGATCCTGGTGATCCGGGCGTGCGACGATCGTCGGGCCGGATCACCGTTTCGAAACCGGGAATGCAAAACGAAGACCCGCGCTCGCGATGAGCGCGGGTCTTGTCGTTGCGGCGTGGACCGATCGGCAGTCCCGCCGCGGGTTCGTGCGCTGCCTGATGTACGCGTTGGCGCGGCCAATCGCTCCCTAGAAGCGCTGGCCCGCAAGCCGGCGACGCGGTGCGGTCCGTGTCTCCCGGCGAGGCGCTCGCCGAGCGCGATGAAGGCCGCGCCGGCGCGCTGGCGGAGCGAGCGGCTCGGGACTGCCTCGGCGACCTTGGCCGCCTCGAGGAGCTCCTCGCACGCGATCGAGCGGTCTCGGGCCGCCTGGTCGCTGGCCACCCAGAGGGCGAGCCCGGCGTCTTCGTGGCGCATCGCAATTCTCCCTTGCTGGATCTATTCGAGGACGATCCGGACGCCGTCGCCGTCGGGGTCCTGGACGTCGAGGATCGGGCCGTAGGCGCCCGACGTGACCGCCTCCTCGACCTCGGCGATCTGCTGGCGTCGAGAGGCCCGGCACGCGCGACAGCGCGAACCGCCCGAGCGAGATCGGGATGCGCAGGTCGACGACCCGCCGGCCGCTCTCGCGGACCTCGATGCGCGCGAACCGCGGGCTCCCGCCCGGCTGGGCGGCCGCGGGCCCGAGTCGGCCCGAACGCGGGCGGCCTCGGCGGCGTGGGCGGTGTCGGCGCGCCGGGCGCACCGGGGAAGCCCTTCGGCTTCCGCTCCAGCGCCTCGAGGATCGGCGCCGCCTCCTCGGCGGTCAGCTTGCCCTGGCGACGAGCTGGAGCACCCGCTCGAATGCCTCGGTCATCGGAGCACCCCGTCGAGCTCGCCGAGCTTGTCGCCGGCCTCGGCGACGCTGATCTCGCCGCGCTCGAGCTGCCGGAGGATGTCCATGCGCTTGGCGTCGGCGTCGCCGCGCGCTGGTCGGGCTCGGCAGCGGAGGCGTCGGTGGCGGTGGCGCCTTCGTTCCCGGTCATCGGTGTCTCCTTGAGGATGGGTGCGGCGTCGCGGGCCTCGGCGACGTGGAAGTCGCCGGAGACGGAACGGAAGGACAGCGTGGGACCGGGGCGGCCGACGATGATCACGCGCCGGCCGAGCTGCGACTCGCGCTTGCTCGGCAGGTCGCTCGACAGGTCGCCGGTGATCGTCTCGGCCTCGATCCGGAAGCCGGAGCGACCGACGATCTGGACGTCGCCGCTGATCGATGCGGATGGCAAACGGACCGTCGCCCGTGAGCTCCGCGTCGAGCCGCATGTCGCCCGACGTCGTGCCCAGGTCGAGTCGCCGGAGCACGGGACCCGGACCTCGCACGTCGCCGGAGACGGTCCGGGCCTTGAGGTCGAGCGGCGCCTGGCCCTCGATCTCGATGTCGCCCGACACGGTCTCGACCTCGACGGCGCCCGAGAGTCGCTGCAGGACGATCTCGCCGGAGGCGGTCCGGAAGTGCCTTGGCCGCCGCTGAGGTCGCGAGCCTCGATGTCGGCGCTCTGGGTCTCGATCGAGACCGTCGCGCCATGCGGCACCTCGACCTCGAGCTCGACGCTCTCGCCGCCGCCGAACATCTGATGCCGAAGCCGAGCTCTCGGTCTGGCGGAGCTCGACGGAGTCCTTGCCGGTCTCGATGGAGAACCGCTCGCGCAGGGCCTTCGTCGTCGTCCGCGCGGACGCGGACCGTGTCGCCCTCGACGCCGCGGATGGAGACCTCGCCGGATGCCTGGCGGAGCGTGAAGCGGCCGCGGGCGCCGATCTGGTGCTCGATCAGGACGTGGATCGTTGTTGCAGCGGACCATGTCATCGTTCAGGCCTTTCCGAGGTTGCGGATGGCGGTCGCGGCTTCCTCGGCGCTGATCTCGCCCTTGGCGAGGCGCTCGAGGATGGCCTGGCGGCCGGCTGCGGCTTCGGCGCTGGCCGCGGTCGCGGTGGCGGCTTCCTCGTCGGCCTCGTCCGAGCCGTCGCGGGGCCCGAAGCCGAGCGCCCGGACGAGCGCCTCGACGCGGCCGCGGACGGTCGGGTAGGAGATGCCGAGCTCGCGCTCCATGTCGCGGAGGTTGCCGCGGGAGCGCAGGAAGCTCTCGAGCAGCACGAGCTGCTCCCTCGTCAGCCGCCCGAACCGCCCGACGCTGAACTCGCCCTCCAGGGTCGTGCCGCAGGAGCGGCAGTGGAGGCGCGTCACGGCGAGCTCGCCGGAGCAGACGGGACAGGTGGAGATGACGTCGTGCGGCATGGGGTTCGTTCGACTCCTTCGTTGTGTGAGTCGGACTATCGCATGTCGTCTTTCACTTTGTCAATAGTGAGTTTCGTATTTGCTAGCCAGGCTCTTAGGTCTCAGGGGACGCACGGGCGGCACAGGGCGCACGAATGCCCACCAGGATGCGCACACGGAACCAGGTTTGCCTGGTCAATGTCGTGCGGTCCGCAAGGCTGCGCTCGAATGACCACGGCGGTGGGCATTGGAGGGCGCCAGGCGCGACGGTGACTCGAGGTTTGGGTCCGACCGGCGTCGGACCGGGTCGGGCGGGGTCGAACCTGGTTCCATGCGCGCACAGCCGTGCGCAACGTGCCGTTCCGGGCCGCCGAGATCGCCGCTCGGGTGCTGCGGACGCGGCCGCGGCGCGGTCAGCCGACCGGCGCGGTCAGCCGGCCGGGACGGCCTCCGGTTCCGATTCCGGCTCCGGCTCCTTGCCGACGAAGCGGGCGCCCGGGAAGAAGAAGCCGAGCATCAGGGTGGAGTCGACCCGCTCGACGGCGTAGCGGTTGACGTGCACGTAGGGGCGCTCGGCCGCGGTGGCGCCGCTCTGCTCGGGCAGCTCGATCGTCGCTTCGTGCAGGGCGACGAAGCCGCCACTTGGCCGGGCGAGCGACGCCGCGGGGTCGAAACCCGGCTGCGTCGCCAGCTGGCCGGAGACGCGGTATGGCCCGACATCGATCGTCACCGCGAACCACGCCATGTGGACCTTGAGCTCCGGCTCCTGCGTGGCGATCACAAGGATGTCGTCGGGAACCACGAGGGCGTCGCCGCGGTGGGCAGGCGGTGCGCCGTCGAGCGGGTACCAGCGGGCGTCCGCAACCGCGATCGGCGACAACAGATCCGGGCCGTCGTTGGTGAGCGGCACGCGCGCGGTCGTGCCCGCAAGGACGCCGGTCGGCGTGAAGATCTCGACCTCGGCCATCACGTCCCCCGAAGCGAGACACCAGCATCGCGCGTGGGTGCGCGCACGTCGAGCCTGCTTCCCGTACCGGCGGCCGAGCCCAGTGGTACCGTCCATCGGTGAGCGCATCCCCACCCCGAACCGCCCTCGGCGCCGCGGACCTCATCCGATCGACCGGCCTGTTGGCCGACGGCCCCGTTCGCTGGGGCACTCCCCCGCCCTCCCGCAAGCCGGGCATCTATGTCGTCGAGCTCGGCGAGCCGCGACCGACCGCCCCGCTGGAGCTGACCCGCGTCGGCAAGTGGCTGGAGCGGCTGCCCGGGCTCCGCCTGGACGGGGCCCATCCCACGTCGAGATCCCTCTCGGCGAGGCTGGCCTCGTTCTGGTGGCCCAACACGACCGTCCTGTTCGCCGCGGCGGCGGAGCGGACGATCGGTGGGCGAGCCGCCGCGCTGTACGCGCACGTGCCCGGCGATCGACAGCCGCATCCCGACGGCCAGTGGCTCCACCTCCTCCGGAGCATCGAGGCCCTCGGCGCCAGGCTGTGGTGGGCCGAGACCGGCGCCACGGAGGAGTACCTCGACGCGGTCCTCGAGGCATTCGGCGCTGCGAACGGCCCGGCCCAGCCCGACCGACCCGCCACGGCCCTCGCGCTGCCATGGGCGAACGCCCGGCGCGCGACCGGCGAGCGACAGATCCACGGGATCACCGGCTCGTTCGTCCCCGAGGAGCCCCGCGCTCCCGAGCCCGAGCGGCACGTCGTCGAGGTGGCGCCCGGGGATGCGGAGGGCGCCCGACCCGAAGACCGCGGCACCGGCACGACCCGGCGCGGGCCGCGACCCGGCTCGACGCCGATCGTGACGACACCACGGACGCCGTTGCAGGGCGCCCGGATGCCCGCGGCCAGGCGAGCGACCGCTCCCAGGGCGCCGGCAGGGCGGAACGCGGCGCCCACGCCGATCGAGCTCTCGCAGGGCGCCCTGGATCGGCTCCGGGCGGAGGTGGACGAGCTCACGCGGGTCAAGCGGCCCGAGGTCGTCGAGCGCATCAAGACGGCCCGCGAGCACGGCGACCTGAAGGAGAACGCCGAGTACCACGCCGCGCGCGAGGAGCAGTCGTTCCTCGAGGGTCGCGTCCTGGCGCTGGAGGATCGGCTCCGGCGCGCCGTCGTGGTCCAGCAGGAGGCCGCGACCGGCCGGGTCATGGTCGGGTCGACCGTGCGCATCGAGACCGGTGGCGACGAGCTGACCTACACGATCGTCGGGGCGGCCGACGCGAATCTCGCTTCGGGGCGGCTCAGCAGCGCGTCACCCGTCGGCGCGGCGTTGCTCGGCGCCACCGCGGGGGCCGAGGTCGACATCCAGACGCCGCGCGGCCCCGTCCGATACCGGGTGCTGGCGGTCGAGTGACGGACTAGCCGGCGGGCGGCCGCTCCACCGGCTGGCGCCGCAACAGCCCGTACAGCACCACCACCACGCCGAGCGCCACCAGCGCGCCGGCCAGAAGCAGCTCCGGGACGCCATCCTCACCGGTCAGGTCGAGCACGCCCTCGAAGAAGAGGCCGAAGCCGATGAACAGGCCGATCCCCGTCAGCAGGATCGGAACGCCACCGCGGGCGATGTCGCCCTGGCCCGTCAGCAAGCCGTACAGCACGAAGGCGAGCCCGATGCCGCCCGGCGCCACGAGCGCCCAGGCGTAGGCCCACGTCCCCCAGAGACCCGTGGCGGACTGGAACGTCAGCACGACCCCGACCATCGACACGATGCCACCCGGGATCGCGAGCCCGAGACCCGCCTTGCCACCGACCGCCACGCCCGCCGCGAACAGGACGATCCCGGGGGCGAGCACGAAGATCGGCCAGCCGAGGCTGAGCAGGTCGACGTTCAGGAAGCGACCGGCGAGCGCGAGGCCGCCGAGGAGGACCAGCGCCAGCCCGAGCAGGACGGTCCCGCGGCGGCTCGTGTCCACGGAGCTACCGGCGGGCGGCGGGCGGCGGTCCGAGGGCCGTCACGAACGCCGCGACCCGATCCAGGACGTCGTCGAGCACGGGGCGAAGCGTATGCCCGAGCCGCGGATACGTCACGAGCTCGGCCTGCGGGAGCAGGCCGACCGCGACTCGCAGGAGCTCGATCCGCGCAAACGGGTCGGACTCACCCGACAGCAGCAGGACCGGGCAGTCGATCGACGGCCAGTGGGCGCACCGCGCCTCCGCGCGCTCGGGGGCGCCGGGCGGGTGCATCGGGTAGCTGAACAGGACGAGGCCGCCGTAGGCCCCGCCTGCGGCGGCGGCGAGGCTCGCGACACGCCCGCCGAACGAGTGCCCGCCCGCGATCGTGCCGGGCCCGTCCGGGACCAGCGAGCGCCAGACCGGGACCGTGTCCTCGGCCTTCCGCTTCGGCAGGTCGACCGCGGCCGCCGTCAGGCCGCGGCTCCGGAGTCCGTCGACGAACGGGGCCATGCTCGAGGCATCGCCGCTCGCGCCGTGACCCAGCCAGATCTCGCGCGGCATCTCAGAGCTCGCGACGACGGATCTGGTTGACAGCGAGGACGAGCACCAGCACAACCCAGACCGCGCTCCACGCGACGATCGGGAGGGACGGCGGCGCGGCGGCGAAGAACGGCGAGTTGCGCACGAACTCGTTCTCGACCCCGTTGATCACGAACGACGGCTCGAGGCCGTACACGACCCCCTGCCACAGCGCATCGGTCGGGAGGATGTAGCGGATCGCGTCGCCGACGGTCACGAGGGTCGTGGTGCCGAACTCCAGCCCGATCTTGCCGAGGACGCCCGCCATCCAGGCAAGCCCGTAGGCGACGACGGCGATCGCGCCGCCCGCGATCGGCGGCAATCGGGTCGACAGGAGGACGGTGAGCGAGAGCAGCACGAGCGCCTGGCCGGCGAGGAACAGGATCGGCAGGATCGGGTCGGGCGGGAGGTAGCCGGACACGATTCCCACCGCGCCGATCGCCAGGAACCCGGAGATCGCCGCATACGCGACGATGACGATCGCGAGCCCGAGCCATCGACCCAGCACGTAGGACGAGCGCCGCAGCGGCCGCGCCAGCATCGCCTGGGCGACGCCCGATTCGAGGTCCGTCGCGATCGCGGGCGAACCGAAGAACGCCGCGGTCATGACCAGCACGAACCCGAACATGAAGGCGACGAAGATGAGGATCTGGGAGACCACGAACTTGATCTCGAGCTCGCCGACGCCGTCATCGCGGGCGCTGCCGACGAGCGCGGAGACGCCCCATGCGGTCAGACCGACGGCCACGAGCGCGAGAGCCGCGAGGACCCAGAGGACGCGCCGGCGGGCGGCCTCGCCGATCGTGAGCTTGGCGATCGTCAGCATCCGGTCACCGCTCGTGACGCGCTCAACGGAGGCGGGTGGCGCTGGGGGTGCCGGCGGGCGGCCGGTCCTGCGCGACGAGTGCGAGGAAGCGCTGCTCGAGCGAGGTCCGACCCGAGCGGACCTCGTGGATCTTTGCGCCCATCGCCACGAGGGTCGAGACAAGGTCCGGGACGTCGGCGTCGTCCATCGGGCGGATCCGGAGGACGTCGCCGTCGAGCGAGGGCGGCCCGAAGCGCTCGAAGGCGGCGAGGTCGTCGCTGCCGATGCCGGACAGCCGGACGTGCGTCTCCGCGACGCCGAGAACGTCGTCGAGGTCGCCCAGCGCGACGACGCGGCCGTGATCGAGGATCGCGACGCGATCGCAGACCTGCTCGACCTCGGAGAGGAGGTGGGAGTTCAAGAACACGGCGGCCCCGCGGTTCGCCGCGGCGCGGACGATCCCGCGGACGTCGACGCGACCAACCGGGTCGAGCGCGGAGGTCGGTTCGTCGAGGACGATCAGCGCCGGCTCGCCGAGGAGCGCCGTCGCCAGCCCGAGCCGCTGCTGCATGCCCTTCGAGAACTTGCCGACGACGTCGCCCGCTCGGTCGCCCAGGCCGACGATCCCGAGGGCCTCCTCGGCCGCGGCGCTGCGCCTTCCGCGCGCCATGCCGATGAGCTCGGCGTGCAGCGCCAGGACCTCGCGAGCCTTGAGCCATGGCTGGTACCTGAACAGCTCCGGGAGATAGCCGATCTTGCGGCGGGTCGCCAGATCGCCCATCGGTGCGCCGAGGATCTTGGCGGTTCCCGCCGTCGGGCGCGCCAGGCCGAGCAGCAGCTTGACGGTCGTGGTCTTGCCGGCGCCGTTGGGACCGAGGAAACCGAAGACCTCGCCCGCGCCCGACGCTCATGGACAGGCCGGCGAGCGCCTCGACCGCGCCGTAGCGCTTCCGAAGATCATTGGTCTCGATCGCCGGAAGATCCAGCGAAACGCGCGGCATGCGAATCATCGTGACAGACAAGCTGACACGGCGTCAGCGCAACGTTCGGCCCATGGTCGAGATCGAGATGCCTTGCTGCGGGACCACCACGCTGGTTGCGGAGCTGACCGACGAGGTCGGCTGCGAGACCTGCAACGTCGTCCTGGAGCTGGCTGACACCTACCCCGAGGCCCTGCCCGTCGCTGCCTGACCGGCGCCCACCAGCGCCGGTAGCATCAGAGTCGATGCCGAGCCGCGCCACCGCTCCGCTGTCGGACGACGCGCACCTGCGCGCCGCGATCACGGCGGCCGGGGTGCGGTTGCGGCGCACCGGCCTGATCGCGGCGACGGAGGGCAACCTCAGCATCCGCCTGGATGCCGAGCGGCTCCTGATCACGCCAGCCACGCGGCGCAAATGGGAGCTGGATCCGGACGAGCTCGTGGTCGTGAGCACCGCGCCGGGCGCGTTGGCGCCGCGCGCGAGCTCGGATGTCCGGATCCATCGAGCGGTGTATGCGGCGCGGCCGGATGTCACGGCAGTGGTCCATGCCCACCTGCCCGCCTCGATGGCGCTCACCCTCGCTGGCGAGATTCCGGATCCCGCCGCGCTGCCGGAGACGGCACTGTTCCTGGGCCGGCTGCCATTCCTGCCGTTCGGCGAGCCCGGGAGCGAGGACCTGGCGGGTCGGGTTGGGGCTGCGTTCGGGGAGGGCGAGGCGCCGCATCCGGTCGCCGTGGTCTTGGAGCGGCACGGGGCGGTTGCTGTCGGCACAGAAGCGGGCGCCGCGGCGATCAACCAGGCCGTGGACCGGCTCGAGCTCGTGGAGGTCCTGTGCCGGACCTGGCGCGACGCGCTCCTGATCCGCGCGGCCCGCGCGGCGACGGCGTCGTCGGACGAGGCGTAGCGGACTATTCTTCGACCGGCGAGCCCCGGTGCGCGAAGCCCCGCGTCCGGCGTGAGGGAGGATTACCGACCATGAACATCCGCGCGCTGGCCGCGGAGGCCATCGGCACCTTCATCCTGCTGACCTTCGGCTTCCTCGGCGTTGGCTCTGTCATCCTCGCCGGGGGCGATACCGGAATCGTCGTGCTCGTGATCCCGTTCGCGTTCGGGCTCGGGTTGCTCGCCGCGATCTCGATCGGTGGCCACGCCTCGGGCGGGCACTACAACCCGGCCGTCACCCTGGCAGCCCTGTTCGACGGTCGAATCACGTGGCAGTCGGCGATCGGCTACGTCATCGCGCAGGTCGTCGGCGGCTTGGTCGCGGCATTCGGTGTGCTGCTCGTCACGAGCGTCAACGTGATCGGGGCGGCGGTGAACACCCCGGGACCCACGGCCGACACGGCCCTGGCCGCCGAGCTCCACGCGTTCTCGACCGAGGCGGTGCTGACCGCCATCTTCGTCGCCGTCATCCTGACCATCACGAAGAAGCTGCCGGAGATGGCGGTGATCGTGATTCCGCTCACGCTTGTCGGGATCCACTTCGCGGGCATGCTGATCAGCGGCGCCTCCGTGAACCCCGTGCGGTCGCTGGCGCCGGCCCTCGTGGCCGGCAACTACGAGTCGCTCTGGGTCTACCTGACCGGCCCGTTCGTCGGCTCGGTGCTCGGCTGGGGCGTGTTCCGGTTCCTCACGCCAGACGATGACGAGATCTCGATCGAGATCGAGGACGAGCTCGAAGACGACGAGCTCGACGACCTGCTCGAGGACGACGAGGCCTAGGAGCTCGCGGCGCTGCGGCCCCGGCTACGCCGCCGAGGCGCCCGCGGTCAATCGGTCGAGGATCGTCCCGAGCGCGCGCCGGTACGCGAGGCCCTCGAAGTCGTGCAGCGGGTCTGGCTCGAGGGGGTGCTCCTCGGTCTTGCCGTCGCGCCGGACGTAGACCACCGGGTAGATCGAGCCGCCATCGCTCTCGATCGTCATCGCGACCGCGTCCGGCCCGTCGTGATCGAGGAAATGGGTGAGCGGCAGGACGCCGACGTCGCGGACGCCGTCGTCGGGGTCGATCGTGACGATGCTCGCGAGGTAGGCCTTCTGGTGCCACAGCTCGGGGGCGTTCGCGGCTTCGTGGAGCAGGTGATCGCGGAGGTCGCCGATGTCGAGCTCCGGCCGCTCGAGCTCGACGCCGAAGTGCCGCTGGGCGAGGTGCCGAACGAGGACGCGGCCGTTGTAGCGGTGGCCCTGGACGGCCCCGGAGTTGGCCGGAATTCCGTGCTTCTTGAGCCCCGCCGCGCCCTGGGTGATCGTGCCCGCGAAGTAGATGCCGGGCACCGACGCGCTCTCCCAGAACTCGGTCTGGGCGGGCAGCTTCGACTGGCCGAACGTCGCGACGCCGAGCGCGGGCAGGTCGCGAAGCGGGCAGACGAAACCCGTCGCGGCGATGACCTCGTCGGCCTCGACCGTCATCGGCATGGCGTTGTCGCTGCGCTCGAGCGTCACGACCAGCGCGCCTGAGGACGACCGCGAGATGCCCTTCGTGCTCGCCGAAAGGATGTCGACGCCGCCGCCGAGGATGGAGTCCTCGAACGGCTGGACGTAGCGGGCCCGGACCCCGACGAGCGACCGCGTCTCGATCGACGTCTTCGCGGGCGAGGGCGACGACAGCGTGATCCGGCTGGCCCACTGGAGGAGCCCGGTCGCGAGCTCGAATCCGGAGTTCTGCTTGCCGATGATGAACAGCCGCTTGCCGGCGTACGACTCGGCGTCGCGGGTGTCGGCGTAGTGGACGGCGAGGTCGATGCCCGGCGTGTTGGGGGCGTACGGCTGGGCGACGCCGACCGCGAAGACCGGGAAGCGGCAGCGGTACTCGCCTTCGTTCGTGACGAGGACGAAGCGATCGCCGTCGGCGGTCTCCTCGTGCCGTGTCGACTGCCACTCGCAGCCGTACCGGATCGCCACGCCCGCGCGATCCGCGAAGGCGGTGAGATTCGCCTCCATCTCCGGGCGCGACGGGAAGTCGGAGGAGCCGTCCAGGAACTCCGCTGCGATGCCCCGCAGCTCCGGCTCGCCGGCGAGAAGGCTGTTCCAGTCCCAGCGCTCGAACTCCCGCGTCGTCCGCTCTGGCGGCGCGTACGGCTTCGTCCACGAGAGGAGCCGCTGGAAGAAGGGCCACTTCCGGAACATCCCGCCCGGACCCGGGTCGCCGGAGATGACCGCATGCTCGATCCCGAGCCGCCCGAGGAAGTACGAGACCTGGAGGGCTCCGGGCCCGGAACCGACGATGACGATCGGGTATTCGCCAGGCGGGTACGGGCGCCCGTCGGTCGACGCGCGGTCCGTCTTGGAGGTCATTGGTTCGCCGTGAGCCGCCGGTTCGCGTTGCGCAGGCGGCGCGCCTGGGCCTGGAGCATCCGGAACATGACCCGCGGGTGATCGACCAGGAAGCTCTCGACGCCGGGCCCGCCCAGGACGATGCAGCGCAACGGCCGGGTCGCGACGATGTCCGCCGTCGGGGGCTCGCCGAGCAGGACGCTGACCTCGCCGAAGAAGTCGCCGCGCGCCAGCGTCGCGAGCTTCTGGCCGTCGGCGACGACGTCCGCCTCGCCGTCGAGGATCACGTAGAAGCCCGAGCCCGTCAGCCCCTGGCGCAGGACGCGCGTGTCCTTTGCGAAGAACGCCTCCTCGAAGCGGCTCGCCACGCCCATGAGCTGTGGACGCGCAAGGTCGACGAAGATCGCCATGCCGGCGATCGCGTCGGCGATCTCGTCTCGGGTCGCCATACACAGCCTCCAGGATCCACGACGGCAGCAGGATGATTCTGCGCCACCGAGGCGTCAGATGCGCGTTGACGCGGGTCGGGCGCACAATCAGCACCGGAGGACACGACTCGGGAGGATTCGAGCCCGCATGACCCTGACCCACGACCGCCGGGCGGAGCTCCTGTCCGCCTGCCCGCTCTTCCACGGCATCGACGCGGACGGCATTGCGCACCTCGCCGCCGTCGCGACCCCGGTCGACTTTCCCGCCGGCCACGTCATCGCCCGGCAGGGCGACATCGGCACCGGCTTCTTCGTCGTGATCGCCGGCCTCGTCCGCGTGGTTCGCGACGGCGAGGTCGTCGCTCGGCTCGGGCCCGGCGAGTTCTTCGGCGAGCTGTCCGTCCTCGACCGGATGCCCCGAAACGCGACCGTCTCCGCGGAGGAGCCGACGAGCTGCCTCGCGCTCGCCTCCTGGGACTTTGACCGCATCCTGCTGGAGCAGCCGGCCCTCACCCTCGCGATCCTCCGGGGCGTCGCGACACGGCTTCGCGCCGCGACGGACTCGACCCGGCACTGAGGCCGGGGCCAACCATGGTCGCGCGGGCGCCGGCCGCGACCCTGACCTTCCTCTTCTCGGACATCGAGGGCTCGACGCGCCTGCTCGACGCGCTTGGCAGCGAGGCGTACACCAGGGTCCTGGAGCGCCAGGCCGCGATCATGCGCGAGGCGCTCGCGAAGCACGGGGGCCGCGAGGAGGGCACCGAGGGAGACTCCTTCTTCGTCGTCTTCGACAGCGCCCTCGAGGCCGTGGGCGCGGCGGTCGACGCGCAGCGCGCGCTCGCTGCCGAGCCGTGGCCGCCCAGCGCCGAGGTCACGGTCCGCATGGGCCTCCACGCCGGCGAGGCCTCGACCTCCGCCGCGGGGCTCGTCGGGCTTGATGTCAACCGCGCGGCGCGCATCGCCGCGGCCGCCCATG
Organism: uncultured Chloroflexia bacterium; assembly: GCA_963722105.1. Classification (GTDB taxonomy): domain Bacteria; phylum Chloroflexota; class Limnocylindria; order Limnocylindrales; family CSP1-4; genus UBA5189. The sequence goes on along the minus strand of CAVRKQ010000011.1, from coordinate 538,005 downwards.
GCGGCCAGGTCGTGGTGTCGGAGGCGGTGCGGGTCCTCGTGACACCGGACCTCGGAGAAGGGATCTCGCTTCGCGGCCTCGGCAACCACCGCCTCAAGGACCTCCGCGAGCCCCAGCCGCTGTGCCAGGTCGTCGCGGACGGGCTGCGGATGGAGTTCCCGCCGCTGCGCTCGCTCGACGCCCGCCCCAACAACCTCCCGACACAGCTCACGTCGTTCGTCGGGCGCGAGCGGGAGCTCGAGGAGGCCGGCGCCCTGCTCGAGAGGAACCGGCTCGTGACCCTCACCGGCCCTGGCGGTACCGGGAAGACGCGGCTGTCCCTTCAGATCGCGGCGAACGCGGCGGAGCGCTATCCCGACGGGATCTTCTTCGTGGCCCTGGAGACGGTCCGGGAGCCGGCGCTGGTCGCGTCCCGGATCGCCTCGGCGATCGGGCTCGCCGAGACCGGCGCGCGCAGCGCCGACGTGGTCCTTCGAGAATGGCTCGCCGGCAAGCAGGTCCTTCTCTGCCTCGACAACTTCGAGCAGGTCCTCGAGGCGGGGCCCGTCATTGCGGACCTCCTGCGCGACGCCCCCGGCCTGTCGGCGCTCGTCACCTCCCGTGCCGCGCTCCGCGTCTCGGGCGAGCAGGAATACCCGGTTCCGGGGCTGCCCACGCCGCCGGACCTGTCGCAGCTCACGCAGCTGGAGCTGGCGAACCTCCCCGCCGAAGAGCGCACGATCAACGTCGAGGCCCTCTCCGCGTTCGAGTCCGTCCGGCTGTTCATCGCCCGCGCGATGTCCGTACGACCCGATTTCCGGGTCACGAACGACAACGCGCCGGCGATCGCGGCGATCACGGCGCGGTTGCACGGGATGCCGCTCGCCATCGAGCTCGCCGCGGCCCGGATCAAGCTCTTCTCGCCGGACGCCCTGCGGACGCGGCTGGAGGACCAGCTGGCGCTCCTCTCCGCCGGCGCGCGCGACCTGCCCGAGCGCCAGCAGACGCTTCGGGGCGCAATCGCCTGGAGCTACGACCTTCTCGACGAGGGGCATCGCCGGCTGCTCGACAGGGTCTCGGTGTTCGAGGGTGGGATCGACCTTGCCGCTGCCGAGGCGGTCTGCGGGCCGGGCAGCGAGCTCGGCATCGACGTCGTCGACGGTCTGGTCGACCTCGCGGACCAGAGCCTGATCCGGAGTCTCGAGACCGACGCCGACCCGCGCTTCCAGTCCCTCGACACCATCCGGGCCTACGCGGCCGAGCAGCTGGCTGGACGAGGCGAGGCGGCGGAGATCGACGCGCGCCACGGTGCGTGGTTCCTCGCCCTGGCGCAGCGCCTCGCGCCCGAGCTCGCGGGCGCGGAGCAGCGGCCGCTCCTCGACCAGCTCGAGCGCGAGCACGACAACATCCGCGCGGTCCTCGACCGTGCGACCGCGGCCGGTGACGGCCCGACCGCCATCGGGCTGGCCTACGCGGTCTGGCGCTTCTGGCAGAAGCGCGGCCACCTTTCCGAGGCTCGCCGGCGCCTCGATGTCATGGCCGCGGCGCCCTGGTCGCGCGAGGATCCGGCGCTTCGCGGGCGGTTGATGGAGGCCCTCGGCGGCGTCTCGTGGTGGCAAGCCGACATCCGGTCGATGCGCCCCGCCTACGAGGAGGCCGTCGGAATCTGGCGCGAGCTCGGCGACAAGCGTGAGCTCGCGAACGCCCTCTACAACTATTCGTTCGTGTTCACCGTGCCCGAGGATCCCTCCATCCCGCCGGGCGACACGGACCCGGATGGGATCGGGCGCCGAGCCCAGGAGGAGGCGCTGGCGCTGTTCCGCGAGCTCGGCGACGAGCGGGGCGAGGGCAACGTCTTCTGGGCGATGGGGAACAACAAGTACTTCCGCGAGCAGGATGACGCGGGGATCGCCGAGTTCCGGCAGGCGCTCGAGAAGTTCCGGCGGGTCGGCGACCGGACGATGGAGGCCTGGTCGCTGCACATGGTCGGGAGTGGGCTGCTGCGCATCCGTCGTGGCGACGAGTCGAGGCCGTACATCCACGAGGCGCTCCGCCACTTCTTCAGGGCGGGCGACGCGGCCGGCATGACCCTCGTGATCGACGACCTGTCGGCGCAGGCGCTGTTTGACGACGAGCCTGAGCGGGCCGCCCGCCTGTGGGGCGCGGGCAGGGCGCTCGCGAAGGCCACCGGCGCGACGCTGGCGTCGTTCACCGACAGCTGGATCGAGTCGCTCCTCCGCCCGAACGTCCGGAACATGGTCGACCCCGCCGACCTGGAGCGGTGGGCGGCCGAGGGCGCCGCGCTGTCACTCGACGAAGCCGTGGCCTACGCGCTCGACATTCCCATCGAGGACCTGGCGACCCTCGCCGAATCGGACGCCGACTAGGGCGCGCTTCGCTCGTTTCCGAGGAAGGCCGCGTACGTGACCGGCATCTCGCGTGCGAGGAAGGCCTCGACGGCGAGGGCGTAGCGGCGGATCTCGCGCTGAGCCGTCTCGGCGGCGCGGAGCGAGACGAAGTTCATGAGCGAGCGCGCGTTCACGGTCCAGTAGAACTCGGTGTACGCGCCGACGGGTAAGACCGAGCGCGCGAGCTCCCGCGCGACGCCCGCCTCGACGAGCGATTCGTACGTCTCGAAGGCGACGTCGTAGACCTTCCGGAGCTCCTCGAGCGTGCGCGCGGCGAGCTCGTCCTCCACGGGCTCGAACGTGTACGCCCCGGGCTTTCCGACCTGCGACCGGACGTCCTCGAGCTCCGGGACATAGAAGTCGTCGGTGGCCTTCGCATACCGAAGGCTGAACTCATTGAACGAGTTGTGGACGACAAGGCCATTCGCGACGAAGTTGTGCCACGGGCCTTCGACGCAGAGGTCGTACGTCTGCCGCAGGCCGATGTATTCGACTGCGACGACCGCAACGGGATGAGCGGTCAGCTTCCAGCCGCGTCGATCCGGTGCCGGCACGTCGAGGGCGAACCCGATGCGATCGGTCTTGTCGCGCGCAAACGCGAGCTCAGCCGCTTGCGTCCTGTGGATTTGACGATGACACCCGTCGCAGACCGTGATCAGGTTCCCAATGTCGCGGGCCCTGGAGGCGTCCGCCCATACGGGAACGATGTGGTGGGCGTGGAGACGTCGGCCGGCGCAGCCGCATGACTGGCACGTGTAGTCGTACTGCGCATGGACGGTCGCCGCCTTGCTCGTCGCCCACGCGGCAATCGAGGCGCGCTCGGAGGTCGCCCCGCCGCGCCAGAAGTTGCTGCGGCTTCCCGAGCGCGCAGCTCGAATGGCAGCAAGGTGGCCGGCCGAGTGCCGGAGGTTGGTCCGGTACCCGCGGATGCCCTTGTTCCATGGTGCTCTGGAGCGGTAGCGCTCTTCGCGGGTGAACCGCAGGTCATGGATCTGGAGCCACTTCCGGACGGTGTGGTAGCTGCAGCCGGCCGCATCAGCGATCGCCTGGACGCTCTTCCCTTCCGCCCGGCGCGCGCGAAGCCAGTCGGGATCCCGGTACGCCGGCACGCCATTGGCCATGAAGCGCGCCGGACGCGTCTGCCGGGCAGCTTCGCCATCTCCAACCAGGCCGATCGCCTCGCGGAGTGTCCGCCAGCCCTCGTCGGTGAGAACACGGTGGTTCTCGGTCAGGGTCAGAACCTTCCGATCTGCGAGCGTGACGCGATACACAGGCTGGACGCCCTTGTCGACGATTGTCCTCGATGTGTCCCGTGGTGAACTCGTTCGTCGACTCGTCAAGGACTCGGAGCTTCATGCCACGGATGCGCCATCGAGCGTCGCGGCGTCCGGACGTCCCGTTGACGACAGATCGAACGGCCCGGCGGCCGACGCCAAGGTGGGTGGCGATCGCGCGCTGGCTGACGCCCATCGTCCTGAGGTCACCGACTCGCGATGCTGTCCCTGGGTCGGGCGCGTGTCCGTCTCGCTCCCCGTCGGTCCAGGCCGACCACAGCTCGTCGATCGTCTTTGCGAGCGCGGCCGGCGCGTGTCCGTTGATGTCGACAAAAGACACGACCGTGTCGCCCGTGAGACAGCCGATCCGGTGGCGCATCCACTCCCTGGCCACGAAGATCGGGCAGCGGATGTGGAACCGGAAGCTGTTGTGCTCGAACGGCGTTCCGTGGCGATCGCGCATCAGGAAGCGGATGAGCCCGCGGTCCGCGTCGTCGAGCTCCTCCTTGCGCTTCGCGAAGCTCACGCGGGCCGCATTCGCGACCGAGAGGTCATCGGCCATCGACGCGTCGAGGCGGACGAACCCGTGATCGAGGAGCGGGATCCGATCGCCATCGCCGATCACCGGGGGCGCGGCGGTGGGAGGCGTCGCGGAGGCGTCCAGCTCCGTCGTCATGAGACCGGAGTCTACGACCGCTGGAGCTAGCTCGGGACGACACTCGGATGGCCGACGCAGGGCGGCAGCGCCACCGGTTGCTGCGACGTCGGAAATGACTCCCCCTGTGCCGCGATTTCGACCAGGTACTGCGGACCTGGCGTCCCCGCGCCGAAGACGCGCAGCCGTGCGAGTCAGGCAGCGGAGATCTACCGCCCAGCTCGACCGTCTCGAGCATCGGGAGCGCCAGGTCCCAGGCGTCTGCGAGGTCATCGGCGGGGGCGAGGATCGCGACGATCAGGAGGCCGTCGTCGAGCGGCAGCGCCACGAGGCGCGCGTCCAGCTCCGGCCCGAGCCCGAAGTCACCGTCCGCCGTGCCGAAGATCGGGTTGTTCCCGAGGTCGGAGTGGAGGTCGATGCGCTCGCCCGCGAGGCCGAAGAGCTCGACGGCCGCACGCTCGCCGGCTTGACGGATCCCCGTTCGATCATCAGGTCGACGGCGGCCTCGGGCGTCAGGCCGGCAACCGGCACGGCGCCGTCGGCACCCCGAACGTTCTCGGGCCAGCCGAAGGCGAGCATCCGCGTCGGCAGCCCGCCGACCTCGACGCCGTCGTAGCGCTGGAGGTCGATGAAGACGGGGTTGAGGTGCCCGGCGTGCCAACCTGGCTCGGCGATCGTGATCGTCAGCGGAACGACGAACGGCGGCGACGTGAAGTACGTGGCGTTCGCCATCTCGACCGCGAATCCGGTCGGCCACGCGAGGGTGCCGGCGGGCCGCGGGACGGCGGTCGCAGCCGGGATCGCGGGGGTCGCGGGCGTCGCGGGCGGGGTGGTCACAGCTGGGGCACCCGGCGGCGCCGTGGCCGGAAGGCTTGTCCCGACTGTCGGCTCCGCAGGTGGGGTCGACGACGTGGCGGTGCCACAGGCGGCCAGGATGACGACGGTCGCGCCGAGCGCGGCCCTGAGCGATCGCTGCATACCCGACCGAGCCTCGGCGCGGGACGATCGTGACCGCCGGGCGTCTCGGTCTCGCACCGGCGGCGCGTCTACAGGTCGGCGACGAACCGCCGGATGACCCGGGCGAGACGCGGGCCGGCCTCGGCGCCCGCGACGAGGACCTCCTCGTGGGTCAGCGGCTCGCCCGTGTACCCGGCGCCCGCGTTCGTGACGAGCGAGACGCCGCAGACCTCGAGCCCGGCCCACCGCGCTGCGACGCACTCCATGACCGTCGACATGCCGACGGCGTGCCCGCCGAACGCCGCGTACATCCGGACCTCGGCCGGGGTCTCGTAGTTCGGGCCGGTCAGGCCGACATAGATGCCTTCCGCCAGCGAGACGCCCTCGGCGCCCGCAGCGCGGTGGAGTCGCTCCCGAAGCCGCGGCGACCAGGCGTCGGTCATATCCGGGAAGCGATCGCCGATCGAGGGAGCGTTGGCCCCGATGAGTGGGTTCTGCCCGGTGAGGTTGAGGTGGTCGCTGATCACCATCAGCGTCCCGGGCCCGAACGCGGGGTCGAGCCCGCCGGCCGCGTTCGTCAGCACCACGATCCGGGCGCCGAGACGGCCGAACAGGAGCACCGGCTCGACGACGAGCCCCGGCGCATTGCCCTCGTACAGGTGGAAGCGGCCCTGGAGCATGACGACCGAGCGGCCGCCGAGCGTCCCCAGCAACAACCGCCCAACGTGGCCCGGGGCGGTCGCGGCCGGCCAGCCCGGGAGCTCGTCGAATGGGACGGCGACGGCGTCCTCGAGCTCGTCCGCGAGGCCGCCGAGTCCCGAGCCCAGGACGATCCCGACCTCGGGGACGAGCGGCGACCGCGCGCGGACCGCCTGCTCGAGCGCGTCGAGGCGCGCAGGGTGGTCGGAGGGAGGGATGGGCAGGGACGGGTCGATCACGTGCGAACCGTCACGGATGCGGGCCTCCAGAACTTCGTCCAGGGGTCGACGGCCGGTGGCCCGCGACTTCTGCGGGCCCGACGAGAGTACCGACACCGGGATGCCGGTCACGTCCCGCCGAGCCTCTCGGGGACGGCGCAGGAACGCCGTCGCGACCGAGTACAGAAGCGCCCGAAGCGACCGGCCCTGGCTCGAAGAACCTTGATGTGATCTCGGTTCTCCGCTCCCTGGCGGCCCCTTCGGGCAAGACGTACCTTACGAATCCATCGCACTGCCGGTCAACGACGTTATCCACGAGTTGCAGCCGATCGGGCGGATGGCTATCCACGAGTTACGCACCGCTGTGGACAAATCGTGGACAACCGCACCGGACCGCCCTGCTCCCCTCAGCCGCCGAGCGCGAACATCTCGATCTTGGGCAACCGGTCCGTGGCCGCGGCCCGCAGCTCGGAGTAGCGGTCGTCGCGGACTCCCCAGATCGCCGCGACCCGGGCCGCCAGCTCCGCATCGGACTCCCCCGCTCGCAGCGGGTCCCGGAGGTCGTGCCCGATCGCGCTGAAGAGGCAGGTGTAGAGCTTGCCCTCGGCCGAGATCCGGGCCCGCGTGCAGTCGCCACAGAACGGCCGCGTGACCGAGGCGATCACGCCGATCTCGCCGGCCCCGTCGAGGTAGCGCCAGCGCTCCGCGACCTCGCCCGTGTAAGTCGCAGCGGCGGCCTCGAGCGGCCAGCGGGCCGAGATCGTGTCGATGACCTCCCTCGCCGGGACCACTTCGTCCAGCCGCCAGCCGTTCGTCGTGCCCACATCCATGTACTCGATGAACCGCAGGATGTGGCCGGCCTCGCGGGCCCAGCCGGCGAGCTCCAGGATCCCGCCATCGTTCTCGCCGCGCTTGAGGACGACGTTGATCTTGACCGGTCCCAGCCCGGCCTCGAGCGCGGCGTCAATCCCGTCGAGGACCTTCGCGACCGGGAAGTCGACGCCGTTCATCCGCCGGAACGTCTCGTCGTCGAGCGAGTCGAGTGAGACGGTCACCCGCCGGAGGCCGGCATCCGCGAGGGGGCGAGCGAGCGCCCGAAGTGCCGAGCCGTTCGTGGTCAGGGCAAGGTCGAGTGGCTCGCCGTCGGGCGTCTGGAGCGCCGCGAGCATCGCGATGAGGTCGGGCAGGCCGCGGCGGACCGTCGGTTCGCCGCCGGTGACGCGGAGCTTCTGGACGCCGAGCCCAACGAAGACCTCGGCCAATCGCGCGATCTCCTCGAATCGCAGGATCTCGTCGCGCGGCAGGAACCGGTAGTCGCGCCCGAAGACCTCCTGGGGCATGCAGTACGGGCAGCGGAAGTTGCAGCGATCCGTGACGGAGATCCGGAGGTCGCGCAGCGGCCGGCCCAGTCGATCGATCGGGTGCGACGGCTCGAGCATGGGGAAAGGGTAGCGCCGGCCTCGCGGGGCACCTCTCGACCGGTACCTCCGCCGCACCCGGGGGTACCACAGGTGCACTACCCCGCACGCGACCGCACCACGACCATCCAGAACGTCCGGCACCGGAATGAGCCGGGCTACCACGCCCCGAGGAATCGTCGATCGATGTCGAGCCAGCAGAAACGTGGGTTCAAGCTTCCGTGGGGGGCCGAACGCGCCTCTGACGCGGACGCCGCGGATTCCGCGCCGGCCGCGACCCTCGATCCTGCGAGCCCCGACGCGACGAACGGCGTGGACGGCGACGACCTCGGCGAGGGGCCTTTCCACCTCGCCGGCTCCTCGCCAGCGCCGACCACGGAGGAGGCACCGGCCTCGTCCGACGTGCCACAAGACACTGCCGAGGCCGCGATGATCGACACCCAGGCGCAGACCCAGGCCACTCCCGAGGGCGGAGGCGGCGGCTGGCCCGACGTCGACCGACCCACGTCGCCGCAGCACGCGGCCGACGGGGAGCTCGCGGTCGTTCGCCCGCCGATCCACGCCACCGGCGAGGCGCGGCCCGCTCGCCGCGACAACCCGCTCGTTGCAGGCCTCGTCAAGGCCATGCGCGAAGCTGCCGTGTCGAGCCGCGAAGAGACGATCGCTCGCCTCCGCGAGGATGCCGAGACGCGTGTCACGGGCATCCGCGGGCGGGCCACATCCGAGGCCGGCGAGCTCAAGCAGCGCGCCGATACCGATATCGCCGAGATCCGCGAGTGGTCGAAGGCCGAGATCGCCCGCATCCGCGAGGAGACCGAGCGCCGGATCGAAGCCCGCAAGACCGACCTGTCTGGAGAGACCGAGCGCCACGCGGCGAGCGTCGAACGGCTCGTCGGCGAGGTCCAGTCCGTCGTCGAGACCTTCGAGGCGGACATGGAGCGGTTCTTCAAGCGGCTCCTCGCCGAGGACGACCCCGCTCGCCTGGCCGCCCTGGCCGAGCAGGCGCCGGACGCCCCGGACCTGAGCGGCGACGGGCCGGCCGCCATCGACATGCTCGATGCGCCAGCCCCCGATGGCCTGGAGGCCGATGCCGCAGCCGCGGCCGAGGTCGCCGCCGGCGAGGGCCTCGACATGCGCGAGATCAACGAATGGCCCGCAGCGGTCCTCGCTGCCTCCCAGCGCGAGGGTTCTGATGCCGATTCCGATCGCGATACCACCAAGACCGACGCCGACGCCGGCGCGACGCGCCTGCTCGTCAGCGGGCTGGGCAGCGTCGCCGGAATCTCGGCGCTCAAGGGTGCGCTCGGGCAGCTGCCCGGCGTGCACGCCGTGAGCGTCTCGTCGGGAGAGCGCGGCGACTTCGTCTTCGCGATCACCCATGACCCGGGGATTGACCTCGCCACGGGGGTCGCAAGCCTCCCGGGCTTCTCCGCCCGAATCACCGACGCCACCGACGACGGGATCACCGTCGTCGCCCATGAGCCTGCAGCCTGATGACCAACTACAACGCTCCCGATCCCGGCAAGCCCGCCATCGCGGTCGCGATGGCCGAGCCAGAGCAGTCGCAGATCCTCGAGGCCCTCGCCGACGCCGGCTTCGAGCCCGTTCGCATGGCCCCCGACGCGAAGCTCGTCGAGGCCTTCACGCCGAGCAACCCGCGGCTCCTTGCGGTCATCGACGTGGCTGGCGATCCCGCCGGCGCCGTCGCCCGGGTCACCGAGGCCCGCCAGGGCAGGCCCGGCGCGCTCGCCGTCGTCTACGCCGTGGACGAGAACGACCTCGACGGCCTTGGGGCCGCCGGCCTTGACGAGGCCGATGAGATTCTCCTCCGACCGTTCTCGATCGATGCGCTGCGCTGGCGCGTCGAAGCGATGGCGATCCGCGCCCAGGTGCCCGTCACCGATGGCATCGACGCCGTCCTCGCCGGTCACGGCATCACGACGGAGCTCGCGCCGGCGGCCCCCGTGTTTGCGGTCTTCAACCCCAAGGGCGGCGTCGGCAAGACGACGATCGCCACCAACCTCGCGGCCGTCCTCCAGCTCTGGAAGGGCATGCAGGTCCTGCTGCTCGACGCCGATACCGTGACCGGCCACGTGGCCCTGTCCCTCGGCCTGCAGGCCGGTCGCTCGGCGGCCGATTCCTGGACCGACGAAGACCAGGGCTACCAGCACGAGACGCTCCTCGACCTCTCGACGCGCCATGACTCCGGCATCCGGGTCGCGGCGCTGTCGACCAACCCGCTCAGCCACGCCACGCTGGACCCGGCGCGGGTCGCCGACGCGATCATGGAGGCCCGCAGTGGGGTCGACGCGATCGTCGTCGACCTCCACCCGTCGTACAGCGAGGTCAACCTCGCGGTCTTCGCGATCGCCGACCGGATCCTCGTTCCGGTGACGCCGGACCTGCCCGCGATGCGGGCGGCGATCCAGCTGAAGGAGGTCGCAGGCGAGCTCGGGGTCCGGGACCGCCTCGCGATGATCGTCAACCGCGCCAACAGCGGCGTGACCGTCGCGGACATGGAGGCGACCGTCGGGCTTCCGGCGATGGCCCAGATCCGCTCGGCGGGGCTCCACTTCGTGTGGTCCTCCAACGCCGGCAAGACGCTGATCGAGAAATACCCGAAGCAGGCGGTCGCGCAGGACTTCGGCCACCTGGCCGATCGCCTGCTCTCGCCCCAGACGGGCCTGGCTCCGGATCGCAGCCGCGACACCGGCTCGCTCATCCGAGGCCTGTTCGGCAGGAAGCCCGTCACCGAGGCCAAGCTCGGGGGCAGCTAGCTAACCGCGCTTGCCAGGGCTCGCCGGGGTTGGTGTCTAGCGAAGGCTCCGGAGCGCGCCGGGGAGCTCCGCCAGGTTGTTCACCACGAGATCCGCCTCCGGCGGGTCGTCGCGTCCGGCCTGGATCCAGCCCCACGGCCCACGGCGAAGGAAGACCGCGGTCATCCCGGCGGCGCGGGCCGGTCGCACGTCGTTGTCGACGCGATCGCCGACATAGGCGATCTCGGCCGGCGGCAGCTCCAGCTCCCGCGCGATTCGCTTGAAGAACGCGGGATCGGGCTTGTGGACGCCCCAGTCCGCAGACATCCCGACGACCTCGAGCTCGATCCCCAGGCCCTCGATGACCGCGGCGGTCGCGGCGGGCTGGTTCGCCGCGACGCCGAGCCGGTAGCCGTCTGCCGCGAGCGCCCGAAGGCAGTCCAGCGCGTCTGGATAGAGGTCGTCCACGGCGACGAACGAGAACCCTCGCTCGGCCTCGAGGGTTCGCTGCTCGGCGTCGGCATCGACGTCCGGCCTGAGCAGGTCGATCGGGTCGCGATGATGGCGGCCGTCGGCAATCGCGGCGCCCAGCGTCGCGAAGAACGTGAGCCGCGGCACGCCGAGGTGATCGGCCCAGGCGCCCCACGGTCGCGTCTCGTCGACGAGCGTCTCGCCGACGTCGAAGACAACGGCCCGGATCGTCACGGCGCGATCGTCGGTGCCAGCGTCGCTGCCGGCGTCGGTGCCGGGCGGTCGAGCGTGGCTACTCCTCGGCCTTGCCGGAGTTGGCGCGGATCGTCTCGACGACGCCTTGATCGGCGAGGGTCGTGGTGTCGCCGAGCGCGCGGCCCTGGGCGATGTCGCGCAGGAGCCGGCGCATGATCTTGCCCGAGCGGGTCTTCGGCAGGTCCGGCGTGAACATCAGCGACTTCGGCCTGGCGATCGGGCTGATCTTCGACGAGACGTGGCCCTGGAGCTCCTTCGCGAGCGCGTCGGTCGGCTCGATTCCCTTCCGCAGGATCACGAAGCAGTTGATCGCCTCGCCGGTGACCGGATCGGGTCCGCCCACCACCGCGGCCTCCGCGACCGCGGGGTGCGAGACGAGCGCGCTCTCGATCTCGGTCGTCGACAGTCGGTGTCCCGAGACGTTCATGACGTCGTCGACCCGGCCCAGCAGCCAGAAGTAGCCGTCCTCGTCGCGCTTTGCCCCGTCGCCCGCGAAGTACATCCCGGGGAAGCGGCTCCAGTAGGTCTCCTTGTAGCGCTCTGGGTCGTTGTAGATGCCGCGCAGCATCGCCGGCCAGGGCCGTTTGAGGACGAGGTACCCACCACCACCGAGCGGCACGGAGTTGCCGTCGCCGTCGACCACGTCGGCCTGGATGCCGGGGAACGGGAAGGTCGCGCTCCCGGGCTTCGTCGTCGTGACGCCCGGCAGCGGCGAGATCAGGATCTGGCCGGTCTCCGTCTGCCACCACGTGTCGACGATGGGCGCCTTCCCGCCGCCGATGTGCTCGTTGTACCAGAGCCAGGCCTCGGGATTGATCGGCTCGCCGACGGACCCCAGAACGCGCAGCGACGACAGGTCGTGCTTCTTGGGGTGCTCCTCGCCCTGTTTCATGAACGCCCGGATCGCGGTCGGGGCGCAGTACAGGATGTTGACCTGGTAGTCCTCGACGATCTGCCACCAGCGGTCCCAATCGGGCGTGTCAGGCGTGCCCTCGTACATGATCCCGGTCGCGCCGTTGGCGAGCGGGCCGTAGACGATGTAGCTGTGGCCCGTCACCCAGCCGATGTCGGCCGCGCACCAGTACACGTCGTCGGGCTTGAGATCGAAGATCGCCCAGTGGGTGTACGAGGTGCCGAGGAGGTACCCGGCGCTCGAGTGGAAGATGCCCTTGGGCTTGGCCGTCGACCCCGACGTGTAGAGCAGGTACAGCATGTGCTCGCTGTCGAGCGGCAGCGGGGCGCAATCGGGCGGCTGCGTGTCGACGATGTCGTGCCACCAGTGATCCCGGCCCTCGACCATGTTCACGTTGGGCGCCTCGTCGCCAAGGCGGCGCACGACAAGGACGTTGTGGACCGACGGCGTCGACTCCAGGGCCGTGTCGACCGCGGGCTTGAGCTCGGCGGGCTTGCCGCGCCGCCAGCCGCCATCGGCGGTGATCACGAGCTTCGCCTCGGCGTCGTTGATCCGGCCCGCGAGGGCCTCCGAGGAGAAGCCACCGAAGACCACGGTGTGCGGTGCGCCGATCCGTGCGCAGGCAAGCATCGCGATCGGCAGCTCCGGGATCATCGGCATGTAGATCGCGACGCGGTCGCCCTTGCCGACGCCGAGCGCATCGAGAGCCCGGGCGGTCTTCTGGACCTCGCGATGAAGGTCTGCGTAGGTGATCGTGCGGGTGTCGCCGGGCTCACCGATCCAGTGGTACGCGACCTTCGACCCAAGGCCGTTCTCGACGTGCCGGTCGACGCAGTTGTACGAGACGTTCAGCTCGCCGCCGACGAACCACCGGGCGAAGGGCAGGTCCCACTCGAGCGTGGTGTCGAAGTCCTTGAACCAGCTGATCCGCTCGCGGGCGAGATCCGCCCAGAACTGCTCGAAGTCCTGCTCGGCTTCGAGGTACACGTCGGCCTTGATGTTTGCCTGCTCGGTGAACGCCGGGTCGGGCGGGAAGGTCCGGGCCTCTCGCAGCCAGTTCTCGATCGCGGCCCCGGCGCTCGGTTCGTTCCCGTTGGCGGGCGCCTGCGGCGCCTTGGGCTCGTCGACGGCCACGACAGCCTCCCTGCTCGGTTCGGACGATCGATGCTACCAGCCGCGGTCGGAGGCCGAGCCGATGGCGAGAGGAGCGATGGAGGCGGCGCCGGCGGGTGGCCGGCCGGCGCCGCGGGTGAGCGGTGCGAACCTTGGTGGGTGGGGCGGGCTCAGCTGGTTGGCGCCGGTCGGGCTGCCGTCCCGCCTTCGCCTACGGGCAGGTCGTCGGCGTGTCCGCCGACCTCATCCCAGATCCGGACGTGCCGGCTCTCCTTGATGTACAGCCCGCCGATGACGACGGTGATCAACGCGACGGTGATCGGGTAGATCAGGCCCGCGTAGAGGTTGCCGGTCGCCGTCAGCAGGCCCGCGGCGATCAGCGGCAGGAAGCCGCCGAACCAGCCGTTCCCGAGGTGGTACGGGATCGACAGGCTCGTGTACCGGATGCGAGCCGGGAAGTACTCGACGAGGAATGCCGCGATCGGCCCGTAGACCATGGTCACGAAGACGACCTGGATCCACACGAGCGCAATGAGCGGCAGGATCTCCGGCTGGGCCACGGTCAGCTTGCCGGCTTCGTCGACGAACTTGCCGGCGTTGGCACCGGTGGTGGCGAGCGCACCCTGGGGATGGGCGAACTGGGTCATCAGGTTGTAGATCGGGTAGTAGGAGATCGCGGCGATGAGCGCCCCCGAGAGGATCACCTTCTTCCGGCCGATCCGATCGGAGAGGCGGCCGAAGAAGTAGAAGAACGGTGTCGCAAGCACGATCGCCGTGCCGACGATCAGATAGGCGTCCTGATACCTGACGCCCTCCACGTTCTGGAGGAAGAAGAGGGCCTGGAACTGGCCCTGGTACCAGACGACGGCCTGGCCCGCGGTCATGCCGAACAGCACCAGCAGGATGCCCTTCGCGCTCTTCCACGACCCGAAGCTTTCGCGCCACGGGGACTTGCTGGACTTGCCCTGGTCCTTCAGGCGCGCGAAGAGCGGCGTCTCCTGGAGCCGAACCCGGATGAAGAGCGCCATGACGACGAGGATCGCCGACAGCAGGAACGGGATCCGCCAGCCGAAGCTCGCGAAGTCCTCCGGGGACATGGACGAGCGGGTGATAAGGATGACGATCATCGCCAGCAGCAACCCGAGCGTCGCGGTCGTCTGGATCCAACTGGTGTTCTTGCCGCGATCCTTGTCCGAGCTGTGCTCGGCGACGTAGATCGCGGCGCCGCCGTACTCACCACCGAGCGCGAGACCCTGGGCGAGGCGCAGGCCCACCAGGATGATCGGGGCGAGGATTCCGATCTGGGCGTAGGTCGGCAGGATCCCGACGATGGCGGTCGAGATGCCCATGACCAGGATCGTGACCAGGAACGTGAACTTGCGACCGATGATGTCGCCGATCCGTCCAAAGACGGCCGCGCCGAATGGCCGCACCGCAAAGCCTGCCCCGAAGGTGGCAAGCGAAACGAGCAGCGCGGTGTTCGGGTCTTCCTTCGGGAAGAACTGCGTCGAGAAGAACGCCACCAGCACGCCGTAGAGGTAGAAGTCGTACCACTCGATGATCGTGCCGGCCGACGACGCGGCGATCACGAAGGGCAGGCGGTACGTCGCCTTCTCGGCAACCTGAGATCCGGTCGCTGCGGCCATGCGCAACCTCCCTCAGCCGCCGCGGCACAGGTGCGCCGATTTGGGCGGGCGGCTTGGCGCGAACGCTGCGCATCGGAAAATCGCGAGGGCGCCGTAGATCGAGGCTCCAGTCGTTGCAGCCGCGTGTCACCGCGACCGCCGGGCGACCTCTCGAGCTTTCGGCCGGGCGGCTACCCTCCGTCGACGGCGTCCGCCATGGATTCGTCCGGCGGTGGCAGCCCGCTCGGCTCGCGGGCGAGGACCACGCGTTGCGGTCTCGGGATCTCGATCCCGTGCTCCCGGAAGGCGTCGAGAAGGCGCTTGCGGAGCTCGCCCGCGGCAGCCCACTGGTCGGGGGCGCGCACCGTCCCGAGGATCTTGATCGTGATGCCGTATTCGGCGAGCGCGCTGATCCGGTCGACCTTGGGGGCCTCCAGGATCCGGCGCTTCCAGGCCGGGTCGGCGGCCATCGCCGTGCCGACCTCGTCGACGACGCGGGTCGCCATGTCGATGTCCGTGCCGTACGCGACGGTCACGTCCTGGTTGATGCGGGCCCAGACGCGGGTGAGGTTGCTCGCGATCGTGATCTCGCCGTTCGGGACGGTGTGGACGACGCCGTCGAGGTCGCGGATGGTCGTCCGGCGGAGGCTGAAGTCCTCGACCGTGCCGGAGACGCCGGCGGCCCGGATCACGTCGCCCTTGCTGAACTGGTTCTCGATGAGGATCAAGGCCCCGTTGAGGTAGTCGCGAACGAGGTGCTGGGCGCCGAAGCCCACGGCCACCCCGACGACGCCGAGCCCCGCGACCGCCGGCCCGATGTCGAGGTCGAATGTGCGCAGGACCATCAGCCCGGCGATGATCACGATGAAGAACCGGATCACATTGCCGCCCAGCCCATCGAGCGTGTCCATCCGCTTCTTGAGCTCGACCGCCGAGAGCTCCTGCGCGGTCCCCTCGGTCGCCTCGCGGTCCATCAGGGCCTTGACGACGCCATGGACGAACAGCCGCGACGCGCGCAGCAGCACGAACCCGACGAGGACGATGATGACGATGGGGATCGCGCGTTCCTCGAGCACCACGAGGACCGTCGACCAGGGCGGCTTGCCGAAATCCATGTCGAAAAGGGTAGCCGCGGCAGCCAGCCCGCCGTCCTCGCCGGTCGATGTCTGACAGACACGAAATCGCCGGCAATCCGCCGTCCTGACGTCGCCGACAGGGCGGGAGCGCCCGCTTCATGTCTGACAGACCCGAGATCCGATCTGAGGCTCCCGAACAGCGGGCTGTGGCGCCGATCGTGTCTGAGACACGAGCGCTCCTCAAGGAACGTACACAAGGCCTCGATCGGCGCTCTTGCGGGACTCTTTGTGTCTCAGAGGCACGAAACCGGGATTCGCCGATAGGGCGGCGGCCACGCGGCCGGACGCGGAGGCGATGGACTACGTCGGCGTGTCGCTCGGCCAGGTGCTGCTGGGCGTGCCCTTGTCCCCGCCCATGCTCCATTGGGAAGCGCCGACGTGGTGCGACTCGCCCTTGGCCCGCTCCTCGAGCGCGGCGTCGAGGGAGTCCCCGAAGATCGTGACGATCCGGTCGACGACGTCCTCACGGGCGTGGGCCTCGCAGAAGAACCACGGCTCGCGGGAGTCCGGCTCGGGCATCGCGCCGCGGGCCTGCATCCCGAGTGCCACTGCGTCGTAGAGGTCGTGGTCCGAGTTCGCCCAGTCGCGATACTCGGTCGGGGCCTGCTCGGTGAACATGATCCCGAACATCGCCGGGTGGCCGGTGAAGACGTAGGGCAGGCCGCGCTCCGAGATGACCTCCGACAGGCCCGCCTGGACCTCGCGTCCGACCTGGTGGATCCGCGCCAGCGCGTCGGTGTCGCGCAGGATCCTGAGGGTCGCCACGGCGGCAGCGGCCGCGACGCGGTTGCCCGCATAGGTGCCGCCGTGGGACACGTGGTCCGGCAGCACGGACATCACCTCGTCCGAGCCGGCGAAGCACGCGGCCGGATAGCCGTTGCCGATCGCCTTGGCGTAGGTCGCGAGGTCCGGGGTGACGCCGAAGTACTCGGCTGAGCCGCCCTTCGCGATCCGGAACCCGGTCTTGACCTCGTCGAAGATCAGCAACGCCCCGAACTCCTTCGTGAGCGCGCGCATCTCCTGGTGGAAGCCCTCGCGCGGGAGGATCGCCTGGGCGTTCCCGAGGATCGGCTCGACGATGACGGCCGCGATGTCTTCGCCGTCCCGCTCGAAGATCTTGCGGAGCACGTCGAGGCGGTTGAACCGCGCCGGGATGATGGTCTTCGCCACCTGCTCCGGGATTCCGCGGCCCCAGGCGAGCCCGACGGGATTGTCCTCGTCGCCGAGCTCGGACATGTCGTTCGGGGTGACCGAGATCAGGGCGTAGTCGTGGACGCCGTGGTACTGGCCCTCGAACTTCACGATCTTGCTGCGGTTGGTGTAGCCGCGAGCGACGCGCATCGCGTGCATCGTCGCCTCGGTGCCCGAGACGGTCATCCGGGCCTTGCCGACCCAGCCTGTCATCTCCTTGATCAGCTCCATCGCCTCGATCTCGTCTTCCGAGGTGAGGGAGAAGCTGACGCCGCGGCGCATGCGCTCGTTGACGTAGTCGTCGACGCGGGGGTCGCCGTGGCCGAGCATCACCGGCCCGTAGCCCATCCGGAGGTCGATGAACTCGTTGCCGTCCATGTCCCAGATCCGGCCGCCCTCGCCGCGGTCGACGTAGATGGTGTCGTCGCCCCAGGCTCGGAAATTCGAATCGGTGCCGCCGGGCATGGTCTTGAGCGCGCGGCGGTAGAGCTCGAGCTGGCGCTGCCGCTTCAGCGGCGGCGGCGTCGTTGCGGGGGCCATGATCCCTCCCTACGGGCGTGTGGACGCCTCAGGAACGGCGCTCATGCTGCCACGTTTGGCCTCCGAACGCCACGCGATATTCGCACGGAATTCGCCGATGGCGTGCGAATCACGCCGCCGTGGGCGTTCGGAGGTGTGCGCTACTGCACCAACAGCGCACCCGTTGCGCTGACGGTCCCGTTGACCAGCACCTGGTAGGTGTAGATGCCTTCCACGAGCCCGGCCTCCGGGGTGTCGCTCCCCAGGCAGTCGTAGGTTCCGGGATCCTGGAGGGTGGTTTCGAGCTCCTGACCGTCCCGCGAGATTCGGAGGAAGACCTCGTCCTGCAGGGTCACGCGCCGCTCAAGCGCGGCGATCCACTCGACCCCGGTGGACGGGCTCGCGAAGACCATCTGGCCCTCGATCGTGCAGGCGTCGAGGTCGGCGTTGGTCCCGAACGCGACCTGGCCCGGGAAGACGGCGCCGTCCCCGCCCGGGAAGCCGGGGAAGCCCGGCGAACCTGGCGAGCCGGGGAATCCCGGGAAGCCAGGGAAGCCATCACGGACGAATTGCTCCATCTGCGTGACGCCGTACGGGATCGCGACGATGCCCGCGACGTCGAAGGCGAGCACCAGCGCGATGAGCGCCTTCCCGGCGGTGCCGAGCCGTGGGACGCGGAAGCCGGGGGCCGACGGCGCCGCGCTGGTAGGCGAAGGCGCGGAGCTTGCCGGGACCGAGCCTGCCGGCGCCCAGCCGGCGGCGGCCGGGGCGACCGGAGCGGAGGGAGCCTCCTGAGCCTCCGGAGCCGCGGGAGCCGCGGGAGCCGCGGGAGCCGCGGGAGCCGCCCACGGGACGAGGGGCTCGGTGGGCGCGGGTTCGGAGATGGCGGCGGTCGATGGCGGGGGCGCGTCGATCGCCATCGACTCGACAACCGGGCCGGGCGCCGGCGGAATATCGATCCCGTCCGACGCGACAGGCGGGGCCGGGAGCGGGGCGGCGGCGGCCGTCCAGGACGGCTGGAGCGGCGGAACGAGGCGGCGGTACGCACAGAACGAGAGCAATGCGGACAGCGGCGTGAAGAGCGCAAAGACCACCGCCGGCACCAGCAGCAGCAGGAGCCGCCCGTCGGCGCTGAAGAGGGCCGGGAAGACGAGGAGGAGCGCCCCCAGCGCCGCCGGCGCGACCATCAGCCCCAGCACGAACGACGCGCCGAGGATTCGCAGCCACACGCCCGTCGGCTTCGTGATGCGCCACGACAGCTTGATCGCCTCGATCGAGTTCAGGTTGTCGGCGACGTTCGCCGGGACGGCGAGGATCAGCCGGAGGGCCGCCCACAGGAAGACAAGGAAGAGGGCGATCATCGGGACGACGATCAGGATCGGGCTGATGATCGCGAACAGCGCGATCGGGATCAGGGCGACCAGGAAGATCAGCAGGAACGCGACGCCGAGGAGGAGCGACGTCAGGAACAGCCAACCGGAGCGCTCGACCCCTCGCCGAATCGCGCGCCCGAACGGCACCGCTCGCCCGCCCTCGGCGAGGGCAAACGTGGTGGCGCTCCCGACGATCCCGACGACGAAGCTCGCGAGGCCGAGGAGGCCACTGACGTCGACGAAGCCGGACGGCCGGGCGAAGGGGTTGGAGCCCACCGACGTCATCGGCACGACGAAGGAGCTCAGCCAGCTGAGCCCGCTGGCCACCGCGGAAACGATGAAGAGGCGCAGCAGGTCCGCGCCGTAGCGGGCGAACGTGTCGGAGAGCAGCGCCCCGACCGTAAAGGCCGGCGGTCCGCCGGCGTAGCTCCCCGCACTGGACGCTGCGACGGGCGCGGCTGCGACGGGCGGGGCCCACGCGACGAGTGGCGTTGCCGGCGCGATCGCCGGCTCGGTCAGCGGCGATGCCGGGTCGATCGGTGGCGGCGGGGTCTGGTCGGTCGGCAATGGCGCAGCGTCGGTCGGTGGGGTGCCGGAGGCTTCCGGCCCTCCTTCTCTGCCGGGGGTTTCGTCCTGCTCGGTCACTGGGCTGGACCTCCCTCATCCGGCGGTTCGGGAACAGCGACGTAGGTGGGCTGTCGCGTGTCCTCTGCGACGCGGAGCTCGTGGCGGACCGGCATCGCCGCGGGATCCGAGCCCGCCGGCAAGGTCCGCATCAGCGCATGCGTCGCCTCGGTCCACCACTCGAACGGCCGGCTTCCCGCCGTGGTGTAGATGGCGCCCGGCATCTCGAGCTCATCCATGTAGAGCGACCGTCCCGCATGCGGCGAGCTCACGATCCGGATCCGGACGAGGCCACCCGTGCCGTCACAGGCGGTCTTGTACTCGGCGGGGTTGGACTCGTCCGGGTGGCGAGGCCAGTCGTCCACGGGGTTCGGCGGCCACTCAGACGCCGACTCGGTGCCACGGTCCCCAGATCGCGTACGTGATCCCGCGCGACGCCTGGATGTTCACAAAGAGCGTCTTGCCGTCGACGCTGAACGTCGAGCCTGCGAACTCGTCGCCGAAGCGGCCTTCCATGCGGTTGAGGGCGAGGCTGGACAGCTTCCCGCCTCGATTGAGACCCCGGAGGAAGTTGTCGAGGTCGTGGTCCTCGCAGAGGATCATCGTGCCGCGCGGGCTGGTCGTGATGTTGTCCGGGAAGTCGAGGGTCTCGCGGTTCGGGGACTGGTAGATCAGCTGCAGGATCTGGGCGTTGATCCGGTAGGCCCAGATCTGGCCGAAGCCCGTTCCCCAACCGTTGACGATCGGGTTGTCGCCGCCGTTGGCGACGCCACCGCCCTGGGTCGAGGTGAAGTAGATGACGCCGCCGTCGTGGACCGCACCCTCGAGCCGCGAGAACCTCGCGGCGCCCTGGGCAAGCCCCTGGTTGCTCACGTATCGAATGGCGTCGTTGTTCGATGTCGGCGCGACGACGCCCGGTGTGTACGGGAAGGAAGGCGCCGGGTCGTCGATGTCGACCCAGGTCACCCGGTAGGTCGCGCGTCGGCGCTGCCTGGCGGCGAGATCGGCAAGTGGCCGGCCTTCGACCGCCAGCATCTGGAGTTGGCCGCCATCCTCGACGGAGCCCGTGTCCATCGGGTTCGATGGCGGGATGTAGCGGTAGAAGCCCGACGGGAACGAGAAGTTGTCCTCGGTCAGGTAGAGATGGCCGTTCGCGGGGTCGTAGGCGGCCGCCTCGTGAGCGAACCGTCCGGCAGCGGTGATCGGCTCCGCGGTGGCGGTCCCGTCCACCGGCACCTCGAAGAGGAATCCGTGGGGCTTGGTGAGCGTGACGTTGCTTGCGAGGGTGAAGTCCGGACCGACGTCGGGGCCGTTGACCGTCTCCTCGCAGGTGATCCATGCGCCCCACGGCATCCGACCGCCGGCGCAGTTCATCTGCGTGCCGTTGAGGCCCGTGTAGGCGTTGTCCACGACGCCGGTCGGGGACACCTCGATCACGGTGCACCCGCCCCCGGTCATCGGGTCGTACGTGGGTGCCGCCGGCTGGAAGGCCGGCACCGGGCCGTTGACCTCGTGGTTGCGAATCAGGATCGAGTTGCCATCCGGGCCGGCGAACGCCCCCATGCCGTCGTGGCGCCCCGGGATGGTGCGTGCCGTCATCGAGGACCACGGGCGTGCTGGTGTCATGGAACGATCGGTAGTGGAAGTCCTCCGGCAGCCACAGCCGGACGACGCCATCGCGCTCGTCCGCGATCGGCCGAAGGCCCCGGAACGAGGGCTTGGAGCTCGCGGCGTTCGCGAGCGCCACGAAGCCGTCGAATGGGCCATGAAGCGCGGCCGCGCCGGCGGTGGCGGCGGCTCCCTTGAGGAATGTGCGGCGACTGACCTGCGTCACGAGCAAGCCTCCTCCAGCGTTTGGCGCGCCGGGCGTGCGGCCTCGAGAGATGTCGGCGCGCGGTCGGACCGTCGCGGAATATCGTGCGCCGTCGGCGCGGACCTCGCAACCACGCGGGCGCCGGCCGCGAGGGTCTCAGACGGGGGTCGACACCCACTTCGGCAGCTCGGTGGCGAGCGTCGCCAGGGGCAGCGATCCGTGGCCCAGGAGCTGGTCGTGGAACTCGCGGAGGTCGAAGGCCTCGCCGTCGCGCGCGGAGATCTCCCGGCGAAGCCGCTCGATCTCGCGCTGCCCGACCTTGTACGTCAGGGCCTGCGCCGGCCAGGCGATGTAGCGGTCAGTCTCGATGACCGCGTCGGTCTCCGTGAGCCCGGCCTCGAGGAGCGTGTCGATCGACTGCTGGCGCGTCCACCGGAAGGCGTGCATCCCGGTGTCGACGACGAGGCGGGCGGCCCGCCAGGCCTGCGCGTCGAGCATCCCGAACCGCTCGGCCTCGTTGCGGTAGAGGCCCATCTCGTCCGCGAGGCGCTCGGCGTAGAGGCCCCAACCCTCGACGTACGCGCCGCCGGCGTACCGCGCTGCGAAGCGCCGGAAGTTGTTGAGGGCCGTGTTCTCGCCCTCGAGCGCGATCTGGAAGTGGTGACCCGGGATCGCCTCGTGGTAGGTCGTCGCGGCGAGGCGTGAGAACGTCCGCGAAGGCAGGTCGAACGTGTTGACGTAGTACGTGCCGGGTCGGGTGGTGTCCGCGGACGGCGGGTAGTAGTAGGCGAACGGCGCGTCGCGCTCCTTGTACTCCTCGACCGGGATGACGCGGCAGGCCGAAACCGGCGCGCGGCGGAACATCGCGGGCGCGAGCTCGAAGGCCCGCTCGATGTCCTCGTTGGCACGGCCGATCAGCAGCTCCTTCGACACGGCCTGGTTCTGCAGGTCGCTCGCGAGCGATGCCCGGTAGGCGACGGTGTCCTCGCCGAATCCGGCGCCGCGGCTGATCGCCTGGCGCTCGACCTCGATGGTCGAGAGCTCCTGGAGCCCGATCTCGTGGACCTCGCGGGGATCGAGGTCGAGGGTCGTCCAGCGCAGGATCTGGGTGCGATACAGCTCGTCGCCGTTCGGAGCGGACCAGATGCCGTTCTCCGGCCGGCTCGCCGCGAGGTAGTCGCCCTTGAGCGACTCGAGGAACGCGGCATCTGCCGGATAGACCTCGTCGCGGATGACGTCGCGGATCTTCTCCCGGTCCTCGTCGCTCGCGACCGTGACGAGTGACGGCACGACGGCCTGGTCGATCGGGACGGCGAGCATTCGCTCGAGCTGGGCGATCGTCCGCTCCGCGACGATGCGCGGCGCGGTCAGCCCGCTCTCCATGCCCTCGCGGACGAGCTCGCGGTTGTCGGCCATGAACTTCGGGTAGGCGTGGAGGCGGGCGAGGAACAGCTCCAGCTTCTCCGGCGTGTCGGCCTGCTGGAACTGGCAGATCTGGGGGAGGAGCTGCTGCGGGCCGGCCATCTGGTCGACGACCTGGAGGGTGTCGATCCGCTGCTCGTCCTGGATCGCGAAGATCGTGCCGATGACCCGCAGCACGTCGCGGGTGATCCGGTCCTCGACGGACAGCCCGTCGTCGGCGATCGAAAGGGCCGCGTCGCGCATGTCGTCGGCGAACTGGCGGAGCTCGGCCCGGCCCTTGGCGCTCGTGTCGGGCAGGCGATCGTCGTAGCGGTTGTCGCCGTTGATCGTGGCGCTGAAGGGCTGGAGCTGCTTCAGCCGCTCCCAGAAGCCGTCCGCAAGCTGGTCGACGGCGCTCGGCTCAGGCAAGGTCGTTCTCCCCGTGCGAGGGAGCACAGGGTAGCGGTGTCACCCGGATGCGTGGTGTCGCGCCGTCAGAACAGCGGCAGCTGCTCGGCGCGGCGTTCCACCAGCGGCTCGAGGCCGAGGTAGGGCTCGATGTCCGCGAGGTCCAGCGGGTCGCGGGCGAGCCAAGCCTGGAGGTGCGGCCAGAGGATGAGGTGCCAGTTCGACGCCTCCATCGCGTCGCGGAGGATCGGCGAGGCCTCCAGCTTGTGCCGGGCGAGCTCGCGACGCTCGGGGGGGATCGCCAGGAACCGGACGATCCGCTCATCCGGCGGGATGCGGGCGTGGCGCCGGAGCAGGACGTCGCCCAGCATCGCCGTCCACTCGACCTCCCAGAGCAGCGCCGTGCCGCCGCGCTGGTACCAGATGCAGTCGACCGCCTCACCGACCTCCTTCGGGACGAGCGAGATGGTCGGGAACCAAGGTTCGCGCTCACGATGCGGGTCGAGGAAATCGCCGAGCGTCTTGTCGCCAACCTGGCGGGCCTGATCGCGCCGGCCGATCCAGATGTGCATGCCGAGCCGGTGCCCGCCGTTGGCGAGGTGCGCGAGGAGCTCGGCGTGCTCGGTCGTGCGCCGGCGAACGTCCTCGTTGGTCATGAGGCGGGTCGCGGTCGAGGCGGGGCTGCGGTAGCTCGCCAGCGAGGCCCGGACGAGCGCCTCGTCGGGCAGGTCGTGGCCGGAGAAGAGCGACGCCACGCGCTCGAAGAACGCGGTCTCGGCGATCGGGCCGGCGGTCGAGAGGAGGCTGTAGACGGCCCACTCGACGCGGTCCGCGAGCGGGATGGCCGCGGCCTCGCGATCCTGGCGGTCGCCGAGCCACCAGCGGCCGGGCTCAACCTCGGCCAGCCGGTGCTGCGTCGGCCGCCCGAGCTCGTCGCGGATGAGGGCGAGCACGCGTTCGACAGGATCGCTGGGTGGCACGGGCTCCGCGAACGTGCGCTGGCGCGTCGTCGGGGGAGCCCCCTCGCCCGCCCCCGCCGCCGCGGCCGCTGCGCCTCCAGGTCCGGACCCGATGCCGGCACTCGCCCGGTCGGCGCCGTCGTCGCCTCGGTCGCCGGAGCGGTCGTCGCCGTCCACGCCGCCGGTGTCGCTGGACGGCTCCGTCGCGAGCAGCCGGCGGAGGGACCCGGATCGATCGAGGCCGACGAGGATCTCGCCGAGCAGCCGCTCGAAGCTCGCCGGCTCGCCGCGTTCGCGGAGCACCTCCACGGTCGTCTCCAGGACCGTGGCGGCCGCCTCGCGGGGCGAGAACGGGCGCGCCTCGATGCGCTCCGGCGGCGCGAACAGCCCCGGCCCCGGCACGAGCTCCGGGTCGCCGCGGTCGCCAGGGCCGGGCTCCAGCCGCGTGTTGCTCCGCGAGCAGCGGGCCCGGCGGCAGGATCCCGCCCGGCGGGACGAGCTCGACCACGCCGCCGACCTCGTCCTCGGGGTCGGTGAGCCGGGCTTCGATGACCCGGTACCCGGCGCCGACACCACCGAGGACCGCTGCGACCAGCGCCTCGGGTCCGCCCTGGTCCAGCAGGAGCACCACGCGCGCATCCCGGGCGAGGTGCGGGGCAGCCGCTTCCAGCGAGCGCCGCAGCGCGGTCGCCTGCCACGACCAGGGCGCCCGGACGGCCGGGCCGAGCAGCGGCTCGAGCGGCAGGAGCGCCGCCGCCTCCCGACCCAGCGCCCAGCTCGTGGCGTGGTAGGTCGCGCCGAGCCGCTCCTGGTTGAATCGCGCCGGGGGCTGGCCGAGCACCAGCCGGATGCGCGGCGCGTGGTCGCGAGCCTCCTTGGCGAACGTCTCCAGCGCGCCCGGCGTGAGCACGCGGACGACGGCGTTCGGTGCGCCCTCCACGAGGCTTCGCAGGTCCGACCCGAGCCGCGCCTCCAGCGGACCGAGCGCGCCGCTCTCCAACCGCTGCACGAACCCCCGGACGAGGCGGAACCCTTCCTCGAACGTCAGCCACGGGTTGCGCTCGTGCCACCGCTCCGGGAGCTTCGTCTGCACGCGGCCGGCGGCGATTCGGAGCGTCGGGGTCTTCGCGCCCCCGAGGCCCAGCCGGCTGGCCGGCAGGACCGCGTGCAGGAACGCGAGGCGCAGCGCGCTCTCGACCGGCGCCGCACGGAGGTCGCCTTCCACGCGAGCGAGAATCGCCGCGAGCCCGACGAGCTGCCGATCCGTGTGGAGCCCGAGCAGGTCCTCGATCAGACCGTCGCCACCATTCGGCACAGGAAATCGCTCACGCAGCCGCTTTCGAACGGCGCCGGCCCCGATGTCCCGCGACGCCTTCTTGCGGTCCGCGTCGGTCGGCTCGACCGCCTGGTGCTCCGATCGACCCTGCTGGTCGCGGCAGAGCTGGCAGCGGTAATGGACCTTCGCCGGCTCGCCGTCGGACCACTCGAGCTCGTCGACGGCCACGCTCCGGCCGCAGGTGGCGCATTTCGTCGCGAACAGGTCGTTGATCGAGATCCGCAGGCTCGATTCGCCGAGCGGCGACGCAGCGAGGGACGAGAACGCGGCGTCGAGGTGCCGCAGGTCGGGCGGCCGGAGGACGACCTCGGCGAGCAGGCGGGTCAGCGGGCTCGACTCGAGGGAGAAGGCGCGCCGCTGTCTGTCGATCGCCGCTCGCGCGATCCAGCCACCCCGCCCGAACAGGTCGGCGACGATGTCGCCCGGCTGGCTGCCCGCCTCGAGTCGCGCCCGGACGAGCTCCGGCGGCGGCGGTGGCGCGATCCGCTCGAAGGCAGGGAGGGTGAACCCCGGCTCCGCGCGCGAGAGGAGCAGCCTCCCGACCATCGCTGCGATTGTGGCAGGTCGGATCAGCCCGCCGCCCAGGGCCGCGGCTGTTGATCAAACCGTCACCCAGGGACGACTAGGAGGCTGGAGGAGCTCTCCGGGGACGAATCCGTCAATCTGTTACTCGGCGGCCACGTTCAGATCCGGCCTGAACCCAGGGCAGATCGAGCTCGAGAGGGCTCGCGGTCGCCGAGCTGGACGACTTGGCGTCCGTGGGTGTCGATATGACCAAAAGGTGGCGCCGCGGCCCGCGCGGCGGCGCTTGGCGAGACGTTCTGGACTAGTTGTTGTCCTCGATCTCGTCGTCTTCCGCTTCGAAGGCCTCGTCGGTGGTGTCGTCCGGCGGGATGACGCTCTCGAGGTCGGTGATCTCCTCGTCCTCGACGTCGTCCTCGAGGTCCTCCTCGAGCTCCTCGTCCTCGCGGAGGAGGGTGCCCTTGGTGTACGGACGAAGGTCGGTCGACTTGGCGGCCGTCGGGAACGAGACCTTGCCGTAGTTGCGGGGGTCCTGGAAGACCTCGCGGATGATGATCCGGACGTCCTGCGCACCGAGCGAGGTCACGCCGGCGAGGTACTTGTTGCCATCGGCGATGAGCTTCAGGAGGCGCGCCGCGACCCGTGGCTCCACGACGCCGATCCGCATGCCGTTGCTCATCGCGATCAGGCGATTGCCCTCGGGGGTCAGCTCGACGGTGTCGCCTGGGTTGACCTGGGCGAGCTTCTTCGGCTCGGGCAGGTCGAGCAGGTGCGCGAAGCCCGTCTTGCCGGTCTCCTCCACGAAGATCCGGACCGGAGCCTTGGAGCCGTCCATCGCCGGAACGGTCTTCTCGCCGGCCGCGACGAGGAGGGTTCGGAGGCGGTCGATATTGCGCTCCGCGATGCGGTTCGTCGGGTCGAGGGCGAGCGCGGCCTGGTAGTGCTCGCGGGCGGACCCGAGCTCGCCGAGCTCCCACAGGGCCTTCGCGAGGCGGTTCTCGGTATCGGCCTCCGCGGCCATCTCGAGCAGCTTCCGGTTGGTGTCGGCGGCCTCGCTCCACTGCCCGGCGGCGGCCTGGGCGATCGCCTGCTCGGCGAGCTGGCGCCGGACCCGCGTCGCGGCGGCGGGGCTGGAGGCGTTCGATTCCGTTTCGGAGAAGGTCACGTGGCGAGGTCCTTTCGGGTCGGCGGTCGGCGGGCGTTCGTGCTCGGCGGCGGTCGCGTCGAAGCGATTTGCTGACGAATTCGGGGCGAGACTTCATAGCACCCGGGCAGGTGAGCGTCAAACGCTCACCCGGGCGTGCATGACAAGTCTAGCGGCCAATCACCCGAAATCGGTCCGCGGCAGCCTGCGTCGCCTCGGAACGACCTCGCTCAGGCCCGAATTCCGATGCTCCAGCCGATGACGACGATGGCGAGCACGGCCAGGAGCGCGGTCTCCCAGATGCGCCACGGATCCCGGCGCCGCACGGTGCCGCCGCTGTGGATCGCATCCCAGAGGAAGAACACGAGTACGAGCAACGCCGGCCCGAGGATCCGCGGAATCTCGATGGAACGGAGCGCGACGGCGGCGATCGCCACGACAGCCGCACCGGTGAGGGCGAACCATGTGACGTCCCGCAGGTTGGAGGTCCGAAGCGCCGCGCGTCCGGTAAGCGAGGAGGAACCCGATGAGCCCGTCGCCGATCGCCTGGGCGATCACGGCGATCGCGTCGGGTCCGGCGGGAGAGGGCGCCTCGCCGGGGTCCGGCAGGCCACCCGGCACGAGCGTCGCCACGCCCGCGAAGCCCAGGAACCCGACCAGGAGGACCTGGATCAGGATGGCCGTCCGATCGGCCGAGGAAGGTGGGGCGCTCGCCCGCGCGAGCCGCAGCTCCGTCAGGAGCGCGAGCCCGACGATCCCGCCGGCGAGCACGAACGCGGGCAGGAGCACGACGCCGACCGGCACGAGGCGGATCGCTCCCAGGGCGGCGAGGGCCGCACCACCCGGGAGGATCAGCGATTCGATCGGCACGCCCGAGTTGCCCGACGCGGGATCCGCCTCCGCGACGATCTGCAGGGCCCCGAGGAACACGCCGGCGAGGAGCGCGGCGGCGATGGGCCAGACGAACCCATCCGGCGCGAATCTCGCCAGCGCGACCACGACCCCCACCGCGATCGCGAGGTCGCGCGCCCCGCTCTCGCCCCTCACCGAGCCTCGTCCCTCATCGGCGCGGATGGTACGTGCCGGCCGCACCGGGCGGCAGGCGCCGGTCAGGCCGGCGGGTGCGCAAACGGGTCAGCGCAGCGGGTCATCCCGGCGGGGCGAGTTTCGACTTGTCGCGCGGCTTCGGGAGCGCGAGCCAGGCGAGGAGCCCGGCACGGGAGCGAGTGTTCAGCACGTCCGCCGGGGTCACCCAGGCCCGGCGCGCCTGCGAGATTCCCCAGCCGAGGTAGGAGAACTCCCTCGTGTGGTGTGCGTCCGAGTCGATCGACAGCACGCACCCGAGCTCCAGCGCCTTCCGGGCCCGTTCGACCGAGAGGTCGAGCCGGTGCGGCGAGCCGTTCATCTCCAGCACCGTGCCGGTGCGCGCCGCCGCGCGGTAGACCGTCTCCCAGTCCAGATCGAGGTCGTCGCGCGTCCCGATCATCCGGCCCGATGGATGCGCGATCACGTCGACGTTGGGGTTCTCGATCGCGTTCAGCACGCGCTGGGTCAGCTCGGCGCGCGACTGCCGGCGCCCGACGTGGAGCGACGCGACCACGAGGTCGAACGTCGCGAGCAGCTTGTCGGGATAGTCGAGCTGGCCGTCGGCGCGGATCTCGAGCTCGCAGCCGTGGAGCAGCCGGAAGCCTTCGGCGCTGGTCTCGGGCGGGCGCGCTGCCGGCGCTCTCCTCCGCCTCGAATCTGGTGTTGAGGCTCTTGATGAGCACCCGCTCCAGCGCGACCCGCTCGGGATCCAGGCCGCGCGCGATCGCCAGCGACTGCGTGTGGTCCGTCATCACCTGGTAGGCGTGCCCGCGCCGCCGCGCGAACTCCGCCATTGCCTCGACCGGCATCGCCCCGTCCGACCAGTCGGAGTGGGAGTGCAGGTCGCCGCGGAGGTCCGCGTCGGTCACGAGCGTCGGCAGCGTGCCGGCGAGCGCCGCCTCGATCTCGCCGGTGTCCTCGCGCAGCTCGGGCTCGATGAACGGCAGCCCAAGGAACGCGTAGGCCTCCGCCTCGGTCGCGAAGGTCCGCAGCTCCCCGCCCTTCGCGACGTCGGTGATGATCTCGCCGTCCTCCCCGAGGCGAGCGAAGCCGTACTCGGACAGGCTCCAGCCCTTGTCGCGAGCCATGGCCCGAAGCCGGACGTTGTGCTCCTTCGACCCGGTGAAGTGGATGAGGTACGTGCCAACCTCGCCGGGGCGCATCACCATCAGGTCGACCTGCGGGCCCGCGACCACCCAGCCGGACGGCCGCCTTGTGACCGCCGCGGTTCAGGACCGCCTCGACCGACGGCAGGTTCGACGAACGTCTCGACGACCCGCTTCGGGGAATCAGTCTCCGCGAGCAGGTCGAGGTCGCCGATCGTCTCCTTTCGGCGCCGGTAGGAGCCCGCCGGCACGATCCGCTCGACGTCGAGGACCTCGACCAGACCCGCCGAGATCTCGTCGACCAGCGCCTTGGCGCGGTTGAGGAGCAGTCGCCCCTCGCGCGATCTCGAGCTTGGCGATGCCTTCCAGGATCATCTGCTCGGTGCGCTCGCTGAGGCCGCGGAGCGTGCGGACCCGACCCGTCTCTGCCGCGGCCTTCAGCTCGTCGAGGGTCTTCACGCCCAGCCCGGCGTAGATCGCGCGGACGGTCTTCGGCCCGAGGCCGGGGAGCCGGAGCATCTCGAGGAGGCTGGTCGGGAACTCCGCCAGCAGCTTGTCGCGGTACTCGCTCCTGCCGGTGGTCGCGAGCTCCGCGAGCTTGTCCGAGATGGCCTTGCCGACCCCCGGGATCTCCGGGGGCTTGCCTTCGCGGTAGGCGCGCGCGACCTCGATCGGCGACCGCCCGATGGCATCCGCCGCTCGGTGGTACGCGACGGTCTTGAAGACGAGCTCACCCTTGACCTCGAGCAGGTCGCCGATGTCGTGGAAGACCTGCGCGAGCTGCCCGTTGGTCAGGAGCGGAATCTCGCCCGAGCCGGCGGCACTGCCGGCGCTGGTCTCGGCCGCGGCTTCGGCCTCGCCCTCCTCGTCGTGCTCCATGACGCTCCGCTCGTCATCTCCGCCACGCTCGTCATCCATCTGGGCGATGGTATCGACGGCCGCCTGACGAGAGCTTCTGATCAGATCGTCACCCAGGGACGACAAGCTGCCCTCGCGATACGGTCCGCCCGCGACCGGGTCCCGCAGGGGCGCTCAATGAGCGTGAGACCGCGCGATCAGGCCTGTCCGCCCGCTGCGTGAGGGTCTCCGGAGCGGGAGCCTACTGTCTTGTCGTCCAGGGATGTCGAAATGATCGATTGCCTATCCCGCGACGACCCGATCCCGGCCCGCTCGCTTGGCTCGAAGGAGCGCTCGGTCGGCGCGGTCGACCAGCGCGTGGATCGGCTCGTCGGGGCCCGTCGCGTCGGCGACGCCGACGGACACGCTCACGCCCGGGACACCGAAGTCGGCCAGATCGAGCTCGCGGACGGCCTGGCGAACCCGCTCGCCGATCTCGTGAGCGACGTCCGGCCCGGTGTTTCGAAGCAGGACGGCGAACTCCTCGCCGCCGATTCGCGCCGGCACGTCCTGGTCGCGCACCGCGGCGGTGATCGCGCCGGCAACCGATTTCAGGACCTCGTCCCCGACCGGGTGGCCGTAGGTGTCGTTGAGGCCCTTGAACTTGTCGATGTCGATCATGAGGACAGCGAGGGCGTCGCCCGAGCGACGGCGGCTCGAGAGGAGCGACGAGAACTCGTCGAAGTAGCGGCGGTTCGGGAGCCCGGTCAGCGGGTCCGTGGAGGCGCTCGCCTCCGTGGCTCGGTACGAGTAGGCGCGCTCCAGCGCGGCGGCCGTCTCGCTCGCGGCGCCACGGACGAGCCGGCGGGCGCTCTCGGGCCAAGCGTCGCGATCGCGCCGAGACAGGACGATCGCGCCGATGACCCCCGTCTCGGCCGATCGAAGCGGCGCCGTGATCGTGTGCGACAGCCCGAACGCCGCCCGAACCCGATCCGCGACGCGCTCGACCACGACCGCCTCGTCGCCGCGCGCCAGCACCTCCGACGCCTTGGCCTGGCCGCGAATGCCGAGGATGTCGGGCGTCGGGAGCCCGATGTCGCGCAGCAGCGCCAGCGACTCTGCGGCGCGCCCGGTGCAGGAGGGTCCGGCCGCCGCCGGCATCCGAGGCCCGGCGAGCGACGCGCGGGAGCGGGATGGCTCGATCCGAGGTGTCCGCGGCGCCGGGGGTTGTGGCGTCGGGGAGAAGCGCCGAGTCGGCCGAGGCCGGATCAATCGGAGCAGCCTCGGGCGCGGGTGCCAAGTGGCTCCGCCCCCATCGGGATCGCGACGGGGTCTTTCGGCCCGCCCTCCCCTGCCCCATCGAGCAGCGACAGCGGCAGGATCGTCGATGTCGCGGGCACGCCGGCGCGGCGGGTGACGAGGGTCGCCTCGAGCGCCGGCGTGTCCCGCCGGCGCCGGACGAAGACCACGTGGTCGGCGGCCGTCGCGTCGACCAGGTCGTCGAGGATCGCCGAGACGATCGCCTCCGCCGAGACGGATCGCGAGAGGCTTCGGACGATCCGCGCGAAGCTCTCCGCCTCGCCGCGACCCCGTGATTTCGAGTCCGCCGACCGCGTTCCGATGCGCGATCGCGGCGACCGCCGCGAGCACGACGAGGCCCGCGACCAGCCAGTCGACCGGCTGCTTCTCGGTGACCAGTCGGATTCCCACGGTCAGCGCGAGCAGGAAGAACACGCCCGCGAGCAGCCACCACGTGCGGCGAATCGATGGATCGCCGCCGCCCCCCGAGCGGCTCGGTGGAGTTGTCGGTCCGGCACTCACCTTGGGGTCAAGGATCGCGGTTCCCGCGGGAGCGTGCCGGGTTGGCCGGCGATCGGCGGTGCGCGGACGCGACGCCTGCGACCCGGGGCGCTACATCATCACCAGGCCGCCGTCGACGGCGAGGACCTGGCCCGTGATGAACGCGGCTTCGTCGCTCACGAGGAACGCGACGGCGTCCGCGATCTCCTCGACGGTTCCGAACCGGCCCAGTGGCGTGCGCTCGGTGAGCTGCGCCTGGAGGTTCTCGGGCAGGTCCTTGGTGAGCTCGGTGAGCACGAAGCCGGGCGCCACCGCGTTGCAGGTGATCCCGCGCGAGGCGAGCTCGCGGGCCGTGGCCTTCGTCAGCCCGATGAGGCCGGCCTTCGCGGACGAGTAGTTCGCCTGGCCGGTCTGGCCGGCCTGCCCGGAGACCGACGTGATGTTGATGATCCGCCCGCCCTTGGCCTTGAGCATCGGGCGCGTCACGGCCTTGATCGCGTAGAACGCGCCGAAGAGGTTCGTCTCGAGGACGGTCCGCCAGTCGTCGAGCGACATCCGCATGATCAGGTCGTCTCGGGTCACGCCGGCGTTGTTGACGAGGATGTCGACCTTGCCGAAGGCCTCGAGCGCGGCCTTGATGAGGGCGTCTGCGGACTCGGGGTCAGACACGTCAGCCTGGACCGGCAGCGCCTTCCGCCCGAGCGCCTCGATCGCCGCCGCGGTCTCCTTCGCGGCCGCCTCGTTGCCCCGGTAGCTGAACGCGACGTCCGCACCCTGCGTGGCGAGCCGTACGGCGATCGCCCGGCCGATGCCGCGCGAGCCGCCGGTGACAACCGCAGATTTGCCAGCGAGATCGATCATCGCCGCCTCCTAGCGTGCGAGCGGGCGCGAAGCGGGTTCCGGCTCGCCGGGAACGACGTCGTCGAGCGGCGGGTCGACCGGCCCGGGGCGCGCCATGACTTCGGCGAGGGCCTGCGGGATCGGGTCGACCGAGTCCCAGTCGACCGGCAGTCGAACGTGGACGTCCTCGGGCTTGATCGCCTCGTCGGCGATGCGGCCCCGCTCGGGGTCCGCCGTCCATTCAATGGTGACGGCGCCGGACGTGAAACCGGCCCCGAACGCCACCACCGTGATCTTGTCGCCGACCTTGATCCGCCCCTCGTTGACCGCCTCGGCCATCGCGATCGGGACCGAGGCCGCGGAGGTGTTGCCGTAGCGGTTGACGTTGGTGTAGATCTGGTCCATCGAGAGCCCGAGGCCCTTCGCGACGGCCTCGATGATCCGGACGTTGGCCTGGTGCGGGATGAAGAGGCTGATGTCGCTCGGCTCGAGGCCCGACTTGCGCACGGACTCGAGGGCCGTCGTCGCCATCGTCTTCGTGGCGAACCGGTAGGTCTCCTTGCCCTCCATCCGGATGTAGTGCTCGCCGCGCGCGATCGTCTCAGCCGAGGGCGGGCTCTTCGCGCCGCCGGCGGGCAGCCAGATCATGTAGGCGCCTTCGGGGGAGGTGGTGAGCTCGATCCCCATGGCGCCGCCGGGCTTGTCGCTCGCGGACAGGACCGCGGCGCCAGCTCCGTCGCCGAAGAGGATGCAGGTCGAGCGGTCGGTGTAGTCGAGGAAGCGGGTCAGCAGCTCCGCGCCGATCACGAGAACGTGCTTGGCGAGCCCGGCCTCGATCCATGCCTGGGCCGTCGCGAACCCGTAGACGAAGCCCGAGCAGGCGGCGGCGACGTCCATCGCGGCGGCGCGGGTGTTCCCGATCGCCTCCTTCACGAGGGCCGCGGTGGAGGGCATCCAGTAGTCCGGCGTGAGGGTCGCGAGGAGGATCAGATCAATCTCGTCCGGATCGATGCCGGCGGCATGGATGGCGCGGAGCGCGGCCACGGCGCCCATCGAAGCGGTGGTCTCGTGGGCGGCGGCGACGCGGCGCTCGCTGATGCCAGTGCGGGAGACGATCCACTCGTCGCTCGTATCGACCATCCGCTCGAGGTCCTTGTTCGAGAGGATCTGGGCGGGGACGTAGCGGCCCCAGCCGGTGACGTGGGCCCTGATTCGCTTCTCTGCGTTCGGGGACGTGCCGTTCGTGGAATGCATCACAGCGGCTCCACCTCGATCAGTGGCTGCTTTGCGCGCACCAGCTTGCCGTTCTCGGCGTTGATCTTGACGACCCGACCGGCCTTGTCGCTCTTGATCTCGTTGAACAGCTTCATCGCCTCGATGAGCCCGATCACCTGCCCGACCGCGACCTCGCCGCCGACGCTCACGTACGGCGCGGTGCTCGGGGCCGGCGAGCCGTACCAGATGCCGCTCAGGGGAGCCATGACGGCGGGGCGCGCGGGCGGTCCTTCGGCGACCGCTCCGGAGGGAGTAGCAGCGCCACCTCCCGTGCCGGCGCCGTCCGCCGCCGCGGATCCAGCTGCTCCAACGGCGACGACCTGGGGCGCGATCGCCTGGGGCTTCCGAA
The DNA here is from genome assembly GCA_963722105.1 of uncultured Chloroflexia bacterium. GTDB lineage: Bacteria > Chloroflexota > Limnocylindria > Limnocylindrales > CSP1-4 > UBA5189. Next base: position 503,545 of record CAVRKQ010000011.1, on the reverse strand, counting down.
GGACGAGCCCGGTCGAGCCGACCTGCACCTCGAGCTCGGTCAGCTCGCTCCGGTCCAGGAGGGTCGAGAGGCGGTCGATGAGCGCGAGGAGCGACGCGTCGGCGCCGTCGACCGGTGGCGGCGCGGCCTCCGGCTCGGGAGCGGCGGTGGGCGCCTCCGTGGCGGGGTCGGGCGCGGCATGCGCCACGTTCACGGCAGCGGCCTCCGCGGCCGTCGCGGCAGCAGCCTCCGCGGCAGCCTCGGCCGCGGTCGTCTCCATCACCGGCGCGGCGTCCGTGGCGGGATCGGCGTCATCGAGCCGCTCGGTCATCCGTCCCACCGCCTGAAGACCAGGGCCGCGTTCTGGCCTCCGAACCCGAACGAGTTGTTGAGCGCAGCCCGCACGTCGCGGCGCACGGCCTTATTCGGGGTCAGGTCGAGGCCGTTCGTGTTCGGGTCCGTGTCGTGGAGGTTGATCGTCGGCGGGATCGCGCCTTCGCGCATCGCCTGGATGGTCGCGATCGACTCGATCGCACCCGCGGCGCCGAGGGTGTGGCCCAGCATCGACTTCTGGGCCGAGATCGAGACGGCCGGTCCGTGTTCTCCCAGGAGCGTCGCGAGGGCCTGGAGCTCGGCGCTGTCGCCCTCGGGCGTCGAGGTGGCATGGGCGTTCACGTGGTCGAGCTCGTCGGCGTCCATCGTCGCCTTCTCGAGGGCGCGCCGGCCGGCGCGCAACGCGCCGACGCCGCCAGGAGCCGGCAACGTGATGTGCGATGCGTCCGCAGTCGCGCCGTAGCCCACGAGCTCGGCGAGCGGCGCGGCGCCGCGCTTCTCCGCGTGTGACAGCTCCTCGAGGACGAGCATCCCGGCGCCCTCGCCGATCACGAACCCGTCGCGGCCCTTGTCGAACGGGCGTGACGCCGCCTCGGGATCATCGTTTCGGGTGGAGAGGGCCTTCATCGACGAGAACCCGCCGACCACCGCCTCGTGGATCGCGGCCTCGGAGCCGCCCGCGAGCATGATGTCGGCGTCGTCGCGGCGGATCGTCTCCCAGGCCTCGCCGATCGCGTGGGCGCCCGTTGCACACGCGGACACGATCGCGAAGTTCGGCCCGAGCATCCCGAACGCGATCGCGACCTGCCCCGAGCCCACGTTCGCGATGCCCATCGGGACGAAGAACGGCGAGATGCGATCGGGGCCGCGCTCGGCCATGAGCAGCACGTTGTCGAAGAGGGTCGCGACACCGCCGAGCCCGGACCCGAGGTACACACCCGTCCGCTCGGCGAGGGCGCCGTCGATCCGCCCGGGCAGGCCGGCCTGATCGAGCGCCTGGCGCGCGACCACCAGCCCGAACTGGATGTAGCGGTCCATCCGCCGCATCTCCTTGCGGTCGATGACGGCCGATGGGTCGAAGTCCTTGACCTCGGCGCCGATCTTCGAGTCGACGCGCGACGGATCGAACAGGCTGATCGTCCGGACGCCCGACTTCCCGGCGAGCAGCCCGTCCCACGTCGAGGCGACGTCGTTCCCGAGCGCCGACAGCGCCCCCATCCCGGTCACGACGACGCGGCGGGCTCCGTTGCCGTTGGCGCGGCTCATCGCACGAGCTTTCCGGTGCGGACGGTGGCGGCGCGGTAGACGTCGCCGGGGAGGCCGCGAGCGGAGATCGCGTTCGAGGCGGCGAGGACGTCGTACTCGGTCCGGCGGATCTCGGTGGAGATCGCGACGCCGCTGCGAGGCGCCGAGACCGCGCTCTCCTCGTCCTCGTCGTCGTTGTCGTTTTCGTCGTCGTTCTCGGCATCGTGGTCGTCATCGACGTCGGTCAAGGCGGACTTGGCCACGGCGGGCTTCGCCGAAGCCGCTTCGCCGATGGTGACGAGCGCCCACGACGCGGTCGGATCGCCGTCGAAGGCGTAGCCCGCGCTGCCGTCGTTCACCACGATCTTCCAGCCGAACTCCTGGACGTCCGGGATGTGGGTGTGGCCGCAGCAGATCACGCGCGCGTCGGTTCGCGAGATCCGCTCGTAGACGGTCGACGGGTCGAGGCCCTTGTCGAACCCCTGCGTCTGCGAGCCCGGCGAGGCGTGGGTCAGGAGCACGAGGTCATCGCCGATCCGGACCCGCCGCTCGGCTGGGAGACGGCGCAGCCAGGCGAGCTGGTCGTCGTCGAGGGCGTCGTGCGCCCACTCCGCGGCGGCTCGCACCGTCTCCGAGACGCCAGACTCGAGCATCCACGGGAACGCGGCGGCGTAGTCCGCATCCGCCACGGCGATGTCGGTGTTGCCCTGGACGACGATCGCCCCGTCGCGCTCCATCTCGCGGATCGCATCGACCGTCGCGCCGGGCTCGGGCCCGTTCATCACCAGGTCGCCGGCGATGAGGATGACGTCCGGCTTCTCCTTCTTGAGCGCCTTTCGCACCGCCTCGAGCGCCACCACGTTGCCATGTACGTCCGACAGGACCGCAATCCGGGTGCCCATCTAGCCTGCCAGCCCAAACATTTCCGAACCGATCGTAAGACGCCGGGCTGGCGACCCAGCCGGTGACGAAACAGCGACGACAGCCCCCGCGACCCCGTCGAAGGCTGGGCTGGCGGGCCAGCGCCGTGCGAGCCTGCGCGAAATCTTGTGGCTGCCAGTCCAGTTCATGGGTCGCGACCGGCTCGCGGGCCTCAACGGAGCACGCCCTCCGGCGGAATGATGAAGGAGAGCAAGGCCTCGCAGGCGACCTCGCCGTCGACGGTCGCGACGCCCCGGCCCTTGCCGAAGCGCGAGCCGAGCTTCTCCATGGTGACCTCGAGCCGGAGCACGTCGCCCGGGACCACGATCCGCTTGAAGCGCGCGTCATCGATGCCGGCGAACAGGCCGATCCGGTCGCCGAATCCCGGCTGCTTCGCCACGTAGACGGCCATCGTCTGGGCGAGGGCCTCGATCTGGAGGACGCCGGGCACGATCGGGAGGCCAGGGAAATGGCCTGGCGCCCACCACTCGGTGGCGCTGATGCCCTTGATGCCGACGATCCGCTTGGCCTCGGGGTCGTACTCGACGATCCGGTCGACCATCAGCAGCGGGTAGCGGTGCGGGATCAGAGCCTCGATCTCGCGGGTCGTGTGGATCGTGCCTTCGCTCGCGAGCGGGTCCCGCTTCGGGGCTTCGGCGGCCGCGTCCGAAGGTCGGGTCCCGGTCGTCATCGGGCCGCCGCGGCGAGGAACGCCGCTCCGCCGACGCGGTCGAGGAGGTTCGTCGTCATGCGGCCCTCCAGGAACGTCTCGTTGTCGAGCAGCGCGCGGTGGATGTCGATGTTCGTCGTCACCCCGTCGACCAGGAGCTCCTCGAGGGCGGCGCGGGAGCGTGCGATCGCTGTCGGGCGATCGGGCCCCCAGACGATCAGCTTGCCCAACAGCGAGTCGTAGTAGGGCGGCACCTCGTAGCCCGGGTAGATATGGGAGTCCATCCGGACGCCCGGCCCGCCTGGCGCGTGGTACTGCTCGATGATCCCGGCGCCCGGGCGGAAGTCATGCGCAGGGTCCTCGGCGTTGATGCGGAACTCGATCGCGTGTCCGCGAAACGTCACGTCCGACTGCCGCAGCCCGAGCGGCTCGCCCGCCGCGATGTTGATCTGGAGGGCCACGAGGTCGATGCCGGTGAGCATCTCCGTGACCGGGTGCTCCACCTGGATCCGGCAGTTGATCTCGATGAAGTACGCGGTGCCCGTCCCGTCGACGAGGAACTCGAGCGTCCCGACGTTCTCGTAGCCCGCGGACACGACCGCGCGGATCGCCGTCTCCGCGAGCGCCACGCGCGCCTCGGCGGAGAGCGCCGGCGTCGGCGATTCCTCGAGGATCTTCTGGTGGCGCCGCTGGACGGAGCAGTCGCGCTCGCCGAGGTGGATGCCCGCGCCGAACTTGTCGACGGCGACCTGGACCTCGACGTGGCGGTTGTCGTCGAGCCATTTCTCGAGGTAGATGGAGTCGTCGCCGAACGCCGACTTCGCCTCCGAGCGGCAGATCTTGATCGCCGACTCCAGCTCCCGGGACGTCCGGACCATCCGCATGCCCTTGCCGCCGCCGCCGGCGGACGGCTTGATCAGCACCGGATAGCCGATCCGATCGGCCTCGCGCAGGGCGTGGTCGTCGTCGCTGATCATCGACGAGCCGGGGATCGTCGGCAGCCCGAACCCGCCGAGCAGGCGCCGGGTGCCCTCCTTCGAGGCGAACCGGTCGAGGACCTCCGGCGGGGGCCCGATGAAGGTCAGGTCGTGGGCCCGCACGACCTCGGCAAAGGTCTCGTCCTCGCTGAGGAAGCCGTAGCCCGGGTGGATGGCGTCGCAGCCGGTGATCAGGGCGGCCGAGATGACGGCGGGGGCCGAGAGGTACGACCGGCGGGCATCCGGCGGCCCGATGCAGATGGCCTCGTCGGCGAGCTGCGCCGGGAGCGAGTCGCGATCCGCCTCGGAGTAGGCCACGACCGCCTCGATCCCGAGCGTCCGGCAGGCGCGGATGATCCGGAGCGCGATCTCGCCGCGGTTCGCGATCAGGATGCGACGGAACATCAGCAGGGCTCCCGGCGGTTCATCGCGCGTCCGCCGTGGCCGCGAGCTCGATCCGGATGAGCTCCTGCCCGTACTCGACCGCGGTCCCGCCCTCGACGAGCGTCGCCCCCACGATCCCGTCGGCTGGCGCGAGGATGTCCTGCGGTACGCCGATCACGTTGACGGTCCCGAGGCTGTCGCCCGCGCGGATTTTCGTGCCCGAGGCGGCACGAGAGCCCGGCTGGAAGATGCCCACGCCCGGCGACGTGGCGATCGTCCGAGTTCGTTCGGTGCCGTCCCCGCCGGACCCAGCGGGAGCGCCCGCGCCGCTGCCGCGCGCCATGCCCGTCCCGTTCGACGCGGCGCTCGCCGCGCCGCTGCCGGCGGTCGTGCCCGACGGAACGCCGCCGCTCCCGCCCCTGGAGCCACGTCCCTCGGGCGCGGCGCGGCCGTGGCCGTGGCCCTCGTGGCCCGGCTGCGAACGCGACGGCTTGTCGCTCGCCCGCCGTCCCTCGCCGGGTCCGGAACCGAGGGGCCGCCGCAGGCGGACGTGCCAGTCGCCTTCGCGGACCTCGAGCTCGCCGAGGTTCGTGGAGCCGAGCTTTGCCAGGAGCGCCGGCAGGAGGTCATCGGCCAGCTTCGCGATGCCCGCGTGGTCCGCGCGGCGCGCAGCGTCATCCCGGCGCGCAGCATCACGCCGGCTGGTCGTGCTGCGTTCGCGCTGGGGGCCTGCGTCGGGCACCGATCAGACCTCCTCGTGCGCCGGTCGGCTCGTCTCGCCTGGACGAGGCCGGCTGGGGCATGCCCATCGACCAGCGCGTCGGGTCGAGCAGGTCGCGCAGGCGATCGGCCAGCCCGCGACTGGGCGGTGGTGCCACGTCTGGCGCGGCCACCTCAGTGTACGGGCCGAGCGCCCGGTAGCGCCGGTATCGAGCCTCCACCAGCTCGTCCGGCGCGAAGGCCGAAAGCCGGTCCAGCTCGGCGATGATCACCTGCCGCAGGCGACGTGCCGTCTCGCGCGGATCCGCGTGGGCGCCCTCGCCCGGCTCGGCCACGACACGGTCGATCACCCCGAGCGCGAGCTGGTCCTGGGCGGACATCTTCATCGCGAGCGCCGCGGTCGGAGCCTCTTCCGCCGTCCGCCACAGGATCGACGCACACCCTTCCGGGCTGATCACGGAGTACACCGCGTTCTCGAGCGCGATCACCACGTCGCCGACCGCGATGGCGAGCGCGCCGCCGGAGCCGCCCTCGCCGGTGATGATCGCGATGATCGGCGTCCGGAGGCGGCTCATGAGCCCGATCGAGCGGGCGATCGCATCCGCGATCCCGCGCTCCTCCGATTCCGGGCCCGGGTGTGCGCCCGGCACGTCCACGAAGGTCACGATCGGCAGGCCGAAGCGCTCGGCCAGCTCCATCACCCGCATCGCCTTGCGGTAGCCCTCCGGGTGGGGCATGCCGAAGTTGCGACGGATGTTCTCCTCGGTGTCGGCGCCTTTCTGCTGCCCGACGAACGCGATCCGGCGGCCGTCGATCCGCGCGAACCCGGCCACCATCGCCGGGTCGTCGCCGAACCCGCGGTCGCCGTGGAGCTCGATAACCTCGTCGGCCATGTGCTCGAGGAGGACGAGCGTCCGCGGGCGCCCGAGGTTGCGCGCCAGCTGGACGCGCCGCCAGACGGCGTCCCTGGGATCGGGCGGCTCGCTCGACTTGCCCTTCCGATCGAGGATGCGGTCAACCATCGGTCGTCACCTCCTCGCGCGACGAGCCGGTGCCGTTCGTCGGGGCCTCGACGGGCTCGACCGGGATGGCCGCGACGGTCGAGGTCGCGGCCGGGTTGGGCAGCGTTGCGAGACCCGCGCCGCCGGTCACGGCGTTGCCCATCGCGCCACCGACGGCGCCGACCGCACCCGCCGCTGCGCCGCCCACGGCGCCAACGGCACCAACGGCCGCGCCGCCCACGGTCCCGACCGCCGAGATCAGCGAGCCGAGGGGGTTGATGGCCGCCGGACGCATGTCGACCGTTGGTGCCGGCACCCGCATGAAGCGCAGCAGGCCTGCAATCTCGCCCCGCAGCGCGCGACGCTGGACAACCCGATCGACGAACCCGTGCTCGAACAGGAACTCGCTGCGCTGGAAGCCGGCCGGCAGCTCCTGGGCGATCGTCCCGGCCGCGACCCGCGCACCGGCGAAGCCGATCAGCGCGTTCGGCTCGGCGAGGTTGATGTCGCCGAGGACCGCGTACGAGGCGAAGACGCCGCCCGTCGTCGGGTCGCTCATGACGCTGAGGTATGGGATCCGCGCGGCGCGCACGCGCTCGAGGACGGCCACCGTCTTCGCGAGCTGCATCAGGGCCAGCGTGCCCTCCTGCATCCTCGCCCCGCCGGACGCCGAGATGACGATGAGCGGGATTCGCTCGAGCAGCGCGTCCTCGGCGGCGCGGGTGACCTTCTCGCCGACGACGGCGCCCATCGAGCCGCCCATGAACCCGAAGTCCATGACGCAGATTGAGACGGGCATGCTCTCGATCGCGCCGAGGCCGCGGACCGCGGCATCCCGGAGGCCCGTTGCGGCCTGCGCGGCGGCGACGCGGTCCGGGTAGGCCTTCTGGTCGACGAACCCAAGCGGATCAACCGACTGGAGGCCCGCATCGCGCTCCCGGAAGGTGTGCGCGTCCAGGAGCATCTCGAGGCGCGCCGCGGCCGAGAGGCGGAAGTGGTGGCCGCACGTCGGGCAGATGCGGTCGTTCTTCTCGAGCTGCTTGTTGAAGATCATCTCCGAGCACGACGGGCACTTCGTCCAGAGGTCGGGCGGGTACGTGTCGCGGCGCGGGCGGAACGACGGCAGCTTGATCGGCATCTCGGTCCCTACCCGCGCCCGAGGGGCTGGCGAAGCGAGTGCGCGACACGGATCGCCCGGGCCATCGGCGAGGTGCGACGGCGCCACGCGAGCCAGGCCCCGGCAAGCGACAGCGCGGACGCGGCAACGGCGCCGCCGATCAGCAGCGGGCGGTTGTCGCGATCGGGATCGTCCTCGCCGGCGGCGCGGATGCGCGCGTCGGCACCTGGCGCCAGCGGGATCTGCGCGATCGAGGCTGTCGACCCCTGGGACTCGCCGCCGGCGGCGAGGGGCAGCCGCATCGAGGCCGCCAGCTGAGCGAGCCGGATGGCAAGGCGCTCCTCGAACCGGAACGAGGGGTGGAAGCGGGGCAGGTCCGTCGCGAGGCGGCGGGAGATGGCCCGCACGGCCGCGGAGACGGACACGTCGGGGTCCTCGATCGGCTCGCCGCTTCGTGATGGCGCGACGGTGAGCAGGGAATCGAGGTAGCGATCCGTGATGAGCGCCTGGACCTCGGAGGGTTCACCGTCTCCGCGGCGAATCGCGCTCACGCGGCGCTCCCGCCGGTCACGCGGCAGGCCCGGTCTTCTTCCCGCGCTTCCCGTCCGACGCGCCCAGCTCCTTCGCCACGCTGCGCAGCGCGCGATGGATCAGGACCCTCACCGACCCCTCCGACTTCCCGAGCACCCCGGCGATCTCCGCGGTGCTGAGCTCCTCCACGAACCGCAGGACCATCGCCTGGCGGCGCTCGCCGGGCAGCCGTCCGACGGCCCGCCACGCGGCCCGGGCCTGGTCGCGTCGGACGGCCTCGTCCTCGACGCTCAGGGGATCGGCAATGATGGTCTCGCCGATCGGCTCGACCGGATGGCGGCGAGCCCGCCGGCGCTCGCCGGCGACCTCGTTCCGCGCGATCTGGAAGAGCCAGACGCGGAAGGTCGATGCGCCCTCGCCGTCCTCTGGACGCGCGCGATCCTCGAACCGCGAAAGGTTCGTCAGGGCCGACACGAATGTCGCCTCGGTGGCGTCCTCCGCGGCGTGATGGTCGCCGAGCTCGTAGTAGGCGTAGGAGTACACGCGGGCCAGGTACCTGCGATACAGGGCGTCGAAACGGGCCGGCTCTCGCTTCGCGGCCTCCACCAGCGGGCGGTCTTGGTCGAGATGGGCGAGCCTGGGGACGGCGTCCTTCGCCGCGCCTGCTCTCCACAATGCTCGTCGGGCCATTTCGTTACACCCCGGCCGTCACTAGACGATGCCGCCGAGGCGGAGATGGCGAATCTCGCCCGCGAGCACCGTCCGTCGCTGGCCACCGCCACCGAGCTCGCCGACAAGGAGGGCGCCGGTGTCGACGTCGACATCGATGGCGCTCACCGTCTCCGATCGCCCGTCGGGCCATTCCAGGCGGACCGGCACGCCGTTGGTGAGCTGGCGAGTCCGCCAGGCGTCCGCCGGGAAGGTGCCGGCTCGCAGGTTGGCCGTTGCCTTCTCGAGCCGCTCGAGGAAGACGTGGACGATCACCTCGCGGTCGATCACCTGGCCCGGCGCGAGCTCGGCGATCGAGGTCATGGTCGTCGCGAGCTCCGCGGGAAAGTCCTCGGGCTTCCAGTCGGCATTGACGCCGATCCCGATGACCGCCCGTGCGTCCTTCGTGCCGAGCCCATCCGTCTCGCCGAGGACGCCGGAGAGCTTGCGGACATCGCCGGAGCGGTGGTCGATGGCGACGAGGTCATTCGGCCACTTGAGCTGGACCGTGCCGGCTCGCAGGCCGGCGGCGACCTCACACGCCTCGGCCATCGTCAGGGTCACGATCGCGGCGAGCCGCCAGGCATGCTCGGGATCGAGCCACGTGGGCCGGAAGCCGACCGAGGCCAGGAGTGCCGCGCCCGATGGCGCGCTCCAGGTCCGGTCCGCGCGCCCGCGGCCGGCCGTCTGCACGTCGGCGATCGCGACGCAGACCTCTGGCGTGCCGTCGCGGAGCCAGCCGGCGACGACGTCGTTGGTCGAGGCGACCTCGCCGAACCGCTCGAACCGCGAGAGCCAGCTCGTGACGGCGGTGTCGATCGTGTCGGTCATTCGGTCCTTCAACCGGCCCGCGGGATCGCGGCGGCCTCCGCGTCGACCGGATCTGGTCGTTCGAGCTCGAAGGCGCCGTGCAGCGCGTCGAGGGCCTTCGACAGGCCCGCCTCGCCGATGACGCAGGTGATCCGGACCTCGGAGGTGGAGATCATCTCGATGTTCACGCCCGCGTCCGCGAGCGTCCCGAACATCCGCGCGGCGTAACCCGGTGCGTTGTGCAGGCCCGCGCCCACGATCGAGACCTTCGCGACCGTCGGGTCCGTGGTGATCCCGCGGGCGCCCATCTCCGTGACGACCGGCTGGAGCACGCGCTCCGCCTTCGCGAGGTCGACCCGCGGCACGGTAAACGAGATGTCCGTCGCGCCGTCGTGGCCGACGTTCTGGACGATCATGTCGACGATCACGCCGGCGTCCGCGAGCGGCCCGAACACGCTCCGCGCGATCCCGGGTCGGTCGGGGACGGCGAGGAGCGTGACCTTCGCGACGTTGCGGTCGTGGGCCAGCCCCCGAACCTTGTTGCGCTGCTCCACGAGCGGATCCTCCCTGATCAGCGTACCCGGCGCATCCTCGAACGAGCTCAGGACCTCGATCTCGACGTCGTTGATCCAGCCCAGCTCGACGGCGCGGACCTGCATCACCTGGGCGCCCTGCTGGGCGAGCTCGAGCATCTCCTCGTAGCCGATGGTCGAGAGCTGGCGGGCGTCGGGCACGAGCCGCGGGTCCGCGGTGTAGATGCCGCGCACGTCGGTGAAGATCTGGCACCGGTCGGCCCTGAGGGCGGCGGCGAGCGCGACGGCCGTCGTGTCCGACCCGCCACGCCCGAGCGTCGTCGTCTCGCCCGGGCCGCCGTCCTCGTCAGAGCCGTGGCGCTGTCCCTGGAACCCGGCGACGATCACGACGTTGCCGTTGTCGAGCTCCCTTCGCACCCGGCGAGGCTCCACGTTGGCGATGCGCGCCCGCCCGTGGGAGGCGTCCGTGGTGATGCCCGCCTGGGCTCCCGTGAGTGAAATCGCCTTGACGCCGAGGGCATGGAGGGCCATCGAGACGAGGGTGGCCGACTGGTGCTCGCCGGTCGCGAGGAGCATGTCCAGCTCGCGGGGATCGGGGTCGTCCGTGATCGCCGCGGCGAGCTGGAGGAGCTCGTCGGTCGTGTCGCCCATCGCCGAGACGATGACCACGAGGTCGGCGCCGGTTGCCCGCGCGCGGGCGATCCGCTGCGCAACGCGGCGGATTCGAGCGGCCTCGCCGAGTGACGAACCGCCGAACTTCTGCACGATGAGCTGGTTGGGCGTGCTGGCTGGCATCGGCCGCGGATCATACCGAACGGCCTTCGGCAATCGGGTCCCGATCCGATCGATGTCTCAGAAACACGAGATCGACGGCTAGGCCCGCCGTCGAGGGCTGCAACGAGCCCTTCCGGGCGGACCCATGACTGTCAGACACGACATAGCCCGTCAAGCGCCCGAATCAGGTCGTTCCGGCGCGTGATCGTGTCTCCCAGACACGAAACCGCTTCGAACGGCCCTGCTGGACGGGCTCGGAAGCAGGTTCCGGGCAAATTCGTGCCCCACAGACAACGACATGGACCCAGGGCGCCGCGAATGTGCAAGCCGAGGCGGCGCATGATGGCCGGCATGTGCACCACCCATTCCAGCCGGCCGCCGATCGATCCCATCAGCGGCGCGGCTATCGACTCGCAAACGATCACTCTCAAGAGCGAGGACGGCAAGGAGTTCCGGGCGTTCCTCGCGCGGCCGGAGCAGGCTACGGGAGCGGGAATCGTGATCCTGCCGGACGTCCGCGGGCTCCACCCGTTCTTCGAGGAGCTGGCGATGCGCTACGCGGAGCGCGGGATCGACGCCCTCGCGATCGACTACTTCGGGCGGACGGCGCCGAGCGACGATCGAGGCGAGGGCTTCGAGTACATGCCCCACGTCGCCAAGGCCCGCTGGGACGACCTCGCCGGGGACATTCGGACCGCCGTCGCGCACCTGCGGGCGCTCCCGAAGCCACCTCGATCGATCTTCACGACCGGCTTCTGCATGGGCGGTCGGCTGGCATCGATGTCGACGACGCTCGGCCTGGGCCTCGCGGGCGCGATTCCCTTCTACGGCTGGCCGACGGGCGAGAACCGCAACGGGACACCGGCGCCGGCCGAGGTCGCGGGCAAGATCGCATCCGACCTCCTGCTCTTCTATGGCGAGAAGGACGAGGGCATCACGAAGGACGTGCGGGACACGTTCGACAAGGCGCTCGACAAGGCGGGCGTGAAGCACGAAACGATCACGTACCCGGGCGCGCCGCACGGCTTCTTCGATCGGCACTTCGGGGAGCACGCGGATGCCTCGGCCGATGCCTGGGACAAAACCTTGGCGTTCATTCGCCGCCACACGATGGGCCAGCCGATCGCCGGCTCCTAGAGCGGCGCCGCGCGCCTCGCTGTCGCCGCTCGGGGCGCTATCGCCGGAACAGGAACCACATGATGGCGGCGAACCCGAGCCCCGCCAGCACGACGGGCAGGATCGGGCCGGGCAGGAACACGTGGAGCCCGTCGTAGATCGAGCCGACGATCCCGAAAAACACATCGATGGCCCCACCGATGCCCCTTCCGATCGTCTCGCCGAAGTCCCCCATACGGTGAGTCTCGCGCCTTCGTCAACCCTGCCCATCCCTCGTTGGTCAGGGCTCAGTCGGGCGGGGGCTCACCGACCATGCGGTTTCGGCCCGTGGCGTCGCCGTAGGCCCAGACGTCGATCTCCGGCGGCTCCATCCCGAGGCTCGTGAGCGCCGTGCAGACCTGGCTTCGGTGGTCGGTGCCGTGGTGGGTCACCTGCGCGAGCCGAATGCCCAGCGGCGCGTGGAACTCCCAGCCTTCGCCGGTTCGGACGATGTCCCTGTCCGGGTCGAGGTCGGCGGTGATGAATGCCTCCCATGCCGCCGCGTTCGTGCGCGCGGCTGCCCGCAGCTCGGCGACGCTCATCGCGTCCTCGCCGATCGCCTGGAACCGCGCATCCTCCGTGATGATCCAGAGATACCAGGCGTCGGAGCCGACGAGGTGGCGGAGCGTCTCGAGGATCGGCCCATACGTGCCGGGGGACGGGCTGGAGAGCTGCTCTTCGGTGAGCGACTCGCAGACCTCGAGGAGTCGATCGTTGGCCCAGGCATCGTGCGCGAACGCATCGGAGAGGATCGATTTGGTCATGCCGCGAGCCTAGCCATCAGCGCCGGCATGGATCTCATCGACCAACAAGCCGCGAGCCACGCGCCACACTAGCCGCTCGATACACGCGGGCCAATCGTCGGAGGTTTGCATGCGTCCGGTCGAGATCGGTCTCGTTCTCCCGATGGGCGATTCGTTCGTCGACGGCTCGACAGCACGGTGGGTCGACATCCGCGATCTCGCCCTGCGTGCGGAGGAGCTTGGGTTCGACGTGGTCTGGACCGCCGACGAGCTCCTGTGGCGCCCCGCCGGAGGGCAAGCCGCAGGGCTGGTGGGAGGGTGTGTCCGTGACTTCCGCCGTCGCGGCCGTGACCTCGCGAGTGAAGGTCGGGACGTGGGTCTTCTCGGCGCTCCACCGCAACCCGGGAATCACGGCAAAGGCGGTCGAGACGATCGACGAGATCAGCGGCGGCCGATTCGTGTTCGGACTCGGGTCGGGGCACGCCGGTCGCCAGGCACGCGCGTTCGGGCTGCCCGAGGACCATGTGTACGGTCGCTTCGAGGAGGCGATCGAGATCATCCTCCCGCTGCTGCGCGAGGGTCGGGCCGACTTCGAGGGCACATTCCACGCCGCCCGCGATCTCGAACAGCGACCGCGGGGCCCGCGACCCGGCAGGATCCCGATCATGATCGGCGCAAAGGGCCCCAAGATGCTGCAGATCGCGGCTCGCCATGCCGACATCTGGAGCTGGTACGTCAACGAGCGGAGCGATCTCCTCGAGTTCGGACCCCGGCTTGCGGCGCTCTTGGAGGCGTGCAGTCGAGGTTGGTCGCGATCCGGCGACGATCCGCAAGTCCGCCGGCATCGTGGTCGAGCCCACCTCCTTCAGCGGTTCGGAAAACGTCCTCGGCCTTCCCGTCCGCGGCACCGCCGAGGAGATTGCCGGCGCGCTCCGTGCGTTTGGCGCCGCGGGCTTTACGAATGTCGAGATGATTCTGTGGCCGCCGACACTGGCGGCACTCGATGCCCTGGCGCCCGTCATCGAGACGCTCGACGCCGACTGACCGCCGAGCGCCTCAGTCAGCGTCGCTGAATGTCACGCCAGCCGGCTCCTCCCAGAGAGCGATCGCAACCCACCAGTCACCGCTACTGAGGCGCTTCAACTCAGCAGCGAACCACGGCACCAGGGGAAAACTCCCACGTTTCATCCGGGAACGGGTCGACAGACGCTATTCGGTACACCCCGCTGGCGATCCGCTCGGCGGCAACGGGTCGCCAGACATCTACCCGTTCGTCGAGCAGGCGAACGTTCATGTTCATGCTCAGTCGGCGTGTGGTGATGTCACCGGGCCAGCATGACGATCGGTTGAGAGCCGTCAAGGGCCGCCGAGCGCGAGCGAAGCGTACGGTTGCACGAGGCGGGCGGCTCCGCCGCGAACCCTTGACGGCGATCGGAGGGCAAGGCTGCCAACAGCGCGGCGACCGGCCGCGTTAAGAGAACTTGGATTGTTCTGGGCCATCCTGCCGCATACCCTCCGGCGATCATTCCGTCGCCCCGATGCGACTGAAGATAAAACGGCTGTTAGCTGATGTAACGCGGGACCAGGCTCGGACACCGATCCACATGCGCCAGACGTTGGTCCCTAAGGACCTGTGAAGCCGACCTGCAGAGACGCGACGGGGCCGACGGGCCTCGTCTTGTCGTTTGGGTCGGTCGTGGGGCAGAGCCAAGCCGCTCGTTCTTCACTTGAATATGGGACGAAACTCGTCAAGCCCCGGATGGGCTGGCTGGAGCTTCGTCCTGTACCCCGACGCAGCCGAGGGCGGCGGCTCGTTCCGGTCCGCGCTGGCTCGATCGGCCGAGCGGTCGGCGTCGCTCGATCCGATGGACAGCCGCGAGGATGCGGCCGGCGGGCTCGGGGCAAGGTCCGCCGGTACTGCGCGGCGAACCGGCTCAATCGCCTCGGGACGCTCACGTACCGGGCGAGGGCTGCCATGACCCGTCGCAGCTCCGGGATGACGTTGGCGCGTTCTTCCGGAGGCTCAGGGCGGCGGTCGGCGAGCGCGTTCCCGTACCTGTGGGTGCCCGAGTGGCACAAGGGCGGCCACGGCCTCCACGTCCACTTCGCGGTCGGCCGGTTCGTCGCGCGCGGAGCGATCGAGCGGGCCTGGGGTCGCGGGTTCGTCCACATCAAGCTGCTCAGCGATCTGCCGACCGGCTCGGGTTCGCTCGGCGAGGCGAGGCTCGCGGCGCGGTACCTGTCGAAGTACGTCGGCAAGGATCTCGGGGCGGCGGCAGCCGGCGGGGCTCCACCGGTACGAGGTCGCCCAGGGCTTCCAGCCTCGAGCGGTCGGCCTCGATGGCATCAACGGCCGACGAGGTGCTCGGCTGGGCCGCGTCGGTCATGGACGGGCCGCCGGGTACGTCTGGCGGTCGCGCGGACCAGGAGGGCTGGGCCGGGCCGCCGGCGGTGTGGGCGTCGTGGGACTGAAGCGACCGATCCGGCGGTGGTCCGGGCGTGGGTCGAGCGGACGCGGCCGGCGCAGGGTCTGCCCGGCGAGCTCGATGATCCGGTCGTGATCGCGCGGGTCGTCGCGCTCCTGCCTCAGGCGCGCCAGACAGGCTCGATGCGGTCGGGGTCGAAGGTCGGTCCGGCCGGGGACGGCCGGCCGGATCACGGCCCGGTCCAAGAGTGGCCGACACGATCGACGCTGACGGTTGAGCGGGAGGTCGTCCACGTCTGCGCGCAGCGCGCCCGGCGTTGCCCACGTACGGGTCGATCGCGGCGGTCCGGGACATCCGGCTGATCTTCCGCTTGCGGCGGCGTCGATGCGGGCCTCGATCGGCGCTCGGGCGGCGAGCCACTCGGGGAACGTCACCAGCCGGTCGCCATACGCGCGGGCCAGCTCGTCGAGCTGCTCCCGGTCCTGTCGCAGGGCGTCGTGCTCTGCGGCGCTCGCGGCGTCCGCGCTTGCCGCGGCCGCGAGGGCCGCTGCCACGGCGGGTGTGTCCAGCTGAACGAGCACAGCCTCGGAGAGGAACGCCTCGATGCGGTTCAGCCATGATCGCCATCCGGCCGCAGCCGGAATGTCCCGGACCCTTGGCGCAGACGTACCGGCGGTCGCCGTTCGCCTGGGGCCGGGCGATCAGCGGCGCGTCGCACCGGCCGCAGCGCAGCAGCCCGGTCAGGAGATAGCGGCGGACGGGCCGGCTTCGGGTCCGGGTGCGCTCGTCGAGGATCGCCCGGAGCCTCGCTGTCTCCTCGGGCGTGATGATCGGCTCCCATTGCCCGGGGCGACGATCTCGCCGAGGTGCTCGCGCTGGCCCGAGAGGCGCGCGGCGTACAGCATCCGGCGCATCGTCTCGACCGTCCACGCTTGCCGGCCGCTGTCTCGAATGCCGCGGGTGTTCCAGTCGGTCGCGATCGCCCGAACGCTGTCACCGGCCAGGACGCGGCCCGCCGCCTCGCGGACGAGCACGGCCTCGGCGGGATCGACCGTCACTCGTCGGGTCGATAGCCGAACGGCCGGGTGCCGCCGCCGGTCGGCAGACCTTGCGGCGGCGCGTTCCTCGTTCTTGCGCTTGATCCGGCGGCTGGCGTCGTCGGAGGACTTGCGGGCCACGGCGCCGAGGATACGGGCATGGAACCGGCCGTCGTGGCTGCCGAGGTTGATGTCGCCCTCGACCGTGCCAGGTCGGTCAGTCCGGCGGCGTCGGACGACGTCGAAGAAGGCCTCGAGCTCGCGCGGCTGGCGGTGCAGCCGGTCGAGGTTGTAGACCAGGCGCGTCGATCGAGCCGGCGCGCGATGTCGTCGAGCATCCGGCGGTACTCGGGTCGGGGCTTGCCCGAGTAGGCCGATCGGTCGTCGTCGATGTAGACCTCGGCGACCGGCCAGCCCTTCCGCGCGGCAAGGGCCTCGCAGTCCTCGCGCTGGCGGGTCACGCCGAGGCGATCACCCTCCGGGTCGGAGCGAGATTCGGGCGTACACGGCGGCTGCTCGTGACCACCGCGTGACATTACCACACGCTTAGATCAGTCAGCGTGATGACACGAGGTGCGCGCCGTTGGGTTGGAGCTTGATTGCCTGAAGCCGGCCGGGCTGCGACGAGCGATGCCGCCGTCGTTCGGAACGCGGCGCCCACGCGGTCGGCGGCCGATTCGTCGTCGCCGTCGACGAGGGCAGCCACGGTCGAGCCGGCGCCGGCGAGGAAGGCGCCGAGAGCGCCCGCTTCGCGCGCGGCCGCGACCAGGCGGGGCAGCTCGGGGTACACGGACGCGCGGTACGGCTCGTGGAGGCGATCCTCGGTCAGGAGGCGCAGGACGTCGGTGCGGCCGGAGGCGAGACCCGCCACTCCGACGGCCACGCGAGCGAGATTTGCGATGGCGTCGGCGCGCGGCACGGCGTCCGGCAGCACGCGGCGCATCTCCGACGTCGCCAGCTTCCGCTCCGGGATCCACGCGACGACCAGCACGCCCTTGCGGCGGATCGAGCCGGACGGCCTCGACCGCGATCCTCGAGCGCGATGCTCGCGACCAGCCCGCCGAGCAGCGCCGGCGCGACGTTGTCCGGATGGCCCTCGATCTTCGTCGCGAGCCGGAGGACGGCCGCCGTGTCGACCGGTCGATCGGCGAGCGCCCCAGGCAGCGACGAGTCCCGCGACCGTGGCCGCCGCGCTCGAGCCGAGCCCGCGCGCGAGCGGGATCGGGTTCGACATCCTCGACCCGCCACCCGACGCCCTCGAACGTCCCGAAGCCCAGCTCCGCGAGCCCGGCCTCGAGCGCCACGACGAAGCGGTTCGACCGATCCTCGGGCAGCTCGCCGACGCAATCGCCCTCGACGGTCAGGTCGATCGACTGACGGGTCAGCCGCGGGCGTCCGTCGCCTCGACGCTGACGCGCAGCGGCAGGTCGACCGCCAGCCCGAGGCAGTCGTAGCCCGCGCCGAGGTTGGCGATCGTCGCCGGCGCCTCGACGTCGACCGTCCGCCCGATGAGCTCGCCGCGTGGCCGCGCTCACCACCCGAGCGCCCGCATGACGCCGTCCTCGGTCGCGTCCGACTCGACGATCCGCCCCGCGACGGCCTTCTCGGCCGTGTCGGGATCCTTCAGCCCGTTGCCGGTCAGGACCGCGACGACGAGCTCGGAGGCGAGAATCGCCCCTCCCGCGGCGGCCTTCGCGACGCCCGCCACCGAGGCCGCCGAGGAGGGCTCGCAGAACACGCCCTCGAGCTCGGCGATGGAGCGGTAGGCGGCGAGGATCTCGTCGTCGGTGACCGCGTCGATGCTCCCGCGCGATTCGTCACGGGCCGCGACCGCGCCCTTCCACGTCGCCGGATTGCCGATCCTGATCGCCGTCGCGATCGTCTCGGGCTTCTCGACCGGCTCGCCTCGCACGATCGGCGCCGCGCCGGCCGCCTGGAAGCCGTGCATCCGGGGCCGCGTCTCGACGATCCCGCCCATCGCGTAGTCGGTGAAGCCGGCCCAGTAGGCCGTGATGTTGCCGGCGTTCCCGACCGGGATCGCGAGGACGTCCGGCGCCCGCCCGAGGTCATCGCAGATCTCGAAGGCCGCCGTCTTCTGGCCGGCGATCCGGTGCGGGTTGACCGAGTTGACGAGCGTCGCGCGCGAGCCGGCCTCGGCCGTCATCGATCGCACGATCCGCAGGCGCGTCATCGAAGTTGCCATCGATCGGCGACGACCTTCGCGCCGGCGATCAGCGCCTGGAGCAGCTTCCCGACCGCGATCGCGCCCTTCGGCAGCACGACCGCGACCTCGATGCCGGCCGCCGCCCCGTAGGCCGCCGCGCTCGCGACTGGTGTTCCCGGTCGACGCGCAGATGATCGAGGTCGCGCCTGCCTCGATCGCCTTCGACACCGCGACGACCATGCCGCGGTCCTTGAACGATCCCGGTCGGGTTCAGCCCCTCGAGCTTGAGGTGCAGGTTCGGAACGCCGATCCTCGCGCCCAGGCGCGGCGCCGCCACGAGCGGCGTGAAGCCCTCGCCGAGCGTCAGCGCTGGGCGTCGCGTCGGTGATCGGCAGGAACTGCCGATACCGCTCGAGCGAGCCTCGGTCTCGCCTCCGCGGTCATCGCGCCGCGGCCCCGGCGGGCATCGCGGGAGGGAGGGCGCCCCAGGTGCTGCCGCCGCCCGCGGCGATCGCGGCGAGGTCTGCGAGGACCGCGGCCGCGGTCGCTGCGCCTCCTGCGCCGGGCCCCTCGATGCCGATCCACCCGAGCCGGTCCGTCTCGATCTCGATGCGGTTGCGCACGCCGTCCGTCCCGCCGAGCGGCGTGTCCCGCGGGACCTCGGTCGGCGACACGGAGAGCTCGATGCGCGGTCATGTCGCCGAATCCGGCATCTGCAGCCCTCGACGCCGATGCCAGGAGCCGGATTGCCTGCCCGCGCTTCGCGGCAGCTTCGAGGTCTCCGCGGTGACGCCGGTGATGCCCGGCCGCCCGCCTTCGCGAGCCACCGTCACGGAGGCGCGCGTCGGCCATCCACCGAACGCGAGTCGCGACAGGATCACGAGCTTGTCGGCCGCGTCGCCGCCCTCGACGTCGCCCGTTGGATCGGCCTCGGCGTAGCCGGCAGCCTGGGCTCCCGCGAGTGCGGCCTCGTAGCTCGAGCCCCCCGCCCGCCATCTCGGTGAGGATGTGGTTCGTCGTGCCGTTGACGATCCCACGAACGGCCCGCACCCGGGTGCCGGCAAGGTCCTCGGCGAGCAGCCGGAGAATCGGCGTGCCGCCCATGACCGCAGCCTCGAAACGGAGGGGTGCCTCGCGTCCGCCGGGAGATCGCCTCGAGCGCGGCACCGTGCCGGGCCATGACGTACTTGTTCGCGGTCACGACCGGCATTCCCGCCCCGAGCGCCGCCGCGATCAGGGTCCGAGCGGGCTCCTCGCCGCCCATGAGCTCGACCACGACGTCGGAGCCGCTCGCAACCACGTGCGCCGGGGCGTCGGTGAGGAGGTACGCACGGGATCCCGCCCGCCTCCGCCTTCGCGATGTCGCGCACAGCCACGCCGCTCGAGCGTCAGCGCGCCGGCGCCCCAGCCGTCGAGGATCGCGCGGACCACCTCACGCCCGACGGTGCCCGCGCCGAGCACGGCGACTCGCATCGGTCGATCGGCGCCACCCTGCCCGGCCATCGGCGCATGGTAGTCGCCGAATACACTCCCCCCGTGACGACCGAGACGGCGCCCGTGCCCACGACGGGCAAGCAGCCGACCGCGCCGCGGATCTTCAGCGGCATCCAGCCGTCGGGCGTCGCGCACCTCGGGAACGACCTCGGCGCGATCCGGAACTACGTCGCGCTGCAGGAGAAGTACGAGGCGGTCTACTGCATCGTCGACTACCACGCCCTGACCTCGACGCACGATCCGGACGTCCTCCGGGCGCGCACCCGCGACATGGCCGCGAGCCTCCTCGCCCTGGGCCTCGACCCCGAGCGCTGCACGCTCTTCGTCCAGAGCCATCGGCCCGAGCACACGGAGCTCGCGTGGCTCCTCGCGACCGTGACGCCCGTCAGCTGGCTCGAGCGAACGCCGACCTACAAGGAGAAGCGCGAGACCCAGCCCGACGACATCAACCACGGCCTGTTGACCTACCCGGTGCTGCAGGCGGGCGACATCGCGATGTACAAGGCGTCGCTCGTGCCGGTCGGGAAGGACCAGGCGGCCCACCTCGAGCTGTCGCGGGAGATCGTCCGGGCCTTCAACAACCGCTACGGCGAGACGTTCCCGGAGATGCAGGCGGTCTTCACCGAGGCGCCGACCGTCATCGGGACCGACGGCGCGCGGAAGATGTCGAAATCGGTCGGGAACACGATCGACATCCTGGCCGACCCGGACACGATCCGGAAGCAGGTCATGAGCATGGTCACCGACACCGAGCGGATCCTCCGGACCCAGCCCGGCCGGCCCGAGGTCTGCAACGTCTGCCAGCTGCACCGCTTCTTCGGCGAGGACTTCGAGTCGATCTGGGATGGCGAGCGGACGGCCCGAACCGGCTGCGTCGACACGAAGCGCCTGCTCGCCGACCGGATCATCGAGCAGTACGGCCAGGCCCGCGAGCGCTACCTCGAGCTCCAGTCGGCGCCCGGCAAGGTCGACGAGATTCTCGCCGCCGGCGCCGCCCGCCTCGCCCCGATGGCAACCGAGACGATGGCCGAGGTCCGCGAAAAGATGGGGCTGCGCTAGTCCGTGGCCGGCTTCGAGCTGACGCCGAGAGAACGCCGCTGGTTCGACGCGATCCTCGTCCTCGGTGCCGTCGCGCTCGCGTTCATCGTCCTGGGGTTCGTCGCGGTGGTCTTCGGCTACTTCGGCGAGCTGATCATGGTCTTCTTCCTCGCCTGGCTCCTCGCGTTCATGCTCGGGCCGCTCGTGAACCGGGCCACCGCCATCCCGCTGATGACCCGGACCGGGGCGATCTTCACCGTCTACCTGCTGATCTTCGGCGGCCTCGTGGTCATCACCATCGTCGTCGCGGCGGCGCTCTTCAGCTCGCTGCAGGACTTCATCGTCAACCTGCCGTCGCTGCGCGCCAACCTGCCCGAGATCATCCGGCCGTGGCAGGAGCGCCTGAACACGCTGGGGATCGGCAATGTCGACCTCCTCGCGCAGGTCACGGTCTTCCTCGACAACATCAACCAGTACGCGACCCAGCTCATCGCGCCGCTGCAGCAGCTCGCGGTGGCGAGCCTCGGGGCGATCGGCAACCTGCTGCTGGTCGTGGTCCTCTCGCTGTACATGGTCGCGGACCGCGACCGGATGCAGGCCTTCCTGTTCGGGTTGATCCCGCCCGCCTATCGGACCGAGGCCGAGATCCTCGAGGAGGCGGTCAGCCGGTCGTTCGGTGGGTTCATCCGAGGGCAGGTGGTCACGGGCCTCGTCTTCGGGGCGATCTGCTTCGCCGCCAGCCTGATCTTCGGGCTGGACTTCATCGCCGTCACGACGGCGACGGCCGGCGTCCTCATGGCCATCCCGTTCTTCGGGCCGTTCGTCGCGTGGATCCCGCCGGTGCTCGTGGCCATCCTCACCAAGCCGGATTCGACGGTCCCCGTCTCGATCGCGGTGGCGATCGGCTGGCTCCTGGTCATGAACTGGCTCCAGCCACGGATCATGTCGACCTCGCTGCGGATCCACCCGATCGTGGTCCTGGGGTCCGTGCTCGTCGGGCTGAAGGTCGCGGGCATCCCGGGCGCGATCTTCGGCATCCCGATCGCCGCGGTGATCTCGGCCCTGTTCCTGTACCAGCTCAACCGGCGGCGCGGCAACGGTCCTGTGGCGGAGCGCGCCGCGGCGCGGGTGACCACGCGTGAAGGCCGGGCCGTGCGGCGTCCCAGGGAGCCGGATCCGGCGATCGACAAGGACGTCGAGGCGCCGCACGCCCATCCGATGACGCCGGCGGAGCAGAGCGCCACCAAGACCTCCGAGAGCTAGGCGCCCCTGGCGGCGCCCTGGCGGCGCACTAGCGGCGCGAGAGGTCCTTCAGGATCTCGCGGGCGGCGTTCTGGCCGGGACCGCCGGTAATCCCACCGCCGGGGTGGGCGCCGGAGCCGCAGAGGTACAGCCGCTCCAGCGCGATTCGGTAGCGGGCGTGGCCGAGCAGCGGTCGCCAGACGAAGAACTGGTCGAGCCCCTGCTCCGCGTGGAAGGGGTGCCCGCCCGAGAGCCCGTACTGCTGCTCCAGGTCCACGGGAGCGAGCACCTGCCGATGGCTCACGAGCTTCCGGATCCCCGGGGCCACGGATTCGAGGACCGCCACGACCGCGTCGCCGAAGGCCTCGCGGTGGGCATCCCAGCCACCGGCTGGCTCGCCCGCGAGGTCGTACGGCGCGTACTGCGCGACGACGCTGATGACGTGGGTGCCGGGCTTCGCCCCCTCGACGAGCGAAGGGTCGGCGAGCGACGGGATCGTCGCCTCGAGAATCGGTGTATCGCTGAAACGGCCGTACTTCGTCGCATCGAAGGCGCGCTCCATGGCATCGATGCCGGGCGCGACGACGATCCGCCCGCGCAGCAGCCCTTCATCCCCACCCGCCGCTGGAAACGTCGGGAGCTTCTTGAGGGCGAGGTTGACCTTGGCCACGACGCCGGGCGTCCGGATGTTCCCGGCGCGCCAGCCCAGGGACGGCCCGAGCTCGACGGGGTCGATGAGGTCCAGCAGCGTGCGCTTCGGGTCGGCGCCAGAGACGACCGCCCGCGCGGTGATCTCTTCACCGCCCTCGAGCACGACCCCGGTCGCGCGCCCGTCGCGCGAGGTGATGTGGATGACCGGCACGGAGGTGCGAATCTCCGCTCCCGCCGCGCGAGCCGCCGAAGCCAGCGCGTCCGAGAGGGCGCCGGGTCCGCCCTTTGCGAACACCGTCTCGCCAGCCGCGCCGCCGTCGTTGCCGGCCCCGTCCGCGAGCAGCATCGCCGCCGTGCCGGCGGACCACGGCCCGACCGCGCCGAACCGAACGCCGCGCCACGCGAGCGCGGCGCGCAACACATCGGATTCGACGGACTCGGCGACCAGGTCCGCGATCGCCATTGGCAGGACCCGTAGCACGGTCCGCGAACCGTCGCGACCGAGGCCCTTGAACGACCGACCGAGCTTGAGCCCGGCGACGGCGTCGCCAAGGCCCGGTGCCTTGATGTCGGGTGGCGTGGCTCGACCGAGGTCGTCGAGGAACTTGCCGAGCTGGCGGGCGCGCTTGTCGAACTGCAGGTAGCCCGGGCCGTCGTCGCCGAGGCCGGCCGCCGTCTTCTTCGCGTCCGCCCAGAGGGTCACGGCGCTGCCACCCGGCGAAGGCGCGAAGACCCGCACGTCGGGCGAGACGAGCGAGAGACCGTGCTTCGCGAGCGAAAGGTCCTTCTGGACCGACGGTCGAAGACGCCCGACCGTGTGTGCCAGCGCAGGGACGCGGATGCCGCGCGCGAGCTGGGTCGTGTCCGCCGCGCCGCCGACCCGCTCGCGCCGCTCGAGGACCAGCGTGCGCATGCCGGCTTGTGCGAGGTAGGTCGCGGTGACCAGCGCGTTGTGCCCCGCGCCGATGATCACGGCGTCCCAGTACGTCTCCGGCCGCGGCCCGCTCACGTCCGCTTCCCCTTGGACCGCAGGACCTCCATCGCCGCGATCCGGCCGTTCGCGCCCATGATCCCGCCGCCCGGGTGGGTCGACGAGCCGGACAGCCAGAGGTCGCGGATCGGTGTCTTGAAGCGGGCCCAGCCGGGCACCGGGCGGCTGAAGAACAGCTGCTCGAGGGAGAGCTCGCCCTGGAAGATGTTGCCCTCGGTGAGGCCCGTCGTCCGTTCGATGTCGAGCGGTGTCATGACCTGGCGATGGAGGATCTTCGAGGGCAGGTCCGGCGCGAACTCGGCGATCCGCTTCACGACCGCGTCCCCGAAGGCCTCGCGCTGGTTGTCCCAGCCACCGAGCGAGGGATCGAGGTTGTACGGCGCGTACTGCACGAAGCAGCTCATGACGTGCTTGCCCGGCGGCGCCATCGACGGGTCGACGAGGGTCGGGATGACGATGTCGATGTACGGCCTGGCGCTGAAGTGGCCGTACTTCGCATCGTCGTAGGCACGCTCCATGTCCTCGACCCGGGGAGAGATGGAGATCGCGCCGCGGAGGTGCTCGCCTTCGCCGGGGAGCGCCGTGAAGCTGGGGAGCGCGTCGAGGGCCATGTTGACCTTGCCAGAAGAGCCGCGGAACTTGAAGCGCCGGACCTCGGCCTCGAACTCGTCGTCGATCGTGCCGGGCTCGAGCAGGTCGATGAAGGTCCGGCGGACATCGAGTGAGGACAGCACCGCTGAGGCCTCGAGCTCCTCGCCGGATTCGAGGATCACGCCGTTTGCACGCCCTCCCCCGACCCGGATTCTGGCGACCGGGGCTTCCGTGCGGATCTCCGCGCCATTCGCTCGCGCTGCACTGGCGATGGCGTTGCTGATCCCGCCGGTCCCGCCCTTGGGGATGCCCCAGGCGCGGAACGCCCCGTCGATCTCGCCCATGTAGTGGTGCAACAGGACGTAGGCCGTGCCCGGCGACTTGACCCCCTGGTACGTCCCGATGATCCCCGAGGCCGACATCGTGGCCTTCAGCGGGTCGGTCTCGAACCACTGGCTCAGGAAGTCGTAGGCGGACATCGTCATGAGCTGCACGAAGACGGCCTGCTGGCGCTCGGTCAGCTTCTGGAAGCTCCGCAGGAGGCCGGCGAGCGGCAGGAGCGGCCGTGGGTCGATCGAGGCCGGGTCCGGCGGCACGATCCCGAGGATCGGCTTGATGAACCGGGCCATGTCGACCATCAGCGGCCCGTACTCCTCGTACGCCTCGACGTCGAGCTTCGACCAGCGGCGGAGCTCGCGGACCGTGCGGCCGTGGTCGTTGACGCGCCAGAGGTAGTCGCCCGTGCCGATCGGGTTGCCGTTGCCATCCGTCGGCGGGGTCCGGCCGGTGCCCTCGTAGACCGGGGTGAAGGTGCCGTCGAGCGGCAGGATGTCGAGGCCGTGGCGCGGCAGGTCGAGCTCCCGGATGATCTCCGGCCGGAGCAGCGACACGACGTACGAGAAGACCGAGAAGCGGAAGCCCGGGAAGACCTCCTCGGTCACGGCCGCGCCCCCGAGCACGTGCCGCTTCTCCAGGACGACCGTCTTCAGCCCCGCGCGCGCGAGATAGGCGGCGCTGACCAGGCCGTTGTGGCCGCCGCCGATCACGATCGCGTCGTAGCGCTGGGGCACGCAAGCCTCCGGTTTGGGATCTCGCGGGGATGCCCGCGACTCTAGCGGACTCGGGTAGGCTCGCGCCGTGAGCATCGGCAGCCCGTTCCACCCCCGAACCGCGGTCCTGAATCGGAAGCAGCAGTGGCGCGAGTGGTCGGGCTACTGGGCCTCGTCCGCGTACGCCGACGCCCACGACATCGAGTACAACGCGATCCGCGAGGCCGCCGCGCTCATCGACGTCTCGCCGCTCTACAAGTACCGCGTCAGCGGGCGCGACGCGTTCGCCCTCGTCGACCGGGTGATCACCCGCGACGCGAACAAGCTCGACGTCGGCAAGGTCTTCTACACGCCGTGGTGCGACGAGCACGGCAAGGTCATCGACGACGGCACCGTCCACCGTCTCGCCGAGGACGAGTTCTTCTGGACCGCGGCCGATCCGCAGCTCCGCTGGCTGACGCTCAACGCCCGCGGGCTCGACGTCCAGATCGAGGACGTCACCGAGTCCCTCGCCGCCGTCGCGCTCCAGGGGCCGCTGGCCCGCGCGGTCCTCGAGGACGCGACCGAGGAGCCGTTCGGGGAGCTGCGCTACTTCCGTCGACGGCCATCCCTGCTCCGGGGTGCGCGCCGAAAGGGTGCCGCCCGCCCGACCGACATCCCGATCGAGGTCTCGCGGACCGGCTACACGGGCGACCTCGGCTACGAGGTCTGGATCCCGGCGGAGCGCGCGGCCGCTGCCTGGGATGCCCTGACGGCGGCGGGTCGCGCGTACGGCATCCGGCCGGCGGGGATGCTGGCGCTGGATGTGGTGCGGCTCGAGGCGGGCCTGGTGCTCCTCGAGGTCGATTACACGTCGGCGCGGCACGCGCTGAACCCGGAGCAGAACTACTCGCCCTACGAGCTCGGGCTGGGCCGGCTGGTCGACCTCGAGGCGGGCGACTTCGTCGGGCGGCTTGCACTCCAGCGAGAGCAGGCACGCGGCGGGCCCCCGCGACGGCTCGTCGGTGTCCAGCTCGACTGGCACGGCATCGAGTCGGCCTTCTCGCGGCAGGGACTACCACCCGCGATCTCCCCGTCGATCGACCGCTCGGCGGTGCCGGTCTTTGCTGCCCGTGGCGACCGCCAGATCGGGAAGGTCACGAGCCACGGCTGGAGCCCGATCCTCAAGCAGGCGATCGGCCTCGCCTCCGTGCCCCCGGCCTACGAGGCGGTCGGCACGCGCCTGGCCGTCGAGTGGACGGTCGAGGGCCACCGCGGCCGCGTCGACGCCACGGTGGTCCCGATGCCGTTCCTCGACCTGCCGCGGAAGCGTGCCTGAGCGCTCCCGCTCGGGCATGGCGCGGGACCCGGGGGACGGCCCGGCGATCATCGGCCTCGACCACGTTCTCCTGTCGATGCCGCGCGGCGGCGAGGACGCGGCCAGGGAGTTCTACGGCGGGATTCTCGGGCTCTCGGAGATCCCGAAGCCGGCACCCCTCGACACGCACGGAGGCTGCTGGTTCCTCGGCCACGGCATCCTCCCCGGTGTCGCGGCCGGCGTGTCCATCCACCTCGGCGTCGAGGAGCCATTCGTCCCCGCGAGGAAGGCGCACGTCGCCCTGCTGATCGATGACCTTCCGGCGCTGCGGGCGCTGCTCGTCGACGCAGGCGTCGAGGTCAAGGACGACGACGCGGACATCGGCATCCGTCGGTTCTACGCCTTCGATCCGTTCGGCAACCGCCTCGAGCTCATCGATGTGCGCGATCAGGGCTTCAGCGCTCGCGAGCGATAAGGACCTCCCCGCAAGCCCAGGCGGGCTATCGATCCCGTCCCGCATCGACGGCATACTTCGCCTCCGATGCGCGCCCAACGCCTCCGCCTCCTCGCGATCGCCGCCCTGGTCCTGACGGCCCTGCTGGTGCCGGCGCTCGTGCGCGCCGCGACCGTCAACCAGCTCGTCAGCCTCGCGTCGTCGGCGCCCTACAACATGCAGTGCAACCCGTCGGCGTCGGACGTGACCTGCACCGCTCCCGCCAACCGGTTCCATCCAGCGTGGTTCGCCCGCATCACGCCGGCCTCCGGCCAGGAGGACGTGCTCCTCACGCGCGCGACGACGGGCCAGCTGCCGCTCGACGCGACGAGCCGCGCCTGGATGATCGCGATGCACAAGGCCGCCTGCGGCGGCCCGAAGGGCGCGGTCGACACCTTCGTGAACAAGGTCGGGTCGCTGAGGAAACCCGGTTCGTTCGGTCCGGAGTCGATCGGCACGTGCACGTTCACCGGCCAGCTCACGGCGCCGGGGACGACGGCGCCGTTCTACGTCGTCCAATCGAGGTTCGTCGCCCCGCCGCCGACACCGACACCAACCCCGACGCCGACCGCCACGCCGACGCCGCCCCCCACCCCGAAACCGACGCCCAAGCCAACACCGAAGCCGACGCCCGAGCCCACCCAGGCCGCGGCCCCGACGCCGGTCGCCGAGGTCACGCCCGCCCCCGAGCAATCCCCGTCAACCACGGCCGGCACGAGCCCGACGCCCTCGGCGGCGCCGACGCTCGCGCCAACCCTGCCGCCGGCAACGCCGGGCTCAACGCCGTAACCGGCGGGGAGGCGACGGCCGAGCCGCCCGAGCCGACGCCGGGCGCGACCGAGCCGGCAGCCGGACCGACCCCCGAGCCCTCGCTGCCGGCCTGGGATGCGTCCGTCCTCGCCATCGAGGACGTGAACTCGGACGGCGGCGCCATCGGCGGGAGCCTGTTGCTGGCGCTCCTGCTGCTGCTCCTCATCGGCTTCATCGGCGAGCTGTTCAACAACACGGTCGAGAACAACGACGACGTGATCGCGGCGTGGTTCAAGCAGGGCCCCCTCGGCCGGGTGCGGCAGGCGTTCGGGCGCATCCGGATCAACCCGCCCGGGCGGCCCGGCGTCCTGGTGTTCATCGCGCTGACGGCGCTGATCAGCTCGTTCGTCGACGAGGGTTTCGGGCTGAACGTTCGCTCGATCGCGGTGTTCCTCGGCTTCCTCATCGGGCTGATCGTGGTGCTGGCGAGCTTCAAGCTGCCACCGATCCTCGCCCGGCGGCGGCGCACCGGCGAGCTGGGCCAGCTGCGGCCGCTGCCGTGGGCGCTCGTGATCGCGGTGGTCTTCGTGCTGACGACGCGGCTCGCGCACCTCCAGCCCGGCTACCTCTACGGGATCGTGCTCGGGGCGATCTTCATCTCCGATGCGTCCGATCGAGACGAGGGTCGCGAGACCTTCTGGGGCTCGATCTGGACGCTCGTCGCCGCGGTTCTCGCGTGGATCGCGCTCACGTGGCTGCGCGGGCTCGGGCTGCCGCAGGACGGGTTCGGCGTCACGCTCCTCTCGACCGCGTTCGCGGCCACGCTCGTCGCGGGCCTCGAGGCCGCAGCCTTCGCGCTCATGCCGATGCGCTTCCTGCCGGGCTACGTCCTCTACAAGTGGAACCGCCTCGCGTGGGCGGTCCTGTGGGCGGTCAGCCTGTTCGCGTTCTTCCACCTCCTGATCGGCCCGACCTCGGGCTACGTGTCGGAGCTGACCCCGCAGGCGTTCCTGGCCGCGCTCGGCGTCTTCGCGGCGTTCGGCGCCCTCTCGATCGGGACCTGGTTGTACTTCCGCTTCCGCCGCCCGACCCGCCGCAGAGCCGGGCTAGGGACGCATCCATCGGCTTGTGTCTGTCAGACACGAGTTCGACCGGAACTCCCTCAGCAAGCCAGAATCCTGGCCCCGCGGCGTCGTTTTCGTGCCTGCAGCACACGAACCCGGACCGGAGCAGGCCGAATTGCGGGTCTCCGAACGGAATTCGTGTCCCACAAACAACGATTCGCTCGGCGAGCCGCCTCCCGCGGTCGTATTCGACCCGCTCCCGCGAGATTCGTGTCTCCCAGACATGGCGGCCGCGACGCGCGCTAGGACCCGAGGAAGGCCTCGAGCTTCTCGAGGGCCACGGGGAGGTCCGTGCGGCCCAGGCCGATCCGGAAGTGCGTGTCGTCGAAGCCGAAGGTCGATGACGGGAGCAGCAGGACGCCGGTCGACTCGACGAGGCGGGCGGCGAAGGCATCCGCGGACCGACCCGCCGGGCCGTCGGCGACGAGGCGCGGGAAGCCGGTCGAGCCGCCGCGGGGGCGAACCCAGGTGAACGCATCGGCGCGGCGTGCGAAGAAGTCGTCCAGCGAACGCCAGGTTGGACCCGACGATCTCGCGGCTTCGCGCGACCACCCGGTCGCGGGCGCGCAGGCCGATGAGCGCGAGCACCTCCGAGGGCGCTGACGAGCAGATCGTCGTGTAGTCCTTGAGTCGCGCACAGCGCTCGAGCACCGCGTGGTCGCTTCGTCGCCAGCCAGCCGATCCGCAGCCCGGCCATCGCGAACGTCTTCGACATGCACGCCGATCGAGACGGCGCGGTCGTCGAGGTCGGCGCCCGCGGGCAGCGTCGCCGCGCCGTCGTGCTCGAGGAAGCGGTAGACCTCGTCGGCGACCAGGCGGATCCCGCGGGAGCTGGCACTCGGAGGCGAGACGCCGCCACTCCTCCTCGGTCGGGCAGCATCCCGGTCGGCTGGTGCGGCGCGTTGACGACGACCATCCGCGTCTCGTCGTGGAGCGAGCGGATGAGCCGGTCGACATCGAGCCACCAGCCGTCGTCCTCGCGCAGCAGGTGCAGCCCGACCTTCGCGCCCGAGGCCCGCGCCACCTCGTACAGCGACTGGTAGCCCGGCCAGGTCACGACCACATGGTCGCCCGCGTCGACCGACGTGCTCATGAGGCAGAAGATCGCCTCCTCGGCGCCGGCGAAGACCATCACGTCGTCCGCCGAGAGGCCGTCGTACAGCTTCGCGATCTCGGCCCGGAGCTGCGGATGGCCGGTCGACTCCGTGTAGCCGAGCCGCAGCCCGTCCCACATCGAGCGGGTCTCGTCGTCGGCGAGCGCGAGCAGCTCGGCCATCGACCAGCCCTCGACGTCGCTGGCGCACGCGACGTGCTCGACCGCGAACTCCCATTTCGCGAAGTACCGCTCGAGGGCGAAATCGGCGATCCGCACGAACGGATGATGCGCCGCGCTGACCTGATCGTCCGGGGCACCGTGGCGGGCTACGCGGCTACCCTGCCCGAGATGCCAATCCCCGAACTTGCCGAGACCATCGCGATGGTCGGCTCGCCGACCGCGCTCGGCGGCCACTTCCCGGGCATGGATGGTGGCCCGCAGGCGCTGCGCCAGATGGGCTTCCTGGAGCGCCTCCAGGCGCGCAAGGGCCTGGCCGGCATGCCGATCATGGACAACGGCGACGCCCCGATCGACGCCGGCTGGGCGGCGGACGACGACCCGTTCATGAAGAACCGCCAGCGAATTCTCGAGTACATGCCGCGGCTGATCGTCCACGTCCACCGGGCGCTGGGTGGCAAGGACGCCGCGACGACGCCCCCACGGCTGCTGATGGTCGGCGGGGACTGCACGTCCCATGCCGCGGCGATGGCCGGCCTGAAGCGCCGCTTCCCCGACTCGCGGCTCGCGATCGCCTGGTTCGACGCCCACGGCGACTTCAACATCCCGACGACGACCCCGTCCGGCAACGTCTGGGGCATGCCGTTCGCGATGCTCTGCGGCCGCGGCGACTCGCAGCTCGTGGCGTCCGTGTCCGGCCCGACGGTCAAGGAGGAGGACGCGGCGCTGCTCGGCGCGCAGGTCCTCGACGAGCAGGAGTCCCGGATGCTGGCCGCGTCGCCGATTGCCCAGTTCGGGTCGGGGATGCTCGCGGGGCCGGCCGGGCTCGCCGCGCTCGAGACGTGGGGCCGGGTCGTCGGCGACCGCACGGACGGCATGTACATCGCCTTCGACCTCGACGCGATCGACGAGTCCGAGGGCGTCTCGGTCGCGATGCCCGAGCCCAAGGGCCTGTCGCTCTGGACGGCGACCATCGCGATCAAGCTGCTCGCCGCGACGAACCGGATCGTCGGCTTCGGGCCGACCGCGACGATGCCGCGCACGGGACTCGACATGTCCCGGCACACCGACATGGTTGCCCAGCTGACCGAGGCGGCACTCGGGCGCGCCTGATCCGAGAGCGGACCGACTGACGCCGCCGGCTGCCGCGGGCCGATCAGGCGGGGAGGCGCACCAGCGCGGGGTCGACCCCGAAGACCTCGCGAATCCGCTCGGGCGTCAGTGACTCGCCGGGTGGGCCATCCGCGACGATCCGCCCCCGCTCGATCACGACCACGCGCGGGAAGAAGTGCGCGGCAAGCCCGAGGTCGTGGAGCACGGCGACGACCGTCGTGCCGTCGCGCTGGTTGAGATCGGCGAGGAGCTCCATGACCTCGACCTGGTGGCGGAGATCGAGGTGGACGGTCGGCTCGTCGAGGACGAGCACCGGTGCGTCCTGGGCCACGGCCATGGCGAGGAGAACCAGCTGCCGCTCCCCCAGCGAGAGCTCGCGGGCGTCGCGACCGAGCAGGTGCCCGACCCCGACACGATCGATCGCCGCGGCGACGGCTGCGCGGTCCGCCGGGCGGAGGCCGCGGATCGGGTGCTCGTGGGGCAGGCGCCCGAGGGCGACGACATCCTCGACGCGCGTCGCGAACGGCAGGCTCGGGAGCTGCGGGACAACCGCGAGGCGACGGGCGACGGCGAGACGGTCGAGGGTCGAGATGGGGGCGCCGCCCAGCTCGATGGACCCCGCGGCCGGCTCGACGAGCCCGGCGATCGCGCGGAGCAGGGTCGATTTCCCGGCGCCGTTCGGGCCGACGAGGGCGAGCCGGTCGCCCGGCTCGATCGTGAGGTCGACGTCGCTGATCGCGGGTCGACCGCGGTAGGCGACGGTCAGGCGCTCGACGCGGACCGCGGCGGTCATCGAGGGCTCACAGCTCGTAGCCGGCGCGGGTCCGGCGGAGCAGGGCGAGGAAGAACGGCGCGCCGATCACCGCGGTCACGACGCCGACCGGGATCTCGCCGACCATCCGCGCCGCGAGGTCCGCGGCGACCATCAGGATCGCGCCGAACAGGGCGGCGAGCGGGACGACGAGGCGGGCATTCGGGCCGACGGCCAGGCGCACGACGTGCGGCGCGACGAGCCCGATGAAGCCGATGAGGCCGGAGATGGCGACGGCCGCGGCGGTGGCGAGGGAGGCAAGACCGAGGAGGATCGCGCGTTCGCGGCGCACGTCGATGCCGAGGTGCGACGCGGCCTCCTCACCGAGCAGGAAGCCATTCAGCGCGCGAGCGCGAATCGCGATCAACGCCGACGCGCCGGCGATCAGCGGCAGGGCCGTGGCGAATCGCAGCCACGAGGCTGACTCGAACCCGCCGAGCAGGTACGAGAAGATCTGCCGCAGGTGGACGCCGGAGACGAACATCGCCATCGACAGGCCGGCGGCGAGGAGGGATGCGACCGCGTAGCCGGTGAGCAGCAGGCTCGTCATCTGCCCATGCCCGCCCACGCGGGAGAGCCGGTACACCAGCCAGACCGCCCCGAGCGCGCCGGCAAAGGCGAGCCCGTGGAGCAAGCCGAACTCGAGCACGACCGCCCGAACCGGCACGACCACCGCAATCGCGGCCCCGAGCGCGGCACCGGACGCCGTCCCGAGCACGTATGGATCCGCGAGCGGGTTCCGGAGCACGCCCTGGAAGGTCGCGCCCGCGACCGCGAGGCCCATCCCGACGGTCATCGCCGTCAGCACGCGCGGGAAGCGGAGCTCCCACACGATGGTCTCCTGGGCGGCGGTCCAGGGGATCCCGAGGTCGAGGCCGAACATCCGGTGCGCGAGGATCGCGAGCGTGTCGGCGGGCGGCACGAAGACCGACCCGGCGGCGACGCCCGCGACGAGCATGAACGCGAGGCCGCCCAGCCCGACCGCGGCCAGGGCGAGCGGTCGCCGCCGGAGCGACGGCCGCGCCCTGGCGCGCGGATGGGAGGCGACGGCCGCAGTCACGGGGCCGAGGTCAGGCTGCCACGGGAAGCCAGCCGAGACCGGTCGACGCCGGTGCCGCCGACGGGGCCGGCGGCAGCTGGTCCACGAGCTCTGGGTGGATCGCCCGGATCAGGGCATCGAGGCCGTCGGCAATCCGGGGTCCGGGCCGCGTGACCACGATGTCGTCGATCGGGAAGATCCGGTCCTCCTTGACCGCGGTCATGCCATCCCAGCCCTTGCGGGCCTTGACGGTTTCCGGGGACTGGCCGTATGCGGCATCCCCGAGGAGGATCACCTCCGGGTCGGCCGCGACCAGGTTCTCCAGCGAGATCGAGTAGTTCGCGTCGCCGGAGATGGGGGTCGCGCCGGCGAGCGTGAACATCTCGCCGTAGATGGACTCGGCGGGCGGCGTGAAGATGCCATTCGTGACGTCGATCTCGTAGAAGACGCGAGGCTTGGTGGCCGCGGTCGCGGCGATGGCGGCGAGGTCATCGAGGCGGGACTTGATCGACGTGGCCAGCGCATCGCCTTCGGCCTCCGCGCCGACCGCGCGACCGACGAGCAGGATGCTCTCGACGCCGTCGTCGATCGTCGTGGGGTAGCTCACGACCACGGGAATGTTGGCCCGGCGGAGCTGTTCGACGGCCGGCCCCTGCGACAGGCCGGCGCCGCCGGACACGACGAGGTCGGCCTCGAGGGCAACGATCTCCTCGACGTCGACGCCGGCGAATGTCGCGACGACGGGGATGCTCGCCGCCTCGGGCGGGACGTTCGCGATGTCCTCGACCTTGGCGATGACGCGATCGCCCACGCCCAGGGCGAACAGGGTCTCGGTCGTGGCAGGCGTGAGCGACACGATCTTCTGGGGCTCGGCCGGGATCATGACCTCGGTGCCCTCGTCATCGGTCAGCGTGACCGGGAACGCCGGCGCAGCCGTCGGCGATGGCGGTGCGGCGGTGGGAGCGGTGGTCACCGCCGCCGTTGTCGGCGCCGTCGTCTGGGTCGCGGGCGTGGTGCAACCGGCGAAGGCGAGGACGAGCACGGGAATCAGGAGTCGCGGAAACGGGCGAGTGCGGGCAGCCACGTGGGTTCTCCGTAGGTGTCTTGGGAGTGGCGCGCCAGGGGCGGCGCGAGACAGGGACGGAGACCTGCTAGGGGGATCGCATCGCGGTGCCTACCCTTTCTCTCGAAGGTCGAGCAGCACTGCGGGTCGGCGACCGGACTTCCATCGCGCGTCCTGATCGGGGCGATGGTCACCGTAGCGGGACTGTGCCGGATTCACACCGGCTTCGCGGCCCTGCAGCGTGTCGTCGGGTGACGACCGGTCGCAGCCTAGCACTCCGCCCCCGCGATAAGCCCCGCGTAAGCGGCGGGTGATAGCCCGTTGATTGCGGGTGCAGAGCCGGGGCGGATGATGGCGCCGCCATCGCCCCCTCCCGCCGGCAACCCGCCGCGGAGGTCGAGATGTCGAGACGTCGCTGGACAATCTGGCTCGGGCCGCCCATCGCGCTGCTCGCGATCGCGCTGGTGCTGAGCCGGTTCCAGGCGGGAGCGGAGGCGGGCGGACGCGGGCCCGTGCGGGCCGCGGGGGCCTGTGCCGCGTCGCCGATCGAGAAGAACGGGCGCGGCAAGCCGGACCTCGCCGCGGGCCAGGGCTCATGGTGGGCGCTGTCGGGCCGGCTGGACGGCAACGGCGAACTCACGGGCCGGCACCTGGCGCTCGGGCGCGGGGGCGCGGCGAATCTCGCCCTCGAGCTCGCGCCGGATGCCATGGCCAGCGGGCCGACCGGCGGCATCGTCGCGGTCACCGCGGACGACGGGCGGCACTCCCAGGTGCGCCTCGTCGCCATCGAGAAGGGCTGTTCGTTCGTGGTCCACGAGTCGTCGGAGCTGGCACGCGGCGCGATCCTCGACCCGAAGGACGGCTCCGTGATCGCCCATCTCGTCGACCGGGAGTCCCGGGCCGATCTCGGCACGTGGCGGTACGCCGCCGACGGTGCCGGGAATCCTGCGCTCGTGGCCCCGGCGCTCGAGCCGGATCCGCAGCGCGGACCCAACTGGGTCACGGATCTCCGCCTTGCCGGCGACGGCAACCTGCTCGCGGTCCAGTCGTGCACCGACATGGGCTGCCTGACCCGCGTGTTCGACCTGCGCCGCGGGCTGGTTCCGGTGGCTCGCCTCGAGGGCGATCAGGGCCCGCTCATCGCCCTGACCCGCGACGCGGCGCTGACGTGGGCCGCGTGCTTCGGATTCCCCTGCGCGGTCCAGAGCTGGAACCTCGCGACGGGCGAACAGACGACGGTGATCGCCCGCGCCGAGTCGGCCGCCGTGAGCGCGAACGGGCGCTTCCTCGTGGCCGTCACCGATTCGGCGCGCAACGGCTTCGTCCGCATGGACATCGCGACCGGCGACGTCAAGGGTCTCCGTGGCATGAACCGCAACGAGCGGCTCGTCACCGGCGGCGTCGTCGGGATCCAGGGCCTCGAGGTCCGCGCCGACGAGGTCGGGCTCGTGGCCGATGGCGCCATCCCCCACCCCTTCAGCCCCGCCGGCGCGGAGGTGCTGCCATGAGCGCACGAACCTTCCTGACCCATCGCCTGGTCGTGGCAACGGCTGCGGCCGTCACCTCTGCCGCCCTCGCAACCGGCGCGTTCGGGGGACCGGCGCTCGCCCACGGCCCGAACCCGCTGCTCGGCAGCGGGACGCGCTGGGACAAGGACCAGATCGTCGGCTATCAGTGGGACGCCGCCGGCGTGCC
Source organism: uncultured Chloroflexia bacterium (assembly GCA_963722105.1). GTDB lineage: Bacteria > Chloroflexota > Limnocylindria > Limnocylindrales > CSP1-4 > UBA5189. The sequence goes on along the minus strand of CAVRKQ010000011.1, from coordinate 467,603 downwards.
GCCCGCGTGGGCCGCCGCGGAGATCGACGCCGCCGCCGAAGACGTCGCACAAAGCCGCGGTTCGCGGGCCGCGCTCTTCCAGCGCGTGTCCGATGCCGCCAGCCAGATCTACTACGGCCTCGTGGTGCCCTGCTCCAGCTACGGCATCGCGTGCATGAACCGCACCGGCGTGCCGAATTCGTTCGCGGGGATGTGGTTCCGGCCCCACGGCTGGCAGTTCGACTGGGGCACGCTCAAGTGGTGCCAGGCCCTCGCCCAGATGGCAAACGGCTGCTACGACGTCGAGAACGTCGCCCTCGACGAGTTCGGGCACATCGAGCTCCTCGGCCACCACGTGAACTTCGACGACGAGAGCGACTTCACCGACTCGGTCGTCCAGTTCGCGGCGCGATCGCGGCCGAAGGAGGGCTGGAACCAGCACCTCTTCGGGCGCTGCGACGTGGCTCGCCTGCAGCTCGAATACTCGCGCCAGGCGTCCGCAGACCCGGTCTCCAGCTGCCTCAACCTCGCCACGACCCTGACGATTGCCGGGCCGTCCTCCATCGGAGCAGGCGGGCTCGTGCGGATCACCGGGACGCTGAAGATCGCATCAGCGTCCGCCGCCCGCGAGCTCTCCGGCGACCCGCTGAGTGCCAGGGTCGTCACGCTCCAGAAGAAGGCCCTCGGGGCCGGCAGCTGGACAACGGTCGGCGCGCTCTCGGCGAACGCCGCCGCCGGGAGCTACGGCCTGACGATCACGGTGAACCAGACCGCCGACTACCGCCTCCAGTACGACTCGCCCTCGAGCGAGGGCCTGAAGAACTCGACGTCGTCGGTGCTCCGGATCACGGCGACGAACTCGTGTGCTCCCGGCGGGGCGTCGGGCACGACGTCAAAGGCCGGCGGGAACATCGTCCCGCCGCCGGATTGCTGAGGGCGCGCCGAACGGGGCGCTGCAATCGCTTCGAGCATGGGAGGCCGGGCCGACGCCCGGCCTCCGCCCTGTCAGGCGGGTGCCGGGACCTGGGCGGGCGTGAAGATCGAGACCTGCGCGTCGTCGGGGAGCATGACCCCGAACACCTTCTGGAGGGCGAGAAGGTGGACGCAACTACCCCACGATTCGAAATAGTGGCAGGTGCAGTGCCACTGACCGGCGTCGAGGCTCACGTGGTGGGTGTCGTTGTCGCCACGGAACGTGAGGGCGAGGCGATCGATGGAAATTCGATCGAGCTCGCGGGCGTAGCGGTTCGCCTTCTCGACCTTGCCGATCAGGGAGGAGTGCATCTGGCCAGACCCTCCAAGCCCCCCGCGGGGCTGTGGCGGCCGCCGTCCGGTCCTTGCACCGACCGGGCGAGGCGGGCGCAGCCCAAGCCTACACCCGCCCGCCGACATGGACTATCCCAAAGCTCGGCGTCGAGCCGTAGCACTATCGGATGACGCGTGCGCTCCCGAACCAAGCTTCTAGCTGGGGGGCCGAGGCGAGGGTACCGACGCCGACAACGCGGTCGCCCAGGACCACAAGGTCTCCGGGCCACGGGTCCAGGGACCCGGATTCGACGGGCGCGGCCGATCCGTTGAGCGGAAGCCAGTCCCAGCCATCCGCCGAGGTTCTGACGTCTCCGCCGAAAAGGTAGAGAAAGCCGGCCTCGCCCGCTGCGTAGGCGTCGACACCAGTGCCGCGCTGGAGGAGCCAATTGGACTCCGCCAGCCTTGCCCATCCGGACTCGGCGGTCCGCGACCAGGCCGCTTGGTACTTGCCACACCAGTCGTCGTCCTCGGCGCATGAGGGTGCAAGATCGAGCCCGAGCACGAGGGTCGCCCAACGGCCGGGGACGACTCGGTACGCCGTGACATCCCTGACGCCGTCGACCGGTTCGGCGCCCGGCAACGGGTCCTCCGTCCAGTGCGTCCCGTCGTCCGATCGCCAAGCCGCGGCTCGATGTCCGAGGGAGCCGACGGCCAACCAGCCGATAGTGTCCCAGGCAATGTCGCGGATCTGCGCACCGGCGGCGACGTCCGCGCCGGACATGCGCTTCCAAGATGCTCCATCAGGGGACAGCAGTACCTCGCTCAAGTCTTCATGCTCGACGTCTGACAGGACAGCGATAAATCCCCGAGGCCCTGCGGCCACCCCGACCGCGTAGGCCCCTGGAATCGCCTCGGCCTCAAGCCACGCAACGCCGTCCCGGGACAGCAGGAGCGACGTGCTGTAGGCATCGGGGTCGATACCGGTCGTCGACCCGATGGCAATGAACGTGCCGTCGAATACGGCGACATCCACGAGCGCCATCCCATCCAGGAGGCGGCTCTCGACGAGCTTCCACGTTATCGAATCATCGGACTGCCAGATTCTTGCGGCGTCGCCCTCCGGCCCTGAGCCACTGCCAATCGCCACGAAGCCGGTCACATCGCCGGCGACCGCCACCATTTGCTCAAAGACGTCAGCTGAACCGACGTCCGGGACCTCGAACGTGACCTCGCTCCAGCTCAATCCGGACCACGTCGCCGCGCCCGACGCCACGGATGGCCGACTGCCGATTGCAGCATCCGGGCGTGGGTTGCTGCCCCAAAACCCGCTGAAAACGAGCACGCCCAACGTGAAGATCGCCAACCCGACCGTGCCTACAACCGCGATCATGATGATCCAAGCGGGTCGCGCTCGGGAACCCGTCATATGGCAGTCATCTCGTCGGCGCCGGATCGAGCCGCGAGTCGAGGCACCGATGGGGGCGGCCGTTCAGCCGGCGACGGCCGCTGGGTCGCCGCGGCGAAGCAGGATGCCGAGGTAGGCCTTCCACGCGCCAACGTCCCTGTCGTACGCGCCGGCCATGCCGGCGTGGATCTGCGAGACGTGGTCGAGGTCGTGGACGGCCCAGGTCGCGAGCAGCTCGCGCAGCGTGACCTCGCCCAGCGCGTTGTGCGTTCCTCGCTTGTCGAGGTCGCCGTCGGCGACCAGTCGATCGAGCTCGCGGAGGTTGTCCGCCCGCAGCGCGGCGAATCGCGCGATCAGCTGGTCGAGCGTCAGGTCGTCGTCGCGGCCCTGGTGGGCGAAGCGGTCGAATGGGTCGAACGGCTTCGCGGTTCCGTGCTCGAGGATTCGCTCCGTCCTGACGAGCCAGTCATCGAGCTCGGCGGTGATCAGGTGCCCGACGACGTCCTTCGGCGTCCAGCCGCCATCCACGTCGGGCGTGCCGGTCCAGCGATCCGGGATGCCGCCGAGCAGGGCGCGGACGACATCGGGAGTCCGCCGAAGCAGATCAGTGGTCTCAGCGAGGAAGTCGCCCATCGCCCGGGAGTGTAGTCGCGAGCTGATCTCGCTCGGCTCGCGCTGCTCCGATTGGGGGTGACCACGGCTAGGGACCTGGGCGGCGGCCCCGAACGCCTGGCAGCTTGCCGGTCGCGGCCATCCCGCCGACCACCACGAAGATGGAGGCGAGCACGCCCATGATCAGGAGCGGCAGGAAGTCCGTCGAGGTCGCGGGCGTGGTCGGACCGGACGCGCCACCGGTCGAAGGCGGCGTGGTCGCGATGGGCGGAGCGCCGGTCACCGGCCGCGCTGTCTGTGGCGCCGCGGAGACCGGAACGACGGTGGCCGCGGGGTCTGGGACCTCGGGTGCGACGGTCACGCTCTGCTGGAGCGACGTCATCACGAGGAAGCGGTAGCAATCGCCCGCGGCGCTCGAGATCACCCAGGGATGTGTCAGCCAGGTCTCCTGCATGTAGCTCGTGTGCGGCGCGAGATCGCTATAGAAGACGCGCTCGCCGTCGTAGCTCAGCCACCAGGTCCTGACGGTCTCGTCGCTGTTGTTGATCACCGTCAGCACGGCCGGGTCGTCGCCCTTGAGGGACTTGAAGTCGGCCTCGTCCGCGCACGCCGAGTCAGGCTTGATCGCGCCCCCGATCCCAGCCAGGATCGTGGCGGGCGTGACCATCGCGACCAGAAGCGCGAGCAGCAACGCCGCAGCCGCCGTTGCCGCGATGTTTCGCCGATCCGCGTGGGCGATCCCCCGTGCCACGCGCGCAGGATACTGCCCGGGATGCACACTCGAAAGCCCGTCAGGGCGCGTTGGTGCCCTCGCGCCCGAAGTCATCCTCGATGCGGACGACGTCGTTCAGCTCCGGGGTCGAGACCTCGATCAGGGTGCACGTCTCGATGGCCTCGAAGCGATGCACCCGCCGGACCGCCACGTGGGCACCCTCGCCGGGACCGAGCTCGCGGACCTCGAGCTCACCGACGTCGTTCTCGAGGTGCAGCGCGAGCCGCCCGTCGAGGACGTGGATCCACTCGTCCTTGACCTCGTGGTGCTGCAGAGAGAGACGCTTGCCGGTATTGATGACGATGATCTTGCCGACGTACTGCGCCGCGTGGGCCCAGACGATCTCGTGGCCCCAGGGCTTGTCGACCCGGCGCGGCAGCGAGCCGGCGAGCGGCGGCGGAACGGGCGCCAAGGCGTCGTCGACGGCGTCGCTCACCCGCGGACCAGCTTCTCCCCGGCCTCGACGAGTGCGTCCTGTGCCTCCCCCGAAGTGGCCTCGGTGTAGACCCGGACCAGCGGCTCCGTCCCGGAGGTCCGGATGAGCAGCCACGACCCGTCCTCGACGAAGAACTTGAAGCCGTCGTTCGTGGACAGCGACTGCGTCCGCACGACGGGCACGCCGGCGAGCGACGCGGGGGGCGTGGCGGTCAGGCCTTCGAGGAGGCGGCGCTTGGTCTCGGGATAGACCGCTCGGTCCACGTGGACGTCGATACGGCGATAGAACGACGGCCCGGCCAGCTCGTGGAACTTCGCGACGGCCTTCGATGGCGGCCAGACGCCGCGGGCCTTCTCCTTCAGGAACAGGTCGAGCAGGAGCAGGTCCGCGTAGATGCCGTCGCGCTCGGGCAGGTGCATCCCGAAGCCGAACCCGCCCGATTCCTCGGCGCCCATCATCGCCCCGTGCTCGATCATGAGCGGGCCGATGAACTTGTAGCCGACCGGGCTCTCGATGACCTCGATCCCGTAGTGCTGGCCGATACGCGCGGCCATCGACGTGTTGTTGACCGAGACGACGACCGGCTCGCGCAGCCCGCGGTGCTCCGCGAGGTAGTACATGAGCAGCCCGGTGACCTCGAGCTGGTGGATGAAGGTCCCCTGCTCGTCCGCGGCGCCGGCGCGATCCGCATCTCCATCGAGGAGCAGGCCGAGCTCATGGCCCTCCTCGACGATCCGCCGCAGGGCCTCGTCGACGTTCGGCCGGATCGGCTCGGGGTTCACGCCGCCGAAGAACGGGTTGCGCTCGAGGTGGATCTCGCGGACGCGGAGGCGCCCACCGCCGATGAGCCGCGTGAGCCAGCCCGCCCCCGCGCCCCACATGGGCTCGACAAGGACGTCGGCGTCGGCCGCCTTCAGCTCGTCGAGGTCGACCGTTCGACGGACGAAGCGCTCGTAGCCCTCGTACGGGTCGAAGCGCTCGACCAGCCCGGCCGCCTCGGCATCGGCGAAGGGCCGGCGCTCGATGGGCGCGCCCTCGGCGATCGCCTGCTCGATGACGGCGAGCATGTCGGGGCCGCCCGCGGATCCGGTCGGGGCCTTGACCTTGAACCCGTTGTCGGTCCAGGGGTTGTGGCTGGCGGTGATGACGACGCCCGCCGACGCGCCGCGCTCCACGACCTCGTAGGAGCTCATCTGGGTAGGCACGGCCTGGGCGGCGAAGGCGACCGGGATGTCGTGGGCGAGAATCACCTCGGCCGCCGCCTGCGCGAAGTGCTCCGAGGCGAAGCGCCGGTCGTAGGCGATCACGACGCCCTTGGCCTGCTCGCCCTTCCCGATCACGTAGCGGGCCACACCGTCGGCGCAGCGGCGGACGTTCTCGAACGTGTAGTCCTCGGCGATTCGCGCGCGCCAGCCGTCGGTCCCGAAGACGATCGGCGACTTCGCCTGCTCGGGAGCCTTTGCGGCAGCGGTCACTGGCGGTCCTCCCATTCGGCAACGCGGGCAACGAGCTGGTCGACGGGTGCCCGCTCCGCCGCCGCGCCCTCGAGCAGCGCGACCGGGCTCGCGGCGAGGATATCGCGAGGCCCGTCGCTCACGGCGAGACGGCCGCCCTGGCGTTCCACGACGAGGTCCGCCTCGGAGGCGCGGGCCGCCTCGTTCGGCGGGATCACGCGACCCACCCCCGACCCACCGACGGCGGCCACGAGCTGCGTCCAGCTCCCGAGGTCGCTCCAGCCGACGTTCATCGACGCCATCGCGACACGCTTGTCGCTGGCGGCGCCCTCCATGACGGCACGGTCGATGGAGAGCGGCTTCAACCGGTCGTACGCGGCCTGCAGCCCGGAATCGCTGCTGCCGATCGTTCCGATCATGGTCATCAACCCGGTGTAGCGATCGATGGCGTCGCGAATGGCCTGGCGCTGCCACAGGAAGATGCCGGCGTTCCAGGCGACCCCGAGCTGGGCGTAGAGCTGGCCTGCCCGCTCACGATCCGGCTTCTCCTCGAACCCGAGCAGCGGGTACGCCTGGATCCCGTCGATCACGGCGCCGCCGTCGTAGTCCGGGATCAGGTAGCCGTATTCCGTTGCCGGATGCTGGGTCTGGACGCCGAGCGTCACCAGGGGCGCGTCCACGCCGAAGGCCCCGTCTCGCGCGATCCGACCGGCTGCCTTGAGCACCTCGCGATAGACGCCGTCTCGCTCGGGATCGATATGGGCGTCCGCGGGGAGGACGAGCATGACCTCCGACGGGTCACGGTCGAACTGCAGGGTCGCGAGCGCGATCGCCGCGGCGGTGTTTCGCCCAAGCGGCTCCGCGATGACCCGCACACCCGGGAGCTGGGCGCGAACCATCGGCCCGTAGCGCCGCTCGGTCACGACGGCGACGTCGTCCGGCTTCAGGCCCAGCTCGGGGTGGCCGACGATCCGGTCGACGGTTCGCTGGAGCAGCGATCGGTCACCGAGCAGTGGGAGGAACGGCTTCGGCGTCTCGGGACGAGACAGCGGCCACAGGCGCGTGCCGCCACCGCCGGCCATCACCACCGCATACATCGCGGGAATCCTAAGGGCGCGGCGAGTCGAGCGGGCGGGCTCGACGCGGGGAGGTTTCCCGAACTACGCCGCGGGAACGGCCTCCGGCATCTGGATGCCCGCGTCGGCGGCGAGCAGCTCGGCCTTGTCCGTGCGCTCCCAGGGGAGGTCGAGGTCGAGCCGGCCGAAGTGGCCGTACGCCGCAGTCTGGCGGTAGATCGGGCGGCGGAGGTCCAGCGCGGCGATGATCGAGGCCGGCCGCAGGTCGAAGTGCTCGTTGATCAGGGCGAGGATCCTGTCGTCGGGGATGCGGCCCGTGCCAAACGATTCGATCGACACGGACAACGGCCGCGCGATCCCGATCGCGTACGCGAGCTCGATCTCGAAGCGATCCGCCAGGCCGGCGGCGACGACGTTCTTGGCGACCCAGCGCGCGGCGTAGGCGCCGGAGCGGTCGACCTTGGTCGGGTCCTTGCCGGAGAAGCAGCCGCCCCCGTGGCGCGCCATCCCGCCGTACGAGTCGACGATGATCTTGCGACCGGTCAGCCCGGCGTCGCCCATCGGCCCACCAACCACGAACCGGCCGGTCGGGTTCACGTGCATGACCGGGTCCTGGTCGCGCAGCTCGCGCGGGATCGACGGCAGGATGACGGACTCGGTGAGGTCGTCCTGGAGGCGGTCGAGCCGTACGTCGGGATCGTGCTGGGCGGCGACCACCACGGTCCGGACGTGCTTCGGGACGCCATGCGCGTACTCGACGGTCACCTGGGTCTTGCCGTCCGGGCGGAGGTAGGGCAGCTGGCCCGACTTGCGGGCCTCGGCGAGGCGGCGGGCCATGCGGTGCGCCAGCGCGATCGGCAGCGGCATGAGCTCGGGCGTCTCGCGGCACGCGAACCCGAACATCATCCCCTGGTCGCCGGCGCCGAGCTCGCCCGTCTCGGCGTTCTCGCCGCGCGTCTCGAGCGCCGCGTTCACGCCCTGCGCGATGTCTGGTGACTGCTCCTTGACGGAGATCAGCGTGCCGCAGGTCTCGTAGTCGAAGCCGTAGTCGGACCGCGTGTAGCCGATCTCGCGGACGGTCTCGCGGACGACCTGCTGGAAGTCGATGTACGTGCTGGTCGTGATCTCGCCGAGGACGATCACGAGCCCCGTCGTCGTCGCCGTCTCGCAGGCGACGCGCGCACCCGGGTCCTCGCGGATGATCGCGTCGAGGATCGCATCGCTGACCTGGTCGCAGAGCTTGTCCGGGTGGCCCTCGGTGACCGATTTGGACGTGAAGAGGTACTCGGGCGCGTCGACGATGCTGGTCAAGAAGGCCTCGATGCTGGGCGGTGCTTGTCGCCCGGGACTCTATCACCGGCCCGGAGCCACCTCCGCTGGCACGAAGGTCAGGGGCGCCCCGACTATCCTCCGCCCGTGGATTCGACGGCCCGGCTCGACCTCGATCCCGCGGCGCTCGACGCCGCGGACCCACTCGCGAGCTTCCGAGATCGGTTCGCGCCGGCGGAGCCGGGGCTGATCTACCTCGACGGCAACTCGCTCGGGCGACCCACGAAGGCGGCGATCGAGCGGGTGGGCGTCGTCGCGCAGGCGTGGTCGACGCGGCTGATCCGTGGCTGGGAAGAGGGCTGGCTGGAGCTGCCGCTCCGGGTCGGCGACCTGCTCGGCGCCGGCGTCCTGGGTGCGCGTCCCGGCGAGGTCCTCGTGACCGACTCGACGACCGTGAACATCTACCGCCTCGCGTGCGCGGCGCTGGACGCGCGGCCCGGCCGACGCGCGGTCCTCATCGAGCGGTCCGAGTTCCCGACGGACCGCTACGTCCTGGAGGGCCTGGCACGGGAGCGAGACCTCGAGATCCGCTGGCTCGAGGGCGACCCGATCGAGGGCCTCGCGGCCAGCAACGTCGAGGCCGCGCTCGACGATCGAACGGCGCTGGTGATCCTGTCCGCGGTCAACTATCGATCGTCGGCCGTTGCGGACATCCGAGCGATCACCGACGCAGCCCGCAGCGCCGGTGCCTTCGTCCTGTGGGACCTCTCGCACGCGGCGGGCTCGGTGTCGGTGGACCTGACCGCAAACGGCGTCGACCTCGCGGTGGGCTGCAGCTACAAGTACCTGAACGGCGGGCCCGGCGCGCCGGCGTTCCTCTTTGTCCGGCGCGAGCTCCAGGGCGAGCTCCGCCCCCCGATCCAGGGCTGGATGGCCCAGACCGACCAGTTCGAGATGGGCCCCGCGTTCCGCCGGCGCGAGGGCATCGACGGCTGGCAGGTCGGGACGCCCGGGATCCTCGGGTTGACGGCGGCGGAGGCCGGTATCGCGCTGGTGGCAGAGGCCGGCATCGAGGCGATCCGGGCCAAGGGCATCGCACTGACCGAGTTCGCGGTCGAGCTCCTGGATGCCTGGCTCGCGCCGCTGGGGTGTTCGCTCGGGTCGCCGCGCGACGCGGCCCGCCGAGGCGGTCATATCGCGATCCGCCACGCCGACGCGCGCCGGCTGACCTCCGCCCTCGAGGCGCGCCAGGTCATCACCGACTTTCGCGCCCCCGACTCGGTCCGGGTCGGGCTCTCACCGCTGACGACCTCGTTCGAGGATGTCCACGCCGGCCTGGCGGCGCTCCGCGACCTCCTCGCCGGGGCATGACCGCCACGGCCTCGGTGCCCGAGCCTTCGCCTGCCCGCCGACGCTTCCTGCGGCAGGGCCAGCTGGCAGCCGCGGCCATCGGCGGGATCGCGGCAATGGCGCTCGTCGGCCTGGTCCCGCCGCGGATGACCCTCGTCCGGATCCGCCCCGAGGTGGAGCTGGTGTCGGTCGACGTTCTGCTTTGGCTCGTCCCACTGTTGCTCGGCATGACGGTCGGCTACGTGGTCTGGGCCGTGGTGTTCGAGCATCGCCGTCCGAGCCTGCTCGGGCGCCCGTGGAGCGGCGAGCGGGACTGGGCGATCACCGGCGGCCTGTTCGTCGCGTACGTCCTCATGCGGACCATCATCCCGCCTGCCCGCGACAGGGCCAGCGGGCTCTACTCCACCGAAGACCCCGTGCAATTCCTGCTCGTGGACGCGCCGGTCGACATCGCCATCGTGCTCGTGCGCTTCCTGGCCTCGGCTGCGATCTCGGCCGCCTTGCTCCGGCTCGTGTTCGATTGGGTCGACCCGCTTCGGACTCGCCGCGCCACCTAGCGGACCGACGGACGGGCGATCCCGGGGCGCCACAGGCGAGCCCGCCGATCGCACTTGACTTTGCAGCCACTGCAAGGTCTAGCCTGCAGCGGTGAACATCTCGACCCTCGCCCGGCGCGCGGGCATCTCCGCCTCCGGGGTCCGCTGGTACGAGGCCGCTGGCATCCTGCCGCGTCCGTCGCGGAGCGAGAACGGCTACCGGACGTACTCGGATTCGGACCTGGCCCGCCTCACCATGGTCCTCACGCTCCGCCGGCTGGGCCTCCCGCCGCTCGAGGCCGGGCGCCTCGCGGAACGTTGCTTCACGGGCGGATCTGACGATCCGAAGCTGACCGCGACCCTCGCTCACCAGCATCGACGGATCGCGCAGCAGCGCGAGGAGCTGGAGCGGCTGGAGCTCGAGCTCGTCGACCTCGAGCGGACGATGCACGTGGCCGACCCTGGCCGGCGTCGACCGCCGCTCGCCCCGATCAGCGTCCTGTTCGTCTGCAATGGCAACTCCGCTCGCAGCCAGATGGCCGAGGCGCTGCTCGGGCACTTCGGTGGGGACGACTTCGAGGCGCGGTCGGGTGGCACCCAACCCAAGTCCGTCCATCCGCTCGCGGTCCAGACGTTGGCAGAGCTCGGCATCGACTGGCGCGGCGCTCGCGCGAAGTCGGTCGTCGAGCTCCTCGACCGGCGGTTCGACTACGTGATCACGCTCTCCAACTCGGCCCGCGAGGCGTGCCCCACGTTCCCCGGGCCGCACGGCGCCCTCCACTGGCACCTCGAGGACCCAGCGGCGGTCGAGGGCTCGACGGAGACCCGCCTCGAGGCCTTCCGCGCAACCCGGACGGAGCTATCCGTGCGGCTGCGTCCATTCATCGAGATCGCGCGACGTGCCGCGGGACGCCTTCCCGCAATGACCGGACCAGAGCCCAGAGGAGACTGACATGGAGCTGCCGTACCTCGAACCACTGACGCCTCGACCCCTCGGCGAGCGGGTCATCCCCGAGCCCCCACGTCGCGGCGAGCCCGGAGGCGAGCCGTGCGGCATCTGCGAAGGTGGCGCCACCGGAGCCGTGTGGGAGAGCGAGCACTTCACGCTCCACCCGCCGGTGAACGGCAGCATCGCCGGCGCGGTGTGGCTCGCGAGTCGCGAGCACGTGGACTCGTTCAAGGATCTCTCGCCGGAGGCGGCGGCGGCCTTCGGGCCGGTGATCGCCCGCGTCGAGGAGGCCATCCTGGGTCTCGGCGACGTTGGCCGCGTCCACCTCTATCGCTGGGGCGACGGTGGTGCGCACTTCCACGTGTGGCTGATGCCCCGCCCGCTTGGCATGCTGCAGGCCACGGGCGCGATGCTGCCGCTGTGGGAGGACGTCCTGCCCAACGTCAGCGACGAGGAGCTGGCCGACGCGGCCCGGCGGATCGCCGCGGCCCTGCGGCGCGGCGACGGCTAGCTAGTCGTCAGCTTCGGCGGGGGCGTGCTTCTTGTGCTTGAGGTTCGGGAAGGCGAGCATCAGCTTCCGGAGGAGGTCGTGCAGCTCTTCCTTCTCGGCCTTGCTGAGCCCCGCCGTGTAGCCGGTCTCGCGCCGGGCGGCGGCGCCGACCGTCTTGTCCCACATCGAGTTCCCGAGCTCGGTCGGCTCGACGATCGTCCCGCGGCGGTCGTTCGGGTCCGGGAGGCGGCGAATGAGGCCGGCGGCCTCGAGGCGGTCGAGGCGGTTCGTCATCGCGCCGCTGGAGAGGCGCAGGTCCGCTGCGAGCTTGCCCGCGGAAGCGCGATAGGGCGCCCCGATCCGTCGCAGCTTGCCGAGGAGCGAGAACGCCCGCCTGTCGAGGTCGAACTCCTGGAGCGTCTCGTCCATCCCGAGTCCGACGTTGTAGTTGAGGATCGCGATCCGCTCGATGATCCCCTCCGTGAGCCGGTCGAGGCCGGGGATCTCGCGGACCCAGATGTCGAGCTGCTCGTCGATCTCGTCGCGCGCGAGCTCCTTCTTGGCCGCCATGGCAGGAGTCTGCACCTCGTTAACGCTTGATGTCAAGTCTGTTGCCATCAAGCCTCTTGACATCAAGCGATCTACCCACTACTATCTCGACATCAAGAGATTTGACCCACCACACCAGTAGCAAGCGGGAGGAGATCACCGTGGACGCGTTCACACCGATGCTGGCGGAGATCCACCGCCAGGAGCTGCTCGACCAGGCCGAGAGCCGGCGCCTCGCCAATGCCGCCCGGATGAACCGGACCGGCGTTGCCGGCTGGCGCCGGGGCCTCGGCAGCCTGTTCGCCTCGGCGGCGGGCACGCTGGACCCGAGCATCGACACCACCACAGCTCGCCGCACGTCGGGCCGGTCCGCTGGCCGGGGCGCGCGAGCGATGGCTTCCTGAGCGGTCGCTGCCGATCGGCGACCAGCGCTCAGGGCAAGTACGAAGGACCGGGCAACCGCTCGGTCCTTCGTGATTAGGCGGAATTCAGGTGGTCCGCGCCGCCTCGATGCGCGCCCGGTTCTCGTCGAGGAACTGGATCTCCAGTGGCTCGAGCTCGTCCGCCGGCTCGAAGCCGAAGACCTGGGCGTAGAACGACAGCTCGGCGCCGAACGATCGGATGATCGAGGCGCTGGCACGGAAGCCGTGGTCCTCGCCCTCGTACAGCAGGTACGCGTGGGGGATCCGGCGCTCGAACAGGGCATCCACGATGCGCTCGGCCTCTTCCACTGGCACCACCTTGTCGTCCGCGCCCTGCTGGACCAGCACGGGAGCCGTGATCTTCTCGGCATGCAGGCTCGGAGAGCGATCGAGGTATTTCTGCTCGGCCTCCGGCCAGGGGCCGACGAGGCTCTCGAGGTAGCGCGACTCGAACTTGTGGGTGTCCTTCACGAACGCCCGCAGGTCGCCGAGCCCGAAGTAAGTACAGCCGGCATCGAACTGCTTCGTGAACGCCAGCGCGGCGAGGGTCGTGAAGCCCGAGGCGCTGCCGCCGCGGATCGCCTGGCGCCTGCCGTCGACCAGGCCCTGCTCGGCGAGGAACTTCGCGCCGGCGACGCAGTCGTCGACGTCGACGATTCCCCACTCCCCTGCGAGCCGCTCGCGATAGGCGCGGCCGTAGCCGGTCGAGCCACCGTAGTCGACGTCGAGGACGGCGTAGCCCCGGCTCGTGAACAGCTGGATGCCCGTCTGGAGGCCCGAGAAGGCGTTCGACGTGGGCCCGCCATGGCTCGTGACGATGAGCGGCGGAAGCTCGCCCTCGGGTGCCCGGAAGGACGGGTTGGTCGGCGCGAAGAAGTTGCCGTAGGCGGTTCGGCCACCCGTCGTCGGGAACTCGATGTGGCGTGAGAACGACACATCCGCCGCCTCGGGCACGCTGGGCGCGGCGCTCCGGAGGACGTTCACCTCGCCATCGAGGGTGAGCTCCCCAGCGACCGCGGGCAGGGCCGGGCCGGCAGCGCGAATGAGGAGGGTCTCGCCGATCCACGAGACGGAGCTGATCTCGGTGAACTGCGGCACGTCGATGGTGGAGAGGGTCCCGTCCGCGGCCCTCCGAAGCAGCTGATCGCGGCCGCCGGAGCGGGCGGCGATGACGATCTCGCCACCCGGGAGGAACTCGTAGGTCTTGTACCCGAACTGCCAATCCGGCCCCACGACCTCGGCCTCGAGATCGGTGAGCTGCTCGGCGCGCCCATCGACGTAGCGGTAGAGGTTCATCCAGCCGGTCGGCTCGGCGGCGAAGTGAAGCACGCCCTCCGGCGACCACTGGGGCTGGCTGATCCAGTCGCGCCGGCTCCCGGCGATCGTCCGGGCCTCGCCGAGGCTCCCGTCCGCGTTGACCGAAGCCATCCGGAGCTCGGTGCCGTCCCAGGGCATGTTCGGGTGGTGCCACTCGAGCCAGACGAGGGTCGAGCCATCGGGCGAGAGGCGGGGCGCGGCGTAGAAATCGACGCCCTCGGCGAGGACGGTGACCTCGCCCGAGTCGAGGTCGATCGCGACCAGGTCGTTGACCCACTCGCCGTGCTTCGCGACCACCTCCGGCTCGTGATCCTCGTGGATGGCGATCAGCCGGTTGCGCGGCGCGTCATGGATCATGTCGGCGTAGCGCCACTGGCGCTCGGGGGTCAGCGGCAGGAGCTCGCCGGGGCCCACGACCCGGTTGAGCCGGCCCGTCCCGAAGTCCGAGACGATCACCAGGTCGCCGGACACGAGGGTCGCGCCGCCGCCGTACTCGTGAACGCGCGATCGGGCGTTGAACCCTTCCGGCGTCATCCGGGTCAGCGTGCCGTCCGTCTCGCGCCGTACCAGCACCTGCCGGCCGCCCTCCTCGGGACGGCCCTCGAGCCAGTACCGCAACGCGCCGGACGCGTGTGGCTCCGTCAGGAAGACCACGCGGTCGGTCAGCCGCTCGATCTTGAACGGCGACACCCAGGAGCCGTACGGCGCGACCGTCACCGTGGTTGCCAGGGCCAGCGGTCTCCTACGTCCCGTGCTTCCAGGAGGAGACGTACGCAGTCTGCTCGGCCGTCATCGACTCGATGTCGACACCGAACGCGAGGAGCTTCAGCCGGGCGACCTCGGCGTCCATCGAGGGCGGGACGCCGTAGACCCGGTTCTCCAGCTCGGCGTGATGCTGCGCGACGTACTCCGCCGCGAGGGCCTGGTTGGCGAAGCTCATGTCCATCACCGCGGCCGGATGGCCCTCGGCGGCGCCGAGGTTCACGAGCCGGCCCTCGGCGATGAGGTGCAGCCGCTTGCCACCGACGTCGAACTCCTGGACGTTCTCGCGGACCTCGCGGACGTGGCCCTCGGCCATCTGCCGCAAGGCCTGGAGGTCCAGCTCGGCGTCAAAGTGACCGGAGTTTGCCATCACGGCCCCGTCCTTCATCGCCTCGAAGTGCTCGCGCCGGAACACGTTGACGTTGCCGGTGGCCGTGACGAACAGGTCGCCCCACGCGGCCGCGTCGCCGGCGGTCATGACCTGGAACCCGTCCATGAGGGCCTCGAGCGCCCGGATCGGGTCGACCTCCACGATCGTGACGTGGCCGCCATGGCCGTGCATGCGCGAGGCAATTCCCTTGCCGACCCAGCCGTAGCCGGCGACCACGACGTTCCGCCCGGCGATCAGGAGGTTGGTGGCCCGCAGGATGCCGTCGAGGGTCGACTGGCCGGTCCCGTAGCGGTTGTCGAAGAGGTGCTTCGTCTGGGCCTCGTTCACGGCGATGACCGGGTAGCCGAGGGCGCCGTCGGCGGCCATGGCCCGGAGGCGGATCACGCCGGTGGTCGTCTCCTCGGTGCCCGCGAGGACCTCCTTGACCTGCTCGGCGCGCTCCTGGTGGAGCAGCGAGACGAGGTCGCAGCCGTCGTCCATGGTCAGGGTCGGATGGGAGTCGGCCACGGAGTTGAGGTGCCGGTAGTAGGTGTCGCGGTCCTCGCCGCGCCGGGCGTGGACCGGGATCCCGTACTCGCTCGACGAGGGCCGCGGCCACGTCGTCCTGCGTCGAGAGCGGGTTCGAGGCCGCCACCACGGTCTCCGCGCCACCCGCCTGGAGCGTGCGCATGAGGTTCGCGGTCTCGGTCGTGACGTGGAGGCAGGCGCCGATACGCAGGCCGGCGAGCGGCTGCTCCCGCGCGAACCGCTCGCGGATGGAGCGCAGGACCGGCATCTCGCGCTCGGCCCACTCGATCCGCCGGACGCCTTCGGTTGCGAGACCGAGATCCGTGACGTCGTGGGGCTGGCGGGTCATCGTCATCGTTGCGTCGTCATCGTTGCCGGAACTCCCTGTTGTGCGCGAACCGTCGGAGCGCGGAGGCGAGATCGGCCCACAGCGAGCCGATTCGATGGCCGAGCCGTTCCTCGAACCGGATGTGCTCGGCGTACCCGAGGCGCCTGTACGCGTTCAGCGCCGGCGGGTTGTCCGCGCGGACGTTGAGCACGACATGGTCGCAGAACTCGAGGAGGTGGGCGGTGACCGCCGCGGTGGTGGCCTCGGCGTAGCCCCGCCCTCGGTACTCGGGCTGCGTCAGGACGTTGCCCACCACGGCGATCCCGGCCCGCCGACCGATGACGTGCGTCCCCGCGGCGGCGACGAGCCGGCGATTCACCCTGATCCCGTAGTACACGCCCTCCGTGATCGCCTGGGGCGCGAGCCAGCTCCCGAACCCGAGCCGGTAGAGGCGGTTGAGCTCCCCGGCATCGGCCGCTGTGAGCGGCTCGACCCCGGGATCGATGACCGGCCGGAAGGTCGATCGATCGAGCCACATCCGGACCATCTGGGGGCCCGGCTCGATCCGGTAGCGGCTCGCCACGGCCCGTTCGCTGCCGGGCAGGTAGGCGAGGTAGGCGATCGAGGGCCGGATCACGTCCCGGAGCACCGCCTCGACGCCGTCGTCGCGACCGGAGATGAACAGCGGCTGGGGCGACGGCCCGCCGAACTCCAGGACGAGCGCGACCACCTCGTCGCCGGCCCGGGCGATCCCCCACCTGGCCCGGCCGTCGTGACGGTCCTCGAGATCGGCCAGCGCGTAGGCCGCGAAGATCCTGTCGCGGTCGAGGAAGGAGCGGATCAGCGCGTGATCCGTCGTCGGCTCGGCGATGAGCTTGACGGACGTGCGGTCGAGGGCGACGGTCGCCATCGGCGCTAGAACGCGGCCCCCACCGGCTTCGCCGGCTCGAGGGCATACGGCTTTCGTGCTTCGCGGCGGGCATTCCGACGGTCCATCGCTGCCCGGAGTGACTCGTCGAACGGCGCGCGGAGCGCGCCCTCCTCCGTGACGATCGCCGTGATCAGCTCGGCGGGGGTCACGTCGAACGCCGGGTTCCTGACCTCCGTGCCCTCGGGGGCGATCCGGATCCCGCGCAGCTCGGTCACCTCCGCGGCGGCGCGATCCTCGATCGGGATGCCGGCGCCGTCCGGCGTCGCAAGATCGACAGACGAGAGCGGCGCGCAGACGAAGAACGGGATGCCGTGGCGCGCCGCCAGGACCGCGAGGGTGTACGTCCCGACCTTGTTCGCCGTGTCGCCGTTCGCCGCGATCCGGTCCGCGCCCACGAGGATCACGTCGACCTCGCCCTGGGCCATGAGCGGCCCCGCGGCCATGTCCGGGATGAGGGTGTGATCGACGCCGGCCTGGCGGAGCTCCCACGCGGTGAGACGGGCGCCCTGGAGGTACGGTCGGGTCTCGTCCACCCACACGTGCAGCGGTCGCTCCTGGGCGTGAGCCGCCTGCACGATCCCGAGCGCCGTCCCGAACTGGCCGCAGGCCAGCGGCCCGGTGTTGCAGTGGGTGAGGACCTGGAGCGGCCGGCCCTCGGCGGCCGGGAGGATCTTCTGGCCGGCCTCGGCGAGGCGGCCGTGGTCGTCGGTCGCCTCGGCGACGATGGCCATCGCCTCGTCCCACATCGCGTCGGCGATCAGCTGGCCGTCCTTCGAGAGCTTGCCGACCGCCTCGTACCGGGCCATGAGCCGATCGACCGCCCAGCCGAGGTTGACGGCGGTCGGTCGCGCGTTCCGAAGCGTGTTCGCAGCGCCGTCGAGGATCGCGCGGCGGGCGTGCGGCTGGCCCTTCGCGGCCCGTTTCGCGGAGAGCGCGAGCCCGATCGCGGCCACCTGGCCGATCGCCGGCGCGCCCCGGACGACCATGTCGCGGATCGCGCGGGCCGCGTCGTTGGCGCTGCGGACGGCGCATCTCGACGAGCTGGTCCGGCAGGCGTCGCTGGTCGATGACGAGGAGGACGTCGTCCGATGGAACCGGAACGGCGTGCGGAAGCCCGCCGGGCGCCGTCGGCGCCGCCGTCGGGGCTCGCTGCCGTCGGCCGGCGACCGCGCGTCGCCGTGCGATGCCGCGGCCCGCGCTGGTCGCGAGCAGGCCGCGGCCTCCGCGGCGGAGCGGTCGCGCAGCTCGGTGACCGCCCCGACGACCTGGCCGGCGCCGTGATCAGCTCGCCCGCGAAGCGCCGGAAGAACTGGCGCGCGCTCGTCGTCCGATCCGGCGCCGTCGGTCCTGGGTCGGATCGGTCGGGTCGTCGCTCGGAGTCCGGGCGCTCGGCCGCTGCCTCGGCGGGACCGTCAATAGCGGATGACGCTCGTCACGCGCCGCCCGCCGAGGCGCTCGCGGCCGTGCAGGAACTCGAGCTCGACGAGGAACGCGAGGCCGACGATCTCGCCCTTCAGCCGCTCGACCAGCTCGATCGTGCCCTGGACGGTGCCGCCGGTCGCGAGCAGGTCGTCGACGATGAGCACCTTCTGGCCGGCCTGGATCGCGTCGCGGTGGATCTCGAGGGTGTTGGAGCCGTACTCGAGGGCGTACTCGACCGACAGCGTCTCCGCCGGCAGCTTGCCCAGCTTGCGCACGGGCACGAGGCCGGCGCCGAGCTCGAACGCCATCGGCGCGCTGAAGATGAAGCCGCGCGACTCCATGCCGATGACGATGTCGATCTGCTCGCCGCGATACGGGTCGAGCATCAGGCGGATCGCGTCGCGGTACGCGGCCGCGTCCTTGAGCAGCGTCGTGATGTCGTAGAACAGGATGCCCGGCTTGGGGAAGTCGGGGACCTCGCGGATCTTCGCCCGAAGCTCCTCGGCGGACACGAAGCTGGGACCTCCTTCGCGAGGGGCGCGCATGGCGCGCGCGAGCGAGGCCCGAGTCTACCGCAGCGCGCCCGGCGGCGACCGGTCGGGCAGGCGCCGGCTGGCTTCGCTCCGGCCGAGCGGCGCGAGCGCGCGGCGCGAGCGCCCAGCCGATGATCGCGGCGACCGTGCCGATGCCGATCGCGATCGCCAGGCCGGGCGCGGGCGGTGCCGGCTGGCTGCCGACGGACGCGTGCACGAGCGCCGCCGCGACGCTCATGCCGAGCGCCGTCCCGAGCGTGTCCGACAGCGTCAGGCCGCAGGTCACCGTGCCCTGCTAGTCACGCGGGACGTCACGCAGCACGATCAGCGCGAACTGGGCATACGTGAGCCCCATCCCGAACCCGCCGAGCGCGAAGATCGGGATCGGCGAGCCATCGCCGGCACCTCGTCGAGCAGGATCAGCCCCAGGCCGGCGATCCCGACCGCGACGACCGGGAATCCGATGCGCACGAACCGCTCGTGGGGGATAGCGCGTGGAGAGCCGCGCCTGGGTCCACGACCCGCGGTCCACGAGACGGTCGCGGCGGTGATCGCGATTCCCGCCATGCACGCCGACCAGCCGCGGACCTCCACGAGCAGCAGGGCCACGTAGACGTCGACCGCGAAGAACGCGAACGTCAGGACCCCGCGAAGCAGGATCGCGGTCGGGTAGCCGCGCGCGGCCCGGAGCGTCCCCGGCGGGACGAGGCGCACGAACGCGACCGAGCGCGATCGCGAGCCCGACGACGCCGAGGATGATCAGCTGCGGACCCGGCTCGCCTGCAAGGCCCACGGTCACGAGCCCGCACGCCGATCGCGACCAGCAGGCCGTCGACGATCCGCCGGCGCTCGCCTCCTTCTCCGTGCGTCTCGAGGCGCTGTGCCGCCGACTGCTGCTGCGGCCCCATGCCGGACAGGCCGCGGTACGCGAGCCACCGAGAACGCCAGGAGCGGCAGCAGCCCGAAGAAGATCCAGCGCCAGCTGAACGCCTCCGCAACGACGCCCGCGAGGCCGGGCCCGAGGACGCCGGGGAGGACCCATGCGGTCGACAGCGTCGCGAACATCCGCGGCCGGAGGTGCTCCGGCAGCGTCCGCCCGATCGCGACGTAGGCGATCGGCGGCACCGCGCCACCACCCAGGCCCTGGATGAACCGCCCGACGATCAGCATCTCCATCGAGGACGCCGCGCCGGCGATGGCGAGGCCAAGGGCGAACAGGCCGATTCCGAGGAGGAACGGGACGACGACGCCGCGGCGATCGATCAGCGTGCCCGCAACGACGATGCTCAGCAGCGACCCGACGAGGAAAGCCGTGAAGACCAGCCCGTAGAGCTCGAGCCCCCCGAGCTCCTTGGCGACGACCGGCATCGCGGTCGCGACCGCGAGCGCCTCCGCGGCCACGAGGGTGATCGTCAGGACCAGCCCGAGGGTCAGCGGCCGGCGATCGGCAGTCCACAGACCGTCGTCCGACGGTGCCGATCGCGCCTGGCCCGCGAGGCTTTCCGGGTGCGCGAGCTCCTCCGGCGTGACCTCGGCGTGGTCGTGCTCGTGGTCGCCGTGGGCATGGCGGTCGCTGGGCATCGCGGCAGTATGGTGGCGCGCCAATCAGAACGCCGCCGGGGGAAGCCGGCTCGCCAAACTCGCCCGGCGCAGAGCGTCTAGCGCGGCTCCACGGCGACGCGAAGGCCGAGGGCGATGAGGACGACGCCGGTTGCGCCCTCGAGCCAGCGCTTGACGTCGGTTCGCGTGAGTGTCCGGTGTGCGCGGTGGATCAGGTGGGCGTAGATCGTGAGCCAGATGAGCCCGACCACGATGTGGACCCCGGCGAGGAACATGATCTGGGGCAGGACGGCTCGCGACGTGTCGACGAACTGCGGCAGGAACGTCAGGAACAGCAGGGCCGGCTTCGGATTGAGCACCGTGCTGATCACGCCCTGGAGATAGGCGGTTCGCATCGATGGCACGCGCTTGCCGGGCCGAGCGGCGACATCGGCGCCGGCCGGTTCGGCGGCTTCCTCTGCGGAGGCGCGTGGCGCGCGGCCGGCCCGCCACGCCGAGAGCAGCGACTGCACGCCGAGGTAGACCAGGTACGCCGCCCCGGCGAGCCTGACCACGGTGTACGCCTCGGCCGAGGCAACGAGCAGGGCTGAGAGCCCCACCGCCAGGGCCGTCGCGTGCACGACCAAGCCGGTGAGGTTTCCGAAGATCGTCCGCTGGGCGAGGGCCGTCCCGCCGATGAAGACCTGCCGCATGATCAGCGCCATGTCGGCGCCGGGCACGACGGTGATCAGGATCGACCCGGCGAGGAATGGAAGGAGCTGCTCGAGCGGCACCGGCATGCCCGCAGGATGCCACGCGACGTCGCCGATGGACCGGCTGATCGGGCCCGTTCGAGCACCCCGGCTTTCTACGAGGCACGATTCGACCGGAACCCAGCCTCGACAGCCCGCCCTGGCCTCCCACGGGGAGGATTCGTGCGTCACAGACACGATCCCGAACACATCCGGCCGGATTTCGACAGATGGCGCCACTGGTCATGTCTGCCAGACATGAACCGGTTGCGAAGAGCCCGTTTGACCGCCCGTAGGTGGCCCGTTGCCAACGCGTTCGTGTCTGCCAGACACGCCGCGCTAGCCCTCGCGATCGCTGACGGGCAACGCGTCGATCAGGCGGTCGAGGAGCTCGATCCGGCGCTGGTGCTGGGCCATCTCGGCAGTCATGCCTTCGCGGGAGGCGTCCGTGCCGTAGCCGGCGAAGAGGCGCGTGTCGCGGCGCTGGATCGACGCGAGCTCGGTCGCCTTCGCCGAGAGGAGCGCGCCACGGAGCACGCGGATGTCGTCGGCCTCGAGGTCGAGCTCGAGACGGGACATCAGATCGGGTCTTCGAAGCCGGGCCGGATCGTCGGACCGTACGGATTTGCTCGCCCCGACGGTTCCAACCGCTCCGGGCGCATCGACTGGAGAAGCGCCGCATCGACGTGCGCCGTCTCGGTCCCGAGCCGCGCGACGATCGCCTGCGTCAGCGTCCAGCCCTTGAGCGGGTCCTTCGGGAGCCGGATCCGGACCTGGTTCGAGGCGAAGGTCACGTCCGAATGGCGCACCCCCGGCAGCGAGCCCGGCGTCAGCAGCCGGATCGCCGTGGCCCGCGACAGGCCGGCGCCGAAGCGGACCACGAGGTTGCCCTCCTCGCGGGACATCGAAGCGACGCCAACCGCCTCGGCGGCGAGCCGCAGCTCCGCGACCTCGGCCAGGCGCTGGACCGGCAGCGGCATCGGCCCGAAGCGGTCCGTGACCTCCTGCCGGAAGGCAGCCACGTCGCCCGCGCTTCGAGCGCGCGCGAGCCGCCGGTAGAGCTCCAGCTTCTGGGCCTCCTCCGGGACGTAGTCGTCCGGCAGATGCGCCTCGAGCGGCAGGTCGATGACGGCCTGCGGCGCAACGAGCATGGGGGCGCGATTCTCGTGGGCCGCCTTGCGCTCCTCCACCGCCTCCGCGAGCAGCCGCGAATACAGGTCGAACCCGACCGCGGCCATGTGGCCCGACTGCTCCCCGCCGAGGATGTTGCCGGCGCCCCGGATCTCGAGGTCCGACAGCGCGATCTGGAATCCGGCGCCCAGCTCCGAGGCGTTGAAGATCGCCTGCAGGCGCTTTCGCGCGTCCTCGCTCATCCGCTCCCGGCGCCGGTAGAGCAGGTACGCGTAGGCGCGACGCGACGATCGACCGACTCGACCTCGTAGCTGGTAGAGCTGCGCCAGTCCGAGGGTGTCGGCGCGGTCGATCACGATCGTGTTGGCGTTCGGGATGTCGAGACCCGACTCGATGATCGTCGTGCAGACGAGGACGTCGGCCGCGCCGTCCGCGAACTTGAGCATCACCGACTCGAGGTGGCCCTCGGCCATCTGCCCGTGCCCGACGACGATCCGGACGTCCGGCAGCATCTTCCGGAGCTGCTCGGCCTGGGCCTCGATCGTCTCGACGCGGTTGTGGACGTAGAACACCTGCCCGCCCCGATCGAGCTCGCGCAGGATCGCGTCGCGAACCAGTCCCGCGGAAGCCTCCGCGACCCGCGTCTGGATCGGCAGGCGATCCTCCGGCGGTGTCTCGATGACCGACATGTCCCGGACGCCCGCCAGCGCGAGATTCAGCGTCCGGGGGATCGGGGTCGCGGAGAGCGTCAGGACGTCGACCTCCTTCTTGAGCTGCTTCAGCCGCTCCTTGGCTGCGACACCGAACCGCTGCTCCTCGTCGACGACGACGAGCCCGAGATCATTGAACCGGACGTCCTTCGACAGCAGCCTGTGCGTGCCGATGACGAGGTCGACGGACCCGTTGGCGAGACCCTGCACGGTCTTGTCCTGCTCGGCCTTCGAGACGAACCGGCTGAGCAGCGCGACCTTCACCGGGAACGGCCCGAATCGCGAACCGAAGGTCACGTGGTGCTGGGCGGCCAGGACCGTCGTCGGCACGAGGACCGCGACCTGCTTGCCGTCCTGGATCGCCTTGAATGCGGCCCGGATCGCGACCTCGGTCTTGCCGTACCCGACATCGCCGACGACGAGCCGGTCCATCGGCTGGACGGCCTCCATATCGTGCTTGACCTCGACGACCGCGCGAAGCTGGTCGACCGTCTCCTCGTACGGGAACGCGGCCTCCATCTCGGCCTGCCAGGGCGAGTCGCCGGGGTAGGCGTGACCCGGCGCGCCGGCGCGGGCCGCATAGAGCGCGAGCAGCTCCTCGGCGAGGTCGCCGACCGCCTTCCGGACGCGCTGCTTGGTCCGCAGCCACTCGGTCCCGCCGAGCTTCGAGAGGTGCGGGCTCTCGCCGCCGGAGTAGCGCGAGATCCGCCCGATCTGCTCGACCGGCACGAAGATCCGGTCCGAGGCCTGGAACGCGAGCTCGAGGAAGTCGCGCTCGTCGCCGGTGCCGGAGCTGCGCCGGAGCATCCGCTCGTAGCGGGCGATGCCGTGGTCGATATGGACGACGAGGTCGCCCGGGGTCAGTCGCTCGAGGATGTCGCGCGGCACGACGCGCCGCATCGCCTTTGGCCTGCGGACCCTGACGTTCCCGAACAGCTCGCGATCGGTCACGAACACGAGGCCGTCGGGGCCGCCCGTGAACCCGCCGTTGAGGCTTCGATCGACGACGGTCACGCTGCCGGCGGGTGGCGCGGCGGTGACGGCGTCGGTCACGCCGGCGGCGTGGCCACCCTCTTCGAGCAGCTCGGCGAGCCGCGGCGCCTGGTCCGAGGCGACGACGATGCGGGGGCGAGATTCGGCACTCCCCTCGCCTGCCTCTCCGAGCCATCGATCGACCGCTTCCGCGATCCGGGCGCCGCGTCCGGGCGGCAGCACCGGCTCGCGCCACCCGAACAGGTCGCCCGAGGACTTGCCGCCACCGGCGATCGCGTTCGCCGCCTCGGATTCCCAGGTGAGCTCGAGCGTCCGCGCGGCGAGGAGCCGGCGCTTCCAGTCGCGCGGCCCGAGTAGCGTCGCGGGCCAGTCCCGCAGCAGGTCGCCCGCACCCAGCAAATCCGCGCGGCGCTCGTCCGCCTGGCGCCACAGGAACTCGGCGGCCGCGCCGACGTCCCCCGGCTCGTCGAGGACGAAGAGGGTCTCGGGCGCCATGTGATCCAGGGCCGTCGCGGGGGCGAGCAGCGGCGCCCAGATCTCCGCGGCGTCACCGACCGCCGCGGCGCGAGATTCGCTTCGGGACCGTCCACGCTCCGGATCCGGCGAGCCCGCCAGTCGATCGAGGTCCTGGACGAGCCGCTCCGGGAGCTTCTTCCCGATCCGCGCGACGAGGTCGCGCAGGGCGTCCGCCCCGCCCGGTGGCACGAGGAACTCCGACGCCGGGAGCAGCACCACGCGCTCGACCTTGCCGGTCGTGCGCTGGTCGGTCGGGTCGAAGGTTCGCAGCGAGTCGATCTCGTCCCCGAACGATTCGATCCGGACCGGGAGCTCCGCCGAGGGCGGGAAGACATCGACGATGCCGCCTCGGCGCGCGAACTCGCCGCGGCCCGCGACCTCGAGCGCCGGCTGGTAGCCGAGCTCCTGCAGCTCCCGCAGGAGCGTCGACTGGGCGACGCGCGCCCCGACGCGGAGCTCGAGCGGCTCCGGCGGCAGGTCGTCGGGCGCGATCGTGTGCTGGATCAGCGCCTGGACGCTCGCGACGAGGATGCGCGCACCGCCACTGCGCCAGGCCGACAGCGCAGCCACCCGCGCGGCCGTCTCGTCCGCGACGAGCTCGCTGCGCTCGTAGGCCAGCGCGGTTCGCGGCTCCAGCACCGACACCGCCGCGGGATCGCCGACCCACGCCCCCAGCTCCTCCGCCACGCGATCCCCGATCTCGGAGTCCCGCGCGACCCAGACGATCCGTTCCTCGGCGACGAGGGCGAGCGCGGCCGCGAGGTAGCTCTTGGCGCCGTGCGGCACTGCCGTGACCCCGGCATGCCGGCCGCCGTTCGACGCCGGCGCCTCGATCGGCCCGAGCCGCTCCCGCAGCGCCTCGAACGCGCCCGTCCCTCCGACGAGCCGCGTCAGTCCGCTGAGGTTCGGGATCCGGCGGCCCGCGCCCGCGCGTCGCGGGACGGCGGCATCTGCCAGGCGCGCCGAGGCCGTGACGTGGGCCTCGATCTCGGCCTCCGCCGAATCGAAGGCCGGCCGCTCCGCGCTCGGCCCGCCAGCCTGCCGATCCGGGTCCGCGAGCCGCCGCTCCCAGCCGCGCTTGCCGCGCATCGGCGGGCTGCTGCTCATCGCGACTCCTCTTCGGAATCGCGCTTCCGGGACAGCACCTTGCGCCAACCGGTCTTCGTCCGTCGAACGCCGTCCGGCCCCGGTGGTCCATCGACCTCGCCCGCCGGCGCGAGCCGATCCTCGTCCGCCGGTCGAAGCTCGAACTGGTTGAACCGGTTCGCGGCCTTGTTCGTGCCCTCGCGCGCCCAGGCCTCGACCGCATCGGCCGCGGCATCCAGCAGCTCGTCGAGCCGCTGGCGCTCGTCGGGCTCGAACTTCGTCAGGACGTGATCGACGAAGCTCCCGTCCGGCGCGCCGATTCCGACCCGCAGGCGGCTGAACGCCTCGGAGCCCATCTCATCGATGATCGATCGCAGCCCGTTGTGGCCCCCGGGTCCCCCGCCCTCGCGAAATCGGAGCTTGCCGAAGGGCAGGGCGAAGTCGTCGACCACGACCAGCATCTCGGTGAGCGGCGCCCGCTCCCGCGCCAGCAGCTTTCGAACCGCAAGCCCGGAGTCGTTCATGAACGTCTGCGGCTTCGCCAGCAGCACGTCCAGGCCGCGAAATCGCCCGCCGACCACGGCCGACGCATCGCGGTTCCGCCCACGGCCATCCCACCCGGCCCGGTCGGCGAGTCGGTCGAGGACCATCCAGCCGATGTTGTGGCGGGTCTGCCGGTACTGCTCGCCGGGGTTCCCCAACCCGACGACGATCTTGTTGATTCTCGCTACCTCCCGAGCACGCCGAACGGCCCCAGAACGTCGTTCCGGGGCTCGCGTAGATGGTAGTCCGGCTAGCGCAGGAGGGCTTGCTCCAGCGCGCGCATGGCCGCCTCGTCCTCGGGCTCGGCATGGTCCCAACCGCAGATGTGGAGGACGCCGTGGGCGATGAGGAGCCGGAGCTCATCGGCGGGCGACCATTGGACGTCGCCGGTCTGCCCGCCGCGACCCTGCTCGGCCTGCGCGATCGCGCGCTCGACCGAGATGACGATGTCGCCCAGCCCGAGCCGCGAGTTCGGCGGGACGAACAGCGCGGGATCGACGTTCGGGCGGTCGCCTCGCCGCTCGCGCGGCACCGCCGTGAACCATTCCGGCGGCAGGAGCGGGAACGACAGGACGTCGGTCGGCCCGGTCTCGCCCATGTGCTCGCGGTTCAGGCCGGCGAGCTCCGCGTCGTTGCTGAGCACGATGCCGAGGGTCGCGTTGTCCGGCGCCTTCGCAGCCTCGAGCGCCCGCTGCGCGATCCGGGCGATGGCGGCATCCGGTACCAATCGCGGCACGTCCGGACGCCAGGCGATCTCGATCCTGAACCCACCGGCGTACAAGCGTCGGGCCCGAGGGTTGGCATCGCGCATCGATGGATGATGCATCTTCGGTCCTTTTGGGTGACTGCAAACCCGAGCCGGTTCCGTCACCCTGTCGCCATGCCCACCGCGTATCGCCGCTCGCATGGCCTCGCCCTCGTCGCCGCGATGGTTGGCTTCCTTGGAGCTTCGGCTGCCCCGGCCGTCGCAGGCGCGCCGGCGGCGGACTTCCCTGCGAAGGACGCCCTGTTCCACAACTACCCCGAGATGGTCGCCGAGATCCACGAGGTCGAGTCGGCCCATCCGGACCTCGTCGATGTCTTCTCGATCGGCGGGACGCCCAAGGGGCGCAGCATCTGGGTCGCCAAGGTCAGCGACAACGTCGCGACCGACGAGGACGAGCCCGAGGTGCTCTTCGACGCGATGCACCACGGCGACGAGCACCTGACGCTCGAGCAGGCGCTCTACCTGTTCAACACCCTGGTCGACGACTACGGCGACGACGAGGAGGTCGCCGATCTGGTCGACAGCCGCGAGATCTGGATCGTCTTCATGGTCAATCCCGACGGTGCGCAATTCGACCTCGGTGGCGACCCGTACCGCGGCTGGCGCAAGAACCGCCAGTCGCACCCGACGAGCTCCTCGGTCGGCACCGACCTCAACCGCAACTACGACTATCGCTGGGGCTGCTGCGGCGGCTCGTCCGGCAGCCCCGGGTCGAGGAACTACCGGGGCTGGAAGGCGTTCTCCGCACCCGAGACGCAGGCGATGCGTGACTTCGTCAACAGCCGGGTCGTTGGCGGACAGCAGCAGATCCGGACGCACATCTCGCTGCACACCAACGGCGAGCTGATCCTGTGGCCCTATGCCTACACCTCCACCAACGTGCCGGGCGACATGACCACGACCGACCGGACCGCGTTCGTCGAGATGGCCCAGGACATGGCCGCCACCAACGGCTACACGGCGATGCAGTCCGGCGACTGGTACATCAGCGACGGTGACGAGATCGACTGGATGTACGGGCGACATCGGATCTTCTCGTTCACCGTCGAGCTCTACCCGCCGCGAGGTTCCTCGATCTGGGCACTACCCGCCCGACGAGAGGATCGCCGCGCAGACCGCCCGCAACCGCGAGGCGCTGCTCTATCTCATCGACCTGGCCGACTGCCCCTACCGGGCGAGCGGCACCCAGACCGCGAACTGCGGCGCTGCTGTACGACGACCTCGAGCTGCAGCGCGGCTGGACCCGCGATCCATTCGGCGAGGACACGGCGACGGCTTCGACGACCGGGGCCTGGGCGCGCGGGGATCCATCGGCGACGAGCTCGAACGGGCCGAAGCAGCTGGGCACGGCGGCTTCCGGATCCAACGCCTACGTCACGGGCCTGCCGGCCGGTTCCTCCTCGACGTCGTACGACCTCGACGGACGGACCTCGATCGCCTCGCGCGAGATCGAGCTCCCGTCGGACCCGGGCGACTTCGGACCGCTGACGTTCAAGTGGTACCTGGCCCACTCGGCGAGCTCGACGTCGTCGGACGCCTTCCAGGTCTACGTCGTCGACGTTGGGACCGACGAGAGGACAAAGGTCTTCGAGCGACTCGGCAAGGCCTCCGACGTGGACGCATCGTGGCAGTCGGCGTCCGTGTCGCTGGCCGCGTTCGAGGGCCAGACCATTCGCATTCTCTTCGTCGCCGCCGACAACACGCCCCACAACCTCGCCGAGGCTGGGCTCGACGACATCAGGATCCAGCGACCCAGCTGACCCGCCGCGCTACTTGCGGACTCGGAACCGAAGGATGGAGACGGCGCCCGACCGCACGTTGCTGATCGGCTCCAGGTCGACCCGCGCGCTGCCCGCAGGCGAGAACGGGATGCCGGCGCCGAGCACGACCGGGACGAGGTAGACGAGGATCTCGTCGACGAGCCCTCGCCGCAGGGCCTGGGCCGCGACATCGGCGCCGAGGATCTCCAGGTCCTTGCCGCCGGCGGCGGCCAGCGCGGTCGCGACCGCGTTCCCGATGTCGCCGCTGAGGATCGTCACGTTCGGGTTCGGCGGGTCGAGCGGCCGATGGGTGAGGAGGAACATCGGCCCGTTGAAGGGATAGTCCTCGCTCTCCGGCTCCTCGGCCTTCATCCGGTCGCCGACATCCCAGGTTCGCCGGCCGACGAGCATTGCGCCGGTGGCCGCGGCGACCTCCGGGACGACCTCCTGAGGGACGAGCTCGAGGATCCCGTCCATGGCGTCACCAGGGCCCGCGATGAACCCGTCGAGCGACATCGCCCGATTCACGACGACCTTCCCGTGCCCGGTGCCCTTGTCCGTCAAGTGCTCATGCCCTCGGTTCGGCGCGACGTCACGCGGGAGTGCCGCCGCCTCCGGCGGCGCGGCGTGACTCGAGCTCCACGACCTTGTTCTGCGGGTAGGCGACGCGCTGGTGGTACATGCCGAGGAGCTGGGAGACGAACGCCTCCTGCGCCTTGCCGATGTCGCGCAGCGTCAGGTCGCACTCGTCGAACTGGCCGTCGTCCATGCGCTCGCTGATGATCCGTCGCGACCATCGATCGGATCGCCGGCTCGTCGCGTGACGCGAGCGAGCGAACGGACGCCTCGACGCCGTCCGCGAGCATGAGCAGCGCCGCCTCGCGCGATTGCGGCTTCGGGCCGGCGTGCCGGTAGCGGCGGAGGTCGACCGTCTCGGCCGCCCGCCGGCCCTCCTCGGTCTCGAGCCCGCCGTACGGCGCCGCCGCCTCCTCGCGGGCCTTGGCGTAGAAGTAGCTCATGACCGCGGTCCCGTGGTGCTGCGGGATGAACGCGATGAGCGTCTTCGGGAGCTTCGACCTGGTAGGCGACATCGATCCCGTCGGCGACGTGCTGCTTCAGGATCTGGGCCGACTCCTCGGGCTCCAGCATGTCGTGGACGTTCTCGCCACCGGACTGGTTCTCGATGAACGCCACCGGGTTCGCGAGCTTGCCGACGTCGTGGTAGTAGGCGGCGACGCGGGTGATCAGCGGGTCGGCGCCGATCGACTCCGCGGCGCGCTCCGCGAGGTTGCCGACCATCAGCGAGTGGTGGTACGTCCCCGGCGTCTCGACCAGGAGGCGTCGGAGCAGCGGCTGCGACGGGTTCGCGAGCTCCAGCAGCTGGAACACGGTCAGCAGCCCGAAGACGTTGCCGAGGACGGCGAACGATCCGACCGCCGCGACCGCCGCGCCGCCGGCCGACGAGCGCGGCCGCCCCGATCAGCTGGACGACGCCGGCGAGGTCGCGCTCCCCCAGGAGCGAGAACGCGGTGACCACGACCGCCTGGACGACGAAGATCGCGGCGCCCGCCTGGATGAACGTCTGGAGCTTGTCGCCGCGGCGGATGGCGAGGATCCCGGCCAGGCCGCCGAGCAGGGCGTACGACCCGAGCTCGAGCGACGGTCCGTTCACCGCGCCGCGCGACGATCGCCACGACCGCGGTGACGACGATCGCCGTCTCGGCATCGAGCAGGACGGCCACCAGG
Source organism: uncultured Chloroflexia bacterium (assembly GCA_963722105.1). Taxonomy (GTDB): domain Bacteria; phylum Chloroflexota; class Limnocylindria; order Limnocylindrales; family CSP1-4; genus UBA5189. The sequence continues at coordinate 437,323 of CAVRKQ010000011.1, read as the reverse complement.
AGCCCGATGGCGGCGATGGGCAGGATGAACGGCAGGGCCGCCCGGCCCGCGGTGAGCTGGAGCGCGAACGTCGCGAGCGCGATCAGCAGCCAGATCAGCAGGACCACGTTGTTCCGGTGCCAGTACTCGGGCCGGAAGATGCGCAGCCAGGCGATCAGCAGGGCCACGAGGAGGCCGGAGAGCAGCAGCCAGCCCCCGAGCGCGGCCAGGTCGGGACGTGTCTCGTCGAGGCCGAGGGCGCGGATGAGGGCGAGGTCGGCGTCGGTGACCTTGTCGCCGGTGCGGACGATCACCTGGCCCTGGACGATGTCCTCCACCACCGGCTGGACTGCCGCCTCCTGGCGGTCGCGCTCCTGCTCGGTGAGCGTCGCGCTGAAGGAGCTGTTCGGGACCAACAGCGGGGCGATGAGCTCGGAGGCGAGATTCCGCTCGGCGTCTGAGAGGCCACCGGCCATCTGTGCCGAGAGCCGGTTCCGGGCGTCCGCCACGGCCGAGTCGCGAAGCTCGGCGCGTTCCGTGGCGTCGAGCACGCGGGCGGCCTCGGTCCGGATCGGGGCCCAACGTTCGGGCTCGATCTCCATGAGCGTCGTTCGCGCGTCCTCGGAGAGGTCGGGGAGCACGGTCCCGAGGAACGCCTGGCGGTCCTTGGCGCTCGTCTCGGGGGCGAAGGCCGTGTCGAGCGGCGTCGCGCGCCGGTTGAACGCCGCGAGCTGCTCGACGGCGATCGTGATCGCCCGCTCGGTGGTGTAGTCGTACAGCGGATCGACGACGCGGGCTGCGGCGCGCGCCTGCTGGGTGAGGGACTCATTCGTGTAGGTCAGGGCCTTCGGCGCTCGAATGTCGGTCTGCGCCAGGTCGCCGACCTGGATGTCGATGCCCGGCGAGAGGTCGAGACCGAGCGTCAGCGTCATGAGCGCGATCAGCGCGCTCGCGGCCACGCCGAGGCGAAGGAGCTCGCGGCGACTGGGCAGCCGGCTCGGCTCGGGGCTCGGCGTCGACATCGCTGTCGTTGACGGCCCGGGTGTCGTCGTGGTTGCGCTCACTCGGCCGTCCTCAGCCCGCGGCTCGCGTCGCGAGGGCCTGCTGGACGGCCTGGCTCAGGACCCGCCCGTCGGCGCGACCCTTGGTCTTCGGCGACAGCCAGCCCATGACCTTGCCCATGTCGCGCGGGCTCGCGGCGCCGGTCGTCGCGATTGCCTCGTCGACGAGCGCCGCGATCTCCGCCTCGCCGAGCTGCTCGGGCAGGTACGTGGCGAGGATGGCGATCTCCGCCTCCTCCTTGGCCGCGAGGTCCTCGCGGCCGCCCTTGCGAAACGCCTCGACGGACTCGCGCCGGGTCTTGACCTCCCGGGCAAGGACCGCCCCGACCTCGTCGTCGCTGTACTGCCGGCGGTCGCGCTTCTCGGCGTTGTAGATCGCGCTCTCGGCCATGCGCAGCGTGTCGCGGCGCAGCGCCTCACCCGACCGCATGGCGGTCGTGATGTCGGATTGGAGTCGCTCTCGGAGAGACACCGGTATCGGCACCTCGGGTGGCGGGAATCGCCTGCCCGGGTTGTCGGTGGTGGCGGGGCTGTCAGCCGCGTCGCGTTGTCATCGCGATGGTGCGTCGGACGGTCCCGGCCGTCCGACCGATCAGCCCTGCGGCGTTCGTGCGTTCTTCTTGCGCTTCGCTTCCTTGCGCTTCCGCTTCACGCTCGGCTTCTCGTAGTGCTCGCGACGGCGAGCCTCGGCGAGGATGCCCGACTGCTGGATCTTCTTGTTGAAGCGGCGGAGGGCGCTCTCGAACGTCTCGTTCTCACCCACTCGGACTTCTGCCAATCCGGGATTCACCTCCTCGGGCTGGTCATCTGGTCCCACGCTGCGGCTCGTAGCCCAACGGCTCGCATACGTTCCCCGGTCAGGGACGCCGGAGTGTGGCACAGGGCCATCGGGAGGGTCAAACGCCTCGCGAGCCCCTCGCGGCACCGACGAGATCCGCGATCGTCTCCTCCCACGGCAGCGCGACGGAGCCGTGGCCGGCGTCGTCGAGGAGCACGCCGCGGGCGCCCGGGATGGCCGCGGCGAGCCAGCGTCCGTGGGCGATGTTGACCAGTCGATCGAGGGCGCCATGGCGGACGACGACGGGGACGCGGATGTCGGCGACGCGGAAGCCCCAGTCGCGAGCCTGGGCAAGGTTGTCGTCGAGGTAGCCGAAGTAGCCACGCAACATGGCGCGCCGCATGCCGCGCAGGAGACCCGGTCGCACCTCGGTCGCGTGCCTGTGGGTCACGGCGCGGGCGTCCGGCCGGCCGCCGGCCGCAGCGAGCCGGGCGGCGGTCATCCGACGGAACGTCTCGACGGCCCCCTCGAAATCCGCGATCAGGGAGCCGACGTCGCCCGTGGCGAGTGCATTCCACTCTGGCAGCTGTTCAGTCGACCAGAAGCCGTCCCAATCCGGCCCGACCTCGACCGGCGGCGCGAGGCTCGCGAGCGCCACGCACGCCCGCACCCGATCCGGCAGCAGCGCCGCAGAGGCCAGCGCCACTGGCCCACCACCGGACCAGCCGATCGTGAAGAACCGCTCGTGCCCGAGGCGATCGGCGAGGGCGGCGCAGGTCTCGACCTCGTCGGCGACGGACCGGCCCGGACGTCGTGTCGAAGTGCCATACCCGCCCCGCGAGTAGCTCGCGACCCGCATCCCGGCGGTCGCGGCGGCGCGGGTCAAACCGGGATATTCGACGCCCGCCGATGGGCTGCCGGCATGCAGGAGGAGCAGGTTCGCCGCGTCCTCCGGGCCGGCGACGAGGTACTCGACCGTGCCGCCGTCGACAGAGAGGCGCCGGTAGACCATCGCTACGCCGCGGCCTCGACGAGCTGCGCAATGACCTCGCCCCAGGGCTGCATGATCGAGGTGTGCCCGGCGTCGGGCGGGAAGACGCCACGGGCGCCGAGGATCGCCTCGGCGAGCCATCGACCGTGGGCGACGTTGACGAACCCATCCGGCACGCCGTGCCGGATGACGACCGGCACACGGATGTCGGCGGCGCGGAAGCCCCAGTCGCGCGCCTCGGCGACGTTGTCGTCGAGAAAGCCGAAGGACCCCGAGGACACCGCGCGCCGCATCGACCGAACGATCGCGTCACCGAGTCCGCCGGGAGCGAGCGTCGCCTCGCGATCGGCGGCGTTGCCCCTCGGGTCCATGGCCCACTGTTGAACGGTTTGCCGAGCGACGGCAGCCGTCGCCGCCTCGAACTCGGGGATGAGCTCCCGTTCCTCCGCGGTCCCGAGGTGCTGCCAGTCCGCCAGGACCTCCGGCGCGAACCAGGCCGTCGAAACGTCGCCGGCCTCATGCCACGGCGCGAGGCTCCCGAGCGTCAGGCACGCACGAACACGGTCCGGGAGCAGTGCGGCGCACGCCAGCGCGACGGGCCCGCCGCCCGACCAGCCGGCCGTGAAGAAGCGCTTGTATCCGAGATAATCAGCGAGCGCCGCCGAGGTCGCGGCCTCGTCGGCGACGAGCCGACCCGGCCGGCGTGTGGAATGCGCGTACCCAGGCCGCGAGTAGATCGCGGTTCGCATCCCGGCGCCGGCCGCGGCGCTGGTCAGCCCGTCGAACGGCACCGCCGCGCATGGCGTGCCGACGTGGAACAGGAGCAGGTTCGGGGCGTCCTCCGGGCCGTCGACGACGTATTCGATCGTGCCGCCGTCGAGCGGCAGGCGACGGTATTCCACGCGGCCGAGGGTATGGCTCCCGGGCTCTGGCCGCGAGCGCCCACCCCCGAGATCAGGATCGCGAGATCAGGCCCCGGTAGTCGCGAAGCGCACCCGCGTTCCTGACGACCACGTCGAGAGGCTGGGCGAGGAGCCGCTCATCGAGGTCGCTGATCCGGCCGTGGGCCACGGCGGCGAGCGCCGCATCCTCGAACGGTCGCCAGACGCCGCTCAGCGCACGCATCCGCAGGCCGACGCGAACACCCTTCAGGCCGAGCGCGAGGGCCGCGAGGGGCAGACCGAAGGTCGCGAGATCAGCGAGCTCGGGGTTCAGCATGACGACGACGACGAACGCGATCGGAAGGAGGGCCAGCCCGGCGGTGGTTGCATAGAGCGTCGCTACTGCAGTTTGCAGCCGGTCGCCGAACACGTCGGCCTGCTCTCGCGGCCCGGCCTGCGCCGGGTCGCGCGCGACCAGCCAGGCCATCAACGTTCCCGCTGCGAGGGCGACCGACAGTGCGTCGCCGCCGGCTCCGGTGCCATCCGACTGATCCATCCCGAGGGCGTGGCCGAGGACCGTCAGCAGGGCGAAGGTGCTGACGAGCACGCTCACGGCGACGACGAGCGGCGGCAGCAGGCGGCGCGCCGCGACACGCCCCGGATGCGGCTCCGGGACGCCGGCCTCGCGGACGGCTGCCGAGGCGCGAACCCGCGCCTCCGAGAGCGGGTCGCTGGCGGACAGGCGAACGAGCCAGCCGAGGAACACCTGGTCGGCGATCAGCTCCAGCGGCCGCCGGCGCCGTCGATCGGCCGCGACGAATGCGCGGATCTCCTCATCCGAGAATGACGCGACGGTGCCGTAGACCTCATCAAGCCGCATGGTCCCAGTATCAACCCACCAAAGGTCCTAGTGGTGCACGTGGGCATCGGAAACCGCTCCGAACCCCAGCAGACCGCTACGCTCGCCCCCGATGCCGACGCTCCTCGACCTCCTCGACGACGCGGTGGCGAGATTCGGCGATCGACCGGCGTTCGCGATCCGCCACGAGGACGGCACGACGATCGCTGGACCTACGCGAGCTCGAGCGTCGAACTCAAGCGCCGCCGCGTTCCGGCTGCGCGCGCTCGGGCTCGCAGCCCGGCGACCGGCGTCCTGACCTGGACCCGTCGACGCCGGAGCTGCCGGCGACCTACTTCGGCGCGATGCGCGCGGGCTCGTGCTACGTCCCGCTCGACCTGCGGATGTCGAAGGACGCGATCGCAGGCATCGTCGCGAGCTCGGGCGCGAAGCACCTCATCGCTCGGGACCGGCCGCGACGCGCCCGATCCCGGCCGAGTTCGGTCTCGGTGGCTTCCCGACGACCGACCGTCGAGTCATCGGCGGCCCGCCCGACGGCGACCGACCCTCCCGCCCGACTGGGAGGCCCAGGTCGACGCATGGCCGCGCCCGGGCCCGAGGACCTCGTCCAGCTGATCTTCACCTCGGGCACGACCGGCACGCCGAAGGGCGTGATGCTCGCGCACGACAACCTGCTGCCTCGAACCGGACCTTCCACCGAATCGTCCCGCCGATGGAGCACCGGATCGTCTCGCTCCTGCCGCTGTCCCACCTGCTCGAGCAGGCGTCGGCGTGTTCTACGCGATCTCGGTCGGCGCATCGGTGCTGTACGTGCGGAGCCGCAACCCGCGGGTGATCTTCGATGCGCTGCGGGAGCACCGGGTGACCTCGATGGTCGTCGTCCCCAGGTCCTCGACCTGTTCTGGAGCGCCATCGAGCGCGAGGTCGAGAAGTCGGGCGCGCGAACGCGCTCTTCGGTCGCCTTCGATCGATCGCCCGGCGCCTGCCGATGCCGCTGCGCCGCCTCCTCTTCCGCCGCGTCCACGCGCAGCTCGGTGGGCTCGTTCCGGCTCTTCGTCTCGCGCCGGCGCGTTCCTCCCGCCCGCGCTGCAGCAGGCGTGGGAGGACATGGGCGTCACCGTCCTCCAGGGCTACGGCGCGACCGAGACCGGTACGGGCTCGTCCACGACGCTCAAGGACCACGGGCTGGGCACCGTCGGGTGGGCGCCCGGAGGGCATCGAGATGCGCCTGCGCCGCGGACGGCGAGGTCCAGTTCCGCGGCCCGTCCCTGTTCAAGGGCTACTGGAACGCGCCCGGAGAAGACCGCCGCGGCCTACACGCGATGACGGCTGGTACATGACCGGCGACGTCGGGCATTTCGACAAGGCCGGCCGACTGATCCTGTCCGGCCGGAGTCGCGACATGATCGTCCTGCCGAACGGCTTCAACGTCTATCCCGAGGACATCGAGAACGCCCTCCGGATCGCCGGCCTGAGGACACGGTCGTGCTCGAGACGAAGCCCGGGCGGATCGAGGCGATCGTCCTCGCGCCGTCGGCTCCGCCGGTCCGGCACGGCGGGCGAGCAGCTGGACTTCGACCCCGCCAGCCCGCCGACGGAGCTGCGCGCGACGCATCGATGCCGCGGTCAAGGCGGCGAACGGCTCGCTCGGCGCGAACCAGCACATCTCCGGCTGGCGCCTCTGGCCCGACTCGGACTTCCCGCGGACCCACACCCTCAAGGTCAAGCGCGACCTCGTCCGCGCCTGGGTGACCGGCGGAGGCGCGTCGGGCGGCGCCTAGGCCGGAACCGGTACCCCGCTCCCGATCCGGAGCAGCGCGTTTTCGATCTTCGGGGTGTTGTCGTCGGTCGAGACCTCCGGCGACCAGGCGAAGAAGACGACCGTGGAACCGACGACCCGGAGGACGAACCGCGTCGCCGGCGGGTACTGAATGCGCCCCGGTCCGCTGCGAGACGTACGCCGCGTGATCCTTCGCGGCGGCGGCTGCCGCGGTGGGCGACCCGAACGCGTAGATGACGATGTAGCCGTGGTCCGGGTCGTCGGGCAGGGCGGCCTGCAGGACGGTCCTGGGTGCGGCCGCGAGCAGCGGACCCTCCGGGGGTCGATAGGCCAGGATGGCGTCGGTCGCCTGGAGACCGAACTGCGTCAGCGCGTCCACCACCTCGACGCGAGCCGCGGCGGTCGCGTCGCCCACCGGCGGCGGTGTCATGCCCAGCGGCGGGAAGGTCGTCCGGGTGATCGGTTTGCCGCAGGCTGCGAGCACGAGCGCGAGGGCGAGGGCAACCGCAACCGCCAGTCGTGTCATCCCGGGGGCCAGCTGAACGCCCGTCCCCCCATGAGGTGGAAGTGGAGGTGGTCGACGGACTGGCCGCCCCACTCGCCGATGTTGGTGACGATCCGGTAGCCGGCCTCGGCGATGCCCTCGGATCGGGCGATCTCGGCGGCGGTTCGCGAAGATCCGGCCGAGCAGGCCCGCGTCCGCCTCGGTGAGCTTGTCGGCCGAGGCGATGTGGCTTCGGGGCACGATGAGGATGTGCGTCGGCGCGCGCGGGGCGATGTCGCGGAACGCGATGATCGTGTCGTCCTCGGTCACCCGGTCCGAGGGGATCTCGCCGGCGACGATCCTGCAGAAGATGCAGTCGGGGTCCCGCGGTCGATCGGTCACGGTCACTTCGGCGGGTCACGGTCGGCAGGTCACGGTCGGCAGGTCACGGTCGAAGCCTCACCACAGCGTCGGCTTCGTGCTCATCAGGAAGCCGATGGTACCCACGAGCCCGGCCATGACATACGAGATGTAGCGCTGGCGGCGGGCGAGGGCGGGCCAGCGCGGATCGCTGTCCGATCGGAGCCCGATGAGGCTGCGGAGGCGCGGCACCTGGATGAAGTAGGCGAGCCCGAGGTTGAGGACATAGATCGCCAGGGCCACGAGGAGCCATGGCTGCTCCAGCATCCGGAATCCGAGGATGGCGAGGAGCCCGATCCCGCGTGATCGCCAGGCCGACACCGATCCAGAGCGTGCCCTTCGACTGCAGCGCCAGCAGGAAACGCACGAACCGACCCGACTGATCGGGCTTCAGGGAGCCGCGCCGGGCTCGGAACGCGAACGGCAGCAGGAACGACGGCAGGAACAGCGCGATCGCCAGGGCGATGTGCGCGATGAGCAGCACGGGGAAAAGGGCGGGGGGCACGCCGAAATTGTAGGTGCGGGTGGCGGGTCAGCCCTCTGACGGTCCGGCCTCAGTCCGCCCGCACGGCCTCGAGGGCGACCCAGTCCGACTCGTGCCAGCGCCCCGCGACGCGGAAGCCGGCGGCTTCGAGCGCGTCCCGGACGGCCGCCTCCCGGTCGATGAAGATGCCCGACGCGATCAACGTCCCACCCGGGCCGAGCTCGCTTGCGAGGTGCGGCGCGAGCTCCACGAGGAGGCCCGCGATCAGGTTCGCGAGGACGGTGTCGAACGGCCCTTCGCCGGTCGGGACCGAGCCCTCGCGGGCACGGATCCGCTTGCCGACGCGGTTGTGGCGGGCGTTTGCGTCGGTCGCCTCGATCGCGATCGGGTCGATGTCGACGCCAAGGACGCGAGTCGCGCCGAGCTTGACGGCGGCGATCGAGAGGATCCCGGAGCCGCAGCCGACATCGAGCGTCCGGCCCAGCGGGCCGCGTTCGGCGCGGTCCTCGATCGCCTGGAGGCACAGGCGCGTGGTCGGGTGGAGCCCCGTGCCGAAGGCCATGCCTGGGTCGAGGTCGATGATCACCTCGTCGCCGGTTCGGCGGTGCTTCCGCCACGACGGCTTCACGACGAGCCGCCTGCCGAGATGGAGCACGTGGAAGTGCTCTTTCCATGACTCGGCCCAGTCGGCCTCGTCGACTTCGCGCGTCCGGACGTCGCCGATCGGACGAAGGCCGAATGCCTGGAGGTGCCCGAGCGCCTCGGAGACCTGCGCGGCGGCGCGCGCGCCGTCTGCTGGGTCGCGGGCCGGCACGTAGGCGCGAATCGTCGCTGGCCGGTTCGGGTCGATTCTCGCGCCGAGGCCCTCCTCGACCAGCTCGAAGCCCGGCTCGACGCTCACGCCGCCCGGCGCCACGCGATTGAGGATCTCGCTGACCGCCTCGACGGCCTCGGTGTCCGCCTCGACCGAGAGCTCCAGCCAGCGGCCCTTGCCACCCTCGATGCGTTGCCTCGTTGCTCGCTCGCGCTCGCTGGGGCGCGGCGGCTTCGGGATCAAGCGGGCCTGATCAAGCTGTCACGCAGGCGGCCGTCACGCCGCCGTTCCGCCCTCGGCCTGCGCGTCGGCATCTCCGGAGCCGCCCGTGCCTGGCTCTGCCTGGCGAGCCGGCCGCGCCCCGCCCTTCCGCTTCGGGGCGGGCTTCTTGCCGATGACCCGATCGAACAGGCCGGTCTGCGCCGAGACGATCTCGTCGGACGCGTCCGCGTACGCCTCGAGCGCCTCGCGCTGCGCGCGCGAGAGCCGCTGCGGCACGTCGACGTCGACGAGGACGTGGAGGTCGCCGCGCTGTCCCGGCCGCCGGAGGTACGGCGCGCCCCGCCCGCGAAGCCGGATCTCCGTGCCGGGCTGCGTGCCGGCCTTGACCTCGACGGACGCCTCGCCCTCGACGGTCGGCACCAGGATCGTCGTCCCCAGCGCCGCCTGCGCGATCCCGACCGTGGCCTCGAAGATCAGCTCCGTGCCCTCACGCTTGAGCGTCGGATGCGGCGAGACGTGGACGGCGACGTAGAGCGAGCCGGCTGGCCCGCTGCGGGGCCCGGCCTCGCCCTCGTTCGCGAGCCGGATCTGGTGGCCCTCGTCGATCCCGGGCGGGATCGTGACCTGGAGCGTCCGGCGTCGCTCGACCCGGCCCTCGCCCTTGCAGGTGTCGCACGGCGACTCGACGATCTTCCCGTCGCCGCGGCAGCGCGGGCACGTGGTGACGTTGATCATCTGGCCGAGCATCGTCTGGCGGACGCCCCGAACCTCGCCCCGGCCGTTGCACTGCGGGCAGGTGATCGGCTGGGTGCCGGGCTTGGCACCGTTGCCGCCACAGGTATCGCAGCGCGCCAGCACCGGGAACTCGATCTCCTTGGTCGTGCCGAGGATCGCCTCCTCGAACGTGATCCGGAGGTCGTAGCGAAGATCCGAGCCCGCCGCGGGACGGCCCCGCCTGCCGGCCCCGGCCGCGGCCGCGCCGAAGAACGCGTCGAAGATGTCGGCGAAGCCGCCGAACCCGGCGCCCGGCGCGCCCTCGTTCCCGACCGTTCCGAACAGGTCGTAGCGCTGCCGCCGCTCCGGGTCGGACAGGACCTGGTAGGCCTCGCTGATCGCCTTGAAGCGGGTGGCCGCCTCGGGCTCCTGGCTCACGTCCGGGTGCCAGCGCTGCGCGAGCCTGCGGTAGGCCTTCTTGACCTCCGCGTCGGACGCATTGCGCTCGATCTCGAGCGTCTCGTAGTAGTCGATTGCCATCGACACCAGATTTACGGGCCAGCGCGCGCGACCCGCGCTGCGCTGGCACCCGGGCCGCGGGCCCGCCCGTCTCCTGGCATACGATGCCGCCATGCCCGACGCCACCTCTACGACCACCCTCCCGCGCCTGACCGTCGCGCTGACGTTCGATCACGACTCGCTCTCCGACGGCATCCGCCGCAGCGATTCGCCGATCAAGCTGTCACACGCGGAGTTCGGCCACAACGTGGGCGTGCCCCGGATCCTGGAGCTGCTCGAGCGCGAGCGGATTGCGTCGTCGTGGTTCATCCCCGGCGCGACGCTCGAGCTCTACCCGGGCGACACCGAGGCGATCCTCGCCGGCGGCCACGAGGTTGGCTGCCACGGATGGTTCCACGAGGACTACTCGGAGCTGAGCGCCGGGGAGGAGCGGGCGATCCAGGACCGCTCGATCGAGGCCGTCGAGCGCTTCACTGGTCAGAAGCCCCGCGGCCATCGCGCCCCGTACTGGGCCTTCTCTGCCGACACGATCGGCGTGCTCGAGGACGCCGGATTCCTGTACGACTCATCGTTGATGGCCGACGACTACCGGCCGTATCGGGTCCGACGCGGGGACCGCCATTCGACGACCGAGGGCTCGACCTTCGGCCCCGAGAGCAAGCTCATCGAGGTCCCGGTGTACTGGTCGCTCGACGACTGGCCGCTCTTCGAGCCCGGCACGGACAACGGCCGCGACGGCATGCGGCCGCCGTCGGAGGTGCTGGAGATCTGGCTCGCCGAGCTTCGCTATGCCCATGCGCATGCGCCCGGCGGCCTGCTGACCGTGACGATGCATCCCGAGTGCATCGGCCGCGGGTACCGGATGGCGATGGTCGAGGAGTTCATCGGCGCGGTGAAGGCCCTCGATGGCGTCATCTTCGACCGCCTCGACGGCTACCTCGACAAATGGCAGGCGGCCCAGGCCTGAGGCCGTGGGCCGCCGATCCCAGAGGGTCGTGCCGGGAGGACGTCAGCAGCGAACCTTGGGGTTCCACGCTTCGAAGATCCCCGCCGGATTGCCCTTCCAGATCCAGACGTGCAGGTCGTAGTGCCAGGGCATCTGGGGGTTGTGGCCTGCCATGGGACCGTCGAACGTCCGGCCCAGCACGGATGGCGCCGGGTTGAAGAAGCCGTTCGGCGGCGGGCCGGCCGCGAACCACGGGGCGGGACCGGAATCGGTATTGGCCAGGGCGACGGAGAAGTACTCGACGCCGACGAGCCGCCAGCCCTTGCCCGACGGGACGTAGAGCAGGAGCTCCGGCGCCAGCGGATCACTGGTCAGATCGGCGGCCAGGCCCGGGTTGAGGTAATGGACGCCCATCCCTCCGACGCCGGGTAGCGTCTCGCACGGACTGACCGGGATGTAGCCCGCCGCGATCGCGGCGGCCGGGTCGTGGAACCGGGCGGTCGCCTGGCGGATCGCTGCCAGCGAGGGGCCGCCCTTGGCTCCTGGCGCGGCGACGGTCGCGCCTGACATCACCAGGGTGAGCAGCAGGCTGCCCATGGCGACGAGCGTCGCATTTCGCTTCCGTTGCATCTCGCGCTACCTCCGAATCTGTCCAGGTCATTGTCGACCAAGGTGACGCCCAGGTCGCAACGGCGCGTCATGGAAAACCCCACAACGCCATCGAGGCGTCGGCAGACGTTGGCGGCCCCGATATCGTTCGGGTGCCGTGAACGGACCTGGTGGTATCGAGCTCGTCGGAAGGCAAGAGGGCCTCGATCGTGTCCGCCTGTGGGCAGGAGCCCTGGCCGACGGGCCATCGTGCTTGTGCATCACCGGCGACGCTGGGATCGGCAAGACGGTGCTGTGGCATGCGGCCGCCGAGTCGGCCCGCTCGAAAGGCGCGCGTGTCCTGGTCGCGAGCCCCGTCGAAGCGGAGCTGCCGCTCGGGTACGCGGCCCTCGCGGACCTGCTCGCAGGGATCGCCGAGCCGTTCCTGGAGCGGATGCCGACGATCCAATCGGTCGCCCTCGAAGGAGCGTTCGCCCTCGGCGAGCGGGGCGCCGTGCCCACGGAGAGCCTGGTCGTCGCCCGTGCGACGCTGACCCTCATGGAGCTGTTGTCAGCGGCGGCACCGGTGGTCATCGCGATCGACGACGCCCAATGGCTCGATCGCTCGTCGGCACGAGTTCTCGCGTACGTCGTCCGGCGCCTGGGGGCCACGCCGTGCTCGCTGCTGCTCGCGCTTCGCTCCGGCCATCCCGATCCGCTCGATTCCGAGGCCGCATTCGGCCCGGGGCGCACGACCGTGCGCCTCAATGGCCTGAGCCTCGGTGCGATCGCCCACCTTGTCCGCCAGCGGGTCGACGGCGCGATCTCGAGGCCCCGGATCGCTCGCATCCACGAGCGCGCGGCCGGCAACCCCTTCCACGCGCTGCAGCTTGCGCGGGTCCGCGACGACGAGCTACCCGAGACGCTGGCTGCGGGGCTCGTCCAGCGCCTCGCCGAGGCGCCACTGCCGGCTGCGTCGATCCTGGAGCTGCTGGCGATTCGAGGGCCGATGGACACCGCTGCGGTCGCCGACGAGAGCGCGCTCGATGGCGCGATCGCTGCTGGGCTCGTGGTCGAGGACGGCGCCCGCATCCGGTTCGAGCACCCCCTGCTCGCCGAGGCCGCGTATCGCCGGATCCCGCCCGGGCGCCGCCGGGCGCTCCACGCCGAGGCGGCCGCCGCTTCTGCGTCCGATCAGGACCGCGCGCGGCACCTGGCCCTCGCGACGAGCGGCCCGGACCTGGCGACCGCCGAGTTCCTCGCCAAGGTCGCACGGACGGAGCGGATGCGGGGCGCGCCTGAGGCCGCCGCGATGCTCGCGGGCCACGCCCGGAGGATCGTGCCGCCGGGCAGCGCCGAGGCAGCGGGGCAGATGGCCCTCGACGAGGCGGGCTACCTGTTCCTCGCGGCGGATGAGGCCGGCGCCGCAGCCCTGGTCGCCGAGATCCTTGCGGGGCCGGTGCGCGGCGCGGTCAGGGTGGCGGCTCTTGTCCAGCAGGCCCTGACCGCAACGGACGCCGCGTCAGCGGTCGCAACGCTCGAGACCGCTGTTGCCGAGCCCCACGGCGATCCGGTCCTCGCCGCACGGACGCTCGCCCAGCTCGCCTGGCAACGAGGAGCATGGCTCGGCGATGTCGAGGCCGCGCTTCCGGAGGCGGAGCTGGCCGTCGATATGGCGCGTGCCTCGGACGATGCCGCGGCCCTCGCGACCGCCTTGACCACCCACGCCCTCCTGCTGTCGTTCGCCCGCGGCGCCGGCGCTGAGGGCCGGTTCCGATCGGCCGTGGAGATCCTGCAGCACACGCCCAACGAGCCCGGAGACCACACCCCGCATCTCGCGTTCGCGCACGAGCGCTGGTGGCGTGGCCACCTCGCGGAGGCGGAAGAGCTCCTTGCGGTCGACAGGCAGCGAGCGCTCGACCATGGTGACGAGGGCATGCTCATGCGCCTGGCGATCTTCGGCGCTGAGCTCGAGCTGCGACGCGGACGCTGGGACGAAGCCGATCGGCTGCTCGACGAGGCGCTCGTCGACGCCCAGGGCTACTGGCGGCTCACGGCGCTGATCCGTCGCGGGGTGCTGCGGGCACGCCGCGGCGATCCGGGGGCCGCCGCGGATGCCGAGGAAGTCGCGGGCTCGCCGGCCGCGCGGGACGATCCGTACTTCGCCGCCGCCGCAGCGCATGTCAGTGGGCTCATCGCCCTGGCATCCGGCGACGTGGCGAGCGCGGCGCCGTTGTTGGCGGCGATGCCGGAGACGACGGCGGAGCACCCAGCGCGGGCGGCGGAGGTCGCCATCTTCATTCCGGCGGGAGTGGCGACCCTCGCGGCTGCGGGCGACATCGCGCGGGCCGGCGGGCTTGCCGGCTTGCTCGAGCGGCGGATTGCGATCCTGGAACCGTGGGGGCGGGCTGCGATCGAGTACTGCGGTGGCGTGCTCGCCCTCGCCTCCGGGGCCTACGACGACGCGACGCAACGGCTCGAGGCCGCGGCCAGCGGCTTCGAAGGTCTCGGGATGCCGTGGGACCTCGGACAGGCGTTGCTCGCGCTTGGGATGGCATCTCGAAGGAGTGGCCAGCGCTTGAAGGCTGCCGACGTCCTGGAACGCGCCGTGTCGATCTTCGAGAGGCTCGGAGCCGAACCGGCGCGCGCCGCGGCGGCCGACGAGCTTCTCCGCGCCCGGCCGCGACGGACGCGCGACGACCGGCTCACGCAGGCCGAGCTTCGGGTCGCCGTGCTCGCCGCGGACGGCCGGACCAATCGCGAGATCGCGGCCGCGCTGTTCACCGGAACGACAACGGTCGAGGCGCACCTGACACGGATCTACTCGAAGCTCGGCCTGCGATCCCGCACCGAGCTGGCGCGTCGCGTCAGCGAGGGGACGCTCGCGCTTGGCGTCGACGAGCGATCCGCTCCTCCCAGCGCCACGCCGGACTGAGCGCCACTTCCACGATACGGTCCACGGTCAGTCCCGCGGCGACGCATCGCCGCGCCACGGCCGTCGCGTCCTCACCACGTACGAGCACGAGGAGCTGCTCGTCGTCGGCGATCGCCAGGGTCGCCAGAAGGCCGTGACCGATGCCTGCCAGGCGATCGAAACCGCCAGCCAGCCCGTCACCTTCGGACTGCGATCCGCTTGCGCCGAAACACTCCACCAGGTACGTGCGCGGCGCGAGGGCAGGAGCAACCATGTGAGGATCGTGGCGCGGCGAAGGTCGACGCGCGTCGCGGGAATCCCTACAAGTCGGCCCTCTCGCGTGCGGCCTTGAGTACGGCATCGAGCATCGGGCGCGTCAGCCGCCCCGTGAACGTGTTCTGCTGGCTCACGTGGTAGCAGCCGAGGAGCGTCCACGGGCCGATCCGCGCCTCTGCTCCGTGCGCGAACCGCGGCCTTGGGCGCGAGGCGGGCTCGCCGAGCGCCGCGAACGTTCGCAACGCCGACTCCCACGCGAACCCGCCGAGCGCCACGACGACCTTCACGTTCGACAGCGCCGCAAGCTCGCGGACCAGGTACGGCGCGCAGTTGTCCCGCTCCGACGGTAGCGGCTTGTTGTCCGGCGGCGCGCACTTCACCGGCGCCGTCACCCAGAGGTCGATCGCCTGGAGACCGTCGCCGCGCCGGACGCTGGCCGGACGGTTCGCGAGCCCGGCGGCGTGAAGTGCCGGCCAGAGGAAGTCGCCGCTGGCGTCGCCCGTGAAGACGCGTCCGGTGCGATTTCCACCATGCGCAGCCGGCGCCAGCCCCAGCAGCAGGATGCGCGCGTCAGGATCGCCGAACCCGGAGACCGGCCGGCCCCAGTACTCGTCGTCTCGAAACCGGGCGACCTTCTCCCGCGCAACGAGCTCCCGCCATTCGACCAGTCGGGGGCAACGCCGGCACCCGACGACGTCGACCTCGAGCTCCTCCAGCCGCTCCCCGATCGCCAAGGCGGGGCTCAACCCCTGAGGCCGCCGAACACCGCGAACAGTCCCACCAGGATGACGATGTAGCTGACGACGAACGTGACCCACCAGACGCCGATGCACCCGAGGACCCTGGCGGCGGTCGGCAGCGCGTTACGTCGCGTGAGGACGAATGACACGACAACCAGGGCCACGCCGACGTACCAGACCTGGAGAACGGCATCAAACAGAAACAGTCCGAAGAAGACGCCGAACGCCGGCAGGATGTAGTCGAGGATCACCAGCGACAGGAGGCCGACGGCGATGCTCAGCCAGACATCCCGGCGGGTCATTCGTCGAGTCCCGGCCTTCGGCGCAGCTACTTGAGCAGCAGCTTGTCGAGCCGCCGCGACACGATCGAGAGGCCGACGAAGCCCATCACGAGCAGGTACGCGACGTGGACCAGCGTGTTGGGTCCCACGACACCGACGGCGAGCTGTCGAAGCAGGTCGACGCCGTGATACAGCGGTGTGAGCTGGACGAAGATCCGGACCGGCTCCGGCAGCGTGTCGAGCGGGAAAAACGTGCCGCTGAACAGGAACATCGGCAGGATCACGAGCTGGATGAGGTCGAAGTCCTGCCAGGTCCGCATGAATGAGGTCGCGGCCATGCCGACCGCCGCAAACGCGAAGCCGATGAGCAGCGCGCCGGGCACCGTCAGGAAGATCAGCGGCGAGCGCACGAGACCCATGACGAACATCACCGCGAGGAACCCGATGGCGTAGAGGCCGCCGCGGATCAGCGCCCAGCCCAGCTCGCCGAGGGAGATGTCCCCCGGCGACATCGGTGTCGTCAGGATCGACGCGAACGTCTTGTCGTAGTTCAGCTTGAAGAAAAAGTTGAAGGTCGATTTGGTGATGGCGCCGTTCATCGAGCTCGCCGCGAGCAGGGCCGGGGCCACGAACAGCGCGTACGGGATCGGCTCCCCGCCGGGGCCCGCGACGTCGCCCACGAGCCGCCCGAGCCCGAACCCGATCGACAGCAGGTAGAACAGCGGCTCGAAGAAGCCCGAGAGCAGGACCAGCCAGCCGTGCTTGTAGACGAGCAGGTTGCGCTCGATCATCCGGAGCGCCCGCCGGCTGCCGAACGCGAACAGCGGAGTGATTTCGAAGGGCGCTCACCGCGCCATCGGGGTCATCACCCGCTCAGCCCTTCACCAGCCGGGCTTCGATCGTCCGGGCCGCGAGCACCGCCCCGATCACGGTGACGGCAACGAGCACCGCGACGTGGATCACGAACAGCAGCGGATCCCGATCCACCGTCCCGAGCATCAGCATCCGGCAGGCATCGGCGCCGTGCCACAGCGGCGAGATCCAGGCCACGGGCTGGAGGAACGTCGGCAGGCTCTCGATCGGGTAGAACGTGCCGCTGAACAGGAACAGCGGCGTGATCCCGAATCGGAACAGGGCCGCGAACCTGTCCGGCGTCCGCTGCGTCGCCGTGAACGCCATGATCGGCGTCGCGAACGAGAGGCCCGTCAGGACCGCGACCGGGATCGCGACGACGAGCAGCACCGAGCGGCTCGCCCCGAACGCCACGATCACGACCGCGAATACCGTCGCGACGAGCGTCAGCCGCAGCCCGATCCAGACGATGTTTCCGTAGGCCACGTCGCGTGGCTGGATCGGCGTCGCGAACATCGCGTGGAAGATCTTGTTCCACTGCAGGCCGCCGAGGATCGGGAACGCGGCCTCGAACGAACCGGCCTGCATGATCGACGCCGCGAGGAGGCCCGGCGCGAGGAACTGCAGGTACGTCAGGCCCTGGAGCGTCGGGTCGGGGTTCTGGTCGACGTAGCCGCCGAGCCCGAGGCCCATCGCGGCGAGGAACAGGACCGGCACGCCGAAGGAGCTGAACAGCGACGCCCGGAACGTGCGCCGGTACTGCAGCGCGCGATGCTCGATGACCCGGGCGATCGTCGACCACGCGGGGGCGAGCGGCGGCACGCGCCCCGAGCCGGCTCTGTCGCGGGCATCGGTGAGGGTCGCCACGTCCGACCGCCGCTCCCTACTCGACCAGCGACCGGCCGGTCAGGCGCAGGAAGACGTCCTCGAGCGTCGAGCGCCGAACCAGCACCGTCTCCGGGTGGAGCCCGCGCTCGCGCGCCGCCAGGACGACGTCCTCCCCGTCGTCGGCGTACAGGAGCACGCGGTCCGGCAGCTTCTCGATTCTGTCCGCGAGGCCGTCGAACTTGCCGTCGAGCGTCTCCTGGATGCCGGGCGCGAACCGGAACTCGGCGACCTCCCTGGTGGAGTAGCGCGCGATCAGCTGCTGCGGCGACCCCTCCGCCACGATCTTGGCCTTGTCCATGACGACCAGCCGATCGCACAGCTGCTCCGCCTCGTCCATGTAGTGGGTCGTCAGGACGAGCGTCACGCCGCGCTGCTTGAGGCGGTAGAGGCGGTCCCAGAGCAGGTGCCGGGCCTGCGGGTCGAGGCCCGTCGTCGGCTCGTCGAGGAGCATCAGGTCGGGCTCGTTGATCAGGCTCCGTGCGATCGTCAGGCGGCGCTTCATCCCGCCGCTCAACGGCTCGACGAGATCGCTCCCGCGATCCGCCAGCTGGACGAAGTCGAGCAGCTCGTCGGCCCGCTTCGCGCACTCCTCGCGCGCGAGGCCGAAGTAGCGGCCGTAGATCAGGAGGTTCTCGCGGACCGTCAGCTCGTTGTCGAGCGTGTCGGCCTGGGGGACGACGCCAAGCCGGCCCCGGATCTGCGGGCCGTGGCGCCGCGGATCCATGTCCAGGATGCGCAGCTCGCCGTCGCTGATCGGCGAGGTGCAGCCGATCATCCGCATCGTCGAGGTCTTGCCGGCGCCATTCGGACCGAGGAACCCGAACGACTCGCCGGGCGCGACCTCGAAGTCGATCCCGTCGACCGCCGTGAACTCGCCGAACCGCTTCGTCAGCCCGCGTGCGTGAATCAGGGCCTTCGTGCCCGCTGTGTCAGTCATCGAACGGTGAATCCTAGCCGCGGTCGTGTCAGGTCGCCTGTCAGCGGGCCCTCGAGGCCTGGCGCGCGGTTCGCTTCGCGCCAGCGCTCTATCGTTCGATCGATGTGCGTCTCGCCGACCCCGGAGCAGCTCGTCGAGACGGCCATGGGCCTGGCCGCCGAGGCGGCGAAGCGCGGCGATCCGCCCTTCGGAGCGGTGCTCGTCTCGCCGCATGGCGAGGTCGTGGCGATGGCCTCGAACCGCCAGGTCTCCTCGGACGATCCGACCGCCCACGCCGAGCTCGAGCTGCTGCGGGCCGCCGCCCGCGCCGGATACCGCCCGCCGCTCAGCGGGCATACGATCGCCGTCAACGCCGAGCCCTGCTCGATGTGTGCCTCCGCGATCGCCAAGGCGGCGCTGGGGGGCTTGGTCTACGGCGCCCCGCACGAGCCGCACATGGACCCCGACCTCGCCGTGGCGGACGTGTTCGCGCGAGCCCGGCGACCGCCGCAGGTGATCGCCGGCGTGCTCGCCGAGCAAGCTTCGGCGCAGATCGCCGCCCTTCGCGCCGCGGCTTCTTCTTCCCCGCCGGACTGATCGGTATGCTCCCGACGATGGCTCCTGACGACACGAAGCGATCTGGGATCCGTTGTGCGCGGGTGCCGGAATCGGGCCGGGGCGCCTGGGATGACTGGGTGAGTGGCAGTCCCAGCGGGCACATGCACCAGTGCTTCTGGTGGGCCTCGCCACTTCAGGCCTACGGGATGACTCCCGAGGTGGTTGCCGCGTGGAACGGGGACGCCCTGGTCGGTGGCAACCTCTTCCGGTGCACCAAGGTCCCGCGCCTGCCCTTTCAGCTCGTGGAGTCGCTGGATGGACCAGCGTTCGAGGGCTGGCAGCCCTCATTTGCCTCGCCGTACGCCGAGGCCGTGGCAGCGTTCGCACGCGAGACGCGCGCCCTGTCCGTCGTTTTCCAGGGTTGTCCTGACCCTGCCATCCACCGCGACCTGGTCGAGGCTTTTCGGCTCCTGGAGGGCGATGTGGTCCTGTCGCAGGGACCGACCGAGGCCAGCCTTCCCCTGGATGGCCAGACGAGCGAGTCCTTATCGAGTGGCTTCAGCCATGGGGTCCGAAGCAGCATAAAGAAGGGTCGTCGAAACGGCGTCTCCGTCGCCCGCCTTGAAACCGCGGCCGATCTGCGGGCCGCCTATGACGCCTGGATGGCAACGGCGCGGC
The DNA here is from genome assembly GCA_963722105.1 of uncultured Chloroflexia bacterium. GTDB lineage: Bacteria > Chloroflexota > Limnocylindria > Limnocylindrales > CSP1-4 > UBA5189. Next base: position 417,700 of record CAVRKQ010000011.1, on the reverse strand, counting down.
GGAAAGGATTCGCGTCGGTGCGACCATGGGAGGCGCTCCTGCCGGTCCTCCAGCACAGCGTGTCTTCCGGGAAAGGCGTGGTCTTCGGGGCGGTCATGGACGGGACCGTGATCGCCGCGATCTACGTGTCGTATGTCGGGCAGGCCGCCGCGTACGTCTATGGGGGCCATCTCGATGGCGCCGAGCGGTACTCGGCCGCACACCTTCTCCAGGTTGCGGCGATCGACGAAGCGATTGCACGAGAGTTCCCTGAATACTCGTTTGGCGTGTTGCCCGCTGGTGGCAATCCGGAGAAGAGTGGGATCGACAGGTTCAAGTTGTCGTTCGGCGCCGTGCCTCGACCGACCCTCGACACGATCACCTGGCGGAGACGCATCATCCTGCATGAGGGCCTGGTGCGACTGAGAAGGCATCGGGCAGGCGCGTGGATCGAGCGCGCAATTCGCCGGAGGGCCGTGGCGCGCGGGTTGGACGACTGAAGCTGGGGTGTCAGGGCGCGCGAGCTTCCCCGGCAGGATCATGCTCGAGCACGACGTATCCGTCCCCGCGAACTCGGGTCGCAAATGCTGACCCGGAGAAGACGCCGGCATGGACCGGATTCCAGTAGACGATGAGGATCCGGCGCGGGCGGAGACGGAACGACGCCTCGAGACGACCCAGAACCTCCGACATCACGGCGCCGTCGAACGGGTTGAACATGAAGATCACGAGCGCGTCAGTAGGGATCGGGAACTGGACGACGTCGATGCAGATCGACTGGATGTCAAATGACCTTTGGGCTGGATTTCGCATACTGTCGAATGTTCCGGACGGCTGTGTCATGCAGCCGTTCGTTGTATTCGACACCCACGATCCTGCGAAAGGGAAACTGCGCCGCAACGAGCAGCATCTTTCCCTTTCCGGACCCCAGGTCGAGAAACACGAAGTCCTCGTACGGGATTGCCAGCTCCCGAAGCAGCCGGGTGCCGGTCTCGGCGGTGAGCGTCTGGTAACGAACGCCGTGGGTGTAATTCGGGCTTTGGATCGCTGCCAGGTCAGCGAGCTCGCTGGTTGCGGCGGTATCCACGCCGAACCGCGTGTCGAAGTCGTCGGTCGCCAATTCCTTCGGGTCGGCGGTGCCACCTCCCAGCGTGAACCCGCGTCGAACGAACCAGCGCAGATCCCGCAACGTTCCCATCACCAAGCCATGTCGGGTGACGGACTGCCGGTACCTTCGCCAAAGTCCCCGAAGCCGCATGGTCACCTCGCGGCGGAGCCGCGGAGGCTAGACCTCCTTGAACTCACCCTCGACGGCGTCGTCGGCGGAGCTGGAGCCGCCGGAGCGGGTTCCGGCAGGCTCGCCGGGGCCGGCGTCGGCACCTTCGCCACCGCCTGGGCCGGAACCGCCCGCCTCGCCGCCGCCAGAGCCTTCACTCCCATCGGAGGGGCCGGGCTGGCCGGGTCCGTCCATCGGGCTTGCCGCCTGGTAGGCGGCCGTGGCGACACGTGACAGCGTGCCGGTGAGCGCCTCCATGCCGGACTTCACCGCCGCGATGTCAGAGCCCTTGAGGGCGTCGCGCAGCGTCTCGACCTGGCGAGTCACCTCGGCCCGGTCCTCGGCCGACACCTTGTCCCCGAGGTCCGTGAGCGTCCGCTCGGCCTGGTAGGTCAGCTGCTCCGCCTGGTTGCGGGTCTCGACCTCTTCGCGCCGGTTCTTGTCCTCCTCCGCGTGCTCCTGGGCGTCGCGGACCATCTTGTCCACGTCGTCCTTTGAGAGCATCGAGGAGGCCGTGATCCGGACCTGCTGCTCCTTCGACGTCGCGCGGTCCTTGGCTCGGACGTCGAGGATGCCGTTCGCGTCGATGTCGAACGTGACCTCGATCTGCGGGACGCCCCGCGGCGCCGGCGGGATGCCGTCGAGGATGAACCGGCCGAGCGTCTTGTTGTCCTGGGCGAAGTCGCGCTCGCCCTGGAGGACGTGGATCTCGACCTGGTTCTGGTTGTCCGACGCGGTCGAGAAGATCTGCGACTTCGACGTCGGGATGGTCGTGTTGCGCTCGATGAGCTTGGTCATGACGCCACCGAGCGTCTCGATGCCCAGCGAGAGCGGCGTCACGTCGAGGAGCAGGACGTCCTTGACCTCGCCGCCGAGCACGCCGGCCTGGATCGCGGCGCCCACCGCCACGACCTCATCCGGGTTGACGCCGCGGTGCGGCTCCTTCCCGAAGACCGACTTCACGATCTCCTGGACGGCCGGCATCCGCGTCATCCCGCCGACGAGGATGACCTCGTCGATGTCGGCGGGCTTGAGGCTCGCGTCCTTCAGCGCCGCGGTGACCGGGGTCTTCGTCTTGTCGACGAGATCCTTGACGAGGTCCTCGAGCTTGGCCCGGGTGAGGTTCATCACGAGGTGCTTGGGGCCCGAGGCGTCGGCCGTGACGTACGGCAGGTTGATCTCGGTCGAGGCGGTCGAGGACAGCTCGATCTTGGCCTTCTCGGCCGCCTCCTTGAGGCGCTGAAGGGCCTGCGGGTCCTTCGACAGGTCGATGCCCTGGTCCTTCTTGAACTCGGCCAGAAGCCAGTCGATGACCCGCTGGTCGAAGTCGTCGCCGCCAAGATGGGTGTCGCCGTTGGTCGCCTTGACCTCGAAGACGCCCTCGCCGAGCTCGAGGATCGAGATGTCGAACGTGCCGCCGCCGAGGTCGTAGACGGCGATCTTCTCGTCCTGCTTCTTGTCGAGGCCGTAGGCGAGGGCCGACGCGGTCGGCTCATTGATGATCCGCTTGACATCGAGGCCGGCGATGCGGCCTGCGTCCTTGGTCGCCTGGCGCTGGGTGTCGTCGAAGTACGCGGGGACGGTGATGACCGCCTCGGTGACCTTCTCGTTGAGGTAGGCCTCGGCGTCGCTCTTGAGCTTCTGCAGGATCATCGCGCTGATCTCCGGCGGCGAGTAGGTCTTGCCGTCCGCGAGGCGCACGAGGACGCCGTCGGTCTTCGGGTCCTTCTCGATCTTGTACGGGACGAGGTCCTTGCTGCGCTGGACCTCGGGGTCGTCCCAGCGACGGCCCATGAAGCGCTTGATCGAGAAGACCGTGTTGCCGGGGTTCGTGACCGCCTGGCGCTTGGCCAGCTGGCCGACGAGCCGGTCGCCGCCCTTGGTGAAGGCGACGACCGACGGGATGGTGCGGCCGCCTTCCGCCGACGGGATAACGGTGGGCTCGCCGCCCTCCATGACCGCGACGACGGAGTTCGTCGTCCCGAGGTCGATGCCGATGATCTTTGCCATTGCCTGCTGGACTCCTGCTGTCAGTGGATCAGTGGATGGGTTCGTGGGAATTGGAGGGCTCGGGCCCGGCCGAGACCTCCTCGCCGGTGTCCTCGGCCACGGCGACGAGCGCCGGCCGGATGACCCGGTCGCGAAGCCGGTAGCCGCGGCGCAGCTCGTCGACGATCTCGCCGCCGGGCCGGCCGGTGTTGGGGACGTTGGCCACGGCCTCGTGCTCGCGGGGGTCGAACCGGGTGCCGGGCGCGGCCTCGATCGCGGTCACGCCCTCGCTCTCGAGGAGCTGTCGCAGCTTCCGATCGATGGCGACGATGCCCTCGACCCAGCTGCCCTCGGCGCCCCCGTCGTCGGGCCGGTGCTCGACCGCGAGGTCGAAGTCGTCGGCGAGGCCGAGGACCTTTCGAATCAGGCCCTCCGCGGCCAGGCCGAGCATGGCCTCCCGCTCCTCGGCGGTCCGGCGTCGGAAGTTGACGAACTCGGCGCGCTCTCGCTGGAGTGCGCCGAGGTACTCGTCCCGCTCCTTCGTCAGCGCGTCGACCGCCTTTGCCTGCTTGCCGCCGTCGCGACCCTTGCCTCCGCCTGGTCCGCCGGCCCCGCCGCTCAATGCGGCCTGGGCGAGCTCCTGGCGTGCGATCTCGGCCTGGCGACGGGCGAGGTCTCGCTCCAGCGTCAACCGCTCGATCTCCGCGGCCAGCCTGGCGGGCGAGACGTCGATGGCGGCGGCGCGCTGCTGTGCGCGTGTCTGTCGATCCATACCTTCGATCTCTTCCCCGATCAGTTGTAGAGGTGGTCCACGAGCTCGTTCATGAGCCCGGAGACGAAACGAACGGTCCCGATGGCTTCCGAGTAGGCGAGCCGAGTGGGCCCGAGGACGCCCACCACGCCCACGGCGCGGTCCGGCCGCCCGTACGGCGCGAGCACGAGCGTGACCTCGCGCATGTCGAGCGGCTCGTTCTCCTGGCCGATGAAGACCTGGACGACGCCCGACTCCGCCACGGCCCCGACGAGGCCGCCGAGGTAGGCGCGGTTCTCCAGCGCCGTGAAGACGCGACGGAGCTTGTCGCTGTGGGCGAACTCCGGTGCGCCCATGACGTTCAGCAGCCCGTCGCTGAAGACCTCCTCGACGACGGCTCGGTCGTAATCGTCGAGGAGCCGGACGATCCGCTCGGCGACGCGCATGACCAGCTCGGCATGCGGGGCAGCGGGGTCGCGTCGGACCAGGGCCGCGGTGACCTCCGAAGCGGTCGCGTCGTGGACGACCTCGTTCAGGATGGCCGCCACGGAGGTGAGGGTCTCCTGGTCCTCGGGCGCCGCGAGGGTCACGAGCGACTGCTTGATCGAGCCTTCGCGGAGGACGACGACGAGGCTGGCCATGTGGTCGTTGATGAGCACGAGGTCGACGCGGCGAACGCGGGCGGCGGCGGGCTTCGCCGGGGTCGCGAGGCCGGCCGCGTGGGTCAGTGACGCGATGGTCGATGCGGCGAGGCGGAACCAGTGCTCGCTCGCGAACTCCACCTGGCCGAACTGGTGGCGGATCATCAACTGCTCGACATCGGGCAGCGGCGAGGCGTCGATCAGTGATTCGACGTACCAGCGGTAGCCGGCGTCGGTCGGGATGCGGCCGGCCGAGGTGTGCGGGTGGTCGAGGAGGCCCGCGAGCTCGAGCTCGGCGAGGATGTTGCGGACCGTCGCGCTGGACACGCCGAGACGATACCGGTCGACGAGCGCCTGGCTCCCGACCGGTGTCGCGGTGGTGACGTATTCCTCGATGACGGCCCGGAGGATCGCAGCTGCGCGAAGGTCCAGAGGGCCGCTGGAGCGACGGATGCGGCGCGCCAAGGGCTGATTTCTCCGTTCGATTGATGCTGGTTAGCACTCTCCATGCCAGAGTGCTAACGCGCTGGAAGGATCGTAGTCCGACGGGCCGGGAGTGTCAACGCGGGGTGAACGCGGCGAGCGGTCACACGAGGCGCGCGAACACCTCGTTGGACAGGAGCCGTCCGCGGCGCGTCAGGACGAGCCGGTCCTCGCTCTCGAGCAGGAGGCCGGTTTCGATCGCCCACCGGAGCGGGCCGCCCAGCTGCGGATCGTCGAGCGCCGGCCGCGGCAGGCCGTCGCTGGTGCGAAGCGCGAGGATCGCGGGCTCGCCAGGTCCCGACCCGGTCGCACCCTCGCGGGATGCCGGCTCCTCCGACGCCGCCGGCGGAAGCGAGGCCGGCCCGCCACCCGGCGGCAGCAGCGCGGCCAGGTAGCCGTCGAGGCGGGCCGCGTTCCAGCGGCGGGTCGCGCCGTCGAACGCGTGGGCGCCAGGACCGGCGGCCTCCCACGCGTCGCCACGCCAGTAGCCGAGGTTGTGCCGCGAGGCGTGCCCGGGTTTGGCCCAATTGCTGATCTCGTACCAGCCCAGCCCGGCGGCGGCCAGACGATCGTCCGCGAGCGCATACATCGCGGCGGCGCGGTCCTCGTCCTGACCGGCCTGCGCTCGATCCCGCCAGGCGCGAGCCCCCGAGCGGACAGGCAGGTGATCGCCGAGCGGTCCGGTGATGCCCTCGGCATCAAGGTCGTCCAGGGTCAGCGCGTACAGGGAGAGGTGGTCGGGCTCGAGGGCGAGGGCTGCGTCGAGCGAGTGCTCCCATGTGGCAAGCGTCTGGCCGGGGACGTCGTACAGGAGGTCGAGGCTGACGGACTCGATCCCCGCGTCCCGGGCCACGCGTACCGTCGCGGCAACGTCGTTCGGCCCGTGCCGCCGACCGAGGCTGCGAAGCTCCGCGGGAACGAACGACTGGGCGCCGACCGACAGCCGCGTCACGCCGGCGGCTCGCATCGCCGGCGCGTCGCCGCGCTCGTCCGGCCCCGGGTTGGCCTCGAGGGTGATCTCGGCGTTTTCCGCCAGCCCGAACCGACGGCGAACGAGCTCGATCAGCCGGGCGATCGCCGCGGCGGGAAGGAGGCTCGGCGTGCCGCCGCCCAGGTACAGCGTCTCGAGCGGCGGCCGTACGCGTGTCGCCGGACCCGGCGGGACCGGCCAATCCGGCGGACCCGGCGGACCCCACCGCTCGTCGAGGGCATCCGCGCGCAGGCCCAGCTCCACCCCCAGGGCGTCCACGAACCGATCCACCTGACTGGCGGGGCCGCGCGCCGCGCGACCCGCGTAGACCACGAAGTCGCAGTACGGGCAGATCGAGACGCAGAACGGGACGTGGAGGTACAGGCCCGACGGTCGGCGGCCAACCCGACCCGCCGGGGCCCTACCTCTCGCGCCGGCGACGCGCCCGCCAGGCTCGGCGGCGAGCGTCATCGGTCCCTGACGCCGCTCCGGTCCACGGCCCGCCAGCCATCGGGCGTGCGGCGGCGCTTCTCGACGTCCTCGGGCTCCGTGCCGCGTGCCGGCGGCTGGCCGGCGTGGCCGGTCGTGAGGAAGACGGCGACCCGCGTGATCGCGTGACCAAGGAACGACGCCCCGATCCCGAAGGTCGCCAGCGTCGCCCATCCGCCGACGAGGCCGATGAGCCCGGCGAGGAGGAGCATGTAGCGATCGCGACCCGGCGCTCCGAGGCGGGTCGCCAGGACGTAGACGACCGTCGAGCCCAGGATCGCGAGGCTGCTTGCCGTGCCGGGCGCGGCCGATGTGCCCGCCAGCGCCCACAGGAAGTAACCGAGGACGGCGCCGCGGAAGACCGCCTCGTCGATGAACGCGGTCAGGATTTCGTTCGCGAGGGCGCCCGGGTACGCGGCAATGTCCGGAAAGCGCAGGCGACGGTAGTGGAGATAGGCCAGCGCCACCGCCTGTCCGACCCCGATGGCGGCGATCACGAACGCCAGCAGGATCCCGGAGCGGTCGCCCACGGTCAGGTGGAGGTCGATCTCCGGCGACGGATGGACGAACAGCAGCGCCAGGACGCCCCCGACGCCGAGGATGTACCAGGCGAGGCGGCGGATGATCGACGGCCGGCGCCCGCGCACGGGCTCGTCGTACTCGGCGGCGCCGAAGCGCTCGGCCTCGACTCGAAGCATGACGAGCAGGAGCGTCAGCCCCAGCCCGACGAGGACGCGGAGATCAGTCTCCATCCGCCGATCTACGCACTCGTCCGTGCGGAGCATGGCGAGGAACGCCTCCTGCGGGATCTCCACCGAGCCGACCCGCTTCATCCGGCGCTTGCCCTCCTTCTGCTTCTCGAGCAGCTTCCGCTTCCGGGTGATGTCGCCACCGTAGCATTTGGCCAGCACGTTCTTGCTCATCGCGCGGACGGTCTCGCGGGCGATGACGTTCGAGCCGATGGCCGCCTGGATGGGCACCTCGAACATCTGCCGCGGGATCAGCTGCCGCAGCCGGCTGACGAGCGTCCGCCCGAGCGACGTGGCGTTGTCGCGGTGGACGATCATCGACAGCGCGTCGACCGGCTCGGCCGCCACGAGGACGTCCAGCCGTACCAGCTTCGCGGCGCGGTAGCCGATCTCCTCGTAGTCCATCGAGGCGTAGCCGGCGGTCCGGGTCTTGAGCTGGTCGTAGTAGTCGACGATGAGCTCCGCGAGCGGCAGCTCGAAGCGCATCAGGACCCGCGTCGGGTCGAGGTACTCGAGGTCGATGAACGCCCCGCGACGGTTCGTCGACAGCTCCATGAGCGCGCCGATGTAGCTCGCCGGGCGTCACCACGGAGAGCTTGACCCACGGCTCCCGGATCTCCTCGATGTCGCCGATCGACGGCAGCTTCGACGGGTTGTCGACCGTGACCGTGCCCCGCCCGTTGGTCAGCAGGACCTCGTACTCGACGGACGGGGCGGAGGCGATCAGGTCGAGCGAGAACTCGCGCTCCAGGCGCTCCTGGACGATCTCCATGTGGAGGAGCCCGAGGAAGCCGCACCGGAACCCGAACCCGAGCGCGACGGAGCTCTCCGGCTCGAAGGTGAAGGACGCGTCGTTGAGGTGGAGCTTCTCGAGGGCATCCCGGAGAAGCGGGTAGTCCTCGCCGCTGACCGGGTAGATCCCCGCGAACACGAGGCTCCTGGCCTGCTGGAACCCGGGGATCGGCTCGACCGCCGGCCGCGTCGGCACTGGTGATCGTGTCGCCGACCTGGGCCTCGCGGACGTTCTTCAGCCCGGTCGCGACGTAGCCGACCTCGCCGGCACGGAGCTCTGGGACCGGCACGAGCGCGGGGCGGAACACACCCAGCTCGAGGAGCTCCGCCTCGGCCCCGGACTGCATCAGCCGGATCCGGTCGTCCGCCAGCAGGGTGCCCGACTCGAGGCGGACGTAGACCACGACCCCCTTGTACTGGTCGTAGTGGGAGTCGAAGACGAGCGCCCGCAGCGGCGCCGCCGGGTCGCCCTCCGGGGCCGGGATCCGCTCGACGATCGCCTCGAGCAGCTCGGGGACGCCGGTCCCCTCCTTCGCCGAGACGAGCAGCACCTCCTCGCGTGGGATCGCGAGGGCGTTCTCGAGCTCCTCCATCACGACCTCGGGCTGGGCCGAGGGCAGATCGATCTTGTTGAGGACCGGCACGATCGTCAGGCCCTCGCGGAGGGCGAGGTGGACGTTCGCGAGCGTCTGGGCCTCGATGCCCTGGGCCGCGTCGACCACGAGGACCGCGCCCTCGCAGGCCTGGAGGCTCCGGCTCACCTCGTACGAAAAGTCGACGTGCCCGGGCGTGTCGATGAGGTTCAAGCCGTAGGTGAGGCCGTCCTTCGCGGTGTGCTCCAGCCGGACTGCCCGGGCCTTGATCGTGATGCCCTTCTCGCGCTCGAGGTCCATCGAGTCGAGGACCTGGCTGGTCATCTGGCGTGGATCGATCGCGTGCGTCAGCTCCAGCAGCCGGTCGGCGAGCGTCGACTTCCCATGGTCGATATGGGCGATGATCGAGAAGTTGCGGAGTCGATCCTGCGGGATCCGGGCGGCCACCGCATCAGACCTGGAGGAGGGAGAGGACCGTGATCCCCATCGCGATCACGACGACCCCGACGACCTGGTGGCGCTGGAGCCGCTCGCCGAACAGCAGAAACCCACCGAGCGCGGCGAAGCCCGCGAACTGCGAGGACAGCACGGCCGCGACGGCGACACCTTCGCTGGCCGCGACGATGTAGATCGCGCCACCGAACACCTCGAGAACGCCTGCGACAGCCACCAGGGGGAGGGCTCGCCGGGTGAGCCGGAACCGGCGCGCCAGAACGAGCGGCAGCACGATGATCGTGACCCCGATCGTCCGGGATGCCAGCATCACCCAGGCCGGGGGCATGCCCTCCGCACCGAGCCGGCCACCGAGCACCAGACCAATCGAGAACGTGAACGCCGCTGCCAGTGCGTAGAGAACCGCCTTCCGGGTGTGCTCTCGGTCGCCCTTGACGGGATCCGCGTCGTCCCCGCGCGTGCGCTCTGCCGCGGCCAGGACGACGCCAACCGCGATCACCGCGAGCACGATTTCGACCTCGATGCCGAGTGCCTCGCCGAGGAGAATGGAGATCGCGGCCGCGAGCGCGCCTTCGGTCGCGGTGATGGGCGCCACGACCGAGACCCGCCCGATGGTGAGCGCGCGATAGGCCAGGAGCAGGCCGAGGTTGTGGGAGAGGCCCACGGCGACGAGCCCGACCAGCTCGGACGGACCGAGCGGCACGGGTTCCGCGATCAGCGCCGGGACGATCGCCACCACGAGGCCAACCGCCATGACCCAGCCGAGGACCGACATCGGGCCGATCATCCGGCTGGAACGTGACGAGGCGAGGGTGGCGATGGCCCACGACAGGGCGGCGCCAAGGCCGCCGAGGATGGCCACCATCGAGCCGAGAGTGTGACAGGCCCGGGAAGCCGTGCTTTCGTCACCGGGGCCCGGCGCAAGATTGAACCAATGGCCCGCTCGGTCCGCCGTAGGTGCATGCAGCCGCAACCGATTCCGGAGCCAGCAGCGTGAGGGCCGTCGACGCGATCGACGTGTCGAGGGCTCGCGCCGGCGATCGAGATGCCTTTGACCGGCTCGCCGTTCAGCTCCTGGACCGCCTGTACCGGGTGGCTCGACTGATCCTGCGTGACGTCGAGCGGGCCGAGGATGCGGTGCAGGAAACCCTCATCCGCTGCTGGCGGGACCTGCCGTCGCTGCGGGAGGTGGATCGATTCGAGGGCTGGGCGCACCGCCTGCTCATGCACTCGATCCAGGACGAGTTCCGCCGCGGCGCTCGCCAGCGCGCCATCGTCAGCATCGTTCGAGCCCCGGCTGTGGCGGGCGACTCCGCTGACGATGTCGCCACTCGCGAGCAGCTCGCCCGTGGCTTCCAACGACTGACCATCGAGCACCGGGCGGTGCTCGTGCTTCGGCTGTACCTCGGGCTGACGCTCGAGGAGACGGCCGCAACCCTCGGGATCCCGGCCGGGACGGCGAAGTCCCGGCTGCACTACGCCACGGCGGCCATGCGCGAAGCACTCGAGGCGGACGCACGGCCACCGATCAGGGAGGTCAGCGCATGAACGCCGGACGCGACGTCGAGCGCCTGATCGCTGACTGGCTGGTCGAGGAGGCGGCGGACGGGGCACCGGACCGCGTGCTCGAGGCGACCAGGGCCCAACTCGACAAGACACGACAGCGGCCGCGAGCCGCGTGGAGGCCCTCGATGAACACGACCATGACCCGATTGGCGGCACTCGCTGCCGGCGTGGTGATCGCAGTGGCGGGTATCGCCCTGCTCGTTCGCCCATTCGGCAGCATCGGTGTACAGCCCACCCCGGGTGTCACCGTCGCGCCGACCCCCGCACCGAGCGGGCTGCCCTCGCTGCCGGTCGCCGGGGCGATCGTGCCCGGGACCTACGCCTTCGGCGCCCCGTTCGGCCTCGACGTGGAGATGACCTTCGCGACACCGGAGTGGACGCCCTGGAACAACGGCGTTCGAACCCCCCAGGTCGCCCCGTTCTTCAAGCGGACGCCGGACGCACCGAACCTCGGGATCATCATCGCCCGGGTGACGAACCTCTTTGCGGACGCCTGCAACCCGTCGGATGGGATGCTGGATCCGCACCTGGGTCCAAGCGTCGACGAGCTCGTGACGGCGCTCTCGGCGCAGCCCGAGACGGAGGCCACGGCGCCCACCGACGTCACGATCTCCGGATACCCGGGCAAGCACTTCAGCATCGCGTTCTCAACCACGGAAGCGTGCCCCGTCCTGTCCCGCTGGCCGAGCGACGCCGGCGCCCGCCTGGCGATCCCGGAAGAGCGGGACGAGCTCTGGGTCCTGGACGTCGACGGCGAGCGCTGGGTCATCGACCTCTTCTCGTTCGAATCGACGACGGCCGCGGACATCGCCGATGCCCGCGCGATCGTCGAAGGGCTGGTCATCGCGCCCCGCTGAGGCCGCGCGAAATCGGGAGGGACACCGGCGGCGGCACACGCTCCGCCGGCGCCCCTCTGCTACCATCCGGCGTCGCGCCCGGCGTCCGACTCGCGCCCGCGTCAGCAGCACATTCGAACCAGAGGTACGCATCGACTTGGCCAGAACGCCCCGCAAATGGACCGGCGCCCGCTCCCCGTCCGGCCTCAAGCGTGTCCGGACGTCAGAGCGTCGTCACGAGGTCCTCGGGCCGCGCCGCGCCGCCGCGAAGACCCTCGTCCGTCGGGCCGTCGACATCGCGACGAACCCCGGCGACCAGGATCCCCAGGCGAGCCTGATCGAGGCGATCAGCGCCCTCGACCGCGCCGCCAAGACCGGGGCGATCCACCGGAACGCGGCCGCGCGCCGCAAGTCGCGCCTCGCGATCAAGGTCAACGACCTCCTCGCCGGTACGACGATCGTCGCCAAGGGCAAGGCCAAGACCGTCGGCAAGGCCGCCGCGCAGAAGGCCGCGAAGCAGCGCATCGCCGCCGGCAAGGCCGGCAAGGCGAAGGGCGCCCAGACCGCGGCGGGCAAGGCCCGCGCCGCGCTGAGCAAGACCTCCCGCGCCGAGGCCGCGACGGAGGCGGCGGCGACGCCGGCCGCCACGGCGACCGCGACCAAGGCGGTAGCGACCAAGGCGGCTGCCAAGCCAGCTGCGACGAAGCCGGCCGCGAAGAAGGCCCCGGCGAAGAAGCCGGCGGCGAAGAAGGTCGCCGCCAAGAAGTAGCGGTGCGGGCGCGACGCCCGTCAAAGCACGCGAGAAGCGCCGGCGGAGCAAGGCTCCAGCCGGCGTTCTAGCTCCGGTTCTGAGGGCTGTGGCGCTTGCCTAGGGGCAGGATGCACGCTCGGCGCAGAATGCTGTAGTACCACCCACGATCGTCGCGACGACCTGCGACGAACGGATGTCGTCCGGCGTACCGGACGTGACGTCTCGGCTCAGGACCGTGATGTCCGCGTACGTGCCCAGGGCCAGGTGTCCGCGAAACGCCTCGTCGCCCAGGGCATACGCCGCCTCCACGGTCACGGCCCGAAGACCCTGCTCCGCGGTCAGCAGCTGTGCGGCCATCCACGCAGGCGGCTCGGGATGGAGGCGGCCGCTTGGGTCCATTCCGCCCGCGATCTGGTCTACAGGCCGCCCGATGTCATCGGTCATGACAAAGTCGGGGAAGATCCATGGCGCGTCGCTGGCCCCGGCCACGCGCAATCCGGCGTCGACGAAGTCTCGCCATCGCGTCAGCCAGGCGGCCTCTCCGGCGAGGTTCAACTGGTCGTCCTGATCGCCCAGCCAGTCGGCCGCGGCGGTATCCAGGGTGAATCACCACCGGGAGCTGCATCGCGACCATCCGTGCGAGCTGGGCATCGGTCACCTGCAGTGCGTGCTCGATCCGGTGGTGAAGCGGGTTCGGCCCGCTCGGGCCGATCACCGTCTCGAGGGCGTCGAGGACCAGGTCATGGGCCTCCGTGGTGACGGTGTGGATGGAGACCTGCCAGCCGGCCTCGTTCGCCGCGGCAATGGTGGCGTTCAGCTCGGCCGCCTCCCAGAGGAGGTCGACGCCATGATCGAGATGGATCTTCACGCCCTTGACGACTAGGCCCTCGGACACCTTCCCTGGCTCGCGGTCGGCGTACCAGTGGCCGAAATGCTCGCCGCCGACTTGCGGTTCGTTCAGCGCGAGGTAGGCGTCCACGCGGATCCGGAGCTCCGCGTCAGCCGCGAGCCGCTCGAGCTCGTCGAAACGCTCCCTGTTGACCCACTGCTCGGAGATCGAGGTCCAGCCGCGGCTGAGCGCAGCGTCCACGGCGTCCGGCGCCGTCGGGGGCCCGTAGTAGTCGCGGTCGCCGATCCAGTGGGCGTGCGCGTCGATGAAGCCCGGATAGGCGACGTTGTCGCCGAGCTCGATGACCTCGGTCTGCTCGTCCGCGAGTGCCATGACCTCGTCACGGGACCCGACCGCCATGACCCGGCCATGCTCGAAGGCGATGGCCTCGGCCACCGCGGGCTCAGCCAGCGTCACGATCTTGCCGAGCAGGATGACGCGTCCCGACTGCCCGGTGGCATCCGTTGGAGCGAGCACGCTCGGAACCGGGCGGGTCGGCCCGGTGGTCGGCCCCGTTGGGGGATGGGCCGTCGGAGCACCCGAGGTGCAGGCGGCGACGAGCAGCACCGACGCCCAGACGACCGACGGGCGACTGTTGCGCGATGTGCGGAACGCTGGAGCAACCACGCCACGCTCCCACTCGTTGCCACCAGTGCGCCGGCGGCCGCCGGCGAGATCGCCCGCGGCCGCCAGAAGGATGGAAGCGGCTCACTCGATGCGGACGGAGCCGAGCAGCACGTTGAGCGTTTCCCGCCCCGACGCGGCCGTCTCTGGGTAGGAAAACAGGTCGAACAACACCGTGCTGCTGCCGACGTCGACGAGGTAGATGTCGTCGATCTGCGACAGACGTTGCTGGTATCGGACGCCCGCACGCGTCGCATAGGTGCGGAACTCGCCCCCGTCGCAATCCACGAACGTGTCGTCCCCGTCACTTTGGGACGTGACGTTCAGGTTGTCGGGAACCGTGATCCGGACGTGAAATCCTGGGCGCCCACCAACCGTGACGGCTTCCGGTTGGGTGCCCTGGCGGTCAGGCTGGGCGGCGATGGCCGCAGCGATCGATTGTGCACCACGCGGCTCGGACACAGGGGTGCTCTCCGAATCACAGGGATCGCCGTATACGGTGATGGTGGTCACGTCGTCGTAAAGGAAGCTGATGGAATCGTCCGCGGTCGGAAAGATGGCAAACCCCTGGCAGCAGCTCGACATGCCGGCCGGAATGTCGACCGTGATTGCTGGGGCGTTATCCAGGCTATACGTGCCGGCGTTGACTGGTCCTTCGGGGAGCCTTGGCGCAGACGTGGCATCTGCCGTCGGGGCGCTGCTGGCAACTGGCGCGGGCGTGGGCGTGGGCGTGGCGCCGGGGCCTCCCAGGCCCGGCAGCACGCTGTACCCCACCAACGCAACAACGATCACAGCGGCCGCTGCGATGCCAATTCGAGAGTAGGAAGTCATCAGGGCAATCCTCCGCGCGGGCCACCAGGACCGGCGCTGTGGGGTCGCGGGGACTTGGTCCAGGACGGCGTCCAGGACCCGGTCCGGGAGCGTTGTCACGCCCTCCTCCAACCACGACCGGACGATGCGTGAGGTCTCGCGATCGGTGCTCATCTGACGGCCTCCTGGCGAACAGGTCGGGCGTCGGCGTCGAGCGCCGCGCGGAGCCCGCGCATCGCGTGATGTAGACGGGATCTGACCGTCCCGAGCGGGACGCCGAGCGTCTCGGCGACCTGCTCGAGCGGCAGGTCGAGGTAGTGGTGCAGGACCACCACCGCACGATGGTCGATGGACAGCCGGCGGAAGCCGCGCTCGAGCTGGTCGCGATCGACGACCGAGCTCGTGCCATCCGGCCCGGCGGGCTCGTCAGCCGGCAGGATCCGGAGGTTCGGCGCCCACTGGCGCGTTCGGCGGCCCTCCGCGTAGCAAGCGCGAAGGAGCAGCCGGTACGACCAGGCGTCGAAGCGCGCCGGATCGCGGAGGCTCGGGAGATCTCGCCAGATGGCCAGCAGCGCTTGCTGTGTGGCGTCCTCGGCGAGGTCGATGTCGCGCAGGATTCTGTGCGACACGGCATGGAGACGGCCGCCGACGGCGACAGCGAGGCTCGCGAAGGCCTCCTCGTCACCACGCTGCGCCCGGATCACCAGGTCGGTGTCCATGCCTCTCCCATCGGGAGCGTCGCGGGTGCGACGCCTACCACCTATGGGCAGGCCGCCGCGTGCGACAACGCAATCTTCGTCGAATGCCCGCAGCCGGCAGCGCCTCGGGCAGGCGTCAGGCGGTCGCCTGGACCCTTCGGATGGATGCGGCGGTTCGAGGTCCCCCGATGCCGAAGAGCAGGCCGCCGAACAGCGCCGCGATCGTCGTCGCGCCGAGGAGCAGTCGCGCCGAGGACATCTGGGCGATCCAGTAGGCGTTCGAGAATGACGCGGCATCGGTGATGCCCGATGCGGCGAGCTGATCGGCGTCGGCGGCGAGATACCGGAGGTAGACGCACTCGGCGCCGGTCTGGCACGACTGGCCGACCGCCACGCCATCGACGACCCGATTGAAGTCCGGGTAGCCGTTGTCGGCGAAGAAGAACAGCGCCTTCGTCGCGAGGAGCAGGGCGGCGAGCGAGACACCGGTGACGAGACCCGCCAAAAGGGCGTTGGGAACGATCCGGCGCCACTCACCCCTGACACGACGCGATCGGGCGTTGGCGTAGTAGCCGATGACGAGGCCGGCCGGGATGGATAGCAACAGGTACGCGGGCTCGATCGGGATGATGAGCAGGAAGCTCATCGCCATCGTCACCGCGACGCCGATCCCGACGAACGCGGCGGTGATGGCGCCGCGATCGAAGACGCGACTCACTGCCTCACCGGACCCCGGCCTCGCTCCGGGCGACACGCGGGAGCGCCCCCCGGCCCGGGAAGCGCTGCGGCGTCCCCCAGCTCCTCCTCGATCCGGAGGAGGCGGTTGTACTTCGCCACCCGCTCGGATCGTGAAGGGGCACCGGCCTTGATCTGCCCGGTGCCCATCGCGACCACGAAGTCGGCGATCGTGGTGTCCTCGGTGTCGCCGGAGCGGTGGCTGATCATCGCCGCCCACCCGGCGCGGCGAGCGAGGTCGATCGCGCCGATCGTCTCCGAGAGCGTGCCGATCTGGTTGAGCTTGATCAGGACCGCGTTCATGGCCCGCTCGTCGATCGCCCGTCCGATGAACGCCGGATTCGTGACCACGATGTCGTCGCCGACGAGCTGGACCTTCGAGCCGAGCCGGTCCGTGATGTCGCGCCAGCCGGCCCAGTCGTTCTCGCCGAGTGCGTCCTCGATCGAGACGATCGGGTAGCGCGCGATCCAGTCGGCCCAGAGGTCGATGAGCTCGCCGCTGTCGAGCGTCCGCTGCTCGGTCGCAAGGTTGTAGCGAGCCGGGATGTCCTGGGTGCCGGTTCCGTCGACCAGGATCGAGGAGACGGCGGGGTCGAGGCCGATGGCCACGTCCTCGCCTGGCCGATAGCCGGCCTTCTCGATCGCGCGCAGGATGTACTCGATCGCGGCCTCGTTCGTCGGGAGGGTCGGCGCGAAGCCGCCCTCGTCGCCCTGGCCGGTCGAGTGACCGTCGTCGTGGAGGAGCGTCCGAAGCGCCCAGAAGACCTCCGAGCCCGCGCGAAGCGCCTCGGCGAACGACGCGGCGCCCACCGGCGCGACCATGAACTCCTGGAAGTCCGTCGAGTCGACCGCGTGCTTGCCGCCGTTGAGGATGTTGAAGAACGGGACCGGCAGCGTCCGAGCGCGGGCGCCGCCGAGGTAGCGGTAGAGCGGGACCCGAGCGGAGGCCGCGGCAGCGTGGGCGCACGCCAGGGACACGCCGAGGATCGCGTTGGCGCCGAGCCGGCCCTTGTTGGGCGTGTCGTCGAGGTCGATCAGGGTCTCGTCGAGGCCGGCTTGGTCGGTCGCGTCGCGACCCGCGATCGCCTCGGCGATCTCGCCGTTGACGTTGGCGATCGCCGTCAGCACGCCCTTCCCGCCGTACCGCGCCTTGTCGCCGTCGCGGAGCTCGACGGCCTCATGCTCGCCGGTGCTCGCGCCGGAGGGCACGGCGGCGCGACCGAGCGAGCCGTCCTCGAGGACGACATCGACCTCGACGGTCGGATTGCCGCGGGAGTCGAGAATCTCGCGCCCGTGGATCCGGGCGATGGACGTCCCGCTCAACCGGCGGCCTTCACAGCGGTGGCTGGCCTCTTCGCGGCCTCGGCTTTCGCCTTCGCGGCGGCATTCGCGCGCTTCGTCGCGAGGCCCTTCTGCGCGGGCGTCAGGATCGGCCGGTCCTTGAGTACTGAGACGCCGGGCAGGTCGCGACCCTCGAGGAACTCCAGCGACGCGCCGCCGCCGGTCGAGATGTGGGTGAACCGCTCCGCCAGGCCCTGCTGCTGAATGGCGGCAACCGAGTCGCCGCCACCGACCACGACTGTCGCGCCGGCGTCGGCGCGGCTCGCGAGGAAGCGGGCGATCGCCCGGGTGCCGTGGGCGAACGACGGGATCTCGAACACGCCGAGCGGCCCGTTCCAGAAGACGGTCTTCGCGGTGGCGAGGGCGTCCTGCATCAGCTCCAGGGTCGCGGTGCCGACGTCCACGATGTGCCACGACGCCGGGATCTTCTCGGCCGGGATGGTTTTGTACTCCGTGCCCCGGGTGACCTCCTTCGCGACCACGACGTCGACCGGCAGGATCACCTGGACCTTGCGCCTTCTCGGCAAGCGAAAGGACGCGCCTGGCCTCCTCGACCATGTCGTGCTCGGCGAGGCTCTTGCCGACTGCCTTGCCCTGCGCGAGCAGGAAGGTGTTGGCCATCCCGCCGCCGAGGATCAGGACGTCGACCTTCTTCAGCAGCTCGTCGAGGACCTTGAGCTTCCCAGAGACCTTCGCGCCGCCGACGATCGCCGCGAACGGGCTTGCCGGGCTGTCCATGAGCTTCGAGAGCATCGCCAGCTCGCGCTCCATCAGGAAGCCGGCGTACGCGGGCAGGAGCGTGGCGATGCCGACGGTGCTGGCGTGGGCCCGATGGGCCGTGCCGAAGGCGTCGTTCACGTACAGCTCGGCGTAGTCCGCGAGCTGCTGGGCGAAGGCTGGGTCGTTCTTCTCCTCCTCGGCGTGGAACCGGAGGTTCTCGAGGAGGAGCATCTCGCCGTTCCTGAGCCGCTTGACCGCGTCGATCGTCCCGATGCCGAGGGCATCGCCGGTCACCGGCACGTTTCGGCCGAGGATCTGCGACAGCCGTTCGGCGACCGGCCGGAGCCGGAGCCCGTCCTGGACCTTGCCGTCGGGCCGGCCGAGGTGGCTCGCGAGGATCACCCGCGCGCCGTGGGTCACGAGGTAGTGGATGGTCGGGATGGAGGCACGGATGCGCGAATCGTCGCTGACCTTGCCGTCCTCGAGCGGGACGTTGAAGTCGACGCGGACGAACACCCGCTTGCCCGCGACGTCCGCGTCGCGAACCGTCAGCTTGTCCATTGGGCAGGCTCCTCGGCGACCGCGGTCACGCCGCGGAGCCGGCGTGGGACGGCAGCTTCGAGGCGACGAGGCTGACCAGATCCGCGCAGCGCGAGCTGTAGCCCCACTCGTTGTCATACCAGGCGATGACCTTGACCATCGTCCCGCCCAGCACCATCGTGCTCATCGAGTCGATGATCGAGGAGCGCGAGTCGCCCCGGAAGTCGGAGGACACGAGCGGCTCGTCGGAAACGCCGAGGATGCCCTTCATCGGGCCTTCGGCCGCGGCCCGGAAGGCGTCGTTGATCTCCTCGGCGGTCGTGGACTTCGAGACATCGGCGGTGAAGTCGACCACGCTCACCGTCGGGGTCGGCACGCGCAGGCTGAAACCGTCGAACTTGCCCTTGAGGTCCGGGATCACGAGCGCGAGGGCCTTCGCGGCGCCGGTGGTCGTCGGGATGATGTTCTGGCCGGCGGCCCGGGCCCGGCGCGGGTCCTTGTGGGCGACATCCAGGATCCGCTGGTCGTTCGTGTAGCTGTGGATCGTGTTCATCAGCCCGCGCTCGATGCCGAAGGCGTCGTGGACGACCTTGGCAGCGGGTGCGAGGCAGTTCGTGGTGCAGCTGGCGTTGCTGATCACGTGGTGGTTCGCGGGGTCGTACTTGTCCTCGTTGACCCCGAGCACGATCGTGATGTCCTCGCCCTTCGCAGGGGCGCTGATGATCACCTTCTTCGCGCCGGCCTGGATGTGGGCCCGGGCCTTCTCGGCGTCGGTGAAGATGCCGGTCGACTCGAGGACGATGTCGACGCCCATGTCGCCCCATGGCAGGGTCGCCGGGTCCTTCGCCTGGAGGACCTTGATCTCGCGGCCGTCGATGATCAGCGCATCGTCGGTGTGGTCGACGGTCCCCTCGTAGGCGCCGTAGGTCGAGTCGTGCTTGAACAGCAGCGCGTTCATGCTCGTGTCGACGAGATCGTTGACGGCGACGACCTCGATGCCCTCCCCGCGTTCGAGGATGGCCTTGAGGGACTGGCGTCCGATGCGGCCGAAGCCGTTGATTCCGACCCGAACGGTCATCGAGGGGTACCTCCTTGGATGGCCGCCGCCGAGGCGGCGGCCGGGTTGGCGGTCGTGGCTGGCTGGTTTGCGGGCGGTTTGCGCCAGGCACGGTCGTTGGTGCCGGTCGGCCCGCCCGGGGAATCGCGGGTCGCATCGACGGTCCGCGACCCGTCGAGCCTGCGCATCACGAGCGGCTGGGCGCCGGCGAGCGAGACATCGCCACCGAGCCCGGCCGGCACGATCGTGACCTTCTCGGCGACGACCTGGAAGGCCTCGCTGGCGATGGCGTCACGGATCGGCTGGAGGAGCCGCTCCCCCTCGGCCTCGGCGATGGAGCCGCCGATCACGATCCGGTGCGGGTTGAACGTATTGACGAAGCTCACACAACCGGCGGCGAGGGCCCGGCGAGCCCGGTCCATGATCTGCATGCAGGCCGAGTCACCGGCCAGGGCTCCCTCCGCGACCTCCTTCGCCGAAAGCTCGACTGCACCCCCGAGGACCTGCGCCTGGTGCATCAGGTAGGGCGACCGCTGGGCTGCAACGAGGGCGCGGGCCTCGCGGGCCAGTGACACGCCGGCCGCAATGGCCTCGATGTGCCCGATGCCGCCGCAGCCGCAGCGCGGCCCGTCCATCTCGACGACAACGTGGCCGAGCTCTCCGGCGAAGCCGTCGGGGCCGTGCAGGATCTCGCCACCGGTGACGATCGAGCCGCCGACGCCCGTCGAGACGGTCAGGTAGATGAAGTCGTCGATGCCCCGCGCAGCCCCGAAGGCCTGCTCGCCCAACGCGGCGACGTTCGTGTCCCGGTCCAGGAAGGCGGGCAGGTTCTCGGACTCGCTCAGGGCGTCGGCCAGTGCGATGTTGCGAAACGCCGGGCCAAGGTTCGGTGTCTCAACGACCAGGCCCCGCACTGGATCGACCGGACCCGGCGACGACAGGCCGATTCCACAGATGTCGCGGGCGACCTCGGGCGGAGCGGAGGCTCGGGCCTCATGCGCTGCGTCGCGACAGGCATCGACGACGGCCTCCGGTCCCTCCTCGGTTGGGGTGGGTCGCTCCGTCCGTGCGATCCGGGTGCCGTCGAGCAGCACGACTGCGGCACGGATGCGCGTGCCGCCGAGATCGACTGCGATGACGGGTCGGGAGGACAGGGCGAAACCTCGGTTTCGATCGTGAAGGAACGATTCGATTCTAGCAGTCGGCCCATTCCCGGCCCGTAGCAGGGCGATCGTCCCGACCACGATCTCGCCTCGCACCGGAGAAACCAAGACCCCCGCCGGTCGCCCGGCGGGGGTCCAAGGTGTTTCGATGAGGAGTGGCTAGCCGCCGATCTTGAACACCTTGGTCCCGCACTTGGGACAGGTGCCCTGGAGCGCCTTCTTGCCGTTCTTCATCGTGATCTGCTGCGGGTTCTGGACTTCGACTTTCATCTTGTCCTTGACGCAGTACGCCTCTGCCATGGGTTTCAGGTCCTCCCCAAACTCCCGTGTGCTGCGGGCTCAGTGCCCGAAGTCACGTTGCGCTCAAGAGTCCGAGCGACGGTCGCCAGCGATCCGTCGCGGCTTCCTGCTTGCGGCGGTCCATGTCGGCGAGGATCAGGAGGCTTTCCAGCCCCGTCGCCACGCAGGCCGCTTCCGCCGCTTCCTTTGCGTCGCCTGTCACGAAGTCCCCCGTCGTCCTCTGGGCGTAGACCGCACAGACGACGCCGGCTCGACATCGCGCCAGACCCGCGAGCACGAGCAACGCCGAGGCTTCCATCTCGAAGTTCAGGACGCGCTGGCGCGCCATGTCCTCGGCGAGGTCAGGGTATCGGATGGGAAGTTGCGGGATCGGACGTCCCTGCGCACCGTAGAAGCCGGGCGCCGTGGCCGTCAGACCCACGTGATACCGATGCCCGAGCCGTGACGCCGCCTCGATGAGGGCGACGACGGCCTCGTAGTCGGCCACGGCGGGATAGCCGTCGTGGACGAACCAGCTGGTGGTGGTCTCGAGTCGGACCGCGCCCGTGGAGATCACGAGATCCCCGAGGCCCATCTCCGGCTGGAGTCCCCCGCTCGAGCCGACGCGGATGATCGTCGGCCGATTCGTGATGGCGAGGATCTCGGCCATCGCGATCTCGACGTTGTCGGTGCCGATACCCGTCGACACGATCGACACACGCTGGCCACGGTACGTGCCGGTGACCGACGCGAATTCACGGTGCCGGCGCTCGAGCTCGACGTCGTCGAGCAACCGGGCAATGCGGGAGGTCCGATCAGGGTCGCCGGGGAGGAGGAGGTACTCGGCCAACTCGCCTGGGCCGAGATCGATGTGGTATTGCCGCTCCCCTGTGGGAAGCGCGACGCGGTGGTCCGCGTTCGGCAAGAGCCGTTCTCCTCCTGTGATCCCACGGTGGGGAACTCGGGGAAGCCTAGGCGCGATTTTGAACGTGCGTCAAGCACGATTCGTGTTCAGCCCACGCTCAGCCGACGCTTGGCCCGCCGCGGGGGCCGCCGGCCGGGCCACGTTCGGGCGTTCCTTCGAGACGCAAAGGTGGCCGCAGCGTGGCGAGCCGAGCCACCCCGACCTCCCGGAGCCGGATGCGCACGAGGCGCCGCCGGAGGAGCGTCGCGAGGATGGACGCGAGCGCCACGAGGGTCATTGCGAGCACGCTCGTCGGGGCCGCCGCTGGGCCCAGGAGGCCCGAGTCCGCGGCGACGGCTTCGCCGGGCTGGCCGCTCGGGGCCGGCCCGGAGACCTCGATCGCACCGGCGCCGCCGATCGGCAGCGCCTGCCCGAGGCTGCCGACGCGGAGCAGGGAGCCGGTCGCGTTCGACGACCACGACCGGTGCGCCGTCGACGAGCTCGACCGTGCCCGTGGCGGCGACCGCCTCGCCTTGCGCGGAGGTGCGGGAGGAGCGCCGCCATGTCGCCGCGCGAGCTGGACGTGCGCCAGCGCGGTGCCGTCGTCGAGGTCGAAGCCGTCGCCGGCGACAGCGGCGATGAGCCCGCCGACGCGGACACGCTCGCCGACGTGCTCCGACGAGCGCGGCGAGGTCGGTATCCGGAGTCGATGTCCGACGCGCCGCTCGCGGTCGTCGGCACCGCCGGCGCCGGCCCCGCCCTTCGACGAGATCGGTGCCGCGGGCGGCGCCATTGCCTGCCGGCCCGATCGCCACGTCCGCGCCGCTCCGCGGCAGGATCGCGAATCGTCGGTCGCTCGCGGTCGGGTAAGGCCGCTTGACGATGCCGATCACCGTGATCTTGCGCCCGACTGACGATCGCGGTGGATGGGATGCCCGCGCCCGCCTGGCCGTGGACCGCGACCTTCGTGCCGTCGGCGAGGGTCGATGTCGGCGCGCCAGCGGTCGCCGAGCCGCTCGACCTTCAGGACCGTGCCGGAGATCCGGACGAGCAGCCACTCGTCGCGCTCGGCGGGCGCGCGGTCGAGGGTCACCGGCGCGACCGAGCCCGTCCCGATCGACTCGAACGTCGGTCGCGCCGAGGCGCGGCGCGCCCCAGGCGATCCCGGTCTTGCCGGTGACGCGGAGCCGGGTACCGACCGCCGGGCGGTTTCGAGCCGCCGGGCAGGAGGACCTCGATCGCGCCCGATGGCGTCCTGGACGACGATCCGCCGCCCGCTCGTAGTCGAGCAGTGCCACGCCCGCCGACACCGTCGCCTCGATGGTCACGACCGTGCCCTCGGGTGCGGCGAGGGCGGTCGAGACCTTGACGATCGTGCTTGCGGCGTCCCGCTGGCACCGGGCGCGCCGCTCGCGCCGGGCGCGCCGCTGGCACCGGGGCCGCCGGGCGCTCCGGCGATCGCGACGATGTCGGCGCGATCGCGCAGGTAGAGGCCGGTAGCCGTCGAGCGCGCCCTTGCGAGAAGCCCGCTGGCCGACGATCCCGGTCAGCCGGTACGAGCGGCCCTTCACGAGGTCCGTCGCGGTGATCCCGCTGGAGCCGTCGACCACGACCCGGAAGCCCCTGCCCGCGGCGTCGACCAGGTCGATCGTCAGGTCGCCGCTCGTGCCCTTCTTCGGGGCGGCCGAGACGGTGCCCGTCAGCTCGGCGAGCCGGCCCTCGGTGGCCTCGCCGAGGTCGCCAGCGGCGAGGCGCACCGGCGCGGGCAGGCTGCCCTGGCCCGGTGACCCGAAAGCCGGTGGCTGTCGGCCGAAGCTCCAGCTGCCCGTACGGATCGGCGAGCGCGCCCCGGACCGCAGACGGTTGCGCCGCGGCTGGGGCCGGCGACGCCGCCCGGAAGCCGGACGGCGATCCCGCCGGTCCCGTCCGCGATGGCGATCACGGGCGGCAGCCCGAGCCGGCCGGCCTCGGCGGTCACGACGCCGGTGACCGTGACGACCGTGCCGACCGGCGCGCCGCGAGCCTCGACGATCGTGATCGTGGGTGGCGGGGTCGGTCCGGGGGTGGCCGTGGGCGTCGGCGTCGGCGCTCGGGCGGGGGTGGGGCTCGGCGTCGGCGTCGGCCTGGCGTCGGCGCCGTGGTCGGCGCCGGCGTCGGGGTCGTGCGTCGGCGCGGGCGTCGCGGTCGGGGCTCCGGTTGGCGCGGGGGTCGGCGTGGGCGCGACCGTCGGCGTCGGGGTCGGCGCCGGCAGGATGCCGAAGTCGCTCTGCTCGGTCGCGTGGACGCGGTAGCCGGCGAGGCCCGTGCCGCTGCTGTCGCGCTGGCCGACCGGCCCGACCGCGACGACTCGAGTCCCGCTCGGCACGGAGAGCGCCACCGAGCGCTTCCGGCCCGACGATCACCCGGACCTCGCCCGAGCCATCGTCGACCATGAGCCCGAGGCCGTCCGACAGCTCCGTCGGCGATCCGACGGTCACGCCCTGGACGATGGCGCGCCAGCCCTCGTGGGCCTCCCCGATCTCGCCGGTCTGGCAGCTGCCACGGCGGCGGCCGCTGCTGCTCGCCGAGCGAGACGATGTCGGCGACCGCGACTCGCAGCGTGCGCTCGGCGAACCGCTCGTCGAGCGTGCCCTGGACGACGCACCAGGGTGTCCGCCGGCAGCCCGTCGTGAACGGCAACGTCGAGGTAGAGCGCGATCCCGCCGGTGTCGTCCTGGATGAACGCCTTGCGGCCGGCTTCGAGCGCCCCGAGGTGCGTCGTGAGCACGCCGCGATCCGCGCCGTTGCTGCCGTTCGGCAAGGCCGCGGCAGCTTCGATGGTGATGACCGGCATCGGGCGTCGCCGTGGGCGCGGGCGTCGCGTCGGCGCGGCGGTCGGGCGTGGCGTCGGCTGTGGCGACGTGGGTCGGCCGTCGGGCGGCGGTGCCGTCGGGGCGGCGCGTCGGCGCGAGCGTCGGTGCGGGCGTCGGCTCGATGGTCGGCGCCGGCGTCGGCGCGTCGGTCGGTGGCGAAGTCGGGCGCGTGGCGGGCGTCGGCGCGACGGTGGGCGGACGGCCGTCGGGCTCGGGTGTCGGCGGCATCGGACGGCGTCGGCGTCGGGGGTCGAGCGTGGGCGACGGGGCTCGGGGTCGCGACGGCGCGGCGGTCGCGGTCGGCGTCGGCGTCGGGTGCCGCGGGCGCCGGCACCGGTGGCGCGGCGAGCGACTGCGGGATTCGGCGCCGCCTGGGCGAACCAGTCGGTCGAGTTGGCGTTCGTGTCGATGGTGTTCCCGCCGAGGCCGCCCGGCTTCCGCTCGATGCTCGATCCGGCCGCCGGCGCCGCGACGGGCGTGCCCTCGACGAAGGTGTTCGTGGCGTCGCCCCAGCCGACGGCGTCGACCGGCGCGCCGCCGATCGCCCGCAGGACGATCGCCCCGCCGGTCGCGGCGAAGCCACCGCTGTAGGTGGCGTCGGCGAGCGACGCGTAGACGCCCGCGCTGTTCGCGATGAACAGGTGCCGGCCCGGCTCGAGGAGCTGCGGCGTCGCCCAGGACGCCTTGCGGGTGACCGTGCTAGCCCGTCGAGGTCACGTAGACCAGCTCGAGACCCGGCCAGGTCGATGGCCGATCGCGCCGACGTTCGTGATCTCCGCGAACTCGTCCGACGCCGACGCGCCGCCCGTCTGCACCTCCGAGACGAGGAGGGTCGAGACCGGCCACGTCACGGCCCCGAGGGCATTGCGGCACGTGATCAGCCGGCGCACCGACGGCCACGCCGGCGAGCGCCAGCACGACGAACAGCGCAGCAAGGGGCGCAACGCGTCGCTCCACGATCGACCTCCGGGCGGGAGCCACCGAGGCCGGGCGGGACGGCTCGGGCGTTGTAGCAGGGGTCGATCGACCGCGGCTCACCGCGGGATCACCCGCCGCTCACCTGCGGCTCACCGTCGCGATGACCCGCGGCTGCACCGCCGATCACCGGCCGATCACCCGGGGCGTGCGAGCGCGTACGATTCCCGAGCCCGGCCGCGTTGTCCGGGCCGAACCACACGAAGGAGGCAGCGTGGCCCGCGCCAAGCAGACCGGTCGATCCGAGGCCCGCCGGCGGTACCGCCAGGCCGTGAGCCAGGACGCCGCCACCGGAGGAGCTCGACGAGCTCGAGGACGAGGCGCCGCTCGCGGAGCGCGGCAAGCCGGCGCCCGCGCGAGCGCCTCGCTCAGCCGCAGCCGGCCGGCCGTCCGGGCATCACGGCCTCGTTCCGAGCCGCCTACCGCCCGGCGAACATCCGCGAAGACCTCGGCGATGCTCCCGAAGCTGCTCCGGCACTGGGCCTTCCTCGTCCCGATCGGGATGATCATCGTCGGGGCGTCGTCGCGTTCGACGTTCTGGAACTTCACCGGCGGCCAGCTCGTCTGGCAGATCCTCGTCTTCCCGGGCTCGGGCTTCGGGCTGCCGCAGCTCGTCGCCGGCTTCTTCGCGCCGCGAGCGAGCTACCTGCTCGGGCTTCCTCGTGAGCCTCGCCCAGGGCGTCGTGGCCACGATCTTCGTCCTCCAGCTGTCGTCGCGGCTCGGCACGCCGTTCCCGAGCGAGCAGATCCCGGGACTGCTGACCCAGTCGTTCCTCGCCGGCCCCGTGAGCGGCACGCTGTTCGCGGCCGCCGCGGCCTGGTACCGCCGCTTCCTCGCGCTCTCGAGCCCGCGCCGAGCCGCGGCGGCGGCGGCAAGCCGCCAGCAGGCGATCGCTCGTGCGAAGGGCGGCCGCCGCTAGGCCACTGCCTCGCTAGCCCAGCCGGCGCATCCCGGCGTGCCCGAGCTGGCGCACGCCGGTCGGTGACTCCGGGCCGCCGGCCCGCTCCGCGACCGTGGTCAGCGGGACGATCTCGTGGGCGACGACGTTGACCACGTTCGACTCCCGCTGGAGCTCGCCATCGACGAGCAGCAGCGCGTGCCGCCGAACCACGCCGCGCAGCCGAGCCCACGTGTCGGGCCAGAGCGTGACGTTGACCATCCCGGTCTCGTCCTCGAGCGCGAGGAAGACCGTGCCCTTCGCGGTCATCGGGTGCTGGCGGGTGACGACCAGCCCACCGATCCGGACCCGGCCCGGGCCGTCGATCGGCGAGCGCCGCGTTCGGCACTGCGCCCAGTCGATCGAGCGCGTCGCGGAACAGCGCGACCACCTGGCGCTTGGCATCCAGCCCGACCACCGCGTAGGCGTCGCCCAGCCGCTCCGACTCGGTGATCGCGGGCAGGCTCGGCGCCTCCGTGGCCGGCAATCGCAGGTCCATCGGCCTCCCGGCGGCGGGTGAGCGAACGCCGCCGCGCTCGCGACACGCCGCGCCCCCAGCCGTCGAATGCCGCGCCGCGCGTCGCCCCCGCGACCTCCCGGAGCTGCCACAGGAGCTCGCGCCGCGGCCGCCCCAGCGAGTCGAGCGCGCCGGTCCGGATCAGCCGCTCGATCGTCTCCTCGGGCAGGCCCGTCCGCTCGACCACGTCCGCCAGCGACACGTACGGCCCTCGCTCGAGCTCCCGGTCGAGCAGCTCCTCGTGCTGCTCCCCGATCCCCTTCACGAGGTGCAGCCCGAGCCGAACGCCCCAGCCCGTCGCGCTCTCGGCGGCCCACCGCTCGCGCGCGGCCGCGCCGGGGATCACGCAGGACGAGGACCGGACGGGCCGCGGCCGCTCGTCGATGCCGGAACCCTCCGGGAGCGGCCTCACCGGGATCGCCGTCGTGCGGGCCCGCCACCCCCGGCGACGGCGGGTCGCCCGCCACTCCCGCCAGCGCCCACCCCGGCCGCCCGGCCCACTCGGTCGTGGTCTTGTACGTCGAGGCGTTCAGGTCGACCGGCAGCACCGCGACGCCGTGGCGCTTCGAGTCGTTGACCAGCACCTCGACCGGGTAGAAGCCCATCGGCTGGGCGTTGATGAGCCCGACGAGGAACTGCGCCGGGTAGAACAGCTTGAGGAAGCTCGACTCGTACGCCGTCCGCGCGAACGCCGCCGCGTGGCTCTTCGCGAACCCGAAGCTGACGCGAACGCCGAGACCTGCCGGAACAGCTCCTCGGCGACCTCCTCGGTCATGCCCGGCTGGCGCATGCAGCCGTCGTGGAACTGCTGGTGGAGCTTCTCCATCTCGCGGTTCGAGCGCCACGTGCCCATCGCCCGCCGGAAGCCGTCGCTCTCGGCCGGGGAGAAGCCCGCGACCTCGATCGCGATCCGCATGACCTGCTCCTGGTAGAGGATCACGCCCATCGAGTCCTTGAGGACCGGCTCCAGGCTCGGATGGAGGTACTCGACCGGCTCGAGGCCCTGCTTCCGCCGGAGGTACGGATGGACCGCGTTGCCCTGGATCGGGCCGGGCCGGATGATCGCGACCTCGACGACCAGATCGTCGAGCGAGCTCGGCTTCGACTTCGGCAGCGTCTGCATCTGGGCCCGGCTCTCGACCTGGAAGACGCCGACGGTGTCGGCCGCCTGGAGCATCTCGAAGACCTCGGGGATCTGCTCCGGGATCGAGTCGAGGACGATGCAGGTCCCGCAGTCGTGCTCGATCAGCTGGAGGGTCTCGTCGATCGCGGCGAGCATCCCGAGCCCGAGCAGGTCGAGCTTGATGAGCTTCAGCTCCTCGACGTCGCGCTTGTCGAACTGGACGACGACCCGGTCCTGCATCGTCGCCCGCTCGAGCGGCGCGATGTCGATGAGCGGCGCGGCGGTGACCAGCATGCCGCCCGAGTGGATGGAGAGGTGGCGCGGGAAGCCGTCGATCCGGGCGCAGAACTCCAGCCAGCGCTCCCAGTCGGACATGCCGACCGTGGAGCCGCCTCTCGCCTGTGGCGGCGGCTCCGGCTCGATCCTCGCCACCGAGCTGCGGTGCGGATCCGCCCTTCCAACCCGGTCCACGCCGATCCCGCCACGGATGTTCCCGTCCGTCGGCGACGGCTTCCCGCTCGTGTCCCAGTGGTTCGGCCGGCCGAGCCGGTCCGTCCCGTGCCCGTCCGTCCCGTGCCCGTCCGTTCGTCGATGTCGGAGGCGCGACAGCACCGCTCTCGGGATCGATCGGCCGGCCGTCGACGAGACCGCGGGCATGGCCGCGGCCGGGCGCCGTGTCTCGACCGGGCGCCGCGCCACGTGCGGCAGCCACCCGGTAGCCAGTGCCGCGGCCGGCCCGCAACCACGCCACGCTCGCCGGCGTGTCGCCCGGCCCGCCCTCGTCGTCCGCGCGCCCGCCCGGCCGGATCGCCGGCGGTGACTCCGGCGCCTCCTCCCACATCCCCGACCGGCTCGGCCCCGTGGCCAACGCCTCGCTCTCAGGAGGACCTTTTGGCCAAATCGACACCGGAGGACGACTAGATGTCCAGCCGACGGTCGCGGCCACGTCTGCATTGGGTGTCGGATCCGGCGTTGTGCCCGGCCACGCTCGGGCCGGGACGAATTTCTGTCCCAGAGAGGTCGCTGCAGGGGATGCGGAGACTGGCGAGGGATCTACTCGTCCGTGGGTGTCGATCTGATCATTTGCCCGGGCGTCGGCGGCCGCGTTCGCCTCGTGGAGCCAGGCGAAGGGCCGCGGGGCGGCCGGGGACATCGGGTCCACGGGCTTCGGGGGCTGGCGCCAGGGCGGGACCTTGCCCACGAGCGGCAGGCGCTTGTTGAGCTGGCCCATCCCGTCGACCAGGCCGTGGGCCTCGGCGTCGGCGGCGGCAGCCCGAATCGCATCTTCGGCGACCGTCACAGCGTCGCCTTCGCCCGGACGGCGGAAGAACTCGGCGAAGCCGCCGTCGGCCTCGAGGTCGCGCCGGACCATCACCGAGTCGTACGTCTCGAGCGCCTTGGCCACGCGATCCACCAGCGGACGTGGGAACCCCAGCGCATACCCGACCTCGCGGACGGCCGATCGGGCCCGGTACGTCACGAGGTTGCAGACCATCCCGGTGTGCTCGGGGCCGTAGCGGCGGTAGATGTACTGGATGACCTCCTCGCGCCGCTCGGAGGAGAAGTCGATGTCGACGTCCGGGTAGGTCGTTCGGCCCTCGTTGATGAACCGCTCGAACAGGAGGTTGTGGGCGATCGGCTCGACCCGGCTGATCCCGAGCGTGTAGGACACGATCGAGCTGGTCGCGCTGCCCCGGCCCTGGGCCGGGATGCCCTGTTCCTTTGCGAAGCGCATCAGGTCCCAGCAGATCAGGAAGAACTCGGCGAGCCCGGCCCGCTCGATGACGCCGAGCTCGTGCGCGAGCCGGTTGACGACCGCCGAGGTCAGCGGGTGGTAGCGCTTTCGAGCACCGGCCCAGCACAGCTCCGAGAGGTACGAGAACGCCGTCTCGCCCTTCGGGACGGGGAAGCCCGGGAAGCGGTACTGCTCGAACCCGAGGTCGACCGTGCACGCCGCGGCAACCTCGCCGGCCGTGGCAATGCCCTCCGCCCAGGCGCGGGCCACGCGGGCGGTCGAATCGATGGGCGCGGCCGGCGGCAGGGCGGCGAGGTCCGCGGCCGACTTCAGATACGACTCCGAATCGGGCCGACGAAGGGCGCCAAGCGTCTCGAGCGTCCGGCCGTGGAAGATCCCGGTGAGGACGTCATGGAGCTCGCGGTCCTCGGGTCGGGCGTAGTGGACGTCGTTCGTGACGACCACCGGCAGCCCAAGCTCGTCGGCGAGGCCCACGTGCTCGGCGACGAGCCAGTCGTCGTCGGGGAGGAGGTGGTGGGTGAGCTCGACGTTGAGGGTCCCGTAGCAGCGCGCATGGCGCCGGGCGGCGACCTTCGCCCCCTCGCGGTCGCCCACCAGGAGGCGCCGCGCGATCTCGCCCGCGCGGCCGCCCGAGAGCGCGATGAGGCCCTCGGCGTGCTGCTCGAGCAGCGCCTGGGTGAACCGCGGCACGCGCTTGGTCCCGTCGAGATTCGCGCGGGAGACGAGCCGGCAGAGGCTCCGGTAGCCCGTGGCGTCGCGAGCGAGCAGCACGAGGTGCGGCCCGCGCTGCCGCTCCGCGATCCCCCGCAGGTCCTCCTTCACCGTCGCACGGTGACCCGGCAGGCGGGCCCGTTCGGGCCGGGGGCGGGACGGCAGGCCCTCGGCGGGAAGCGGCAGCTCCAGGGTCGCGGGCCCGCGGCGGCTCCGCGGCCGCCGCCGCGCCGGGACCACGATGCCGCCCGGGTCGGGAGCAGCCGCGTCCTGGAGCTCGATCTCGATCCCGATGACCGGACGCACTCCCGCCGCCGCCGCAGCGGTGGCAAAACGCACCACTCCGTAGAGCCCGTCGTGGTCCGTGATCGCGAGCCCGGAGAGGCCCAGCTCGGCCGCCCGCTCGACCATGTCCTCGACCGGCGAGGCCCCGTGCAGGAACGAGAAGTTCGAGTGGCTGTGGAGCTCGGCGTAGGTTGGTGGCATTGGCGCCCGTCTCGCTCTCATCCGGGTCCGAGGGGGCTCCGTACTATAGAACAAATGTTCTATCCTGAATCACGCAACACATTTCGGGGTGATGGCGTCTGAAGGCCGTGGAAACCGACCAGCGCAGCTGGACCGCCGTCCTGACGAGGACCGTCGCGATGCTCTTCATCGCGAGCCTCCTCATCCTCGTCCTCCTCCCGGCGGCCCTCGCGGCGAGCGGCCGGTAATCACACGGAGCCCGGGGCGTCACCCGGACCCGACGAAGGCCGGCGCACGCCAGCCATCGACCGATTGACTGCCTGGTGAGCGGGCAGGAGATCGAAGGTCAAGGACCCCGTCGCTTCTGGGGGCGGCGGGGTCCTTGCATGTCTGCCACCCGCGGTCGGCTGGCTACCATCGACCCAATGCTTCGACTCCGAGCCGGCGCGCTCGCGATACTGGTCCTCCTGGCCGCCTGCTCCAGTCCTTCGGCGTCGCCGACGCAGACGACCGTCACGAGCGCGACCGAGACCACCGCTTCGTCGACACCCATCGATCCCGAACCCACACCGACACCGGTCGACCCGAGCAGCGCCGGCCAGGCCGACACCGACTGGGGCCTGATCTGGCTGGCAGTCCCGAATGGATTTCCGTGGCCGCCACCCGGCCGAAGCGCCGAACCCGAGTCCGGGCCGGCGAGCGCCGCCTGGATCAACGCGCCGGATGCGCTGCTGATCCCGGCCGAGGTTGCCGGGTACTTCGTTGGCCCGTTCACCGATGCGGGCTACACCGTGAGCCGCGACGGGCCGCTCGAGGATGGCTCGTACACCGTGTCGGCGTCCAACGGGTCCGCCTGCGAGATCTTCCTGACGGTCGTGCCGCGGGGCGAGGAGGTCCTGACCACGGTCATGTACGGGGCCGGATGCCCGTTCAGCTGGCCGGTGACGTGATCGTTGCCGCCGCGCTCCTTGCCGCCGTCGGGTTCCTGGGCATCGCGGCGTTCCAGGCCGCGCTCGCGCTGCGTGCGCCGCTCGGTCGTGCGGCCTGGGGTGGTGCCAATCGCGTGATCCCGCCGAGGCTCCGGCGCGCCAGCGCGGTGGCGGCGGTCGTGTGGCTGCTCGCGGCGGTCCTGATCCTCGCGAGGGCCGGGGTGATCGACGTCCCGCTGCCGCCGATCGTGGTCACGGTCGGGGCGTGGGCGATCGTGGTGCTCTCGGGTCTCGGCGCGCTGGTGAACCTGCTGTCGTCGAGCCGTTGGGAGCGGTTCGGCTGGGCACCGTACGCCGCCACGACAGCGGTCCTTTCGCTGGTGGTGGCGCTCAGCCCGGCTTGAAGCGACGGCGCGACCTGCCGCGTCCCGCCGCGTCAGTCGTACAGCCGCTCGAGGTGCCACGAGCCGGCGGTGCGGTCGAAGTAGATGAGCGCGAGCCAGCGCTCGCCGACGACCTTGTAGTAGTCGCGGGTGATCGGCTCGCGCCACCACGATTCCTCGACCCGCCAGTGGTTGCAGACCTCGACCCGCTCGCGCCGGCCGTTCCAGGCGACGACGAGGTTGCCGTCGTCGAATTCCACTGAGACTTCCGGGTGAGCACGGAACAAACGGGTCATCACACGGGCCCGGTGGCGGTGCCGGCACGGGAGTGCGATTCGCCGCTCACGTCGCGATAGGCCCAGCGCCGTTCGGGCAGCGGGGCCTCGGGATCGAGGACCTCGACTCGGCGGATCCGGTCGTCGCCGTAGGTCAGCGCAAGGCGCGCGAGCTGCCACGCGAGCCGGGCGCCGTGGAGGGCCTGGGGCACGAACAGGGGCAGCTGCTGGCCGGCCGCCGGGGTCGCGCCCGCGAGCTCCAGCTCCAGCCGGTCGACGGCGGCAGGCGGCGGGGTCCGCTCCAGCTTGGCGAGGAGCAGGCGCTCGATCGCCTCGGCGTCGGCGGTCGGCTCGGGGAAGCGGGTCTCGACCGCGAGCTCCGGCGGGGTCCCTTTCGGCGCGAAGGCGAGGTCGAGGTGGAGCCTGAGGCTGCCACGTTCCGCGGCCAGGCCGCGAGCAACGAGGCTCGCGCCGAGCGCCACCGCGAGACGCCGGAGGACGAACCGGATCGCCTCCAGCTCGGCGACGGCGGGCTCGATGGGGAGGCCCAGGACAAGGCGCTCGGGCGCGCGGCGCGGGCGGAATGGCTCGAGCTCCTCGCCACGGGAGCGAGACCCGATCCTCCGCCCCTCCTCGCCGAATCTCGCCACCAGCGCCGACGCGGCCAGCTCCGCCACCTGCCCGATCTCTCGCAGCCCGAACCGGCGCAGCCGAGCGCGGACGTCCGGCTCGGCGGACAGGAGCGACGCCGGGAGGGGAGCGAGGAATCTCGCCTCCGCGCCCACGGGCACGGCGATCAGCTCGCCCGGCTTCGCGGCGAGGGCCGCCACGGTCGCGGCGAAGCGCGTGCCGGCGATGCCCGCCCGCGGCCGGCCCGCGAGCGGCGCCTCGAGGGCCGCGCCGATCCGCTCGGCCATGACCGGCTCCGGGCCCCAGAGGCCCTCGAGCCCGTCCACCTGGGCCTCGAGCAGCCCGAACGCCACGTCCGTCGGGTCCGAGGTGCCGGCAACCGCCGGGCTGAACTCGGCAAGCCGCTCGAAGGCCGCCTCGAGCTCGGTCTGGTCAGTCTCGGGCTGTGGGTCGAGGAAGGTCGCCTCGGGCGCCAGCCGATGGGCCGACCCGAGCGGCATCCCGCGCCGGACGCCGAGCGCCCGCGCCGCGGGATCCGCGTCGAGCACGGTCCCGTTCGACCACGGCTTGCCGCCGAGGACCACCGGCCCCTGCGGCCACGAGCCGGAGGGCAGGCGCCGCTTCGCGAGGTCGAGGAGGAGATGTGGGCGATGGAGATGGAGAAGTCGCATGGTTCGGTATCCCGGGCACTGGGAGAACGGGGGCGGCTGGTTGATCCGGCCGGATCGCGGCCGGCTCGGCCGCGCCTTGCGCTGCGGCCGGCTGGACCAGCCGCAATCGAGAGGCGTCGACCGTTTCGAGCGCCTCGGCGAGGAGCTCGGGGTGGCGGAGGCAGGCGTCGCGCTCCCCGCCGTCGGCGTAGAGGATCCGCAACGTCGCCCGCCGCCCAGGTGGGCCGGCGCGATTGCGCGCGACGACCACCTCCGTTCGCTGGCCGACGACGTCGCGTCCGAGGCGAATCCACGATCGACGAGCGAGCTCGAGCCGGATCCCGGTCGCCTCGCCCACGGCTGCCGCCAGCCCATGCTCGGCTCGGGACCCCTGGACGCGCGAGCCCGAGCCGGGCTTCGCCGGCGGCTCGAGAACGACGAGCGTGATCCCGGCCCGGCGGGCGAGTGCCGCGAGCCGTCCGAGTCGATCGCCGAAGCTCGCCGCTCCCCTTGGGTGGCTCGGCAGGTCGATGACGAGCAGGTCCACCGCCCGACCCGTGAGCAGCGAGCCGGCGATGGCGAGGCCCTCCTCGGGATCGGCCGGGGTCAGGACGACGAGCCACTCCGGCTTCACGCCGCGGGCCACCGCCTCCACCGGATCCAGCGCCGCCGCGAGGTCCAGCCAGGCCACGATCGAGCCCGCTGCCTGGGCCTCCGCGACGAGCCGCAGGGCCAGCGTCGTCCGGCCGCTCGAGACGTCGCCCCGCACCGCGAGGCCCATCCCACGCGGCACGCCGCCGGGACCGAGGATCGCGTCAAGCTCGGCGAACCCGGTCGAATGGACCCGGTCGAGATCGATCGATGGGCGGGGTGCCGGCTCGCGCTCCGCATCGGGATCCTCGAGCGGGACGGTCGCGAGCGCACCGACAACCTCGCCGGAGAACCCGGTTCCACCACGCCCGAGCCGATCGCCGGCGAACCCGGGCGCCGCCGCGCCCCAGCGCGATCGAAGCGTCGCGAGGGCCGAGGTCAGGTCCGGGGAGGGAGCAGCCATGGGGGTCAGTATCGAACAAATGTTCGAATGAATCAATGCCCCACGGGTGGCAATTTCGCCCGATTTTTCTCAGATGCTCACCCCAGGCACGTTCGCCAGCGATTCGGCTCGATCCCGGCACGCCAGACGGAATCCGGACTCCAACTTCATCCCGTCGCGAGCGTGAGAAGGGACAAATCCCACTCCTGAGCTCACCTCCGCGGTCGCGCTGACCCGACGAGTCGTCGCTAACGTGCCCCACGCGAGCATCTGGGAAAACTGCGCGGGCACATGCAGGGGTACCGGGGGGCGGCGGCGCGGGCGACCGGTCTTCTCGCCACGCGGGGGTGTCGAAAAGGCCCGTGCTAGACTCCGCAACCGTTCCGAGGCGCCGCGCCGCGAGCAGTCGTGGCGTGCGCGAGCCCGGGGCCCGCGTGGGGATGTAGCTCAGCTGGAAGAGCACCGCGTTCGCATCGCGGGGGTCAGGGGTTCGAGTCCCCTCATCTCCACCAACCTTCTCGACCCTGACCTTCGTACCGTTGCTTTGGCGCGCCGCTGCGCCGAGATTCCGGGTGCGGGGACTTCCCGCGCGCGACGCGGAGGACGCCCATGCCCCAGGGCCTCGATCGGGAGCTCGTCCTCGTCGCCGAGGACGATGCGGCCAACCGCGCCCTGCTCTCCCGTCTGCTCGAGCGCGCGGGCTACCGCTCGATGGCCGTCGCCGACGGTCGCGACGCGATCAAGGCCGCAGTCGACGAGGCGCCTGACCTGATCCTCCTCGACGTCGGGCTCCCGGGCCTGAACGGGCTCGACGTCTGCCGCCGCCTCCGTGCCGATCCGCGGACCGTGGCCCTCCCGATCATCCTCGTGACCGGCCAGACCGCGTCGCGCGACGTCGTCGCGGGCCTCGATGCCGGTGCCGACGACTTCGTTCGGAAGCCCTACGACGAGGCCGAGCTGATGGCCCGCGTCCGGAGCGTGATGCGCCTGGCCCGCGTGACCGCCGAGATGGTCGGCGCGCACGGCGTGATCGCCGCGCTCGCGAACGCCGTCGAGGCCAAGGACTCGACCACGGAGATGCACTGCCAGCGCCTCGCCGGCCTCGCCCACCAGCTGGGCATGTCCGCGGGCCTCGAGCCGGCGAGCCTGAAGGGCCTGGTGTTCGGCGCGCTGCTGCACGACATCGGGAAGATCGGCGTGTCCGACGCGATCCTGAACAAGCCTGGCCCGCTGAGCCGCGAAGAGTGGGCCGAGATGCGACTCCATCCGCTCATCGGCGAGCGGATCTGCGAGCCGCTCGCGACCGCGTCGCAGTTCTCGGCGATCGTCCGCCACCACCACGAGCGCTGGGACGGCGCCGGGTACCCCGACGGCCTGCGCGGCGAACGGATCCCGATGGGCGCCCGGATCGTCGGCCTGGTCGATGCCTTCGACGCGATCATCCACGAGCGGCCGTATCGACCGGCGCGCTCCGTCGACGAGGCGATCGAGGAGCTGAAGCGCAAATCGGCGTCGCAGTTCGACCCCGACCTCGTCCGCCTGTTCCTGCCGCTCATCGAGCACCAGCCGCAGGAGATCCGGACGCCGAGCATCCGGGCGCTCGAGGCGCTGCGCGCAGCGATCTGACGCCATGACACTGGACACCCTCCTCAGCGTCGCCCTGGATGTCGCGTTCCTCGCGATCTTCGGGCTGACCCTGCTCGACTGGCTGCGCCATCGCGGCGCCGTGCGTCGAGCGGTCGTCCTGCTGTTCGCCTCGACGGCCATCGTCCTCGGGGCGCCCGTGCTGCGCCTTGTGCTCCCGTCGGCCGGGGATTTCCTGGGCGCGCTCACGGCGCCGGCCCTGATCGCGCAACCGGCCCTCGCCTTGTGGCTCGTCAGCTACATGCGACCCGTTCCGCGGCTCCTCCTCTTGCTGGCGGCGATCACGGCCGTCGTGCTGACCGCGGGCCTGTTCTACATGGCCTCGATCGGCGTCGACGCGGGATCGGTGGCGCTCATCACCTACGCCGCCGCGGCACTCGCCTACTTCGCGCTCATCGACGGCGCCGCGGCCGTCGGCTTTGCGCTCGCGGCCCGGGCCCGAGCGGGAGCGTCACGATCGCGCCTCATGACCGCGTCGGTGTCCACGGCGCTGCTCGGGCTGGCCGTCATCGTCCTCCTCGGCAGCAGCGTCGTCACCACGCCGGGCTCCGAGTCGGCCGCGATCGGTGGCGTCCTCGTGCGCCTGATCGCATTGCTCTCGGCCCTCGGCTTCCTGGCAGCCTTCACGCCGCCCCCCGCGCTCCGACGCCTGAGCCAGCAGGCGATCGCCTTCGACTTCATCCGCGAGCTGAACACGCTGCCGAGCGGCACCCCGGTCGAGCGGATCTGGGACCTGACGACGAGCATGGCCCGGCGCGCCTCCGGGGCTGCGAGGGTCGTGATCGTCGAGGACGGCGCCAAGGCCGCGGCGTCGCCCAACCCGGGGAAGGGCGAGCGCCGCATCGGCGTCGCCTTCGAATCGCAGCGCTGGCCGAAGGGTCGCCTCGAGATGGACCTTCCCGAGCACACCCTGTTCCTCGAGGACGACCTCGAGCTGACGCGCCTGCTCATCGACCGCGCCGTGCGCGCTGCGGAGCGCGAGGCCTTCCTGATCGAACGCGAGCGGCTGATCGGCGACCTCCAGGCGGCCAGCGCCGCCAAGAGCGACTTCCTTGCCGCGATGAGCCACGAGCTGCGGACCCCGCTGAACGCGATCATCGGCTTCTCGGAGCTGCTGTCGGAGGGCGGCGCCGAGGTCGCCGATCCGGCGACCGTCACGACGTACGCCGGGCACATCCATGGCTCCGGGCTGCACCTGCTCGAGCTCGTGAACGACGTCCTCGACCTGGCCCGCGTCGAGGCGGGCAGGCTCGACCTCAAGACCACCGACATGGAGCTCGACGCGCTCGTGCGGCAGACCGTGGCGACCGTCCGGCCGCTGGCCGACGAGAAGCAACTCGCAGTCTCGATGGACCTTGCGCCGATGACGATCGAGGCCGACACCGCCCGCGTCCGCCAGATCGTCCTGAATCTCCTCTCGAACGCCATCAAGTTCACGGCCGAGGGGGGCGGGATTCGCCTCTCCCTCGACCGCGACGATGCCGGTGCTGCCCGGCTCCGCGTCACCGACACGGGGCGTGGGATCGCCGTCGGCGACCTCGAGAAGGTCTTCGAGGCCTTCAACCAGGGCGACGGCGACGGCACGATGACCCATCACGAGGGCACGGGCCTGGGGCTCGCGCTGACGCGCCAGCTCGTGGAGGCCCACAACGGAACGATCGGGGTCACGTCGGAGGTCGGGGTCGGCAGCGAGTTCACGGTCATCCTGCCGGCGCAGCGAGCCCAGGTAGCCGCCGATCCAGCCGCCGAGGGCCCGCCCGCGCTTGCCGGCGATCGCCCGAGCGTCCTCGTCATCGAGGACGATCCCGCCGCCCAGCAGCTGCTGCGGCGCCACCTCGAGGGCGCGGGCTACGACGTCCTGACGACCGCCAGCGGCAAGCAGGGCCTCGCCTGGCTCGCCGAGGTCCGTCCGGACGCGGTCCTCCTCGACATCCTCCTGCCCGATCTCGACGGCTGGGAGATCCTCCAGCGGGCCAAGAGCGACCCGCGGACGCGGTCGATCCCGATCATGGTCGTGTCGGTCGTGGACGACCGCCAGCTCGGGCTTGCGCTCGGCGCGGTCGACTACGTCGTGAAGCCGGTGGCGCGCGAGCGGCTCCTCGAGGCCCTCGGTCGCCTGACGTTCACGACCAAGGTCCGGACGAGGACCGTCACGGCGCTGGTGATCGATGCCGATCCGGCGGCGGCGGACCGTTACCGCGAGCTGCTCGAGCCGGAAGGCTTCCGGATCATCGATGCCACCGACGGCACGACGGGCCGCAACCGGGCCATCGAGGACAAGCCAGACCTGATCCTGCTCGACGCCCTCCTGCCCGACATCGACGGCTTCGAGCTCGCCCACGCGCTCCGACACGACCCTTCGACGGCCACGATCCCGTTGTGGCTGACCACGCCGGCGGGCCTGCCCGACGACGCGAAGGCCCGCCTCAATGGCAACGTCCAGGGCGTCCTGCAGAGCGGCGACGAGGCCCTGGCCGCGATGCGCCAGTGGCTCGAGACGCCGCCTCGGGCGGTCCGGACGCCCGCAGCGGCGGACACGCACCGTGCAGCGCTGGCAAACGAAGGCCCGGTCGTGCGCCAGGCCCACGCGTGACCACGCAGCGCCCTGCGAACGGTCCCCTGCTCCTGGCTGTCGAAGACGAGCCGCGCAACGCCGCGCTCCTCGAGGCGATCCTCGGGCGGGCGGGCTACCGGCTGCATGTCGCGACCGGCGTCACCGAGGCCCGGGAGTTCCTCGAGGAGGAGACGCCAGACCTGGTCCTGCTCGACCGGCACCTGCCGGATGGCGATGGGCTGGACCTCATTCCCGAGATCCGGGGCTCCGAGCGGCTCGGGGACGTGCCGATCCTGCTCGTGAGCGCCAGCGTCCTGCCCCGCGACGTGCAGGTGGCGATGGATGCCGGGGCGGATGGCTTCCTGGCGAAACCCGTTCGGGTGAAGCCCCTCGTCGACGAGGTCCGGCGGCTCCTGGACGCAGGCGCGGTCGCGCCGAAACTGGCAGACTAGCCGCCGCTCTCGGCGCGGCGACGCCGCCCGGGAGGTCAGTCGCGTGGGTCGGTTGGGCAGGTGGTGAGCCCAAGGGTCTGTAAAACCCTCGTCTTCGACTGTGGCGGTTCGATTCCGCCCCGGCCCACCAAGATCCCCGGGGTCCTCGCCCTATGTGCTGGGCGCCTCCAGGGCGGTGTGGAGCGCGTAGGCATTCCGGCGGAGCCAGGCCCGGTCCGCGAGGTGAGTCGGGCGGCGCGCGGCGACGAGCGCCCAGAACCCTGGCCCGTGGCCGAAGACGCGGAGATGCGCCAGCTCGTGCACTACGACGGTCTCCAGCGAGGCCGGCGGCGCGAGCACGAGCCGCCACGAAACCATCAGGCGGCCCTTCCGCGACGCGCTCCCCCAGCGGCTCTTCGGGTCGCGGATGTCGACCTTCGCCGGACGAACACCCAGGGCCGCGGCGTGACGCGCCACCGCCTCGTCGATCGCGGTCCGCGCATGCTCCCTGAGCCAGGTGATGAGCACGCGGTCGAGGCCCCGGCGCTCGGCGGCCGGGCGGCGGACCAGGAGGGTCGGACCGTCAGGCCCGGATGTCGCCTCGACGGTCGATCGGCGAGCTCCTGATGCACCGGGGATGACGCGGATTCGATGCAGCTCACCCCGGAATGGGACGAGCCCGCCGTCGCTCGCGCCGCCGCGGGCCTCGGCGGCCGCGCGGTCCTGCTCCAGCTGCTCGAGATGGCGGACGACCCAGGACTCGCGCTCGCGGAGGAACGCCTCGATCCGGGGCTCGGGGTTGGCCCAGCCACGGCGTGTCGAGGGCGGCACGGACACCACGACGCCCGCGCGCGGGTCGATGGTCACGCGCAATCCGCGAGAGCGGGCGGAGCGGCGTACGCGATACTCGACCGATCGCCGGCCGAGCCGGAGGCTGACGGCGGGCTCTGGCGGGAGGACGACCGGGTGCCGCATCTCGGGACATCGTGACAGGCCAGCGACCCACGCGGCGCGGCCCGGGCGGCACGGGCGACCCGTGGCGCGGTGGGCGGCCGGCTCGGCCCGAGGGCGCGGATCGGCGGGAGGTGGAGGTCGAGGAGCTCCCGCCCCAGGTCGTCTCGCGCCGAAGGCGTTCTCGGGTCAGCCTGTCCGCGGCGATCGCCGCCGTCGTGCTCGTCGGGCTGCTCGCGGTCGGCTTCGGCGCGCTCGGCGGCAGGCCGGAAGCCTCCTCCGGACCCTCGCAGGGAGCCGCCGTACCGAGCGGCAGCGCCAACGGACCGGCCTCAGCGCCGGCCGCGACCCCGTCGCTGCCCGACCGTACGCCAAGGGTGACGCCATACCTGGAGTGCGGGCCGCAACCAGAACGCGCCCCGGAGATCGCGCTGAGCGTCGACGGTGCCCAGACGCTCGGAAGTGTCGAGGTCGTCCCGCCCGGGCCGGCCACGGACGATCCACCGGGGCCGCCCATCGACATCGCGGCTGACGCGGTCACGGAGATCAGGGTCGCCCTGGCTGCCTGCGCGACCGCGTGGCGCATCGCGCTCTCAGTCGACGACGGCGCCGAGCTCGAGCCGTTGAGCATCCAGGCAAACCCCGAGCAGGATCCGAGCTTCGCGCTCCAGAACCGCTTCTCCCTCCCGCTCACCGAGCATCGGTTCGCGTCCGGCGAGCTTGAGCTGCTGGCGGCGCTCGACTTTGCAGGCCTGCACGCGCTCGCGACCTGGCCGATTCGCTTCGTGTTGTTCGACCGGCCGCAGCCGCGCCTGCTCATCGTGGGCGAGAACCGTTCCGTCCCAACGGTCGAGGGTTGCGACATCGGCATCCGGTTCCGGAATGGCTACACCGAGCGCATCGGCGAGTGCGACTACGACCTCAGCGGGCCGTTGCCGCCACCGATCGCCCTGGAGCCCGGCACCCCGCTCCAGCTGACCTTCGATGGCTGGTCGGTGACGGAGACGATCGCGATCTGTGGCGCGGCATCCGAGCTGGCCTTCGTGACACTGCCGGCCCCGGGCTGCTGGCAGGAGTCCCAGGGCGATCGCGAGTTCGTGGCGCCGAAGCCCGGGGACTGGGCGCTCGGCATGGCCGCGTGCGCTGTCGACTCGACGCGCGACCTGGGGAATCGGATCTGCGGGACCTGGTACGCGAGCGTCGATACGCGCTGAGCCTCGCCGGTGAGCCGGTTCAGGCCTCCGCGATGACCCCGATCGCGACACGGAAGCCCGCCCGCCGCTGGAGCGGCGGCATGATCGTCGACTGGCCCACCGGGCCCTCGGCGTCGAAGACCTTGACCCACTCTTCGTTGAAGATCTCGAAGTCCGCGGTGTCGCGGAGCGACCAGTTGGCCCAGACGACCTTCTCGATCGAGGATCCCGCCTCCTCGAGCCGCGCCTTGAGATTCTCGAGGCACTGGCGGGTGTGCTCCTTGATGCCGCCCGCGACGACTCGCTTGCCCTCGGGATCGACCGGGCCCACCGCCGAGACGTAGACCATCCCGCCGGCCTTGGTGGCCTTGCCGCGGCCAAGGGCGAGGATCGCGGGGGCGACCGCGTCGGCGCCCTTGAGCCCGAAGCGACCCTTGAGCGTCCGCGTCGGCTTCTCCGGGTCCTCCGGCGGGATCCCGTACTCGCCCTTCGGGAGCTCGATGCCGGAGCGCGCGAACTGGCCCATGAACGTCGGGCGGATGCCCGTCGCCTTGGGCTCGCCCTGGATCTTGCCGTCGGTGACGCCGGTCTGGACGAACGTGAAGATGTCCTGGGTGAGGATGTCGTCGTCCTCGATCCCGTAGACCTCGGTGATATTGGTCACCTTGCGGGAGCCGTCCTTGAGACGCGCGGTGTGGACGATGACGTCGACCGCGGAGGCAATCTGTTCGCGGATCGCGCGCAGGGGCAGCTCATAGCCGGTCATCAGGACCATCGTCTCGAGGCGCCGGAGCATGTCCCTGGGGGTGTTGGCGTGGCCCGTCGAGAGGGAGCCGTCCTGGCCGGTGGTCATGGCCTGGAGCATGTCGAGGGCCTCGCCCGAACGACACTCGCCGACGATCACCCGGTCGGGCCGCATGTGCATCGCGTTCCGCAGCAGGTCGCGGATCGTGATCTCGCCTTCGCCCTCGATGTTCGCGGGGCGGGCCTCGAGCGTGATCACGTGCTCCTGGCGCAGCTGGAGCTCGGCGGCGTCCTCGATCGTCACGATCCGCTCGTCGTTCGGGATGAACGACGAGACGACGTTCAGGAAGGTCGTCTTGCCAGAACCCGTGCCGCCCGAAACGAAGATGTTGAGCCGGGCTTCGACA
Organism: uncultured Chloroflexia bacterium; assembly: GCA_963722105.1. GTDB lineage: Bacteria > Chloroflexota > Limnocylindria > Limnocylindrales > CSP1-4 > UBA5189. The sequence goes on along the minus strand of CAVRKQ010000011.1, from coordinate 374,461 downwards.
CATGCCCGCAGGAACTCGAACATCTCCGGGGTCGACGTCCCGAATCCAATGAGGTTCTCGACCGTGTACGGCGTCTTGGAGAACTTCCGGACGGTGATCACCGGCCCGATCAGCGAGAGCGGCGCGATGATCGCGTTGACGCGGGAGCCGTCCGGGAGGCGGGCGTCGACGCGCGGGCTCGTCTCATCGATGCGCCGGCCGAGCGGGGTGATGATCCGGTCGATGATCCGGAGGACGTGCTCCTCGTTCAGGAAGAACGAGTCGACCTTCAGGATCTTGCCCTTGCGCTCGATGTAGATGTGCTCTGGGCCGTTGACCATGACCTCGGTGATGCTCGGGTCGTTGAGGAGCGGCTCGAGGGGTCCGAAGCCCGTGATCTCGTGGATCATGTCCTCGACGAGGCGCATCCGCTCGTCCCGGGTGGTCGCGAAGCGGTGCTCGGCGATGACCCGGTCGACGATCCCCTCGATCTTGGTCTTGGTGTCCGTGGCGGTGCCGTCGAGGAGGGTGTTGAAGGCCGCGATCACCTGGCCCTGCATCTTGACCCGGATCTCGTGGAGCATCGCCTCGCGTGAGGCGTTTCGGGGCCCCCCGGGCGACTTGCCGGCCTCGGCGACGGGAATGACCGCGGGCAGGTTCGAGCCGAGCGCGGCGTCGGCGACGGGCGCCGCCGGTGCCGGAACGTCGGCCGGCGGGCGTGCGCCGTTGCCACCCGGATGTGGCGGAGCGGTTGGTTCGGCGGCGCCTGCGGCGGCCTCAGCCGCCTTGGCTGCCTTGAGCTGCCGTTCGAGCAGCGACATGGGCTGGTCGGTTCCCCCGCCTCAACGCGTGGACGCGAGCGATCGATCGTTTTCGATTGCATCTTCGCGGGCAAGCCCACTCAGGATCAACCACGCGAGCAACGTCGAGAGAATAAACCGCTCGGGTGCGGTTCCGGTTGGGTCTGAAGTACTAGTGGGACGTGGGTCGCGGACGAACGCCCATCGCCGCCGATTCGGGCCTTTGCTATGCTCCGCGCTCCGGCACGGGGCTATAGCTCAGCTGGGAGAGCGTCTGAATGGCATTCAGAAGGTCCGGGGTTCGATCCCCCGTAGCTCCACCACCTCACTGATCGCACGAGGCCCCTGGTGAACCCGGGGGTTCTTGTTTTCCGCCGATCGTCGAGATCAGGCCGAGCAGGCCGACCGCGGCGACCGTCGCCAGGGCGACCGAGAAGAGCCCCTCCTCCATGGGCCAGGCGGCAGCGGCCAGGCCGACGACCACGACACCGGTCGCAAGCGTGGCGAGCCAAATGACCCCGAAGCCGCGTGACACGTGCATTCCGAGCTCCAGCCTGCCCTGCAAACGGCTGTCGAGGGACCACTGGATCAGCTCCCCGACGAGCAAGAGGCCGACGCCGACGATTGCCAGGCTCCAGGTGCTCAACTCTCCGATGAGCAGCACCTGCACGAATTGCTGCAGCCCGAGCAGCGCGAGTGCGGCGGCGAGCAGCTCTCCGCCGCCCACGACCAGCGCGGCGACCACCACGACGAGGGCCGTCACGGCCACGATGCCGGTCAGGAACGTGAGTGCGCCGCTGCGCTGGTCGATCGACAGGCCCGCCAGCGCCGCAGCCACGGCGAACGCCAGCAGCCCGGCGATCAGACGAGCGGGCGTTGGCCGTTTCGTCGAAATGCTCGTAACTCCTCCAAGGCGACCTCGAGCGGCTCGCCGACCGACCAGGGGGCGACCGCCACACCCAGTCGGCGAAATCGATCGCGCAGCAGCTCGCGCTGCAGGCGCCACAGCCGGCGGGCCGTCGTGGCGAAGGCATCCGTGGCCGGCGCGACATGGTCCTCGGGCAGGATCTCAATCACGGCCACGTCGAACCCCCGCCGGCGGAGGTCCATGAGGGCGGCGAGGGTCCGCTCGTCGAGGAGCGGGCTGAGGGCGAGGACGAGCGCCTGCGGCGGCAGCGACCGCGGCGGGATCAGGTCGACGCCCTTCCAGACGAAGGTGACCGCGACCCGAGCATCGAGGAGCGACTCGAGGATTCGATACGACTGGGCCATCCCCATCGCCGGGACCAGCCACCGGATCGTGCCCCCGAACGCGATAAGTCCAACGCGATCATGGCGAGCCAGGTAGCGATCGGCGATGCCGTTGGCAGCGCGGACGGCCGTCGCCAAGGTGCTGTCGCCCGCCGGGCCGTGCAGGTCGGTGAAGGTATCGAGGAGGATCACCACGTCGGTGTTGCTCTCGTGGTGGCGCTCGTTCACGTACAGCTCGGGTCGCTGGCTGCTGAGTCGCCAGTTGACCCGGCGGATCTCGTCGCCCGGGGCGTACGGCCGGACGCCGGCGAACTCGATGCCGCCGCCGTGCCGCCGGGAGACTTCGTTGCCGGATGTGGCCTGGGTCGCCGCCGGCGGGATCACGCGCCGGAACGTCTCGGGTTGCGGAAACACCCGCAGGGCAAGGGGCCGATCGACCGTCGTCTCGAAGGCGAAGAACCCGAAGCGATCGTGCATCCGAAGGGCGAGGCGACCGAACGAGTAGGCGCCCCAGCGTCGCGCCACGATTGGGATCGACATCCTGCGATCGACGCCCGGGTCCAGCTGCACGCCGAGCACAAGGTCGCGTTCGTGCGCAGCGAGCCCAGCAGGCAGCGCGATCCCGATCTCCAGCCAGCGCACCGACCGCTGGGAGTGCAACCGAACTTCGAGGGCCGTGTCCTCGCCTTCAAGGATTCGATCCCGAGCGAGGGACATATCGACCGTCACCATGGGCGGCTCCACGAGGAGGAACGCGACGAGAGCGGCAAGCAGCAGGGGCGCGGCGAGGATGACCAGCTCGCCACGGCCAGCCACGACGCCCGCGAGGAGCCCCGCGGCCCCGACGGTCACGTAGGCCCCGAGCTTCGGCGCGGGGCGCCGGGTCATGACCTGCCGGGTGTGGCGTCCTCGGCCGAGGGCGCGGGCACGGAGGCGAGGCACTCCTCGACGACGGCCTCCGCGCGAACCCGCTGGACCCAGAGCTCGGGCCGCAGGATAAGCCGGTGCGCGAGGGCGGGAACGGCCATCGCCTTGATGTCATCCGGGACGACGAAGTCACGACCTTCGAGCGCCGCGCGGGCGCGACCCAGCTTCAGGAGCGCGAGGCTGCCGCGCGGACTGGCGCCCACCTGGAGGCGGGCGCTGGAGCGCGTCGCCTCGACCAGTGCCACGACATACCGGGTCAGGCTGTCGGCGACGTAGACCTGCTCGATGGCGACCTGCATCGCGGTGAGCGTCGAGGCATTCACCGCCGGCTCCAGCTGCACCTCGTCCGCGGCGCGATCGATGCGCGCCTTGAGGATGGCAACCTCGGCGTCGTTCGAGGGATAGCCGACGCGCAGCCGGACGAGGAACCGGTCGAGTTGCGCCTCGGGAAGCGGGTACGTTCCCTCGTACTCGATGGGATTCTGCGTGGCGATGACCAGGAACGGCAGCGGCAACGGGCGGGTCGTGCCCTCGATCGTCACCTGGCGCTCCTGCATCGCCTCGAGCAGCGCGGACTGCGTCTTCGCCGGGGCCCGGTTTATCTCATCCGCAAGCAGGAGGTTGGCGAAGACCGGGCCCTCGCGGAACACGAACTCCGCCGTCTTCTGGTTGTAGATCGAGGCTCCGGTGACGTCCGAGGGCAGCAGGTCCGGCGTGAACTGGATCCGCCGGAAGTCGAGGCCCGTCACGCGCGCGAACGACCGGGCCATCAGGGTCTTCGCGAGGCCCGGGAGGTCATCGATCAGGACGTGGCCGTCGCACAGGATCGCGGCCAGCAGGAGCTCGAGGACGTCGCGCTTGCCCACGACGGAGCGCTCGACCTCGGCGAGGATCGCCCGGGACTGTTCGGAGACCTGCGCGATCGACAGCGGGCCGGCCACGTCAGAGGCGCTCGAGGTTGTCGATGGCGGCCTGGATCTCGGCGAGCCGGACACCAGGCTCGCTCCAAACGGTCGCGGAATCCCGAGCCTGGATCAGCCGCCACATCGGCTCGCCGAGCGTCCGCCGCGCGAGCTCGGGCGTCGCGTCCAGGTCGATCCGGCGATCGCGCAGCAGGCGCCACCTCGCCAGCTCGAGGAGGAGGGGCTGGAGCATGAACGCCGCGCCAAAGCCGCTCGCCGTCGACATGCGCAGGGTCTGGTCGATCGCGCGAAGGCCTGGTATGACCGCAGGCAGGGTGGTCTCGTGCCGCAGGACCTCCTCGAATTGCTGGCGTGAGGACCGCGTCGCGACCGCCAGCCGTCGGAGCAGCAGCGCAGCGGCCGCGAGCCCAAGGACCACGACGGCGATGCGCGTCGCGAGGGGTCGGGCGTCCGGCGGCGCTCCTCCGATCCCAGCGACGGCGAGGGACGCCAGGACCACGAGGACCAGGGCCGTTCTCCGCCACGCCGGCGGGCCGCGGCGGACCCGCGCTGCTGGTTCGTGGACCGCATCCATCACGCAGCCTCGACCGCGCGCTCGCGGATGCGCTGGAGCGCCTCGATCGCACCGGCCCGCATCGGCTCGTCGACGTCGTGGTTGCTGAACTTCGCAATCTGGAACAGGTGGGTGATGGTCGCGATCTCCTGCCGGGAGCCGAACGAGGCCGCCAGCACCCGTCGCAGGTACTCGATCGGTGCCTCCGAGCCGTCGCGACCAAGCCCGGCCGTCGCGAGCACCCGCTCCATCGCGGCGTAGGCTTCGATCACGGCCCGCCGCGGATCCCGCTCTGCCTGCAGCGCTGCCAGGCTCACCGCGACCGCACGCGAGGCGACCGCGGCTTCGTCCTGGCGAACGGGCACGGCGCGCCGTCGCTCCTCCAGGCGCCACCTGACCGCGAATCCGAGTGCCAGCACGACCATGGCCGCGACGATGAGCAGCGCCACGACGAGCGAGGCGGAATCGCGGTCGAGAGGCGCCAGGCCGTTCGGGTCGGGTAGCCCGCCGAAGTCAGACGTTCCGTCAGGGGTTATCCGAGCCGCCCGCAGAAGATCCCCCAGGAAGGTCACGGTGATGAGTACCTGACCCGCGAACACGGCGAGGATGACGCTCGCGCCGATGACCCGAGCCCAGAGCGGCGGGGTCGGCAGCTCGAGGAAGGCGCTCCGACTCTCCACGCGGACGTGCTGCTGTCGACGCCGGAACAGGAGGATCGCGACCGGCAGGCTCGGCAGGCCGATGATCAGCGCAACGTAGCCGACGACGCGCATCGCGCTGAGGACGGCCGACGCGTCGAATCCGCCGCCGACCGGCGGGAGCGAGGCGGTGCGACTCCCGAGCACGACGAGGACCAGGAGGCCGACCGCTGCCGGGACCGCGGCCCACCGAAGCGGGCTGCTCGCGTGACGAGCAACGGCGTTGCCCTCGGACACGTTTCGCTCGGGGGGATTCGGGCCCACGAATCGGCGCCTCTCGTAGGGAGCGGCCGGCCGTGGCAACTGTTGGCGGTACCGCTCCCGGGCAGGATACCAACGGGTCCCTTCGCCGCCCCTCGGGCCCCACCGCGCGGCCGGGCGGGTTGTCGCAAGCTCCATTTGCCCGTACGATGCGGCGACCATGCCGGTGCAGATGCGAATCGCGGCCCTCGCGCTTACCACCGGGTAGCCGGGCGCACGAACGTGCGCTGGCTGCCCGTACCACCCCTTGCCGATCGGCGAGGGGTTTTTGATTGGCCGCACCCCCCGGCCGCCTCACACTTGCGCTGCCCAGACGACAGGAGCCCGACCCGTGACCCAGACCCAGGAACCGAAGGAGCGGACCCGGATCGAGCGGTACGACCCTGTCTCGATCGAGCCGCGCTGGCAGGCGCGCTGGGACGAGCTCCGTCTGTACAACACGGACCTGGACGACACCAAGAACCGCTACTACCTGCTGACGATGTACCCGTACCCGTCGGGCGACATCCACATCGGGCACTGGTACATCAAGACGCCGACGGACGCGATCGCCCGCTTCCAGCGGATGCACGGCAAGAACGTGTTCCTGCCGATCGGGTTCGACGCCTTCGGCCTGCCGGCCGAGAACGCGGCGATCAAGCAGAAGATCAACCCGCGCGACTGGACGATGTCGAACGTCGCCAACATGCGCCGTCAGCTGCGCCAGATGGGCGCGACCTTCGACTGGGATTCGGAGGTCGTGACCTGCGACCCCGACTACTACAAGTGGAACCAGTGGTTCTTCCTGCAGTTCCTGAAGGCCGGGCTGGCGTACCGAGCCGAACTCGCCGGTCGACTTCTGCCCGAACGACGGCACCCTCGCGCGCGAGCAGGTCGAGGGCGCGGAGCGGCGCTGCTGGCGCTGTGGTGCCAAGGTCGAGAAGCGCGACCTCGACCAGTGGTACCTGCGCGTCACGAAGTACGCCGACGAGCTGCTCGACTTCTCGGAGATCCAGTTCCCGGACCCCATCCGGCACATGCAGACGAACTGGATCGGGCGGTCGGAGGGCGCCGAGATCGCGTTCGAGACCGCGCCCGCGGCGGACGGCACCGGCGGCGGCCAGGACATCCGCGTCTTCACGACCCGGCCGGACACGCTCTTCGGGGCCACGTTCATGGTCCTCGCGCCGGAGCACCCGCTGGTCGTCGAGCTGATGTCAGCCGATCGACGGAAGGAGGTCGAGGAGTACATCGAGAAGGCCCGCATCGCGACCGAGATCGAGCGCCTGTCGACTGACCGCGAGAAGACCGGCGTCCCGATCGGGGCAGACGCGATCAACCCGGTCAACGGCGAGCGCATCCCGATCTTCATCGCCGACTACGTCCTCGCGACCTACGGCACCGGGGCGATCATGGCCGTGCCTGCCCACGACGAGCGCGACTTCGCGTTCGCCAACCAGTTCGGTCTGCCGATTCGCCAGGTCGTGGCGCGGCCCGGGGCCGAGGCGGCGGACACTGCCGATGCGATGTCGGAGGCCTACGTCGCCCACGCCGACGACGAAGTCCTCGTCAACAGCGGCGAGTTCACCGGGCTGGCGGCGGACGAAGGCGGTCGACGGATCGTCGCGTCGCTGGAGGCGCGCGGGAAGGGCAAGCCCGCCGTCACCTACCGGCTGCGCGACTGGCTGGTCAGCCGCCAGCGCTACTGGGGCACGCCGATCCCGGTCATCCACTGCCCAACCCACGGCATCGTGCCGGTGCCCGAGAAGGACCTGCCGGTCCTGCTCCCCGATACGGTCGACTACGCCGGCGTCGGCGTGAACCCGCTGACGCGCGACGAGGCGTTCCTGAACGTCGCCTGCCCGATCGACGGCGAGCCGGCCAAGCGCGAGACCGACACGATGGACACCTTCATGGACTCGTCCTGGTACTGGTTCCGCTACCTGTCGCCGGACCGGCCGGACTCCCCCATCGATCATGACCGGGTCGAGACGTGGACGCCCGTCCAGCTCTACACCGGCGGCGCCGAGCACGCGGTGATGCACCACCTGTACGGCCGCGAGTTCACGAAGATGGTCCGCGACCTCGGGATGATCCGCCAGAACGAGCCGTGGAAGCGGGTGTTCAACCAGGGCCAGATCCTGGGCGCCGACGGCGAGCGGATGTCGAAGTCGCGGGGCAACGTCCAGGATCCCGACGAGCTCGTCCAGAAGTACGGCGCGGACACGGTCCGCCTGTTCCTGATGTTCATGGGCCCGTGGGACCAGGGCGGGCCGTGGAGCCCGACGGGGATCGGCGGCGTGCATCGATTCCTGACTCGAATCTGGGCGCTGACACTCGACCCGCACTACAGGGAGCCGGGCGACCCGGAGGCCGGCACGCTGCCCGATGGCCAGGACGAGGCGGCCGCGCGGGCGGCGATCCGGGCTGCGGCCCACCGCACGCTGCGGGACGTCACGGCCGACTACGAGAAGTTCCACTTCAACACGATGGTCGCGAAGCTGATGGAGCTGTCGAACGCCCTGTTCCGCTACCGCGGCTCGTCCGTCGCGGGCGGTGCCGAGTGGGACGAGGCGATCCGGCTGCTGCTGCTGATGCTGGCGCCGGCCGCGCCGCACATCACCGAGGAGCTGTGGTCGCGGCGTCTGGCCTGGGGCGGCGAGGCGTGGTCGTCGATCCACAAGGAGACGTGGCCGACGGTCGATGAGTCCGCCGCCGCCGAGTCGACCCGCGAGGTCCCGGTCCAGATCAACGGCAAGGTACGGGACCGGGTGGTCGTCGCCTCGAACGCCGACGCGGCCGCGATCGAGGCGGCCGTGCTGGCTTCGTCCCGGATCCGGGAGCTGCTGGCCGGTCGGACGCCGGATCGCGTGATCCAGGCCGGCGGCGGGAAGCTCGTCAACCTTGTCGTTCGCGAGTAGGGCGGATCGGCCGATGCAGAAGTACGCCACCTGGGACGAGAACCTCGCTTCGCACACGCCCGAGGTTCAAACCGCGGCGCGGGCGCTCGAGGCGATCATCCGCGCGGAGGTTCCCGACGTCGTCGTCCAGTACGACCCAGGCAACGGGCTGCTCGCCTTCGGGCGGTCGATGAGGATGGGTGACCTGCTCTTCGCGCTGATCCCGCACGGCGGCTGGGTGAACCTCCAACTCGCCGACGGCGCGCTCCTCCCAAACCCCGACGGCCTCATCGAAGGCACCGGCAAGAAGATCCGCCACATCAAGGTCCGATCCGGCGAGGCCGCGAGGTCCGACCGGCTGCGCGAGGCGATCCAGGCGCAGCTGTCGGAGCGCTAGCACGGGCTAGTTCGGGCGGGGTGCCTTCTCGGCGTCCGCCGCTGACTCTTCCTTGAGGCGCGCCCGGTAGCGGGCGGCCTTGGCCTGGTTGCCGCAGGAGCGCATGTCGCACCAGCGGCGGCGACCCGTCGGCGACGAGTCGAAGAAGGCCCAGCGGCAGCGGTCATTCGCGCAGACCCGGAGGCGCTCCGGCCGGCCGGTGGCGAGCTCCTCGACGACCGCCTCTGCGATCAGGGCGAGCGCGTCGTCGACCGGGGTGTCGGCATGGCGGTGGCCAATTCGGAGCGCCGAGCCATCGAGCTCGATGCGGGTCGGGCGGCGCATCTCGAGCGTCGCGTTCACGAGGTGAACGGCGTCGGGCTCGGGCTTGCGTCCTTCGACCACCGCGTCGACCACCTCGCGCAGCGCGCTTCGAACTCGCCGGATGCGGGCGAGATCGGCGTCGCCGATGGCGATGCCCGCGTCGGGATGGACCAGCTCGTGCTCGAGGAACCACATCGCGGCGTCCGTCGGGCTCACCAGGTGCTCGTCGCGCTGGTGCTGCTCGTCCGTTCGGCCGTGTCCGGGGTGAAGCGTGTTCAGGAAGTCGAGGGCCGACTCCAGATCGATGCCGTGGGAGTGCTCTGCGGGGGAGATGTTGGCCATTTCGTTACCGTGCGGTTTCCAGGTTGATAACCACTCTACAGCGCTTGACAGGTTACGCGCAAGGGGGTAATGTACACACAGTAACCGATTAGACCTTAGATACGGGTTACGGAACAGGGAAGGAGGCCACGAATGGCGCTCTTCATCGCAATCGCACTGCCGCTGGCGCTCTTCACCGTCCTGGCCATCGCCGCCCAGCTTTGGGGCGTCGATTCCCGACCGAGCCTGGGCGACGACCACGCCCGATAGCCGGTAGGAGACCCGTCCACATGTACCAATCACCGGAGTTTCTATTCATGCACGCACTTGCACCGTACCTCCTCGCGCTTCACCAGCAGGATCTGCTGGCGGAGGCCGAGATCACCCGCCGGGCGAAGCTCGCCTCGGCGGCCCAGCCCAGCATCCCGGCGTGGCGCCGAGGGCTTGGCGGGATCCTCGCGTCGGCCGCCCGATCGCTCGATCCGAGCATCGGCGACCGGTCCTCGAAGGGTCGTGGCGCTCGCGCCCTGGCCTAGCGGACCAACCGACCGAGGTTCGATCTCGTAGAGTCCGAACGCCATGACGACAACCGAATCCGGCGACCAGCCTTCTCCTCCTAGGGGGCTCGCCGCCACCACCTGGGGCCCCGGCCGTCTCGACCTCTTCTGGGTCGATGACGATCGGGGCCTCTGGCATTCCGCCTGGGTCGCGGGGACCTGGACCGAGGCGGAGTCGCTCGGCGGGCAGCTCAGCTCTCCACCGACCGTCGTGACCTGGACCGAGGGCGAGATGGAGGTCTTCGCCGTCATGGCCGACGGCGAGCTCTGGAACCGCTACTGGGACCGCACGTATTGGCACCAGTGGGAGTCGCTCGGCGGCGAGCTGGATCCCTCGGCGACGCCGGCGGCTTCCTCGTGGGGTGCCGACCGGCTCGACGTGTTCGCCCGAGGCGTGGACGGGCAGACGTGGCATCGCTGGTGGGACGGGACTCGGTGGGTCCCCTGGGAGCAGCTGTAGGTCAGGGCTCTGGGAGAACCGCGAGATAAGCCGCAGATAAGCGACGGTCGGTAGGGTTCAGATCGACGTCCCGTCGGACGAAGTGCCCCGACCGACGGGACGTTCACCCTTCCGGCCCGCCGAGTCGCCCGTCGACATCCCGTCGAGCCGCTGGACGAGCCGCCCGCCGAGCATCTTTTCGCACTCGCCCGCCCGTAGCCGCCGGATCGAGGCCGAGCCTTGGAGCAGTCGACGCCGGCGTGGCGTGTCTTCGATGAGCCTGCCGCGAGTCAGAATCCCGGCGGGCCTGTGGCCGGTGCGGGCAACGTTCCCAGCCAGCCAGCGGGTGTCGCGCTCGCCTCACCGAACATCCTCCTCGCCGTCGCCGCGCTCGTCGGCGCGGTGCTCATCGGCGGAGTCGCACTCGTCATGGCGGTCGGAGGTTCGGGGGCGGCGACCGTCGATGGGCCGGAGACGGGCTTCGTCGCGGGGCCATCTGGCAGCGCGAACCCCGTGGGCGGCGAGATCGTGGGCGCCGAGATCGTCGTCGACGTGGCTGGCGCGGTCGTCAAGCCCGGCCTGTACCACCTTGCCGCGGGAACGAGAGTCGGCGATGCCATCGATGCGGCGGGCGGGTTCGGGCCGCGGGTGGACGTCGATCGAGTAGGCCGCGAGCTCAATCTCGCCGCGACGCTGAAGGACGGCGACCAGGTCCGCGTGCCCTCGCGAGACGATCCAGTCGTCGCTCCCGGCGGCGGGTCGGGAGGTAACGGTGGCGGTGGAGGTGGCGGAGGTGGCGGCCTCGTCAACCTGAACACGGCGACCCAGGCCGAGCTCGAGGAGCTGCCCGGGATCGGGCCGGTCACGGCCGAGAAGATCATCGCGGCTCGCGAGGAGGCACCGTTCCGCACCGTTGACGAGCTCCGGGAGCGGGGCCTCGTGGGCGAGAAGACATTCGAGGACCTTCGGGCGCTCGTCACGACCGGCTAGCCGATGCCACGTCCCGCATGGCTGGCCGTCGGCGCGACCGCCGGCTCCCTCGCGATCGGGCTGGCGCCGGATGCGGTCGCGGTCCTGGTCGGTCCTGCTCTCCTGCTCCTCGCGGTCGCGGCCCATGCCCTCGGCCGCGGGGCCGCGAGCCGGCGGCTGACCGTCCTGGCAGTCGGTGTCCTCGCGATCACGCTGCGATCCACAGCCGCGGGCGAACCGAAACCGACATCGAGCGCGATCCCGGCCGGCGACGGCCCCTGGGTCGCCACCATCCAGACGGTCGGCGCGCCGAGGGCGGGCACGCGGCCGGCAACGATGCTGCTCGAGCTCGAAGACGCCCAGCCAGTCCGCGTGGCGGCGACACTCCCGTGGTTCCCGGCCGTGGTGCCGGGCGACCGCGTCGGGGTCTCGGGGCGGATCCGGCCACCGCCCGATGACGAGTACGGCGAGTACCTCGCCAAGATCGGCGCGATCGGGACGCTCCGCGCCGACTCGGTTGAGCTCCTCCCCGCCACCGGCACGATCGAGCGAATGCTGGAGGGCTTCCGTCGGGCTGCGGCCACCGGGATCGACCGATCGATGCCTGAGCCGGAAGCCGGACTCGCTGCCGGGGTGCTCATCGGACTGCGAGACCGGGTCGATCGAGACCTCGCCGACGCCTTCACGATCGCCGGCGCGAGCCATGTGGTCGCCATCAGCGGCTGGAACATCGCGATCGTCGCGTCGACGCTCGGCGCCCTCGCGGGCGGCTTGCAGCGTCGGCGGCGAGCGGTCCTCACGGCCATCGCGATCGTCGTCTACGTCGCGTTCGTCGGGCCGTCACCATCGGTCGTTCGCGCGGGCGTCATGGCCGGAGTGGCGCTGCTCGCCCGTGAGCTCGGCCGGCCTGGCACGGCTGCCGCGGCGCTCGGCTGGGCGATCACCGGGCTGCTCCTGATCGATCCCGAGTACGCCTTCGACGCCGGATTCCGGCTCTCGGTCCTCGCCACGGCCGGGATCATCGCGTGGGGCTCGGGGCTGACGGAGCGGCTCGCCGGCGCGGCGCCCACGCGGCCGCGCCGATGGGTCGCCGAGATCCTCGGCGTGTCGTTCGCAGCCCAGGCCGCGACCACGCCGATCGTGCTGTTCGATGTTCGGGCGGCTGTCGCTGGTCGCGCCGCTGGTGAACCTGATCGTTGTCCCGCTGGTGCCGCCGGCGATGGCGACCGGTGCGCTCGCGCTCGTCGTCGGCATGCTCGTCGGCGCCGGCGTGCCACCGATCCTCGCAACCGTCGTAGGGCTCCCCGCGTGGGGCCTGTACGCGGCGATGGTCGGCGTGGTCCGGATCGGCGCCGGGCTGCCGCTGGCGAGCCTCGAGCTCGTTGCTCCCTGGGATGGTCTCGCGGCCGTCGCCTCGGCGTTGCTCATCTTCGCTGCGGCGAGGCACGGCGATCGATGGCTCGCAAGGCTTCGGGCAGCTCGCAGTCGACCGACCGGCGCACCCGCGAGGTCGCAGCCGGCACGGGCAAAGGCAAAGGCTCGGCCACGCGTGACGGCGGGGCTCGGTCGGACCGCGCAGCTTGCGGCGGGAGCCCTGGTGCTCGCGACGATCGGGCTGACGCTCGTCTTCGTCCATCGACCCGATGGGCTCGCTCGGGTCGTCGTGCTGGACGTCGGGCAGGGCGACGGGATCCTCGTCGAAGGCGGTCGGGGCGGCCGGCTCGTCGTCGATGGTGGGCCGGACCCGTCGCGGCTCCTGATCGCGCTGGACGAGCGGCTGCCTCCGTGGGACCGCCGGATCGACATCCTGGTGCTCAGCCACCCGCACGAAGACCACGTGGCGGGACTCGCCCTGCTGCTGCAGCGGTACAGCGTGGGGCGGGTCTATGAGCCGGGGATGCACGGGCCGGGGCCCGGGTACGAGGCCTGGAGCGAGGTGCTCGCGAATGGCGGGCCGTCGCACGGACGGCTGTCGACCGGCGATCGACTGGCGCTCGATTCGATCCGCTTTCGGGTCCTGTGGCCGGATCCGAACCGGGTTCCCGAACAACCACCCGACGGCGGGACGTCGATCAACAACGTCTCGGTGGTGCTGCTCGGCGAGGTCGGATCCCAGCGGTTCCTGCTGATGGGCGACGTCGAGGATGGGGTCGATCCCGAGCTGCTCGCGCGCGGCGTCCCATCGGTCGACCTGCTCAAGGTCGCCCATCACGGTTCGAAGACGGCCAGCACGCAGCCGTTCCTCGACGCCGCGCGGCCGAAGGTCGCCGTCGTGTCCGCCGGGGCGGGCAACCCGTATGGCCATCCGGCGCCCACGACGCTCGAGCGGCTGGCGAGCGTCTCCGAACGGACGTATCGGACCGACACGGATGGAGCGGTCGAGGTCACGTTCACGGGACAGGGCCTGCGAGTGACGACGAGCGGCGGGCGGCCAACGCCCAAGCCCCGAAGCACGCCGACGCGGACCGGATCGGCGGTCGCCAGCGCAGCGAGCCTCGACGCGGGTCGCGTTGCCGAGGCGGGCTCGACGGCGGGTCGCGTTGCCGGGGCGGGATCGGCGGTGGCTCGGGCTCCGGCGTTGCTCTGCGGCCTGCCTTCCTCCGCATCGAACCTCGTGCTGGGCCAGATCGTCGCGCCGCCGACGGCCCCCGAGGCGCCGTCGCCCCCGGCGGTGGCGTTCGGCGCTCGCGCGTCTCATCTGGCGGGTTCGCGACTCCGCGCGATCGAGCGGCTGCCGGAACCGCCGAACGGCGGGGCAATCCCCCTCGCCTACCATCGCGGTGATGGATTCGGACCGGGCCTCGGGGACCGCGACCGCTCGCGGGACCGCTCCCCTCGCCTACTTCTGGGGCGACGACGCGTTCGGGCTCGAGGCGGCGGTCGAGACGTTCCGGAAGGACGCACAGCGCTTCCCCGAGGGACCGCCGGACCGCTGGCGGCCCGAGGAGCGACCCGAGTCAGGCCGCCTCCTGGGCGAGATCCGGGAGCGGCTCGCGACGGGCTCGATGTTCGGCATCGGGAGCATCGCGATCGTGTCCGGCGTCGGCGCCCTGGTCCGCACCTCGGCAGGCAAGGAAGAGCTCGCGACGATCCTCGCCACCGTGGCCCCCGGCAACGGGCTCGCGATCGTCGAGGAGACCGAGTCGGGCGGGCGCGAGGCACCCAGCAAGGTCGTGGCCGAGGCGATTCGCGGGGCCGGCGGCGTCGTCGTGCAGCTGCAGGCGCCCCGCGAGGGCGCGCTGGCGGCGTGGATCGAGACGCGGGCGCGGGAGCGCGAGATCAAGCTCGGCAATGGCGCCGCGCGCGAGCTGGCGACGCGCGTCGGCGGGTTCATCCGCGAGGGCGACGTCGAGCGCCAGCAGCAGGGCCGGATCGCGGTCATGGAGCTCGAGAAGCTGGCCCTCCGCCACGCCGACGACGGCCCCGTGACCACGGACGACGTGCGCGAGCTCGTCGCCGAGGCCGTCCCGGGTTCGATGTGGGCGTTCGTCGATGCCGTCGGGCTGCGCCAGCGGGGGCGCGCCCTGGAATTCCTCGAGCGCCTGATCGAGGACAAGCCGGCGCCCGTGCTGCTGGCCGTCCTCCACCGCCGGATCCGCGAGCTGATCGAGATCCAGGATCGGCTGGAGCGCGGCGAGACCCCCGGCTCCCTGGTCCGGTCGATGCGCCTCCAGCCGTTCCGCGCGGAGACCCTCGCCCGTCAGGCGAAGGGCTGGACGGGACCCGAGCTCGATGGCGCGCTGGAAGGCCTGGTCGAGCTCGATGCGCAGGTGAAGGGTGTCGGCGGGCGCCGGTCGACGGACGCGCGCGATCGCCTGGCGTTCGATCTCTGGATCACCGATCGAGTCGCACCCGCCTGAGCGGGGGCTCACCTGATTGCCGGCGCAGGGCCGGTCAGGCTACGTCGACCAGGCGCGCTCCTGCAGGACCACGTCGCTCTCGATCGCGAACGTGCAGCGCCCGGCGCCGAGGTCCAGCAGCTCGATGAGGTCGGGGTCGATGTAGAGCTGGGCGCAATCGGAGCACAGCCCGCCCGGGATGCCGAAGCAGAGCCGCTCGCTCTGGTCGGGCAGCCGGAAGGTCGCGTCGAACCGGGTGCTGATCAGCAGCCTGGTGCACGCGGGGCAGCGGTCGCGGCCGGTGGACATGCCCGGATCGTGCGACGGGCCACGTTCGGCCCATATGACCCGCAGGTACCGGACGACCCCGTACCGCCGCCGATCCGTTACTGGACCTGCAGGATCGTCTTCGCCTCGTGCCAGTGCTTCTCGAGCGAGTAGTAGTCGCGCTCAGGGGGCGTGAAGATGTGGACGATCACCGAGCCGAAGTCGACGAGCACCCAGTGCGACGCCGCGGTCCCCTCTCGCCCGAAGGCGTGGACCTTTTCGTCCCGCATCCCCGAGACGACCCCGTCGGCGATCGCGTCCAGCTGGCGCTCCGAACCACCTGAGGCGATGACGAAGTAGTCCGCCACGGTGGTGAGACCCGTGAGGTCGAGCAGGACGATGTCGGCGGCCTTCTTGTCCTCGACCAGCTCGACGATGCGGCGCGCGAGGTCGAGAGCCGGCATGTCCACCGCCGTGCTGGCGGTCTTCACGGGCTTCAGGCGCTTCGGGAGTCCGGACGGGTTGCGGGCGAGATCGGTCACTGGGCGATTGCTCTCCTGTACAGCTGGTGCTCGGCGATGTAGGCCTCGACGGCCGGTGGGACGAGGTAGCGAATGGATCGACCGGCGGCGACACGGGCTCGGAGCGCCGTTGACGAGAGCCCGAGTCGCGGCCCCTCGAGATAGTCGACGAGATCTTCCCTGCCGGGAAACGCGCGGCCGAGCCACGCCGGGTCTGGCGCAGGGTAGCCCTCGCGGGGCACGACCGCCATCCGAGCCGCTTCGAACAGGCGCTCCGGCTCGTGCCAGGTCGGGAGCTCCGCGAACGTCTCGGCGGACAGGATCAGGTGGAGCGTCGCCCCCGGATCGGCGCGCGCCACGGCCTCGACGGTGTCGACGGTGAACGACGGACCGACCCGTTCGATCTCGAGGGTCGAGAGCTCGAACGCGGGATTACCCGCGATCGCCAGCTCGACCATCGCGACACGATCCCGAGCCGGCGTCACCGAGCCCGGCAGCTTGTGCGGCGGCTGCCCCGCCGGCACGAACAGCACGCGATCGAGGACGAGGGCCTCGCGCGCCTCCTCGGCCACCGCCAGGTGGCCGACGTGGATCGGGTCGAACGTGCCGCCCATGATCCCGACGGCGCGGACCGCGTTCACCGGGCGCCGGTCAGCGCCGGGCGGCCCAGGGCTCCGCCTCCCACTCCAGCTCGACCGCCCCGATTCGGACGGTGTCGCCGGGCTGGATCCCGGACTTGCGGAGCTGCTCGTCGGCACCGAGGCGCTCGAGATCGCGCTGGAACCGCTCGGCCAATTCCTCGACCTCGAAGTCCGTTTGGGCTGCCAGCCGCTCGATGCGCCGGCCCGCGACCCGGAAGGCGCCATCGGGCTCCAGGATCACGCTCACCCGGTTCGGATCGGCGTCGAGCCGGTGGACCACGACACCCGAGGGCTCCGGCGGCGCGTCCAGCTCTTCCGCCGAGGGCAGGAGCCTCGCGATCGCCGCGCGAATCCGGTCGATCCCGTCGCCGGTCGATGCCGAGATCGCGACGGCCTCGATGCCGTCTCGCTTCCGTGCGGCCCGGAACGCCGGCCACGCCTCCGCCGCCGACGGCAGGTCCACCTTGTTGAACGCGACGAGCGTCGGCTTCTCGAGGAGCGCGGCGTCGTGAGCCTTGAGCTCCTCGCGGATGACGTCGAAGTCCCACCCGGGATCGCGCGCCGACCCATCGACCACGTGGACCAGCACCCGCGTCCGCTCGACGTGGCGCAGGAAGGCGTGCCCGAGGCCCGCGCCGGCGCTCGCGCCTTCGATCAGTCCGGGTACGTCGGCGATGGTCGGCCGTCGGAGGTCGCCGGCGCCCACCTCGTCGGCGAGATCCATCACGCCGAGGTTCGGCTCGAGGGTCGTGAACGGGTAGTCGGCGATCTTGGGGGTCGCGGCCGTCAATGCGGCGAGCAGGGTCGACTTGCCCGCGTTCGGCAGCCCGACGAGCCCGACATCCGCGATGAGCCTGAGCTCGAGCCGGACCCAGCGCTCTTCCCCGGGCTCCCCCTTCTGGGCGTGCTTGGGGGACTGGTGGGTCGAGGTCTTGAAGTGGGTGTTGCCGAGGCCGCCGCGCCCGCCGCGCGCCACCATCGCCTCCTGGCCCGTGGCGACGAGGTCCGCGATCAGCTCGCCCGTCGCGTCGTCGTAGATCGCGGTGCCGGGCGGCACGTCGAGGGCGAGGTCATCGCCTGCCTTCCCGTGGCGGCGCGCGCCCGTGCCGATTCCACCCGACGTCGCCTTGAAGTGGTGCTTGAACTGGAAGTCGCGGAGGGTGGTCTGGCCCGGATCGACTCGAAGGTGGATGGAGCCGCCTCGGCCGCCATCGCCGCCGTCGGGACCGCCGCGGGGCACGTGCGCCTCACGCCGGAAGGTCGAGGCGCCCGCCCCACCATCGCCGGCGCGCACCCAGATCTTCACGCGGTCGAGGAACATTCGGGCCTATCTTCGCACGGCACTTCGCGGGTCCAGCCCGCGGCGGTGGAGGCTCAGTAGTAGCGGAGCGGGTTGACCCGGTACGAGCCGCTCTCCCAGGGACGCCCGATCCAGACCTCGAAGTGGTCGTGGGGTCCCGTCGCCCAGCCGCTGGAGCCGACGCGCCCGACCCGCCCGCCCTTGCCCACGTAGTCGCCGGCGTTGACCGTGACCGCCGACATGTGGTGATGGGCGCTGTAGACGCCGTTGCCGTGGTTGATCCAGACCTGGTAGCCGCCGCCGTTGCTCTTCCAGCCGGCGAAGACGACGGTCCCTGCTCGCGGCGAGACGATCGAGCTGCCGTAGGGGTGCGCGATGTCAACGCCGTAGTGGCCGTAGTGGAAGGACTGGCTGACGTAGCCGCCGGGCACGGGCCAGGCCCAGGGACCGGCCACCGGCACGAAGCCACCGCCGCCACCACCGCTCCCGCCGCTGCCGCCGCTGCCGATCGCCGGGCGTGGCGTGGGCTTGGGCGTGGGCTTCGGGGTCGGCATCGGTGCGCCCTTGGCGCCCGGGAGCATGAGCACCTGGCCGACGATGAGGTTCGTGTCGGCGAGCTCGTTCGTGGCGACGATCTCGTCGGCCGTGATCTTGTTCGCGGCCGCGAGCGAATCGAGGGTCTCGCCGGCCTTGACGGTCACGACCAGCCCGTTGACCGGCGGGATGACGAGCTCCCGGCCGACCTTGAGCGAGTCCTTCGAGGTCAGCTTGTTCGCCCACCACACGGTCATCATCGAGACGCCGTAGCGGCTCGCGATGCTGGTGAGGGTGTCGCCGTCCTTGACCTCGTAATGGCGGAGCATCCCGGCCGACGTCTGGACCGAGGTGTCGACTGCGACGGGCTTGTAGAAGGTCCCGTCGTCGACCACCGCGGTGTCGGCCGTGGGCTCCTCGAAGTAGGTCTGGTCCTCGAAGTCCGAGAAGGCCTCGACCTTGCCACCGACGGCGATCCGCGCGGCCCCGAGGTCGGCGGCCTGCGCGACCGCGGCCCCCTCCGCGGCGCCGACTGGCGCGGCGGGCGCGAGGCTGACGGTCGCCGCGGCCAGGACGATCACGGCAATGGCGACCGGCAGGGCACGATCGGCGGAGAAGCGAAGGAAGACGTGGCGCCGGTAGAGCCGGCGGCGAATGGAGCCGCGCTGCGTGGTGCGCGCGACCCGGGCGCCGATGCGCTCGGCGGTGTCGCGGGTGGCGACGGATGCTCGCTGCCGGGCCTTGGGCGTCGCGGTCAGGAGGTCGGCGCAGACGCGGGCCACGCCGATGGCTCGGCGGTGGGCCGGTCGCGCGGTCGCGGGGCTGGTCGGCTCGTTCGCGGGGCGTTCGAGCCGCTTGGAGGGGTCATGCGCGAGGCCGCGCACGACGCCGCTCACGGCGTTCAGCAATACGTTCTCCTGGCGGGACGGTCCATGCGCGTGCAGACGCGCGAGGTGCTTGGGTCAGGACCGCCGACGGGTCGCGATCTTGAGCTGGGGTTCTCTATTCGCGGCCGAGCCCGCTCCTCCGCGGACTGCGACGTTGCGGCGACCTTACCACGCGTCCCTTTGACGCGGCAAACCCGTTTCCGGGCTAGGAATCGAGGGACTTCGTGAGGCCGGCGAGGAACTGGGCGTTCGTGTCGGTCTTGGCGAGACGGTTGAGCAGGAGCTCGATGCCCTCGTTGGTCCCGACGGCGGAGAGCATCCGGCGCATCGTCCAGACCATCTTGAGCGTGCCCTCCTCGAGGAGCAGCTCCTCGCGGCGGGTGCCGGAGCGCATGACGTCGATCGAGGGGAAGATCCGCTTCTCGGCGAGCTTCCGATCGAGGATCAGCTCGGAGTTGCCGGTGCCCTTGAACTCCTCGTAGATCACGTCGTCCATCCGCGACCCGGTATCGACCAGGCAGGTGCCGATGATCGTGAGCGAGCCGCCCTCCTCGATCTTCCGCGCGGCGCCGAAGAAGCGCTTGGGCGGGTAGAGGGCGATCGGGTCGATGCCGCCCGACAGCGTTCGACCCGACGGCGGAAGCGCGAGGTTGTACGCGCGTGCGAGGCGGGTGATCGAGTCGAGCAGGATCACGACGTCGCGCCCGGTCTCGACCTGGCGCTTCGCGATCTCCAGGGCCATCTCGGCCACGTGGGTGTGATTCTCGGTGGGCTCGTCGAAGGTCGAGGAGATGACCTCGCCCTTGACGGACCGCCGCATGTCCGTGACCTCCTCCGGGCGCTCGCCGATGAGGGCGACCATCAGGAGGATGTCCGGGTAGTTGGCGCTGATCCCGTTGGCCATCGCCTTCAGGAGCATCGTCTTGCCGGCCTTCGGCGGGCTCACGATCAAGGCGCGCTGGCCCTTCCCGATCGGGTTGACCAGGTTGATCATCCGCTGGCTGAGGTTCTTGGGGTCGCTCTCGAGGTTGATCAGCTCGTCTGGGTGGACGGGCGTGAGGTCGTTGAACACCGGCCTGCTGCGCGCGGTCTCGGTATCGACGCCGTTGACGCTGTCGACACGCAGGAGACCCCAGTACTTCTCCTGCTCGCGCGGGGCGCGGACGGCGCCGGACACGCGGTCGCCGATCCGGAGGCCGAACCGCCGAACCTGGCTCGACGAGACGTAGACGTCCTCGCTGCTCGGCAGGAGGCCGTGGCGGCGCATGAAGCCGTAGCCCTCGTCGACGATGTCGAGGATGCCGTTCGCGTAGTCGAGGCCGGCGCGCTCAGTCTGCTCGCGGAGGATGGATTCGACGAGGTCTTCCTTGCGCTCCTCGGTGGCGCTCTCGAGCTCGAGCTCACGCCCGACCTGGCGCAGCTCGGCGACGCTCATCTCGCGGAGATCGGAGACATCGAGGTCGTTACGCTCGCGAGCGGCCTCGAGCTCCTGCTGCTCGTCGTACTCGGTCACGGGGGCGCCGCGGCCGTTGCTGGCACCCATCTGGCCGCCACGACGGCGGGGGCGACGGTTGCGCATGGTTCGCTGATCTGGAGCTGGCATCTGGGTAGGGTTCACCTGCTGGACAAGGAAGGGCTTCGAATGAGAAGCGCCGTTCGGGATATGGGCTCACCCACGACAACACGGGTCCGCGCGCGGACCGGGGTGGGGATGCGTGGAGGATACGGCGCGGATCAGGCGCCGTCAATCGATGCGGGCCTTCGCGCCTACCATTCGCCGGCCATGCCGACCGACATCCGCCCGATCGACGCCGCCGATCTCGACGCGGCTGCCACCCTCCTCGCGGATCGCCACCGCCGCCACCGCCTGGTGGAGCCGGTGCTGGACCCCGCCTACGAGACGCCTGCTGCGGCCCGGGCGGAGATCGAGAAGCTGCTCGCGGGCGAGCTGGCATCCGGCTGGGTCGCGAGGCGCGGCGACGAGGTGGTCGGCTTCTTGGTTGGGATCGCGAAGGACGCGAAGCTCTGGGGCCCCAACGTGTGGGTCGAGCCCGCGGGCCATGCCGCAACCGAGGCGGCCGTCGTACGGGACCTCTACCGGGTCGCGGCCCAGGCCTGGGTGGATGCGGGCCGGAAGAACCATCACGTCCTGGTGCCAGCGTCCGACGAAGCACTTGTCGATGCCTGGTTCACGCTCGACTTCGGGCAGCAGCACCTCCACGCGGTTCGCGAGAACCCGCCCCCCTCCTTCGGCGTGGTCCCGCGCTCGGAGCTCGTCATCCGGCCGCCGAAGCGCGAGGACATCCCGGCGCTCGCCGAGCTGGAGCTGGTCCTGCCGCGGCACAGTCCGCTGTCGCCGCTGTTCTCGGCAGTCCCGATCCAGCCGGTCGAGGAGATCCGCGAAGAGATCGAGGCTGACTTCGGCGGCTCGGACTTCACCTGGTTCGTCGCCGAGCACGAGGGGAAGGTCGTCGGCCAGGCGGTCGGCTGTGCGCTCACCAAGTCGTCGACGAACTCCGGCCTCATGCGTCCGAACGGCGCGAGCTTCCTCGGCTACGCGGCGGTCTTCCCGGAGGCGCGGGGGCTCGGTGCGGGGCGGGCGCTGGGCGAGGCCTATCTCGCCTGGTCACGGGACACGGGCTTCGCGTCGGCCTTCACCGACTGGCGATCGACGAATATCGAGGCCGACCGCACGTGGCGCAGCCTCGGCTTCCGCCCGACCTTCCGCCGGCTCCACCGCCTGATCGCTGGGGCAACCTGATGCGACTCGGCTTCCGAACTCCGCCATTTCCCGAGGCCAAGGCCGCCTCGGGTGCCGTCGTGGTTGCGGCAGGATGACCGGCCGCGCCGCGCACGGAGGCGCCGGGGGCACCACGACGATTCGTGGCCGGCTGGTGCTGGACGACCGGGTCGTCGCCGGCGAGATCACGGTCGCGGGTGGCCTGATCACGGCCATCGAAACCGGTACGGGCGGCCAAGGCGGTCCGCTCATCGCGCCCGGGTTCATCGACGTCCACGTGCACGGCTGGGGCGGACATTCGGCCATGGGCGGCCGGGCGGCCCTTGACGGGATGGCCCGGGCGCTCCTGCGCCGGGGGGTCACCTCGTTCCTGCCCACCGCCTGGACCGCGCCGATCGACACGCTGGTCGAGTTCGGGGAGACCGTCCGAGCCTGGCTGCCGGGCGCGCCGGATGACGGGGCCGCGCCGCTCGGCATCAACCTCGAGGGACCGTTCCTCGCCGCCGCCAGGAAGGGCGCCCACGATCCCGCGCACCTGCGCGCCCCTGCGGACGTCCGCCCCGCGGACCTCGAGCGGCTCCTCGAGGGCGTCACCCTGATCACGGTCGCCCCTGAGCTGCCCGGAGCGCTGGACCTGATCCGGACGGTCGTCGGGCGCGGGGCCCGCGTGTCGCTCGGCCATTCGGCGGCGACGTTGGCGGAGGCACGAGCCGGATACGCCGCCGGCGCATCCTCGACGACCCACCTGTTCAACGCGATGACCGGGGTCCACCACCACTCCCCCGGCCTGGCCGTGGCCGCGCTCGGGGACGACGACGTCTACGTCGAGCTGATCGCGGACGGCCTCCACGTCGATCCGGCGCTGTTCCCGATCATCGCGCGCAGCAAGCCGCGGGATCGCCTGATGCTCGTCAGCGACGGCCTGTCCGTTGCCGGGTCAGGCGCCGGTCGCGTGCGGGTCGACGGCATGGAGCTTGACTTGCAGCCCGACGGCAGGATCGTGCTCGCCGGAACGCAGACCCTCGCGGGGGGCGGCACAGCGCTCGGCGACGCCGTCGGCAACCTGGTCGGCTCACGGGCGACCCTGCCGGCCGCCATCGCCGCTGCCAGCACCGCTCCCGCCCTGATGCTCGGATTGACGGATCGCGGCCGCATCGCCGCCGGCCTGCGAGCGGACCTCGTCGAGCTTGACGATCGCCTCGGGGTGGTCCGCGTGATGCGCCGGGGCACGTGGCTCGAGGCGCCGAGCGCCTGATCGCGGCGCCGATTGAGGGTCTTCGGGCGCGGTCAGCTGACCCTGGCGGGCTCCCCGGACTTGGCGCTCTCGTCAGCGGCGGCGCGAGCAGCCTCCCAGTCACGCTTGAACTGGACGATGCCCTTCTCGGTCAACGGGTGCTGGACCATCTGCTGGAAGACCTTGAACGGCAGGGTCGCGATGTGCGAGCCGTTCAGCGCGGCCTCGGTGACGTGGCGGGGGTGTCGAACCGAGGCCGTCAGGACCTCCGAGTCGTACTCGAAGAACCGGATGATCTCCGACAGCTCGCGGATGACCTGCATCCCATCCTCGTTGATGTCGTCCACCCGGCCGACGAACGGCGAGAGCAGCGACGCCCCGGCCTTCGCGGCGAGGAGCCCCTGGTTCGCGGTGAAGATCAGGGTGCAGTTGGTGGAGATGCCTTCGGCCTTGAAGCGGCTGATCGCGGCGAGCCCGGTCTCGGACATCGGGACCTTCACGACGATGTTGTCGGCCAGCTTCGCAAAGTGGCGGCCTTCTGTGAGCATCCCCTCGACGTCGTCCGCGACGACCTCGGCGGAGACGGGGCCCTTCGTGATCCCGCAGATCAGCTGCAGGACCTCGTCGTAGGTCATGCCCTTGGTCTTGCCGAACAGCGTCGGGTTCGTGGTCACGCCGTCGAGCACGCCCCACGAATGGACGGTGCGGATCTCTTCGATGTCGGCGGTGTCGAGGAACAGCTTCATGGCCGTGGGCTCCCGGGTGGTTCGGTCTGGTTCGATCGATCGTCCCGATTCTAGCCCTCGCTGCCGACGGGCTCAGGTGGTGCGCCCTGGTGCGGACGATTCGCGTCTCGCATCCAGACATAGACGCGCCGCTGCCCGGCATTGAACGCGGCCTCTTCCTCGGCGGTTGCGCGCTTGAAGCCGGCTGCCTCGTAGGCGCGGCGAGCCGGCAGGTTCTCCTCGACGACGCGGAGCCAGACCTCTGCGACACCGTGGCGCCAGGCTTCGTCGGCCAGCGCGCGGGTGAGCGCTCGGCCCAGGCCGCGGCCCCGCTGCGCCGGCGCGATCACGAGCCGCGCGAGCTCCGCCTCGTCCTCCTCGCGTTCCTCCGCGCCATCGTCCCAGACCTCGCCGTAGCCCACGACGTCGTCGCCGCTGAGCAGCACGAACGGCGTCGCGTAGGGCTGGCTGTGCCAGCGTTCGAGATCCTCGAGCGTCGGGAGGTGGTCGAGCGACGCCCACCTGGACGCCTCGTCAACCGATCGAACCCAGATCGTGAGCGCGGGGCCATGCTCGGGTCGAAACGGCACGAGCGCCAGCGCGGGGCCTGGCTCCGCCTGCTCGCGCATTCGCTGACCCCCAGGGTCGTTCAGCGATCTGTCCGATGCTCCCGTCCCGGACTAGGTCGCGGGGGTCGCTTCTACGGGCGCCGTCGAAATCCACCTCGTGGTGCTCGCGCTCCGGGCCAGCCTTGCGCTCGCCGGCGACCGGGCCCTCCTCGAGCGCCGCCTCGATGAACTTGTCGAACAGCGGGTGCGGCCGCTCCGGCCGGCTCTTGAACTCGGGGTGGAACTGCGAGGCGACGAACCACGGGTGATCGCGCAGCTCCACGATCTCGACGAGGCGACCATCGGGCGATTGTCCGGACAGGATCATCCCGGCGTCCTCGAGGGTCTGGCGGTACTGGTTGTTCACCTCGAAGCGATGGCGGTGCCGCTCGTAGATCACTTCCTGGCCGTAGGCGGCGGCGGCCTTCGAGCCGGGCGTGAGCTTGGCCGGGTAGAGGCCCAGGCGCATCGTGCCGCCCTTGTCCTCGAGCTCGCGCTGGTCGGGCATGAAGTCGATGACGGGGTTCGAGGTGAACATGTCGAACTCGGTCGAGTTGACGTCCTTCGACCCCACGACCTCGCGGGCGAACTCGATGACCGCGCACTGCAGGCCGAGGCAAAGCCCGAGGTACGGCACCGAGTGTTCGCGGGCGAAGTGGGCGGCGAGGACCTTGCCCTCGATCCCGCGATGGCCGAACCCGCCGGGGACCACGACACCGGCGGCGCCGTCGAGCGCCGCGTGGAGGGTGTCCTTCGAGAGCGTCTCCGAGTCCACCCAGCGGATCTTCACGGCCACGTCGTTGGCCCAGCCCGCGTGCTTCAGCGCCTCGGTGACGGAGAGGTAGGCGTCCGGCAGCTCGATGTACTTGCCGACCAGGGCGATCTCCAGCTCGGGCTTGTCGCGCTTGATCTTCTCGACGAGGGTCCGCCAGCTCGCGAGGTCCGGCGGCGCCTCGGGATCGCCGAGTGACAGCTCCCGGACGATGAGCTTGCCGAGGCCACGGTCCTCGAACTGGAGCGGCACCTCGTAGATCGTGTCGGCAGTCGGCGCCGGGATGACGGCGTCCGTCGCGACGTCGGTGAAGAGCGCGATCTTCTCGCGGATCTCGTCGGGAACCTCATGGTCCGAGCGCAGGACGATGACGTCCGGCTGGATGCCGATTCCGCGGAGCTCCTTGACGGAGTGCTGGGTCGGCTTCGTCTTCAGCTCGCCGGTCGCGGCGAGCGCCGGCAGGAGCGTGACGTGGACGTAGAGGACGTTCGCGCGCCCGACGTCCTTGCGCATCTGGCGGATCGCCTCGAGGAACGGCAGGCTCTCGATGTCGCCGACGGTCCCGCCGACCTCGACGATCACCACGTCCGGGCTGCCGTCGCGCGCGACGCGGGTGATCCGCTCCTTGATCTCGTTGGTGATATGCGGGATCACCTGGACCGTGCCGCCGAGGTAGTCGCCGCGGCGCTCCTTCGCGATCACCGCCTGGTAGATGCGGCCCGTCGTCACGTTGGAGAGCTGGGTCAGGTTCTCGTCGATGAACCGCTCGTAGTGGCCGAGATCGAGGTCCGTCTCGGCCCCGTCGTCGGTCACGAAGACCTCGCCGTGCTGGTACGGCGACATCGTTCCCGGATCCACGTTGATATACGGATCCAGCTTGAGGATGGAGACCTTCAGACCCCGGGCCTTCAACAGCCGGCCGATGCTGGCGGCGGTGATGCCCTTCCCGAGCGAGGAGGTGACCCCTCCGGTCACAAAGACATACTTCGACATAGGTCGGGCGCCTCCGGGGGTTTTTCAAATGCTACCGAAAATGGCCCCGACCGGCAATGACAAAGCACCACCAAGGCACCGCGGAGATCCGATGTTCAGGCTGGAACCGATGGACGAGGCGACCTTCCAGGCCTGGCGCGCCGCGACCAAGCGCGAGTACGCCGCCGAGAAGGTCAAGGCCGGAAACTACCCGGAGGTGGGCGCCGAGGACCTGGCCGAGGCGGAGTTCGCGAAGCTCCTCCCGGACGGCCGCGCCACCGCCGGTCACGAGATCCGCTCGATGGTCAACGAGGCCGGCGAGAAGGTCGGCTACGCCTGGTACACGATCGAGGACCGCGACGTCGGGCGGGTCGTGTTCATCTACGACCTCGCGGTCGATCCGGCCCACCGGCGCCACGGGTACGCGCGCCTCGCCCTGGCGCAGATCGATGCCTACGCCCGCGAGCAAGGCTGCCTCGGCGTGATGCTCCACGTGTTCGGCGACAACGAGGCGGCCCGCCGGCTCTATCGCTCGGCGGGCTACCTCGAGACCAACGTCGTCATGCTCAAGCGCGTGGACGCCTGAGCTCCGCTCAGGCGGGCAGCCGCTCTCGCAGCCAGCCGCCGAACGCGGTCACCCGATCGGTCCTGGCGATGGCCACGCCGATGACGATCACGAGCCCGCCGAGCAGCTGGTCGAGGCGCATGGGCTCCGCGAGGAACGCCGCGCCCATGAGCACGGCCAGGAACGGCACCAGGAACTGGTAGGCCGTGATCCGGGTCGGGCCGAGGAGGCGAATGGCGCTGAAGACGACGACATTTGCGATTCCTGCCGGGACGAAGGCGGCGAACAGCAGGCCCGCCCATGCGTCGATTCGCACAGCCCCCCAGTCGACGCCCACCGCCTGGAATGCGCCCGGGACGAGGAGCACGAGCGAGCCGCCGACCATGGCCCAGGCGGTCGTCCGGAGGGGCGAATGGCGGCGCAGGATCGGTGCGCCGAAGGCCGTGTAGATCGACCAGCACACCGCCGCGAGCAACGTCAGGGCGTCACCGACCAGGGCGCTGCCGAGCGAGATCCCATGTCCGGCGGAGACGATGATCGCGACGCCGCTGAACGACACCACGCTGCCGAGGAGCTTCGTCCGCGTCAGGGTGTCGGCGCGGCTGACGACCGCAAGCAGCGCGGTGATGACGGGTGTCGTCGCGATCAGCAGCGCGGAGTCGCCCGCGGGGATGTCCTGGAGCGCGATCGACCACAGGATCTGGTAGACGCCGAAGCCCAGCGCCCCGAGCCCCAGGATCGGCAGGGCGTCACGGCCCGGCCAGCCGAACGTCCCCTCACGCCAGCGGAGCACGAGCAGCAGCGTGGCCGCCGCGAGACCGAATCGGAGGAACGCGAAGGTGACCGGCGGGATCTGCTCGTTGGCCGCCTTGACGACGATGAAGTTCGCCGCCCATGCGGCCATGACGACGAGGACGCCGGCCTCGGCGAGCCGCCGTTCCCGAGCCGTCGACGGCGGCAGGACGGGTGTCGATCGCCCGGCTGCGCTTCGGAGAGCGGGTGCGTCCCGGCTCCCGGACGGCGAAACGCCCGCCGGTCGGCCGGCGGGCGTCGAGCCCGGTTCGATGGGGGGTGGGGCGTCGATCAGACGTCCTCGTCGAGCTCGAGCGCCTCCTCGTCGTCCTCCTCGGTCAGCTTGAGCCAAACGAACAGACCGGCAAGAACGAGGAGCGGGATCACGAGGATCGCGCCGAGGGTGATCCCCAGGGCAACGGCGACGGTCTTGAGCGCGCGCATGGTCTGGACCTCCTGGATCAGGCGGGTGGCGCCTGGCCAGGCTTGGCCTGACCCGGCTTGGTCTTGTCGTCGGATCGCCGGAGCGTGGGTGCCCCGGCGACAAGATCGGCGATGTCCTGCGACGTGAACTCGACCAGCTCGAACTTCCCGGCGACGGTCAGGCGGGCGATGTAGGCCCCATCGACCTCGAAGAAGAAGACCTCACGCGGCTTCTTCTCGTCGATGAAGCGGCCGATGACCCGCAGCTGCGCCTCGTAGTGCTTCGGCGACGGGTCCGGCTCCTGGCCCCGTCGCGCCAGCGCATCGTCCATGAACTTGCCGATCTGGTCGTCGTCGACGTTCAGGGTCTCGCGCCGCGCCGTGCCGATCGATTCGCCCCAGGCCGAGCCCGCCTCCGTGGACACGGCCGTCCCCTGGATGACGAAGCCGGTTTCGGTCTCCAGGAAGACGAGGCCCCGCATCCCGCGATCGTCGAGATAGGCGCCGACGGATCGGAGGACCTCTTCCCAGTCCTGCCGGTGACTCCCCTCGTAGATCCGCATCGGCTCTCCTGGCGCGAGGGTGATGGCAGCGAGCGACGCTCGCGGGCCGAGTCTATCGACGCTCCGCCGCGCGGGCAATGAGCGCGACCGCGAGACGACCCGCGACGCGGGCGTTGTTGATGATCAGCGCCGTGTTCGCTCGCACCGATGCGCCGTCGGTGATCTCCGCAATCCGGGCGAGGAGCCAAGGCGTGAGGTCCGGCCCGTGGATGCCGGCTGCCTCCGCGTCCCTCGTGGCCCGCGCGACCGCTTCCCTGGCGACGGCCTCGGGCAGCGCGAGGTCGGCGGCGACGGGCACGCAGACGAGGATCCCGGAGCCGAGACCCAGCCCGAGGTGGGTCTCGATCAGGAGCGCCGCGCCGGCTTCGTCGTCGACGGAATGCGGCGCGAGGATGCCTGCGCTCCGGGCGTAGAAGCCCGGCAGCTCCTTCTGGCCGATGGCCACGACGGGCACGCCGCGAGTCTCCAGGACCTCGAGGGTGTTGGGGACGTCGAGGATCGCCTTGGGGCCGGCGCACACGACGGCCACGGGCGTGCGCGCGAGCTCGTCGAGGTCCGAGGAGATGTCGAACGAGACGGGGCTGTCCGACGCGGCGCGATGGACGCCGCCGATCCCGCCCGTCCCGAAGACATCGATGCCCGCGGCATGGGCCGCGATCATCGTCGCCGAGACGGTCGTGGCGGCCCAGCCCTCTCGCGCGATCGCCGGTGCAAGCGACGGCCGCGCCGCCTTGAGCACCGTCCCGCGAGGGGCGGTCGCGAGGGTCTGCAGCTCCTCCGCGTCGAGGCCGACCCGGAACCGACCATCCCGGATCGCGATCGTGGCGGGAACGGCGCCGGACTCCCGAACTGCCGCCTCCGACGCGCTCGCGACCTCGAGGTTGGCCGGAAAGGCCAGGCCGTGGCTGATCAGCGTCGATTCGAGGGCGACGACGGGGCGGCCCGCAGCGAGGGCCGCGGCGACCTCCGGGGCGATCTCGAGGCGCTCTCGGACCGTTGCGGGCGCGTTCATCCCGGCGGCAGCTCCGAACGCGGGCTCCGAAGGTGCCGCGCCGCGGTCCGGTGGCCGGCGAGCGTGGCCCGGTGAAGCGCATCGGCGCCGGAGTGGCCCGTGGCAAGCGCGCCGAGCCAGCCCGAGATGAACCCCGCGTCGAAGGCGTCGCCGGCACCCGTCGTGTCGTCGGCCGCGACCGCCTCGGTCGCGATGTCGAACCGGAGTGGCGGCTCGGGCTCGCTCTCGCCGTGGTCGACCCGCGCGAAGACCCGGGCGCCGCGCGGCCCACGCTTGATCACCGCGACGGCCGCGTGCTCCAGCAGCCCTTCCGGCCCGGCGCGTCCGACCAGCGCCTCGGCCTCGGACTCGGTCGCGAACACGAGGTCCGGGCGGAGGCTTGCCACGAGCTCGCGCGCCTCGCGCCGGCCGTGCGTCAGCAGCGGGCCGACGGACGCGAGGTCGACCGCCACCTTGGCCCCGCGGGCGCCTCGCGAGCGGGTCAGCTCCACCGCGCGGACCGCCGCGGAACCAAGCGGCTCCACGAGCAGCGAGTAGGCCGGGAGGTGGATGAGGTCGATGCCGTCGAACCACTCGGGCTTCAGGTCGGCCGGCGTCATGCGCGTGGCCGCGCGCCGGTCGGCGACGAAGGATCGCTCGCCGGAGGGCGCCACGAGGACCCCGATCCGTCCGGTCCGATGGCCGGCGATGCGGACGGCCCGGACCTCGACCGAATCGCGCCGGAGCTGGGCGACCAGCGATCGACCCGCACCGTCGCGCCCGATCGCGCACACGAGCTGCGACCGAACGCCGAGCCGGGCGAGCCAGCGCGCGGCGTTCGCCGCGGAGCCGCCCTGGCGGATCTCGACGCGGCCGGGGACGTCCGTGCCGCTCTCGATCGGCTGCGACGCCTGGAGGACCACGTCGAGGACGAGGTCGCCGAGCACCAGCACGCGCACGGGAGTGCGGCGGACCGACGACGTCGGCGCCGGGGACGTCGAGTTGGGGGCCGTCACAACGCGGATGGTAGCGATGCGCCCGTCGCTTCAAGGCCGACTGTCGAGCGCGGCGCTACGATTCACCGCGATGGCGCCCACCCTCGAACGGCTCGCGATCGACACGATCCGGACCCTCTCGATGGATGCCGTCCAGAAGGCGAACTCAGGGCACCCCGGCGCGCCGATGGGCGCGGCCCCCATGGCGTTCGTCCTGTGGACGCGGCATCTCCGGCACTCCCCCGAGTTTCCCCATTGGCCGGACCGGGACCGGTTCGTGCTGTCGGCCGGGCACGCCTCGATGCTCCTGTACTCGCTCCTGCACCTCACCGGCTACGACCTGCCGCTCTCGCAGCTGGAGTCCTTCCGCCAGTGGGGCTCGCAGACGCCGGGGCATCCGGAGCATGGCCTGACCCCCGGCGTCGAGGCGACAACCGGGCCGCTGGGCCAGGGCTTCGCCAACGCCGTCGGCATGGCCATCGCCGAGCGGCGCCTCGCCCGCGAGTTCAATCGACCGAAGCACGAGATCGTCGATCACCGGACCTACGTCATCGCCTCCGACGGCGACCTCCAGGAGGGGATCGCGTCCGAGGCGGCGAGCCTCGCGGGCCACCTCCGGCTCGGCAAGCTGATCGTCCTGTACGACGACAACCACATCCAGCTCGACGGCCCGACCGAGATGGCCTGGTCCGAGGACGTGGTCAAGCGATTCGACGCGTACGGCTGGGGCACCCGCCGGGTCGAGGATGGCAACGACCTCGAGTCCATCGATGCCGCGATCACCGCGGCCAGGGCGGACGACCGGCCGTCGCTGATCGCCGTGCGGACCCACATCGGCTTCGGGAGCCCGAACAAGCAGGACACCCAGAAGGCCCACGGCTCGCCGCTCGGTCCGGACGAGGTCCGGCTGACGAAGGAGGCCTACGGCTGGGACCCGGATGCCCAGTTCCTCGTGCCCGACGAGGTCGGCGAGCTCATGGGCGACTCCGGCCGGCGAGGCGACGCGGTCGCCGACGAGTGGGAGCGGCGCCTCGAGGCGTACGAGGAGGAGTTTCCAGCGGAGGCGGAGGAGCTCCGGCGTAGGCTGGCCGGGGAGCTCCGCGACGACGCCTTCTCCGGGCTCCCGTCGTACGCCGTCGGCGAGGACTTCGCGACCCGGCAGGCGAGCCAGGCGGCGATCCAGGCGCTCGCCAAGCCCGTGCCGGAGCTGTTCGGCGGCTCCGCGGACCTGTCCGAGTCGAACCTGACGCTGATCAAGGGGGAGGACCCGTTCGAGGCGGGCGAGGCCGGCCGGAACCTGTGGTTCGGCGTCCGCGAGCACGCCATGGGCGGCGCCGCCAATGGGATCGCCTACCACGGCGGTTTCATCCCCTACGCCGCGACCTTCCTCAACTTCAGCGACTACATGCGCGGGTCCGTGCGACTCGCGGCGCTCGCCGGGCTCCACGTGATCTACGTGTGGACCCATGACTCCGTTGGCCTCGGTGAGGACGGGCCGACCCACCAGCCGATCGAGCACTACGCCGCCCTGCGAGCGATGCCGAACCTGTGGTTCGTGCGACCGGGGGACGCGAACGAGGCGATCGAGGCCTGGCGGCTCGCGGTCTCGCGGCGAGGCGGGCCGGTGGGCCTGGCGCTGACCCGCCAGAAGCTGCCGACGCTCGCCGGCACGCAGGAGCTGGCGAGGGAGGGCGTCGCGCGCGGCGGGTACGTGCTCCGGGAGGCCGACGGTGAGGCGAGCGGCAAGGCGCCGGAGGTCATCCTGATCGCCACCGGCTCTGAGCTCCAGCTCGCGTTCGCCGCCGCGGAGGCGATCGAGCGAGATTCGATCGGGGCCCGGGTCGTCTCGCTCCCCTGCTGGGAGGCGTTCGAGGGCCAGGACGAGGCGTACCGCGAGTCCGTGCTGCCGGCCGCCGTGCGCAAGCGCGTGACGGTCGAGGCCGGCACGGCCCTCGGCTGGGAGCGATATGCGGGTGACGAGGGCGCGATCATCGGCATCGACCACTTCGGCGCCTCGGCGCCGGCCGGCACGATCTTCGAGAAGCTCGGCTTCACGGCCGACCGCGTCGCGGACGTGGCACGGAAGGTCGTGCGCGAGGGCCTCCACGGGCGCATCCCGACGCTCGACCCGGGCCACCAGCCGGCCGGGCTGGGTCTCGGCCACGATGGCGGCGGCGGCGGCGACCACCCGACGATCGATCCGGGCGAGTCCGGCGTGGACCGCACCGGCGCGTCCGACCCAGGGCACTCCTGATGCAAGTCGGGTTCGCCGCGGATCATGCGGGCGCGGCGCTCAAGGACGAGCTCCTGCGGCGCGTCGCGGCGGCGCGGCCGGGTGACGAGCTCGTCGACCTGGGGGGTGACGGCTCGGACTCGAACGACGACTACCCGGACTTCGCGCATCGGCTCGCGAGCGCGATTCGAGATGGAGCCGTGGAGCGCGGGATCCTGATCTGCGGGTCCGGGGTCGGGGCGAGCATCGCGGCGAACAAGGTCCGGGGCGTGCGCGCAGCCGTGTGCCACGACACCTACTCGGCCCACCAGGGCGTGGAGCATGACGACATGAACGTGCTGACCCTCGGCTCGCGGGTCGTCGGGCCCGAGCCGGCGCTCGAGTGCGCGCTGGCCTTCCTCGCCGCGACCTTCAGCGGCGAGCCTCGCCACCGTCGCCGCCTCGACAAGGTCCTCGCGATCGAGGCCGCCGAGATGGGCGGCGCCACGGAGGCGGGCGAGGCCATCGAGCTGCCGGCGGGGAACGGCTGATGGGCGCGCGAATCGAGCTCCGACTCCCCGCCGTCGAGCAGGAGACGGTCGACGAGCTCGTCGCTCGGGCGACCGAGGAACGCTGGGCCGAGCGCCTCTTCGACCGCGACACGTCGCTCTGGACGGACGATCCCGACGTCGCCGCGAACATCACCGATCGGCTCGGCTGGCTCGACGCACCGGAGCACTTCACGCTCCAGATCCCGGCCCTCGAGGCCTTCGGGGACGCAGCCGTCGAGGCCGGCTTCGATAGCGCCGTGGTGATGGGCATGGGCGGCTCCAGCCTGGCGCCGGACGTCTTCCACCGGACCTTCGGAACAACCGAGGGCTACCTCGCGCTCCGGGTCCTCGACTCGACGGACCCGGCCGCCGTCGCCGCGACCGTCGACGACCTCGATCCCCTCGAGACGCTCTGGATCGTCGCGAGCAAGTCCGGGACGACGACGGAGCCCCTCGCGTTCCTTGCCGATCGCTGGGCCGGCGTCGCGGCCGCCCTCGAGGCGCGCGACGAGGACGACCAGCAGCCCGGCGAGTTCTTCGTCGCGATCTCCGATCCCGGCAAGAGCATCCAGGCGATCCCGCACCGGGACGACCTCCGGGAACAGTTCCTCAACCCGCCCGATATCGGCGGACGCTACTCGGCCCTGACCTACGTCGGCTTGGTGCCCGCCTCCCTGATCGGCATCGACCTCGACTCGCTGCTCGCCGCCGGCCACGCGATGCTCGGGCTGTGTCGCGAGCCGGACGCGGGCCTGAACCCGGGGCTGCAGCTCGGGCTGGCCATCGGAGGGCTCGCCCGCGCGGGCCGCGACAAGCTCACGATCCTGGCCGACCCGCCCATCTCCACCTTTGGGGCCTGGGCGGAGCAGCTCATCGCCGAGTCAACAGGCAAGCAGGGTGTGGGCGTGGTGCCCGTGGACCTGGAGCCCGCCCGCACGCCCGATGCGTACGGCCCCGACCGGGTCTTCGTCGCGCTGACCGTCGCCGGCGAGGTGAGCGGCGACGCGGTGAGCCGCGCTGAGGCCCTGGCCGCGTCAGGGCACCCGGTCGTTCTGATCGAGCTCGACGACCCCATCGACATCGCCGGCGAGATGGTCCGCTGGGAGGTCGCGACGGCGATCGCCGGCGCGGTGCTCGGCATCGACCCCTTCGACCAGCCGAACGTCGAGGACGCCAAGGAGCGAACGCGGCGCGTGCTCGCCGCCGTCGGCGACGAGGCGGGCGGCAGCGACGGCGACGCGACCGGCGAGGACGATGGCGGGATCCGCGTCGCGGTCCACGACGCCGAGAGCCTCGCGGAGCTCCTCGCTCCGACCCTCCGGGCGCTCCAGCCACCGAGCTACCTCGCGATCCAGGCGTTCATCGCGCCCTCCAGCGCCACCGACGAGCGGATCGCCGCGATCCGGGAGGCGCTCGCGACGACGAAGGCCGCGACCACCGCGGGCTACGGACCCCGCTTCCTCCACTCCACTGGCCAGCTCCACAAGGGCGGCCCGTCGACCGGGGTGTTCCTGCAGCTGACCTCCGACCACCCTGTCGATCGGCAGATTCCGGACTGGCCGTATTCCTTCGGCCGGCTCATCGACGCCCAGGCCCGCGGCGACCGCGAGGCGCTCCGAGCGGCCGATCGACCCGTCATCCACGTCCATCTCGGCGCGGACCTCGCCGCCGACCTGGCCACCCTCGAGCAGGCCATCCGGCGCGCGCTCGGCTGAGGAGGAAGCGATGCAGATCGGGTTCATCGGGCTCGGGCGGATGGGCGCGAACATGGTCCGCCGGCTCGTCCGCGACGGGCACAGCGTCGTGGCCCACAACCGGACGGTCGAGAAGGCCGTCGAGCTGGCGCAGGAGGAGCACGCGGCCGGCCATGACCTGACGGCGGCGAGCAGCGTCGAGGAGCTCGTCTCGAAGCTCGCCAAGCCGCGGGTTGCCTGGATCATGGTCCCCGCCGGCGACGCCACGGAGGAGCAGATCCGGGAGCTGCTGGAGCACCTGGAGCCCGGCGACACCATCGTCGACGGCGGCAACACGAACTTCCACGACGACGTCCGGCGCCATGCCCAATGCGCCGAGCACGGCGTGCGCTACGTCGATGCCGGCGTCTCCGGCGGGATCTGGGGTCTCGCCAACGGCTTCTGCCTCATGGTCGGTGGCGATCGCGAGGCGGTCGAGCCGATCGAGCCCGCGTTCCGCTCACTGGCCCCCGAGAACGGCTACCTCCACGCCGGCCCTCCCGGCGCGGGCCACTACGTGAAGATGGTCCACAACGGCATCGAGTACGGCCTGATGCAGGCCTACGCCGAGGGCTTCGAGATCATGCACGCCAGCGAATACCCCCTCGACCTGGGGGCGATCGCGGAGCTCTGGAACCACGGCTCCGTCGTTCGTTCGTGGCTCCTCGAGCTGGCGGTGGACGCGTTCAAGCGCAACGGCCCCGACCTCGCGAACCTCAAGGGCTGGGTAGCCGATTCCGGCGAGGGTCGCTGGACCGTCCAGGAGGCGATCGACCGCGACGTGCCCGCGCCGGTGATCACCCTGTCGCTGCTGACGCGTTTCCGCTCGCGCCAGGACGACTCCTACGGCGCGAAGGTCCTCGCGGCCCTCCGGAACGAGTTCGGCGGTCACGCGGTGAAGACCGAGTAGGCGATGGCCACCACGAAGGCGCCGACGAAGCCCGCCGCAAAGGCCGCCGCCAAAGCCCCGACGAAGGCCGAGCCGCGGCCCAAGCCGCGGCCCAAGGTTCCGCGGCCCGAGCCGACCATCGCGGTTCCGGCGCCGGGCGCCCTGCCGATCCGCGAGGAGCGCCTCGCGCGCAACGGCAAGCGCCGGCGCGCCCCGTCGCACCACGGCCTCAACCCGCTCCGGGAAGGGCTCCGCCTCGAGCGCGTTCCGGATCCGCACGTCATGGTCCTGTTCGGCGCGACCGGCGACCTCTCGCATCGCAAGGTCTTCCCGGCGCTTGCCCAGCTCTGGCGAACGAACCTCCTGCCCACCGACTGGGCGCTCCTCGCCGTGGGGCGGCGGCCCTACGACGACGAGTCGTTCCGGGAGGACGTCGCCGGATCGCTCCATGTCAACTGCCGGATCCAGCTCGAGCCCGAGATGGAGCGGGACTTCCTGTCGCGGATCTCGTACATGAAGGGCGACTTCTCCGACAACGCACTGTTCGACTCGATGTCCGAGCGCCTCGAGACGATGCACGAGCACTATGCGACCGGACACAACGTCCTGTTCTACCTCGCGACCCAGCCGTCGGCCTTCCCGCAGATCGTGGCCCAGATTGGGCGCTGCGGCCTCGATCACGAGACGCACGACAGCGGGTGGCGCCGGATCATCATCGAGAAGCCGTTCGGGCGCGACCTCGACTCCGCGCGGAAGCTCAACCGCGAGATGCTGCGGGTCTTCCGGGAGACGCAGGTCTACCGCATCGACCACTACCTCGGGAAGGAGACCGTCCGGAACCTGATGGTCTTCCGGTTCGGGAACGGCATCTTCGAGCCCCTCTGGAATCGCCGCTACGTGGACAACGTGCAGATCACGGTGGCGGAGTCGATCGGGGTTGAGGAGCGTGGCGCATTCTATGAGGAGACCGGCGCGGTTCGGGACGTCCTCCAGAACCACCTCCTCCAGCTCCTGAGCCTGGTCGCGATGGAGCCGCCGGCGACCTTCCAGGCCGATGCGCTTCGCGACGAGAAGCTCAAGGTCCTGCGGGCGATCGCGCCCCCCACGTTCCAGGAGGTCGCCCACGACGTGGTCCGCGGCCAGTACGGGAAGGGCTGGATCGGCGGCCACGGTGTGAAGGGTTACCGCGAGGAGCCGGAGGTCGACCCGCTCTCGGAGACCGAGACGTTCGTCGCCGCGAAGTTCCACGTCGAGGACTGGCGCTGGTCCGGCGTGCCGTTCTACCTCCGCACCGGCAAGCGGCTCGCCAAGCGCGCGACGGAGATCGCGATCCAGTTCCGCGACGTGCCCCACCGGCTGTTCGAGGATGCCGACACGGACCCGGGGGCGAACCTGCTCGCGATCCGGGTCCAGCCGGACGAGGGCATCCTCCTGCGGTTCAACTCCAAGGTCCCGGGCCTGGGGCTCGAGATCCGCCCCGTGACGATGGACTTCACCTACGGCGCGGCCTTCTCGGCCGACACGCCTGACGCGTACGAGACGCTGATCCTCGACTCGATGCTCGGCGACCAGTCGCTGTTCACGCGCGCCGACGAGGTCGAGGCCGCCTGGTCGATCGTCACGCCGATCCACAACGCCTGGCTGGACAGCCCGGCCCCGGAGTTCCCGAACTACGCGTCGGGGTCATGGGGACCGGAGGAGGCGGAGCAGCTCGTCGAGCGCGAGGGCCGCAAGTGGCGCCGCCTGTGAGCGGCCTCGTCGAGGTCCCGTCGCCGGTCATCGGTCGCCCCGCGCTGCGCTGGTCGTCGCGGGCTCGGAGCATCGCCCAGATCGAGTCGGAGCTCGCGAAGATCTGGTCCTCGATCTCGCTGACGACGACGGGCGAGGAGGGGGCTGAGGAGCGCCGGGTCGCGGCCCGCTCGAGCGTGATGAACCTGGTCGTGGTCGCGGGCCGTGGCGAGATCGGCGAGCGCGTCGCGGCGATCGTGGAGGGCCTCACGGGCCGCCACCCATCGCGGACGATCATCGTCTCCCAGGCCGATCCCGACGGGCCGATGTGGATCAACGCCCAGATCGAGGCCCACTGCATGCTGCCGTCACCGACGGCGCCCGAGACCTGCTCCGAGCTCATCTACTTGACCTGTGGGGGCGAGAGCGGGCAGCACCTCTCCGGGCTTGTCGCGCCGCTCCTCGTCCACGATCTCCCGGTCACCGTGTGGTGGCCTGGGGAGCCGCACTTCGATTCGCACTCCGCGCAGGACCTCCTGCCGATGGCCGATCGGGTGATCGTCGACGGCTCCAGCTGGTCCGGCGACGGCATCGCCGGCCTTGTCGAGATGGCCCGGCTGCCGGAGCGGTTCGAGGTCGACGTCGCGGACTTCGCGCTCATGCGCCAGACCCGCTGGCGCGAGGCGATCGCCTCGACCTTCGACCGGCCGAACCTCCTGCCGTTTCTCGGCAACCTCGAGCGGATCGAGGTCCGCTACGCGGCGGCCGACGGGACCCCGGGAGCCGCCAACGTCGTGCGGCCGCTGTACCACGTGGCCTGGCTCGCGTCGCGGCTGGGGATGACGGTGGTCGATCCCGTGCGAGCGGGCCTGGGGGCGTGGAGCGGCTACGACGCGACGCTCAAGCACGACCGGAAGCGCATCCCGGTCTCTATTCGCCCGATCGAGTCCTCCGCGCCGCGGGGCACGACCCTGGCGGTCGAGCTGTACGCGCGGCGCGGGCGCTCGGAGCTGGTCCTCGAGGTCACGGCCTACGCCGAAGGCGTCGTGGTGCAGGCCGCCGTCGATGACGAGCGGCTGCCGGAGCGGCGATTCTTCGCGCCGCGACGGCGGGAGGCGGACCTGCTGGCCCTCACGATCGACGACGCGGGTCGGGACCGCGTGGCCAGGGAGATCCTCGCGATGACCGCCAGCCTGGTTGGGGCATGAGGGGCGGGCGATGAGCGGCGAACCGGAGCTCCGGATCTTCGACGACGAGGAGGCGACGGCGAAGGCCGCCGCCGAGGCCATGGCGGCCGCACTGCACGACGCCATCGATCGACGCGGCCGCGTCGACTGGGCGACGACCGGTGGCTCGGCGCCCCTCGGGATTTACCGGCACCTCGCGACCGACCCCCTACGACACAGCGTGCCGTGGGAGGACGTCCACGTCTGGTGGGGCGACGACCGCTTCGTCCCCCGCGACCACCCGCTCTCGAACGTGCTGCCGTTCGACCAGGTGCTGCTCTCGGCGTCCGCGCGGGCCGGCCTCTCCGGACCAGGGCGCCGACGCGACGCTCGTCGAGATCGAGTACGACCCCGGCGTCTACATCCCGCCCGCGAACATCCACGTGTTCCGGACGACCGACGCGATTGGCCGGGCCGTGGGCGCCGACTGGGTGGCGGAGCGGTACGAGGAGGAGCTCCGCGGCGCCGGCATGCCCGATGGCGAGGGTGGGTTCCCGGCGTTCGACCTGCTGTTCCTCGGCGTCGGACCCGATGGGCACCTGATGTCCGTCTTCCCGGGCTCGCCGCTCCTCAACTCGTCGGCCTGGGTCTCCGCGGTCCCGGCGCCGACGCATGTCGAGCCGCACGTCGCGAGGGTGAGCCTCAATCCCGGTGTCATCGCGGCGGCGGCGCTGACGATCATGGTGGTCCAGGGCGAGGGCAAGGCGGAGATCCTCGCCACGGTGCTCGGCCCCGAGCGGGACGTTCGCAAGTGGCCGGCGCAGCTCGCCCGGCGCGAGGGCGCGATCTGGTTCCTCGATCGGGCGGCGGCCGCGCAGCTGCCCCGCTGATTTCGCCTCGCGGACAGCGCCTCGCTCGATGACTGCACATCCGACCAGCCCGTTCGACGCCGCGCCAACGATCGAAGCGGTCTCACGCGATGGCGTTTCCATTGCCTTGTTCGAGGTCCACGCCGCTGCGCCCGCGAGGAGCGGCGGAGCGTCTTCGGCGCAGCAAACAGGCCCCTCACACCCCGCGCTCCTGCTGGTCCACGGCGCGACGGCTGATCACACGACGTGGCGCACGGTCGGGCCCGCCTTCGCGTCGTCCCGGCGCGTCATGGCGGTCGATCGGCGCGGCCGGGGCGCGTCGGGCGACGCGCCGACGTACGCCATCGAGCGCGAGTACGAGGACATCGCGGCCGCCGTCGAGGCGATCGCTGCGGACGTCGGCGGGCCGGTCGACGTCGCCGGCCACTCCTACGGTGGACGGGTCGCGCTCGGCGCAAGCCTGCTGACGCCCGCCATCCGCCACGTCGTCGTGTATGAGGGCGCGCCTGTGCCCACCGGAATGTCGTATCGACCGCCGGGGATGGTGGAAGCGGTGCGCGCCGCCCTTGCGAAGGGCGACAACGAGGCCGCCCTCGCGACATTCCTCGCCGGGATCGTCGGCATGTCCGAGGCGGCGCTGGACGCGTATCGCGCCGATCCCGTCTGGCCGACGCGCGTCGCCGCTGCCCCGACGATCCTCCGCGAGATCGAGGCCGAAGCCACGCCCGCCGCCGGCCTTGACGCGCT
Source organism: uncultured Chloroflexia bacterium (assembly GCA_963722105.1). Classification (GTDB taxonomy): domain Bacteria; phylum Chloroflexota; class Limnocylindria; order Limnocylindrales; family CSP1-4; genus UBA5189. The sequence goes on along the minus strand of CAVRKQ010000011.1, from coordinate 333,940 downwards.
CGGGATCGTCAGCGTGCCCGTGCTCCTCGTCCTCGGGTCGATCAGCCGCTCGCCGTTCCGGATCGGCACGGACGAGCTGGCCTCGAGGTTGGCGGATGTCCGCGTGGTGACCATCCCGGGCGCGGCGCACGCCGCCCACCACACCCACGCCGCGGAGTTCGTTCGTGCCCTCGAGACCTTCCTCGACGCCAAGCCATAGCTCCCGCACGGGGCCCGAGTGCGAGCGCGCGCCCGAGCACCCGATGTCGCGCCGGAACGCTCGCCTCATCACTCCCGCGCGCGCCCGCACAGCAGATGTCCGCTGCGAGGACGAACGTGACGAGGGTTCGCCGTCTGAGCCGGCACAATCGGGGCGTTTCGCCTCCCAGGTCGTCGATCCTGTCCCCGTGGGGGACATTTGTCGGGAAATCGGGCCTTCGATGACCCCCAAGGCCGGAACCTGGTGACGTTCGTCCTCCACCGTGACATCGATGCCCGATCGGACGGTTGTACCGGCTCGTAGACTCCGGGGCATGAGCGAGCCTCGGGTGGATCCGTGGGGCGACATGCCGCTGTGGTCGGATGGCGAGGCGGCGATCGCCGGCGAGGCAGCGGTTGCCGGCGGCGAAGCGGCTGCGGGCGGCGCGAGTCGTTCTGGCGAACCGGCTGGGAGCGCTGATTCCGGCGCGAAAACGGACGCGGACCAAACGGGACCCCGCGCGAACCCGACGGCGAGCGACGCGGCGAACGACGAGGCGAGTGCGGCGACACCCGCCGGCGATACGCCGGCAACCTGCCCTTGGTGCGCGACGCCGGCTTCCGCGGGCGCGACGCGTTGCTCCAGCTGCGGCGCAGCCGCTCGCGCAGCGCGAGACCATCGGCGACCTCGTGATCCCGGGCCTGACCGCCGTCGACTCCGGCGCTCAAGGACTTCGACGGTCGCCCGCTCCACCTGCGCGGCCCAAGCCCGAGCCAGGGCGTCGCCTCGGGGCTCATCGTCGCCGCGGCGGCGGGCGGGCCGGTCGGGCTGGCCATCCTCGGCGGCGTCGGTGCGGTTGCGGCGGCGGAGTTCCTGGGCGCCGGCGGCGAGAAGGGCAAGGGCCACGAGCACGTCGGGGAGACCAGCGAGGCGGTCCTCCAGGCGATCGAGCGCCTCGAACGCGGCGAGCGCCTTCCAACCGCAAACGGACCCTACGCTTCGACCCGAGCTCGGGGACGACAGAAGCCCAACCCCGAGGAGGAGGAGTCGGTCGATGGCAGCTGACACGAAGCGCGACATGCTGCGGGCCGTCCCGCTGTTCGCCTCGATGCGCCCGAAGGACCTCGAGTCGGTCGAGCGACTCGCCGACACCGTCGACCTGCCCGCCGGCAAGACGCTCATGCGCCAGGGCGACAGCGGCAGCGAGATGTTCGTGATCGCGTCGGGCTCGGTCGCGGTGGAGCGGCGGGCAGCAGCATCGCCGAGCTCGGGCCGGGCCAGGCCGTCGGCGAGATGTCGCTGCTCTCGGAGGGCCGCGGACCGCCACCGTCGTGACGCTGGAGCCGACGACCGTGTTCGTCATCGGCCACCGCGAGTTCCACACGCTGTTGGACGATTCCGCCGAGCTGCGGACCTGCATCCTCGACAACCTCGCGAACCGCGTCCGGACGCTCGACGAGAAGGGCACGCTCTGATCTGATCCGGGCGGCCGAGGACTCGCATCGGCCTGCCGAGCGACTCTGCGCCGCGACGGCCTTCCGACGAACCGCGGCTACCATCGAAGCATGACCGACGCCCGTCCCTACTCCCCCGGCCTCGAGGGGGTCGTCGCCGCCGAGACGGCCCTCGGCTACGTCGACGGCGAGCGGGGCCAGCTCCTCTACCGGGGCTACCGGATCGGCGACCTCGTCGAGCACGGCACCTACCCCGCGGTCGCGAACCTGCTCTGGACCGGCGAATGGGATCCGAACCACCACCTGCCGACATCGCCGGTCCCCGAGGCCGTGCTGACGTCGCTGCGCGCCCTGCCCTCCAGCGCCAAGCCGATGGACGCGCTCCGGACGGCGGTTTCGGCGTGGGGCGCCACCGAGGCGCTCGCCTACCCGCCATCCGCCGAGCAGGCGCGCGCGCTGACGGCGTTCTCGCCCTCGGCGCTCGCCGCGTTCGCGCGCATCCGCAGCGGCAAGGAGCCGATCGAGCCGGATCCCTCGCTCGACCTCGTCCCGGGCTTCCTGTACCAGCTCACGGGCGAGAAGCCCGATGCCGGCACGGCCCGAGCGCTCGATGCCTACTTCATCGTCGGCGCCGAGCACGGGCTCAACGCCTCGACCTTCACCGCGCGGGTCATCGTCTCCACCCGAAGCGACCTCGCGTCGGCCGTGGCCGGCGCGATCGGCTGCCTCAAGGGGCCCGCTCCACGGCGGCGCGCCATCGGAGGTTGTCGAGCAGATCCACCAGGTCGGATCGGTCGAGCGTGCCGAGCACTGGGTCAAGGAGACGCTCGACAAGGGCGAGCGGCTGATGGGCTTCGGCCATCGCGTGTACCGCGCCTACGACCCTCGGGCCGCCGCGCTCCGGAAGGTCGCCGAGTCGATGGAGCACCCGCCGGAGTGGCTGGCCCTCGCCACCGCGGTCGAGGACGTCGCCCTGCGCGTGCTCGCCGAGCGCCATCCCGAGCGGGCGCTGAAGACGAACGTCGAGTTCTACGCCGCGCCGGTGCTGATGGGCGTTGGCCTCACGCCGGACCTGTTCCCAGCGACGTTCGCGCTGGCCCGGCACGCCGGCTGGACCGCCCACGTGATCGAGCAGGCGGCGGACAACCGCCTCATCCGTCCCGACGCCCGCTACGTGGGCTCCGCGGAGCGCGACCTCCCAGGCTGAGCCCCTCTGGCCGCCGATCCAAGGCGCGACGCCGGGCGTAGACTCCCCGCAGAGGGCTGGATCGGGCGAAGGAGACTCGATGGTCGCGCGATTGCTGATCCGGTTGATCGACGCGCAGGCGGGGTGGACGCGGCCGCTCGGCGACCTCACGCACCGGTTCCTGCACTGGCTCTTCCACAAGATGCCGGCGGTTCGCGACCTGCTGAACGGTCGCTGGCTCGGCCACCCGCTCCATGCGGTCCTGACCGATGCGCCGATCGGGATCCTGTTCCTCGTCATCGTCTTCGACGTCCTGCACATGCCCGACGCCGCGGCATGGTCGCTCGGCCGTCGGGATCCTGGCGATGCTCGCTGCCGCGCTCGCCGGCTAGGCCGACTACGCCGACACGGATGGCAAGGCCCGTGAGCGCGCGACCCTCCATTCGACCCTCATGGTCGTCGCCCTGCTCGCCTACATCGTCTCGTTCGTCATGCGGCTCGGGCCGGCGGGCGTGGTCGAGAGCACCGGCGCGTTCTGGGTCTCGATCATGGCCTTCCTCGTCCTCTCCGCCGGGGCCTACGTCGGCGGCGACGTGGTCTATGTGCTCGGGAACATGGTCGATCGGCACGCGTTCCGCGGCGCCGGAACCAAGTGGATCGCGCTCGAGCCCGCCGAGATCGAGGATGGCAAGATCCCCGAGGGCCGGCCGATCAAGGCCAAGCTCGGGATCAACCAGCTCGTGCTCGTCCGCCAGGGCGAGCAGATCCTCGCGCTGCATGACGTCTGCGCGCACGCGGGCGGCCCGCTCAACGAGGGGAAGCTCACCGACGGCGTGATCGAGTGCCCGTGGCACTACTCGCGGTACCGGATGACCGACGGCCAGGTGCTGCGCGGGCCATCCGTCTACCACCAGCCGGCATACGAGGTCCGCGCAAAGGACGGTGGCGGCTGGGAGGCGCGACGCCAGGCCGGGTAGTGGCGACGCCCTCGCTTCGCGCACCCTAGCGGGGTGCGGCTGGACCTCGCGGAACCGTCCCTCGTCGTGCTTGTCGGCGCTGCTGGCGCCGGAAAGTCGACGCTCGCCGCGCGCCTCTTCCCGGGCGGCCAGGTCCTGTCCTCGGACGCGTTCCGCGCCGCGTCTCCGGCGACGAGGGCGACCAGCGCGTCACCCGAACTGCGTTCTCGATCCTGCATCGCGAGCTCGGGAAGCGACTGGCTGCGCGACGCACGACCGTTGTGGATGCCACGAACGTGACGGCGTACGCGCGGCGGGCCGTGGCCCAGCGGGCGACCGCCGCGGGCATCCCTGCCGTCGCGATCGTCCTCGCCTTGCCGCCGCGCTCGTCCTCGCCCGCAACGCCACGCGCGCCGGCCGGATCGTCCCGGAGCCGCCGGTCCACAGGCAGCTGGACGACCTCGAACGATCGCTCCGGCGCGGGATCGAGATGGAAGGCTTCGAGGCCGTCCACGTCCTTCGGACGCCGGAGGACGTCGACGCCCTCGAGGTCACGTGGCGCCTCGGGGCCTGAGCCTCAGCCGACGGCGATCAGCACCACGGCGAGGCCCGCCGCCAGGATGCCCACCGCGTGGATCGGCGTGATCCGCTCGCGAAGCACCAGCGCGGCGAGGATCACGGTGACCACCGGGTAGAGCGACGTCAGGATCGCCGCGATCGCGAGCGGCCCGATCGCGATGGCCGCCAGGTACGAGGCCGTCGCGAGCATGTCCGTGAGGCCGATGCCGAGCATCGCGGGCCACAGGCGTCGGTCGACGCGCCATGGCTGCCGGAGGACCATGACGAGGATCCCGACCGTGACGATCGAGGCGATCCGGACGGTCACGACCGGACCCACCAGGACATCGTCGGAGATGCCGTTCGCCACGATCGGGAAGAGCCCGAAGAGCAGGCCGGTGACGATCCCGTAGCGAAGGCCGCTTGGGCGCCCGTCGGCAGGTGCCGGCGAGAACGAGACGAGGACCACGCCGGCCGCCGCCGCGGCGATCCCCACGATCGCGAGGATCGACGGCACGCCCTCGGTCAGGAAGCCGAAGGCGACCGGCAGGGCCGCGGTGATCATCGCGGCGACCGGAGCGACAACCGTCATCCGGCCGACGCTGAGGCCTCGGTACAGGAGGGCCAGGCCTGACGCGCCCAACGCACCGCCGATCACCGAGCGAACCAGGTCCTCGGCCGTCATCGCAGGCTCGGGCGTGCCGAGGAGGAGCGGGATGCCCACGCTGAGGCTCGCGAGCTGGCTCGTGAACAGGACGCCCAGGACCGGCGCCCGACGGCTCGTCAGCCCACCGCCGAAGTCGCCGATCCCCCAGCCGAGGGACGCGAGCATGCCGAAGACCACGACGATCAGCGCGGGCGAGAGTAGGCCTTCGGGCATCCGCATATCATCGCGACTGCCCATGTCCCTCGCCCGACTGCTCCCGCTCCGCGCCTCCGCAGCGCTTGTCGCCGCCGTGGCGGTGCTCGTTGCTGCGCCGCTGGCATTCGCCCAGATGACCCTGCCGCCGACCCGCGAGGGCGTCTACGTCTACGACCTCGCCGAGATCTGGGGCCAGCCCGCGGAGCCCGAGGCCCAGCAGATCGCGGAGGCCATCAAGACCAGGACGCAGGCGCAGCTCGCGATCGTCTCGTGGCCCAGCGACCACTTCGATGTTTCGACCGAGACCGCCCGCGCCGATGCCATCACGATCATGAACACCTGGGGCGTCGGTCGGAAGGACATCAACGATGGCCTGGTCGTCCTGTTCGACATGGACGAGGGCGAGAAGGAGCACGGCCAGATCTACCTGTACGCGGGCTACGGCTTCCTCGAGCGGTACATGACCGAGGACGAGGCGGCGAACATCGTCAACGACGACATGCTGCCCCTGGCCAAGGAAGGCGATATCGATGGCGCGCTCCTCGCCGGGCTCCGGCACATCGACAAGATCGTGCAGCCGAACGGCAACCCGGAGCGGGGGCTGGCGACCGCGATGAACCTCCTCCTCGGCGGGATCGTCCTGGGCGCCGGGCTCCTCGTACTGGGGCTCTTCCTGAAGACCTGGTGGGATCGCGGCCGCGACGCCGAGGTCCCCCTGATCGACGACTCGGTCCTCCTGCCCGGTCCCCCGCCGGGGCTCACGCCGGCCCTCGCCACCGTGCTCCGCAACGACGGCGTCGATCGCGATGCGTTCACCTCGGCGCTGGTGGACCTCGGGCATCGCGGCCTCGCGACGTTCCAGGCGGCGGCGGACAACAGCAAGCACGTCGACCTGGTCGTGCCTCCGAGCCCGCTCATCGATCCCAACTCGCTGGAGGCGCGGCGGCGCCCGCTCGGGAGCGCGGAGGGCCAGCTCGCCGAGTCGATCGCGGCGAAGTCCACCGGTGGCGTCCTGAGCTGGACCCAGCTGAAGGCCGGCGAGGGCGCGAAGCTCTACGAGTCGTTCCGGAAGAACCTCGGGCGGGCGGCGAAGTCGGCCGGGTTCTTCAAGGAGGATCCCAACAAGCTCTCGGCCACGTGGGCGGGAATCGGCGGGGTGCTCATCGGGATCGTCGTCGTCTTCGCGTTCATCTTCGTCCTCGACACGAACGAGGACTCGAGCAACCTGATCAAGCCCGGCAAGGGCATCCTCGTCGTGCCGATCCTCGCCTCGATCCTGCTCGGGGTCTTCGTGATCATCGCCAGCGGGCGGCTGGTGGCACGGACGCTCGCGGGCGCCCAGGCCCTCGGGATGGCGCTGGCCTACCGGAACACGCTGCGCTGGGAGCTCAAGCGGGCCCACAGCGTCGGCGAGGCGGTCGAGCAGACGAAGTCGAAGCTCCCGTGGATCACGACGCCGGACCTGCTGACCGTGTGGGCCGTCGCGTTCGGGCTCAAGGACGAGATCGACGACCTGATCCGCGAGACGTTCGAGGAGGCCCAGAAGACCGGCGGCGTGGTCTGGGCGCCGACGTGGTACTCGGGCAGCGATGGCATCGGCTCGGTGAGCAACCTCGCGAGCTCGATCGGCTCGATCTCCACCAGCACGACCTCCTCGTCCGGTGGCGGGTACGGCGGCGGTGGCGGCGGTGGCGGTGGCGGCTCCGGAGGCGGGTTCTAGGCCACCCCGGCGACGAGATCCTCGTTCGGATCCGCTGCCGGTGCATGGCCGTTCGATGATGCCGTCGCCGGCGCCAGCTCCTCGAGCGGCGCGGCGCCGTGGCCGTTCGCGCTGCCCGGCTCGGGGTCCCTGCCCGGATCGAAGTCGGTGCCGGGCTCGGGCTCTGTGCCGGGCTCGAGGTCCGGGGTGAGGGCCGTCGCCGGCTGCAGGACCTGGACCAGGTCGGCCGCCTCGTCGTACCGATCGGAGGTTGTCAGGTAGATGACCTGGAAGTCCGTGCTGATGTCCTTCAGCAGCTCGAGCGCCCGCTTCGCTCGCTCGTCGTCGAGGGTCACGAAGGGGTCGTCCATCACGAGCGGTGGCCGGCGGTCGCCGGTGACGAGCCGGACGAGCCCGATCCGCGCCGCGAGGTAGACCGTGTCGAGCGTGCCCTGGCTCAATGAGGCGACATCGACCCAGTCGCCGCGCTCCGGGGCGTAGACCTGCACGGCGAGGTTCTCGTCGTCGACCTTCACGCGGCGGTAGCGCCCGGCAGTCACCCGCTCGAGGTCGACGACCATCCGCCGCTCCAGGTAGCGGGTCGCGGTGCGCATCGTCGCCCGCTCGGCGGTGTCGAGGGCCTTGAGCGTGGCGTCGTAGACGCGGGCGCGGCGCTGGAGCGTGGCCAGCTGCTCCGCCCAGGTAGCGGCGCGCTCGGCGTGGCCCGCGACCTCCTCGGCGTCGACCGCGTTCTGCTCCACCCTGGCACGCGTCTGGGCCTCGGCGTCGCGCGCCTCGTTCATCGCGCTGTCCGCCTCCGTGACGCTGACCTCGAGGCGCTCCCGAGCCCGGGGCTCCTTGGCGATCGGCCCGAGCTGCCTCCAGCGCGCTCGACTTCTGCTCGATGTCCAGGGCGGCCTTGTCGCGCAGCTCGGGCAGCGCCTCGGTCGGCTCGCGCCCGACGAGGCCCTCGAGCTGCGCGCGGAGCCGGAGGATCTCGCCGCTGTGGGCCTCCTCGGCCTCGACGAGCTTCTCCACGGCCGGCATGTCCGGCTTGTCCAGCACCGCAAGGAGGTTCGTGAGCGTGACCTCCTCCATCTGCAGCTCCTGCTCGAGCAGCGACCGGCCCCGGAGCCGCCGCTCGACCTCCAGCTCCCGGAGGTCCTTGGTCTTGCGCTGGAGGCCCGACCGGATCCGCTGCCGCCGCCCCATCAGCGCCAGCCCCACCCCGAACAAGGCGAGCAGGACGGCCAGGATCGACGCGCCCGGAATGGTGACGCCGCTGATCCCGGTGACGCCACCGAACGTGACCGCCGGCAGCTCGCGCGGCAGCAGGTCCAGCTGGCCCGCGACGGCGATAGCCAGCGCCGCGAGGATCACGAGCACGGCGGCGATGCCGTCGGGCGCCAGGCCCGCGGGGTGGGTTCGGCGAGCTGGACATCGACCTCGATCTCTCCCGCGAGGGCCGCCTTGACCTCGCGGATCCGCATGTCCGATGCGCGGACCTTCGCGAGGGCGTCGCGAAGGGCGGGGAGCCCGTTCGGGGACGGGTGGGTCGCCTCGAGCTCCTCGATCTGCCCGCTGACGTCGACCGCGGAGGTGTAGCGCTCGAACCGCTCGCGGGACTGGTCGCGCTCGGCGACGAGCCGCTCGGCGAGCCGAGCCTTGTCCAGCATCGAGCGGTTCTCGGTGAGCCTCGCCTCCGCCGCCGAGCGGTCCTCGCGGGCGCTCGCGAGCGCGTCGCGGTCCTGCTCCAGCTGCTCGAGCGCCGCCTCGCCGTTCCGGAGGGCAGCCGTCGCGGTGGCGAGATTCGCCTCGGCCGCCTTGATCTTCCCGGGATTCTTGTCGCCCTTCGTGTTGAGCTCGTAGAGCGCCCGCTCGAGCTTCCGCCGGGCGCGGCTCGTGCCGCGGTCCGCGCCGGAGATCGAGGCCTGCAGGCGGTCCCGGAGTGCCGCTTCGTCGCGGGCCAGACCGTCGAGCTCGTGGTGCCGGACCGACGCCGTCGAGCGGAAGAAGGGCTCGCTCGGGATGCCCGACAGCTCCGCCAGGAGCTCGTCGACCGCGGCGGGATCGGTCACGGTCTGGCCGTCGAACTCCATCTTCACGGTGCCCTTGGCGCCGCGGAACGACTTCTCGACCGTTCCGAGCTTCATGCCCTCGGCTTCCGGGTCGTCCTGCTCGAACTCGAACCGCACCCACGGGCGATCGTCCGGCTGGGCGTTCCAGGAGCGCATCCCGTCGAGGTCCGCCGACCCCGAGGTGACCCGGCGGGTGAGCGCCAGCTCGATCGCCCGCTGGATCGTCGACTTGCCGGACTCGTTCGGGCCCCCGGACGACGGTCAGTCCTGGCGCGAGCTCGAGGTCCAGGTCGGCGTGGCGCCGGACGTTCCGGAGCTGGAGCCGGGTGATCCTCACAGCGTGACCTCGGCCCCGGCCAGCAGCAGCCGCCCGAGGCGCAGGGCGTCCCGAAGCTCGTTCGCGGACTCGGTGTCGTCGACGGCCTCGACCTCGGCGACGCGCGCCTCGAGGTCCCGGATGAAGGCGCCGAGGACGGTGTCCTGCGAGGCCACGGGGCCCTCCGGCAGCGAGCGCGACCGACCGGTCGCGGACGCGGACCTTCAGGAACTGGTCCGCGAGCTCCGCCTCTACCTCCTCGACGTGCAGGTCCAGCTCGTCGGGGCGGACGCCGATCAGCTCCACGTCCAGCACGAGGTCCGGGTTGGCGCGCTCCAGCATGGTCGCCACGAGCGCCGGCTGGGTCCCGACGGTCGCCGCGTCCAGCTGCAGCCGCTCGAACTGGGTCTTGCCGACCTTTCGCTCCTCGACCTCGACCTTCTTCTTGCCGGCGGCGTCGTCAAGCGTCACGAGCAGGACGTTGCCCGCGCGATCCTGGTCGAGCGCGATCGGCTCCGGCGCGCCGGCGTAGGCGTAGGTCGTCCGGCCGGCCTTGCCCTTCGTCGTCGAGTGCCAGTGCCCGAGCGCGAGGTAGTCCAGGTGGCTCGCCTCGATCTCCTCGGTCCGTGATGACGACGTCGTCGCCGTCCGTCTGGCCCTCGATCGCGAGGGCGGCGTGGAGGAGGCCGACGTGCCACGCGGCGCGGTCGTCCTTGCGCACGTCGAGGCCCGCCAGCGGCGACTGCGGCGCGCGCTTCGTCGCGTAGCACCGGCCGTGGACGACGACGTCCAGCGCCTGGAGATGGACGTCCGGATGATCCGGGTCCAGCACCGTCACGAGGTCCGAGCCGACCGCTCCCGCGAGCGCCGGCAGGTCATAGGCCCGGTAGATCGACGCCTTGTCGAAGACGTCGTGCGTGCCCGGCGCGATGACGACCCGGATCCGCGCGTCGACGAGGCGCTTGATCTGCGCGGCCGCTCGCTCCACCGAGCGCCGCGGCTGGGTGTTCGAGTCGAACAGGTCGCCCGCGATCGAGGACGAGATCGACCTTCTCATCGATCGCCAGATCCACCGTGGCGACGAAGGCCGCGAACTGCCGCTCGCGCTGGGTGGCGGCCCGATCGCCGAGGTCGGCGTGCCTCGCGCCGAGGTGAACGTCCGCCGTGTGGAGCAGTCGCAGCATGACCTGTTGTGCGCCCTCCCCCAGCTGCCCCGGCGCGCCGTACGAAGGCTCGGCGAGCGAGGCGCCCCCATTTGCTCCCCGCTCGCCTGGGCGAACGGTCGCACGCCATTGTGACAGGTCGTTTGGCACGACTTCGAGGCGCCGATCGACCCCTGACGAAGGTCTCAGTCGTCCGTCGGACGGCTGACGGACCGATCGCCGAACCCGGGGTATGCTTCGCCGCGCATTCACCCGGTGCGCCCGACCACGGGACTCCAGAACGGCACCATGGGTCGCGCGGCACTGTGGCTACGGCCGCTTCCGCGTTGCCGTCGGTCTTCGTCTTCGGATCGCACCACTTGCCTGTCCACGCGCTCCGGAGGCTGCTCTCGTGACCTACGCCGATCGAACCCTCACCTGCGTCGACTGTGGCTCTGAGTTCATCCACAGCGCGGACGATCAGAAGTACTACACGGAGAAGGGCTTCTCCTCCGAGCCGAAGCGCTGCGTGAGCTGCCGCGCCAGCCGGCGAGCCGCCCGCGATACGGGCTACACCGCCTCCGACCTCGGTGGGCCCCGCGGCTACGAACGCTCCGCCCCCACCCGCGAGTACTTCGCGGTCCTGTGCTCGGAGTGCGGCAACCAGGCCCAGGTCCCGTTCCGCCCCCGGATGGACCGCCCGGTCTACTGCTCCGACTGCTTCCGGAAGGCCCACCCCGACTGACAAACGGGCCGCGCCCACGGCGGGCCCGCGCGGCCACGACGCCGCTGATCGGTAGACTCGGGCGATGACCACGGCCCAGCGCGCGACCCTGGCCGCGGCCATGCTCGGGTCCGCGATCGTCTTCCTCGACGGCACGTTCGTCTACCTCGCGCTGCCGCGGATCGGCGCCGATCTCCAGAGCAGCCTCATCGGGCGGCTCGAGGGCCAGACCTACGTCACCGCCGGCTACCTCGCGACCCTGGCCGCGTTCCTCGTGCTCGCCGGCGCGCTTGGCGACTTCTACGGGCGGCGGCGGGTCTTCCTCATCGGGCTCGGCCTGTTCGGGCTGACGTCGCTGTTCTGCGGCCTGGCGCCGAACCTCGAGCTCCTCGTCCTCGCCCGCCTCCTGCAGGGCATCTCCGGCTCGCTGCTCGTCCCAGGCTCGCTGGCGATCATCACGAGCAGCTTCGAGGGCGCGAGCCGGGCCCAGGCGTTCGGCCTCTGGGCGGCGGTGACGGCGGCGCTCGGGACGCTGGGACCGCCGATCGGCGGGATCCTCCTCGAGATCGCGGGCTGGCGGGCGATGTTCCTGATCAACGCGCCGCTGGTCCTGGCCGGGATCTTCCTCGCCTGGCGCTACATGCCCGAGTCGCGTGACGAGCACTCCACGGGCCACTTCGATTGGCTCGGCGCGATCGTCGCCGTCGTCGCGATCGGCGGACTGGCCTTCGGGGCGACCCGCGGCCAGGAGGGCCAGTGGAAGGATCCGGTGGCGTTCGTCGCCCTCGGCAGTCGGCGCCGTCGCCACGATTGCCTTCCCGATCCTGATGGCCAAGCGCCGGCATCCGCTGGTCGACCTGCAGCTCTTCCGGCGGCGCGCGTTCAGCACGATCAACCTCTCGACCCTGCTGATCTACGGCGCCCTCTACGCGAACGCCGGGTTCCAGGCGCTGTTCCTGCAGGGCGTGCTGGGCTACAGCCCGCTCGGGGCAGCGGTCGTCGGGCTCCCCACTGGCATCCTCCTGACCCTGCTCTCGCCGCGCGTCGGCGCGCTCTCGGGGCGGATCGGGGTGCGCTGGTTCATGGTCATCGGGCCGATCATCATGGCCGCCGGCATGCTCTGGATGCTCACGGTGCCGGCGTCGTCGGCGCCGTGGACGGCGACGCTCTCTGATCCAGGCACGTTCGCCCCGCCGGTCGATGCGCTGGTCGGGCCGCTCGTGGCCGGCCTCCTCTTCGGGGCGGGCATCGCGCTCCTCGTTGCCCCGCTCACCACGGCCCTGATGGGCTCTGTGCCGGTCCGGAACGCGGGCGTGGCATCCGCGATCAACAACGCGCTCTCCAGGGTCGGGCAGCCGCTCGTCGCCGCGGCGGTCTTCGTGCTCGTCAGCGGGACGTTCTACTCGAGCCTCGCCGCGGCCGTGCCGGGCACCGACCCAGGCTCGTCCGAGCTGCGGGCGCAGTACCAGCCGCTCAACCCGCCGCCGAAGGATGCGGACCCGACGCTGGCTGCGGCGGCCAAGGAGGCCTCGACGGACGCGTTCCACATCGCGGTCCTGGTGGGCGCGGGCCTGCTCCTCGCGGGCGCGGCCGTGAACTGGGTCGGATTGCGACCGAGCGACGACGAACGATCGAAGAGCGCGGCGAGCGCGCCGGCAGTCGGGGCGGGGTAGCGGCGGGAGCTGCGGCCCGTGAACCGGACCCGAATCAGCGAGCGGGCCGGACTTGCGTCCGACCCGCCCTTGGGCAGCTGGTTCGAGCGCCGCTGGGGCGCTCGGGGAACGCCGGTCAGGCAGCCGGCGGCGCAGGTGGCGCGGGCGGCGCGGCCGGCGGCGCGGCCGTCTTCGGCATCGCCTGGTATTCCTTCCAGGCGCCGTAGGCCATGAGGCCGCAGCCCACCGCGTTCACGATGACCGCGATCGTGAACAACCCGATACCGAAGAGGCCGATCGCGCCGAGCCAGCCCAGCAACGACAGCAGCGCGAAGACCAGGTCGATGGCGGCGATGACGAGCACGATCGTCTGGACCGGTGCCGGCCAGTTGATCTTGTTCGGCGAGTACTTCAGCCAGTAGATGACAGTGATCGCGATCGCCCCGACGAGGCCGAACGATCCCGTGCCGCCGAAGTAGCCTCCGGCAACAGCGCCGATGAGGAACGCGATGACGACGCCGATGACGCCGTACATCACGAGCTTCTCGTTGGCGTTCAGCTTGTTCCAGAACTGCGTGATCGCAGGTGGCATAACGCTTCCCTCCCTGATTCCACTCCGTTTGCGCACCGTCAAGGCACGTGCACGCGAGAGCGTAGCGGTCGAGCGCGTGCGCCGAAAGGGGTATCGCGAACTTCAGGTGGCGTTCAGTCGATCGAGGTCCTCGCGCGTGTCGATGTCCGTCAACGTCGCCGCCTCCGGATCGAGGGCCAGCCAGCGGCTCGCGGACAGCTCTGCGTGGGCCAGCCGATCCACGAAGGCCTGGAGCGAGCGGTCGCCGGCAGCCGTTGCTTCTCGGGCGGCTCGCGCCGCGGGCTCGAGGCGGATCGCGAGTGGCAGGACCGGACGGCGACCGGAGTCCGTGGCGCCCGCGCGTCGACCGAGCAGGACGGCATCGACGTCGTCGTCCTGATCGAGGACGTCGAGCAGCGCCGCGAGGACCGCCGGGACGGCGCGCGGCATGTCGCCCCCGATCACGATCGCGACGTCGCCGAACCCGGACGTGCGCCGTGCCCAGCACGTTGGCGAGGGCCGCGAAGGGACCGCCGAAGGGCTCCGGATCCCGAAGAAGCGCGACGGGAACGTCCCCGCCCTCGAACCCTTCGGGCAGTCGGGGGCCGGCGACGATCACGCCATCGGCAAGAGGCGTCACGGCCGCGATGCTCGACGCGAGGATGGAGCCGCCGTCGAGCTCGGCGGCGAGCTTGTCGTCACCGAAGCGGGTCGATCGACCGCCAGCGAGGACGATCGCGGTGACGCTCACGCTTCGGGCCGGGATTCTGGCGTGATGCCGGGCGCTCGAGGGCCGGGGACGTGGCCCTCCGGCGTGCGGCGCAGGATCTCCCTTCGATCCAGGTCCTCGAGGATCGCGAGGACGTACTTCCGGCTCGTTCCCGTGGCGTCGCGGAGGGCGGCCGGGCTCAAGGGCGCGGCGCGGGCGTGCTCGAGGGCCACGGCGGCGAGACGGTGGTACGCCGGCGTCGACCAGGCAAGGTCCGGCGCGAGGCGAACGATCCGGCCTGCGGCCTGGAGCGCCTTGCACGCCGTCGGGCGGACAGCCGGCCGCCTCCGCGGCCTCGCCGAGCGGTGGCGGCGCCGGAGCGTCCAGCGCGCGCTCCAGGCGATCCATTGCCGCGACCAGCTCGTCCGACTGCTCGCCGCCGATCGCCGGATCGCGCAGGACGTCATCGCGGCGCAGGAGCCGCCCGTCGGCGACGAGGTCGCTCACGACACGCGCGACCGTCACGGAGGCGAGGTCGAGGTCGCGGCGCTCGACCGTCGCGAGGGAGCGGAGGCGCCGCAGGACCGCGGCCCGAGCGCGCGGAAGTGGCAGCCCGGGGCTCACGGGCGCCTCGCGGTGATGGGCCGCGACGGCATCCAGCGCCGCCTCGTCCAGCGCGGTTCGGACGTCGCCGGCGAGGGCGAGCGAGCGGCTCGACCCAGCTCGATGATCGCTCGGGGCGGCGCCGCGAGCCTCGTCGCCGCCCTCAAGCACGCGTGCCCCGTGGAGGTCGATCAGCGCGTTGTCCACCGCGTTCCGGCTGCCATCGACCGCCGCGCGCAGCGCCGCGACGCGCTCCGGAGTCAGCCGCCGCCGCGAGGCGCCCCGCGGCGGATGCAAGTCGAGGATCGCGAACGCCCGCGGCGACATCGCCGCTGGCCGGTTCGCGCAGGACGGCCCGCGCCCCCGAGAACGTGGCCACTTCGCGGGCGAGATTCAGGAGGAGCGCGCTGGTGTCGCCGCGGATCCGGCGAACGTTCGCATCCACCTGGTCCGTTCCGATGTGCAGTCGCACAACGGCACCCGCCCGGGGAAGCCGACCCTCCCGCGCTCGCGGATCGGCCGATGCGGAGCCGCCGAGCGTCGCCGCGAGCCGCGCATCCACGAGCAGCCGGTCCGTCGCCCCAACCCGCGGATCGGACGTGAGGACGTCGCCGCGCCGGAGCTCGTCCGCGGCCATGCCGGCGAGATTCACCGCGGTTCGCCCGCCATCGTGCCGGTCGCGCGGCGCACCGTGGACCTGGACCTCGCGCACGCGAACCTCCTCGCCGCCGGGCTCGCGCCGGAGGGTGGAGCCGCGCTCCAGCGCGCCGCCCCAGAGCGTGCCTGTCACCACCGCGCCGCGGCCCTTCGACGGCGAAGGACCGGTCGATCGCAAGGCGCGCCGGACCACGCCGAGCCGTTTCGCGAGAGGCGATCCATCACGGCGTCGCGCACCACCCGCAGCGCGCGCCCGGACCTCGTCGACGCCCTCGCCGGTCACGGAGGAGACCGCCAGCACCGGCACCGAGGCGAGGGTCGTCCCTGCGAGCAGCGCCCGCACGGCCTGCGACGACCTCCTCGACCCGGCCCGCCTCGACCAGCGTCGACCTTCGTCACGACCGCGAGGCCATCACCGATCCCGAGCGCGTCGAGCAGCTGGAGGTGCTCGATGGTCTGCGGCCGCGGCCCGTCGTCGGCCGCCACGACCAGCATCGCGGCGTCGATCTCCCCCGCCCCGACGAGCATGTTGCCGATCAGCCGGTCGTGCCCCGGCACGTCCACGAAGTCGAGCTCGACGCCATCGTCGAACGCCAGGTGCGCATACCCGACGTCGATCGTCATGCCCCGCGCGCGCTCCTCGGGCAGCCGGTCGGCATCGATCCCGGTGAGGACCCGCAGCAGGCTCGTCTTGCCGTGATCGATGTGCCCGGCGGTGCCGATGACGACGGTCGGCACGGATCAGCCCGCCAGTCGCGGCGCGGATCGCGCCATCCGCGCAGCTCGCATCGTCGTCGCCGAGGTTCGACGGTTCGAAGGTCGAGCACGACCGCGTCGTCGACCACCCGCCCGATCACGGCCGGCTTGCCCGCCGCGCAGTCGCCGCGAGGACCGTCTGGGGCGCTCGAAGCGTCGATCGCGACACCCCACGACGGCAGCGTCTGGCCCGGGCAGCGAGCCGCCGCCGATGGTCGATCCCCGATCTGGGCCTGCCCGCGTGCCCGTGGCCTTTGCCATGCGCTGCGCCCGCTCGGCCAGCGCCGCGGCGGGCGTGCAAACGTGTCGCCACGACCGGCACCTCGGCCTGTCGCCACGCCGGCACGGTACAGCCGTAGCGTCGCGGCGAGGGCGGCGAGGATCACCTTGTCGGGGCGCATCGCGCGAGCCAGCGGATCCTTCCGCAGCCGCTCCACGAGGTCACGCGCGGCCCGCGATGATCCCGGCCTGCGGCCCGCCCACCAGCTTGTCGCCGGAGAACGTCACGAGGTCCGCGCCGGCTTGCAGCCGCTCGCCCGGCATCGGCTCGTGCGCGAGGCCGAAGCGGGCGGTGTCGAGCAGCGCCCCGGAGCCGAGATCGTCGATGACGATCGCACCATGCCGGTGGGCGGCGGCCGCGAGCACCGACGGGTCCGGGCTCTCGACGAACCCGGACTGCGTGAAGTTCGACGGATGGACGCGCAGCACGACCTTCGCCTGCCCGCGGCGAGCACCTCCTCGAAGTCAGCGACGCGGGTGCGATTCGTCGTTCCCACCTCGACCAGCCGCGCGCCGGCGCGACGCACGATGTCCGGGATCCGCACGCCGCCGCCGATCTCGACAAGCTCGCCGCGCGACACCGCCACGCCACCGCGGCCAGCCAGCCCGACCGCGAGCGCAACCGCCGCCGCATTGTTGTTCGTGACCAGCGCGGCCTCGGCGCCGGTGAGCGCAACGACCTCGTCCTCGACGGCGCTGAACCGGCGCCCGCGGCGGCCGGTCTCAGGATCCATCTCGAGCATCGACTGCTCTGAGGCCGCGCGCCGAGCGGCCTCGATCGCGGACGCCGGCCACGCCGCCCGCCCGAGGTTCGTGTGGAGCATCACGCCCGTCGCGTTGATGACAGGCATCAGCCCCGCGTCCATTGCGGCGTCGCCGGTCCCGTTCGCACCTCCGGAGGGACGCAGGGCGGCGAGCTCCTCGAACAGCGCCGCCGCGAGCGCCTGGATCGACCGCTGGTCGCTTCCCGGCCGCAAGCCTCGATCGCTCGTCCGGCGACGACCTCGCGCGCCACGGCGACGACGGCGGCTCGATCCCGGCCGTCGAGCCTGGGACCTGCCGCGCGGAGGACCGCGTCGACGCTCGGAGGGCGCATCGGACGATCGTACGCGCCGCGACCGCGTGGGTGGCGGGAGCGCATGGGAGTCGAACCCACCGCGCGACGCCGAACGCCGCGCCACTCGTTTTGAAGACGAGAAGGCCCACCGGGACCCTTCCGCTCCCGCCGCATCGTATCGAGCGCCCATGAGACCGCGCGGCGGGCTCGAAGCCCGCTAGCCTCGGGTGACGCAGGGTGGAGGGTGCGTGGGCGTCGTCTCGACGTACCGGGGGCTGCTTCGCAACGGCCCGCTGACGCGGCTGCTCATCGGCGAGTTCGTCTCGTCGATCGGTGACTGGCTGTACCTCGTCGCGCTCGTCGTCCTCGTCTACCGCGAGACCGAGAACCCCGTGCTCCTCGGCATCGTGGGAGCCGCGCGCCTCCTGCCATACGTCTTCCTGTCGATCCCGGCGGGCATCGTGGGCGATCGATTCGACCGCGCGCTACGTCCTGCTCGTCTCCGACGTCGCTCGGGCGGTCTGCATGGTCGTCCTCGCGATCCTCGTCACCATCGACGGTCCGATCTGGGCGATCGCCGCGGTCGCGATCCTCGCCGCCTGCTTCGCGCCCTTCTTCTATCCGGCCTTCGGCGCGCTGCTCCCGAGCCTCGTACGCGATGAGCGCGAGTTCGGGCCGGCGAACAGCGCCTGGGCGACCCTTGACAACCTCGCGTGGGTCGTCGGGCCGGGGATCGCCGGGGTGATCCTGGCGACCGGCGGGCTCCAGATGGCGTTCGTGCTCAACGCCATCACGTTCGGGGTCATCGCGATCCTGCTGCTGACGCTGCCGAAATCGATGGCAGCCCGCGAGACGCTCGCGCCACCGTCGGTCGCGCCACCGGCGACCCCCGAGCCGGCCGGCCGGCGCGCCCGATTCCTGCCGCGCGACATCGACCTCTCGGCCGTGAGCGGAGTCCTGCTCCTCGACATGCTCACGTGGTTCGCCTTCGGGGGCATCAACATCCTGATCGTCATCCTGGCGATCGACGTGTTCGATGGCGGCGACGCCGCGACAGGCTTCCTGAGCGCCGCCACGGGCGTCGGCGGGATCATCGGCGCGGTCGCCTCCGGCGTCCTGGTCCTGCGGCCACGGCTCCGTCCGCCGATCCTCCTCGGTGCCGCGGCGTTCACCGCTGCGCTCGTTCTCCTCGGCATCGCCGGGAGCTTGCTCATCGCATTCCTTGCCATCACCGTCGCCTCGATCGGCCACCTCGTGCTCGATGTCGTCCGGACGACGATCCTGCAGCGCGTGGTCCCGGACGCGTACCGGGGGCGGTTCACGGGCGTGCTGATGACGACGTCGGGCGGGGCAGAGGCCCTGGGCACCCTGGTCGTGCCGATCCTGGCCGTCGTCGTCGGGCTCCCCACCGTGATGACCTTCACCGCGGTGGCGTTGGTCGTCGGGTCGCTCCTGTCCGTCTGGCTGATCGGGCGCGCGGCCGACGTCGCGACAGGGCCGTACGACCGCGAGCTTCGCCGGATCGCGCGACTCCCGATCTTCGCCGGCCTCTCGGCGGCCCGGGTCGAGGATGCGCTTCGGCAGCTGGCGCCGGTTGCCGTGTCGGCGGGCGACGTCGTGATCCGCCAGGGGGATGAAGCCGATCGCTTCTACGTCATCGCGTCCGGCCGGTTCGACGTCTCGCGTGCCGCCGACGCAGGCGCGGGACCGGAGCACATCCGCGTTCTCGGCCCGAGCGATGTCTTCGGCGAGCTGGGCCTGCTTCGCCGCGAGCCGCGCAGCGCGACGGTTCGAGCGATCGACGACGGCATGCTGTTCTCGATGGAACGCGACGCGTTCCTGTCGATGGTCGGGGCCCGGCGATCGGTGTCCGACCGATTGCTCGCCCTGTACGAGCCGGACCAGACGCCGATCAAGGGCTGAGTCCTGGGAGCCGCTAGCCCTCCAGGGCGAGCTCCCGCGAGAGGAACGCCGCGCGGGCGGCGCGGGCCTTCGCGCTGCGCATCGCGTGGTCGGCCTGGTACCACTCGATCCTGGGGTCGCCGGGCGCGGCACGTGCCAGCTCGATGGCGTCCATCGGCGCGATGAAGAAGTCGCGGTTGCTGTACTGCCAGAGGACCGAGCCCTTGAGCTCGCGGGCGGTCGTCACCGGGTCGAACGGCGACAGGCTGCGCAGGTAGTCGAACCGGTCCCCTTCGACCTTCCAGAACCGCAGGAACCAGTCGCCCCACCGCGGGGTCGCGGCAATGACGATCGTCGCCTTGAAGACCGGCCGGCGCGCGGCCAGGCCGAGGCCGTGCATCGCGCCGAAATCGTGACCAACGAGCGCCAGAGGCGTCCGCTTCGTGAGCCCGGCCTTGAGGCGGTCGAGCGCAGCGTCGAGGCGCCGCTGCTCGAGCTCGAGGTTCGCCACGTCGGTCTCGGCGTTCAGCGGGTCGGGCACCCACGGCAACCGGCCCGCGGGGAGGACGCATCGAACGCCACGCCGCGCGTACTCGCGCGCCTCCGAGAGGAACTGCGTCCGGTCGCTGCGCTGCTCGCCGAGCCAGTGCAGGAACAGGGTCCCGGCCCGAATCTCGCTCGTGGCCGGCTCCACGACGTACGCCTCGACCGCGGCGTCGCCCGCGCCGAGCGTCTCGTCGGTGACCCTGACGCGCACCATCGACCGATTGTGCGCCGGGGCCGATCGAGTGTGACGCGCACCGGTCCTATGATCGGGACGTGGTCGACCTCGATCTCCGACCGATCCGCCTCACCGAGCTGACCGAGTGCGGCGGCTGCGCCGCGAAGCTCGGCGCCGACGTGCTGTCCGAGGCGCTCGCCGGGCTCGGGCTCGATGGGTCGGGCGACGACTCGGCGTCCGGTCGCGCCGCGACCGACCTGATCGCCGGCCTCGACCCGCCGGATGACGCCGCGGTGCACCTCGTCGCGCCTGGCGTCGCGGTCATCGGGACGCTCGACTTCTTCCCGCCGCTCGTCGACGACCCTCGGACCTACGGCGAGATCGCCGCCGCGAACGCGTTGAGCGACGTGTTCGCGATGGGCGGACGCGTGCTGTTCGCGCTCTCGATCGCAGCGATCCCGGAATTGATGCCGATGCCGGTCTTCCGCGCGATCCTCGACGGCGCCGCCTCCAAGGTTCGCGAGGCCGGCGGCATCCTCGCGGGCGGCCACACCATCCGCGATCCCGAGCCGAAGTACGGGCTCGCCGTCATTGGCATCGCGTCGCCCGATCGGCTGCTTCGCAAGGGCGGCGCACACCCCGGTGACCTGCTGATCCTCACGAAGCCGCTCGGGACGGGGCTGCTCGTCAGCGGGCGACGGCAGGGCAAGACGTCCGACGCCGACCTGGGCGCTGCCGTTGATTCGATGCGGGCGCTGAACCGTCGCGCTGGCGAGGTGCTCGCCGAGCACGGCGTCCGCGCCGCGACCGACGTGACAGGCTTCGGCCTGCTCGGCCATGGCTTCGAGATGGCGCGAGCGTCGGGCACCGCGTTCGTGTTCGATGCGGCGAAGCTGCCGGCGCTCGATGGCGCGCTCGACCTCGCCCGCGCCGGCGTCGAAACCGGCGGCGCCGCCCACAACCGCCGCTTCGTGGCTCCATCGCTCGAGGTTGCCGCGGGCGTTGCGCCCGAGCTCGTCACGCTGGCCCACGACCCCCAGACCTCCGGCGGCCTGCTCGCGGCGATCCCGCGCGAGCTCGTCAAGGAGCTGCGCCACGACCTCATTGAGGCCGGCGTCGAGCACTGGGCGGTGGGCCGCGTTGCGTTGGCAGACCAGCCGGCCGTCCGCCTCGCGTGACACCACCGCGACAGCGCTAGATGTCGAAAGCACCTGAGGACGAGCCGCTCGATCGCCCGCGCGATCCCGATGCGTGGTGGCCGGCAGGCGTCCCGCGGGAGACCCTGATCGACCGCCAGATTCGCGACGCCATGGCGGAAGGCGCGTTCGACAACCTGCCGCACCAGGGCGCCCCGCTGCCCAACGAAGAGAATCCGTATGCGGCGGAGTGGGGCCTCGCGTTCCACGTGCTGAAGAACGCAGGCTTTGCGCCACCGTGGATCGAGGCCGACAAGGAGGTGCGAGATCTTCTCGCTCGGCGTGACGAGATCGTCGCGCGCGGCGCGGCGTCGCCGCTCTCGGCTCTTGCGCGGCGGCAGGCCCACGCCCAGCTCGAGTCGCTCGTCCAGCGCGTGAACGCGGCCATCACCCGGCTCAACGCAGAGGCGCCGACACTTCGCCAGCACCGCCGGCCGCTCAGCCTCGCCGACGAGCTCCGTCGATTCGACGAAGCGAGCACACGAGACTCCGATGAAGACGCGAGGAGAGGTCTGTGAAGCTGCTGCTCACGTCCGCCGGCATCAAGAACGTGAGCATCCAGGATGCCCTGGTCGACCTCCTGGGCAAACCGATCGCCGACGCCAGCGCCCTCTGTATTCCCACCGCGAGCTATGGGCATCCGGATGTCGGTCCGGGAGCGGGTCCGTGGCGGTTCATCAGCGGGCGAGAACCCCGCACGCCGATGGTCGAATTGGGCTGGAAGTCCATGGGGGTTCTGGAGCTCACCGCGCTGCCCAGCATCGACGAAGAACGTTGGGTCCCGCTGGTCCGCGAGACCGACGTCCTGCTGGTGGGTGGCGGCGACGCCCTGTACCTCTGCCACTGGATGCGGCAGTCGGGTCTCGCGGATCTCATGGCGTCGCTGCCGCCAGAGAAGGTCTACGTCGGGCTGAGCGCCGGGAGCATGGTGATGACGCCCCGCGTCGGGGCGGATTTCGTCGGATGGAAGCCGCCCGACGGTGGCGATGAGACGCTGGGAATCGTCGACTTCTCGATCTGCCCGCACGTGAACGGAGAGGGCAAGCCGGGCAACACCATGGCCGAGGCCGAAAGCTGGGCCGCCGGCATCGAAGGTCCGGCGTATGCGGTCGACGACGACACCGCCTTCAAGGTGGTCGACGGCACGGTCGAGGTCATTTCGGAAGGGCACTGGCGGCTATTCAACGCCGACCAGCGACTGCCGTCGGGCAACACAGAGCGGAGTGGAACGCCGTGACCGACCGCGACGAGGCCACGCGGATGCTCAAGGCCATCGCGACGGCATTCGACACGCACGACCTCGAGGGCATCATGGCCCACTTCGGTGAGGACGCGGTCTTCGAAGCGCCGCGCGGAACCGAGCCGTGGGGGACACGATTCGTGGGTGCCGAGGCGGTCCGGGAAGCGTTCGCCGGCAGGTTCGCAGGCATTCCGGACGTGCGCTACCAGCACGACGAGCACTTCGTCGACGGCGACCGCGGAGCCTCCGAGTGGACGCTCGCCGGGACGACCACGGATGGAACGCGGATCGAGGTTCGCGGCTGCGACCTCTGGACCTTCCGCGATGGGAAGGTCGTGAAGAAGGACTCGTACTGGAAGCTCCGAACCCCGAGCTAGCGCACCGCTCGACCGCCGGGACGCCGTGACCATTGGCAGGCGGACTCCGGCGTGTCCGGGTCGATATCGTTTCTGCCGTGGCTCGGTCGCAGCTCCGCGCGTTCCATGGCGCTACCGCCGTCGCGCTCGTGGCCCTCGTCGTGGCCGCGTGCGGCAGCGGGAACACCACGCCCGCGAACGTCACGCCTGATCCGCAGACGGTGACCTCGCTCGACGGGCGCTTCGAGCTGCGGTTCACGGTTGCGCGGACGACGCTGCGGCCTGGCGACAACATCGCCGGGACCGCCGAGCTGCACCTCCGCGCCGGCGGCAGCGGGGCACTGTCCGGGTCGAGCTCGCTGTTCGGGTTCGAGTTCGTCGAGGTCGGCGGCGAGAACCGCGTGGTCGCGCCCGCGTTCCCGACAGACTGCTCACCGCACCAGGTCGGCTCGGACAACCCCCTCGCCACGCCGATCTTCAAGTCCGGCGGAACCGGTGCCGGCGGCGCGAACGACGCCTTCGTCCGGCAGTTCCTCGAGGGTCCCGAGATCCACCTACCGGCCGGCACCTGGGACATCACGGCGGTGGCCGGGTTCATCGACGGCCGGTCGTGCTCCGGGCTCCCGCACCAGATCCGGGCGACCGTCCGCGTGACCGTCAACGAGTAGTCGTATGGTGGCGTCGGGCGACTGGAACGCGTCCTCGTACGACAAGGTCGCCGACCCGCAGGCGCGGTGGGGCGCCGAGGTCCTGGCGCGGCTGCCGCTCCGGGGCGACGAAACGGTCCTCGACGCGGGCTGCGGCACGGGCCGGGTCACCGAGCTCCTGCTCGCTCGATTGCCGCGGGGGCGTGTCGTCGCGCTGGATGCGTCGGCCTCGATGCTCGAGCAGGCTCGCGAGCGGCTGGCGAGATTCGGCGACCAGGTGACGTACGTCCACGCTGACCTCGAGCAGCCGCTCCCGATCGACGAACCGGTCGATGCGGTGCTTTCGACCGCGACCTTCCACTGGGTGCTGGACCACGACGCGCTCTTCGCGAATCTCGCCGCCATGCTCCGCCCGGGCGGCTGGCTCGTCGCGCAGTGCGGCGGGTTCGGCAACGTGGCCACCCTGCTGCGAATCGCGATCGAGGTCCATCCGGGGTTCCACCGCGTCCACAACTTCCAGACCGCCGAGGCGACGCGCGACCGGCTCGAGCAATTCGGCTTTGACCGCATCGAGACCTGGCTGTCCGAGGCCCCGACACCATTCGACACGCCGGCCCAGTTCGAGGCATTCCTCGAGACCGTCTGCCTTCGGACCTTCCTCGACGAGCTCCCGGCCGAGGCTCGCGAGCCGTTCATCAAGGCCGTCGCAACGCGGATGCCGGAGCTGACGCTCGACTACGTTCGGCTGAACATCACCGCCCGCCGCGCCGCGACCTCGGTCACGAGCTGAGCCGATCCGGTTTGGGCCATTGCTCGGAGAGGCCGATGCTGGAGCGAGAGCTCCGCCGGCGGCGAGTTGGAGACCGCGATTTCCGCCAACGGTCATCCCCGGACACCTAACACCCAAGCGAGGCCGCCGCGGGTTGCGCCTCGATCGAAGGATCGCCACGCCACGCTCAGAAGGCCCGCGGCGGATGGCCGGATTCGGTGACGGCACTCGATTGGCGGGCCGACGGCGGCGTTAGGTGCCCGACGGCGGCGTTAGCTGCCCGAGGGCGGCTATTGGAGGATTCCCACGCCAGTGCGGCGAGCCTCTCGGCCGCGGTCCAGCGGGCTAGAACCAGCGAACCCTCGAGTACGCGCCCGCGATCGCGGCGCCGATGCCGATCGCGATGAACGGCAGCATCGACTGGAGCCAGACCTCGAAAGGCAGCTCGACGTCCCCCGGGATCGAGCCCATGAACGTCGTGACCTGCACGGCGGCACCCAGAGCGAAGCCGGCCAAGAGCCCGCCGTAGAGCATCATCCGCGGGAGCGGGCCCCGCTTCAGCCCGACGAACCGCACGAATGCCTCGGCAATGAACGCGCCGGCGAAGAACGCCAGGAAGATCGAGTAGAACCCGATCTGCCCGCCGAGGTAGCCAATGAGCGCGCCGCCACCGAACGAGGTCCCGATTCCGAGGATCAGCTGCTGCGGCGTGAACGAAGAGAACGTCGCGCTCTTGACGAGCCCGCAGGAGCGGCAGCGGAACCCGACCGGGCCCTGCACGGCGCACTTCGGGCAGATGGGCTGGTCGCAGCGACCGCAGCGAACGTACGTCTCGCTCTTGGGGTGGCGGTAGCAGTACAGCGGCCCATCGTCGGCCTCGACGGTGGGCTCAATGGCGCCCTGGTTGAGCGCTCCCTCAGCGGTCACGGCGCGAGCGTACGGTCCCGAACGGCGGCGTCAAGGGTCGGCTGCGTGTTCGGGCCGTCGGTCGGGGGAATTCGTTGCTCCGGCGCGGCATGTCTGTGAGACACGAAATTGCCCTGAGGATGACCCCATCAGGTGATCGAAGCTTGCCGCAGGGTGTTTCGTGCGTGCCAAACACGAATCGAGGCGCGAAAACCCGGAATCAGGCGCGTTCCGGCGCAGTTCGTGTCTGCCACACACGGATCGGCCGTCACGACACGAAACGCGGCGGCGGCGCGGGGGCGTGACACCTTTTCGTGTCTGCCAGACACGATTGGCCGAGTCAGACACATATGGCGTGCCCGGCGGCGTTGCGCCATCCTTCGGGGGTGCCGCTGTTCATGGACCGCCACGAGTTCGACAAGATCACCGCGGCGGACATCGCTGCCGCCCACATGAAGGACCTCGAGGTCCAGGGCCGCTATGGCGTCCAGTTCCTGAACTACTGGTTCGACGAGGTTCGACAGCACGCCTTCTGCCTCGCCAGCGGCCCCGACGTGAACGCCGTCCAGACGGCCCATCGCGAGTCGCACGGCCTGGTGCCGGCCGAGGTGATCGAGGTCGACCAGCAGATGGTCGAGCGATTCATGGGCGGGATGGTCAACCACGAGCCCGGCGTCCCCTACGTCGAGACCGCGTTCCGCACGATCCTCTTCACCGACATCGCGGGCTCGACCAACCTCACCCAGGAGCTCGGCGACGCGCGGGCGATGGCGATCCTGCGGTCCCATGACCAGATCGTCGAGCGCGCCCTCGCCAAGCACGGCGGCTCGGAGGTCAAGCACACCGGCGACGGGGTGATGGCGTCGTTCGTCTCGGTCGTGGCGGCGCTCCGGACGGCCGTCGAGGTCCAGCGCCAGGTCGCGGCGGCAACCGGCGACAACGCGGACCGCCTGCACGTCCGCATCGGGCTCGCGGCGGGTGAGCCCGTCACCGAGCGCGACGACCTCTTCGGTGCCGCCGTCCAGCTCGCGGCGCGGCTCTGCCAGCGCGCGAAACCGGGCACGATCCTCGTATCGAACGGTGTCCAGGGCCTCGCGCTCGGCAAGGGCTTCAGGTTCACGAAGCGCGGCTCGCTGCGCCTCAAGGGCTTCGACGACCCGATCTCGACGTTCGAGGTCGCGTGGGCCGCCCGCGGGGCCTAGGCCGCCCGAGGCCCCTCGGTACACTGCCGGTGATCGGTCAATCGATCGATCGACGAACCCGCAGAGGCACGGAGGACCCTTGCCGAAGTCGTACGTTCGCCTGACCCAGCCCCTCGTGCGAGACACGAAGGGCGGCGAGCTCCGTCCCGCGACGTGGGACGAGGCGCTCGACCGGACCGTCGCGGGGCTCCGCGCGGCACTCGACCGGCCCCGGCCGGCGGAGGCCCGCGTGCCCGTCGGGATCTTCAGCTGCTCCAAGGCGACCAACGAGGTCAACTACGCGGCCCAGAAGCTCTCCCGGATGGTCCTGGGCAGCAACAACATCGACAGCTGCAACCGCACCTGACACGCACCATCTGTCGCCGGTCTGGCGACCGTTTTCGGTGCTGGCGGTGGGACCAGCTCATATCGCGAGGCTGAAGAGACCGACCTGATCGTGCTCTGGGGCAGCAATGCCCGGGAGACGCATCCGATCTTCTTCCACCACCTCCTCAAGGGCGTGCACAACGGGGCACGCCTGTACGCGGTCGACCCGCGCCGGACGAGCTCGGCCGAGTGGGCGGACGCCTGGCTGGGCCTCGACGTCGGGTCGGACATCGCCCTGGCGAACGCGATCGCGCGCGAGATCATCCATGCGGGCCTCGCGAACCGCGAGTTCATCGACCGTGCGACGTCCGACTTCGAGGCCTACCGGGCCCACGTCGAGAGCTACACCCTCGAGTACGCCCAGCGCGAGACGGGCGTCCCCGCGGCGGCGATCCAGGAGCTGGCGCACGCGTTCGCGCAGGCCGACAAGGCGATGATCTGCTGGACCCTCGGCATCACCGAGCACCACAACGCGGTCGACAACGTCCTGGCCCTCATCAACCTCTGCCTCCTGACCGGCCACGTCGGCAAGTACGGCTCCGGCCTCAACCCGCTCCGAGGCCAGAACAACGTCCAGGGGGGCGGCGACATGGGCGCGCTCCCGGACCGGCTCCCTGGGTTCCAGTACGTCGAGAACGATGACCTGCGGAAGCGCTGCGAGATGATCTGGGGCTGCGACATCCCGGCACGGCGCGGCTGGCACCTCTCGGGAATGCTCGAGGCGATGGACCGCCGGGAGCTGACGGCGCTCTACGTGATCGGCGAGAACCCGATGCAGTCCGAGGCGGACCGGCACCTGACCGAGAAGCGCCTCGGCAGCCTCGACTTCATGGTCGTGCAGGACCTCTTCATGACCGCGACCGCGGAGGTCGCCGACGTGGTGCTCCCGGCGGCGGCCGCATGGGCGGAGTCGGACGGCACGGTCACGAACTCGGAGCGGCGCGTCCAGCGGGTCCGGAGGGCGCTCGATCCGCCGGGCGAAGCAAAGGACGACCTCTGGATCATCTTCGAGATCGCGCGCCGGCTCGGCACCGACTGGGGTGAGGCGTCTGCCGAGAAGGTCTGGGATGAGGTCCGGCAGGTCTCGCCGGTCCATCGTGGGATGTCGTACGCCCGCCTCGAGGCGCTCGGTGGCATCCAGTGGCCGTGCTGGGACGAGCAGCACCCCGGCGAGCTGTTCCTGCACTCGCGCCTCTGGGAGGACCCGGTGCCGGGGCTCCGGGCGCCGTTCAGCGCGGTCGACCACGACCCGCCGGTCGACAAGCTGACCGAGGACTTCCCGATCCGGCTCACGACCGGCCGCCGCCTCGACTCGTACAACACCGGCGTCCAGTCGGGCGGGTACACGTCGCCGCTGCGGCGCGGCGAGTCGCTCGACATCTCGCCGGAGGACGCGGCCGCGTACGGGCTCGCGGACGGTGAGCGGGTCCGCGTGACCTCACGCCGCGGCTCGATCGAAGTGCCGGTTCGACTGGACCCATCCCTCCGGCCCGGGCTGACGTTCATGACGCTGCATTTCCAGGACGACGTCAAGACGAACATCCTCACGATCGATGCGACCGACCCGAAGTCCGGCACCGCCGAGTTCAAGGCCACGGCGATCCGCATCGAGAAGCTGGCGGCGCCGGTCTCCGCCTGAGCGGCGCCGTCGGGCCCAGGAGGCGACCTACACTCGGCGCCGATGGATCTCCATGTCATCGGGCCGCTGGCGACGCCGACGGAGCGAGCTGCCGTTGACGCGCTCCTCGGGCCGCCGGAGTCCGGCTGGCGAGGTGGCGATCGCAACGCCGCTTCAGAGGGGCACACATCGCGAGGCGGGCACGAAGCCCGGAGCCGCCGCGACCTCCTCCTTCCCGCGCTGCACGCGCTGCAGGATCGCGTCGGGCAGATCACCCAGCCGGGGTTGAACTACGTGTGCCGGCGCCTGTCCGTGCCACCGGCGGAGGCCTACGGGGTCGCGACGTTCTACGCGCTGCTCTCGACGAAGGCACGGCCGCCTGCGGTCGCCCACGTCTGCGACGACATCGCGTGCCGACTCGCGGGCGCGGAGGAGGTCGTCGCCGACCTTGCGAGGACCCTCGGGCCCGCAGGGGACCCGGCGCGCGACGGGAGCGTCACCTGGCTCCGCAGTCCCTGCCTGGGGGCGTGCGAGCTGGCGCCGGCGGCGATGCTCACGGTCGCCGGCGAGACGCCGCTCCGGGAGACGATCGCGCCGATCGACGCGGCCGGCATCGTCGGGCGGCTCGAGGCCGCGACGGGCGCCGGGGTCGCGAGCAGCGCCGGTGTCGCCGGTGTCGCCGGGTCCGGCACCGCTCGAAGGCCGGCATCAGAGGCCCGCGACGCCGCTCGCGCCTCCGTGCCGCAGGCCGGCGAGCCACAGCTCCAGCTGCTCCGTCGCGCCGGCATCGTCGACCCGACCTCCCTCGACGACTACCTCGCGAACCGCGGCTACCTGGCGCTCCGCCAGGCGCTCGAGATGGGCAGGGAAGCGGTGATCCGCGAGGTCACCGAATCGAAGCTCGTCGGTCGCGGTGGCGCCGCTTTTCCGACGGGACGGAAGTGGTCCGCCGTCGCGAGCCAGCCGGCACAGCCGCACTACGTCGTCTGCAACGCCGACGAGTCCGAGCCAGGCACCTTCAGCAACCGGGTGCTGATGGAGCTCGACCCGTTCGCCGTCATCGAGTCGATGACGATCGCGGGCTTCGCCGCCGGCTCGGCCATCGGCTACCTGTACATCCGGGGCGAGTACCCGCTCGCGGAGAGCGCGGATCCTCGGGGCGATCGCGGCGGCGCGCGCCGCCGGCTACCTCGGGCCAACCGTCGTCGGCAGCGACTTCGCGTTCGACATCGAGCTCCGGCGCGGCGCCGGCGCCTACATCTGCGGCGAGGAGACGGCGCTCTTCGAGTCCATCGAGGGCAAGCGCGGCGAGCCGCGCAACAAGCCGCCGTTCCCGGTCGAGGTCGGGCTGTTCGGCAAGCCGACGGCGGTCAACAACGTCGAGACCCTCGTCAACGTCCTCGCCATCCTCGAGGACGGCCCCGGCGGCGGGGCGAAGTTCGCGGCGGTCGGCACCGAGGGCTCGACCGGGCCGAAGCTCTTCTGCCTCTCGGGCAGTGTCGCTCGGCCGGGTGTCTACGAGGTGACGTTCGGCGCCACGATCCGCGAGCTGCTCGAGCTCGGGGGCGGCGTCCCCGGCAACCGCTCGATCCGGGCGATCCTGCTCGGCGGCGCGGCTGGCGTGTTCGTCGGTCCGGATGTGCTGGACACGCCGCTGACGTTCGAGGGCACCCGCGCGATCGGCGCGACCCTCGGCTCTGGCGTGGTGATGGTGTTCGACGAGACCGCCGACCTGGTCGGCACGCTTCGCCGGATCGCCGCGTTCTTCCGCGACGAGTCGTGCGGGCAATGCGTGCCCTGTCGCGTCGGGACGGTCCGGCAGGAGGAGCTGCTCGCGCGGCTCGCGGATCGCGTCGAGGTGCGGTCGCGCGAGGACGAGCTGCACCTCCTCGCGGAGATCGGGCAGGCCATGCGGGACGCCTCGATCTGCGGGCTCGGCCAGACGGCATCCTCGGCGATCGAATCGGTCATGCGACAGCCCGAGCTGGTGGCGCTGTGAGCGACCGCGATCCCGTCCGGCCGAGCGGCGCACCGGAGGCCGCCTCCGACCCGGGACCGCACGAGGGGCCCGCCCACGGCTCCGCGGCGGCGACCCTCGACCCGCCCGCGCCCGGCATCGTCTACACCACGCCACCGGCGCGCGCCTCGC
Source organism: uncultured Chloroflexia bacterium (assembly GCA_963722105.1). GTDB lineage: Bacteria > Chloroflexota > Limnocylindria > Limnocylindrales > CSP1-4 > UBA5189. The sequence goes on along the minus strand of CAVRKQ010000011.1, from coordinate 303,431 downwards.
GCATCCCCGAGGCACCACCGGTCGAGCTGCCGCCCCGCGTCTCGCTCCAGGTCGACGGCGCGGAGGTCTCGGTCCCCGCCGGCTCGACGATCCTCGACGCCTGCCGGGCCCAGGGCCTCGACATCCCGACCCTCTGCTTCCTCGAGAATCTCACCCCCGTAAACGTCTGCCGCGTGTGCGTGGTGGAGGTCAAGGGCGCGCGGGTGCTCGCGCCGGCCTGTTCCCGCAAAGTCGAGGAAGGCATGGAGGTCGAGACCGAGTCCGAGCGCGTGAAGCTCTCCCGGAAGGTCGTCCTGGAGTTCCTGGGCTCGTCGGTCGATGTCTCGCTCGCCGGTCCGCAGGTGCCCGACGGCTCGGCCGCCGCCTATCGCGAGCGGTATGGCGCCGACCCGGGCCGGTTCGGGCCGCCGGCGGCCGGCGCCGGCGCCCACGAGCGAGACGATCGGGAGCCGGGGCATCACCACTCCCCTCGCGGCGACGAGGCGGCCCTGGCCGCCACCGTCGAGCAGCCGGTCAAGGTCGACAACAACCTCTATGTGCGCGATTACTCGAAGTGCATCCTTTGCTACAAGTGCGTCGAGGCGTGCGGCGAGGACGCCCAGAACACCTTCGCGATCGCCGTCGCTGGGCGCGGCTTCGATGCGCGAATCTCCACGGAGTGGGACGCGCCGCTACCGGACTCGGCCTGCGTCTACTGCGGCAACTGCATCGGGGTCTGCCCGACGGGCGCGCTGATGTTCAAGACCGAGTTCGACATGCGCGCGGCGGGCACGTGGGACGAGTCGGCCCAGACGACCACCTCGACGATCTGCCCGTACTGCGGCGTGGGCTGCGCGGTCGACCTGCACGTCCAGGACAACCAGATCGTGAAGGTGACCTCGCCGATGGACTCGACCGTGACCGAGGGTCACCTGTGCATCAAGGGCCGCTTCGGCTTCGAGTTCACCAACGCCGGCTCGCGCCAAAGGGACGCAACGTGAGGACAACGGTCACGGGTGGTGCAGGCTTCATCGGACATCATCTGGTCGCGGGTCTGCTCGACCGAGATCATCAGGTGAGCGTCCTGGACGACCTCTCGACCGGTGATCCCGCCCGCCTGAGCTCCCTTGCCGACCGCGCATCGGTGACCGTTGGAAGCGTCCTCGACCCTGCGGCGCTGGACAGGGCGATGGCAGGCAGCGAGGTCGTGTTCCACGAGGCCGCGATCGCCTCAGTTGCGAGATCGATCGCCGAGCCGCAGCTGACGAATCACGTCAACGTGGATGGCACGATCGAAGTCGTGCTCGCAGCCGCTCGGAATGGCGTCTCGCGGGTCGTGTTTGCGAGCTCGTCGGCGGTCTATGGCATCACAGGCGAGATCCCGTGCGACGAGCGCCAGCGGCTTGAACCGCGGTCGCCGTACGGCGTCGGCAAGCTCGCCGGCGAGCACTACGTCCACGCCCTCGGCGAGCTCCATGGCGTATCGACGATCGCGTTGCGTTACTTCAATGTGTACGGTCCGGGACAGGACCCGGCATCGGAATACTCGGCCGTGGTCCCGCGATTCATCACAGCCGTCCTGGGCGGGCAGCGGCCGACGATCAATGGCTCAGGCGAGATCACGCGTGACTTTGTCCACGTCGACGATGTGGTCGAAGCGAACGTCCTCGCGGCAAGTCAGTCCACGCCATCGGGCGCCACGTGCAACGTGGCGAGCGGGATCTCGACGACCCTGCTGGACCTCCTCGAGGCCATCGGAGCAGCGACCGGGACTCGGCCCGACCCGAACTTCGGCGAGCCACGCGCCGGCGACGTGAGCGTGTCCCGGGCGGACGTCTCGCTGGCTCGACAGGTCCTTGGCTTCAGTGCCCAGGTGCCACTTGCCCAGGGAATTGCCCGCACCACGGCGTGGTTCTCGGGGCGATCGACAGAGCCGCCCGGAGAGGCGCGGATATGATCCGCGACCAATGGATGACCCACTGCGTGAAGCAGCGCCGCGCCGGTTGCACGTGTGGATCATCAATCACTATGCGGTCGCGCCCGACCGCGGCGCGGCGGCGGGTTCGCGAAACTTCGACCTGGGACGGAGGCTCGTCGCTCGGGGCCACGACGTCACGATCTTCGCCGCGGGGCTCAATCACGTAACGGGCCGCGAAGAACGCCTCGGCCGGACAGACCTGTATCGCAGGGGCACGTTCGACGGAGTCCAGTTCGTGTGGCTCCGGACCACGCCCTATCGCGGCAATACGTGGCGCCGGATGATCAACATGCTGTCCTTCCTTGCCGCCTTCCTCGTCGTGCAGGCGCGTGTTGCCCGTCCCGATGTCGTGGTCGGATCGACCGTCCATCCATTTGCGGCGTTCGGGGCGTGGCTGGCGTCCCGGCTTCGCCGTGCCAGCTTCATGCTGGAGATCCGCGATCTCTGGCCCCAGACGCTCGTCGATCTCGGTGAGATGCGAGTCGGATCCCCGGGTGAGCGCCTGCTCAGGGCGATCGAGGCATTCCTGGTGCGACGAGCGAAGGTCGTTCTCGCGTTGCTCCCGGGGATGCAGCGCTATCTGACCGAGCAGGGATTGCCTGCCGACCATGTCGTGTACCTCCCGAACAGTGTGGACCTGACCGAGTTCTCCGCGAACGGCGGCGAGGACCAGCTCGCCCCGGAGGTCGTACAGCGCTCGCTTCGGAGGATCCGGAGCCTCCAGGCGGCTGGTCGATTCGTCCTCGGGTACACGGGCACGTTCGGTCGAGTGAACCGGTTGGACGTGCTCGTTCGGGCCGTGGCCATCGCCGAGGAACGCGCGCCGGGCCGGATCGGGCTGATCCTCGTGGGCGATGGGCCTGAGCGAAACGAGCTTGAACACCTCGCGAACGAGGTTCCCGCCGTCGCGTTCGGCGAGGCGGTTCCGAAGCGGTTCGTGCCGGCCCTGCTCCGGGCAATGGACGGCACCGTCGTGCACGCCACGAACAACCCGGTCTACCGATACGGGATCAGCTTCAACAAGCTCTTCGAATACATGGCCGTCGGGCGCCCGGTCGTCTTCGCCTGCGAGAGCGCCTATGACCCGGTGTCGTCGACCGGGGCCGGCATCACGGCACGCCCGGACGATCCCGAGAGCATTGCTGCCGCGCTCCTTTCACTGGCGACGCTGGGCGCCCAGACCCGGACGGCCATGGGCGTTGCAGGCCGGCGGTACGTCGAAGAGCATCACAACCTTGACGATCTCGGGGCCACGTTTGCCGACGCCGTCGAGCGGATCCGGACTGACATCGATGGCGACGGCGATCTCCGCGATCCTGAGCCTTTGTCCGACAGCGGCACGAGCGCTCCGCGAACGCTGCCGTGAAGCGGCCCGGGGTCGTTGGAACTGGGACCACGAGGTTGCCGGTCTCCTCGACCTGTACGACCGTATCGAGGCCCACGTTCTGGCGCGGCCGCAGGACTGAAGTCCCGGCGGGGGCGGCTCCGAAACCACACCGATAGGCCCTGATCGCAGCGGTGTTGTCAGGGCGCACACCGATGGGTACGGGGCACGTGTGCGGACCATTGCGTGGCTGGCCCAGCGGGTCCCCGCGTGTCAGAGTCGGCAGCCTAGAGTCCAAGCGATCCACGAAATAGCACACCCGTCGCGAGGCGGGGCCGCAAAGCCACGGGGCTCACCGAGTCAGCCGGGTTGCCGAATGGACGGTGTACATGTTCTGGGATGGAACGCGCTGGGTCGACGAACGCCCAGCACCCCGACGGCGGCTGCCCCGCCGCCGAAACCTCGGCGACATCATCGCAACGATTCCGATCCTTCTCCTGGTTCCGCTTCTGGTTCTGCCATACCTGGCCGTGAGTGCGAGCGAGGCGAGCCTTACGATCACGGGTCGCGCGGTCCCGGGCGGCACCATCGCCGTCATCGGTTCGGACCTCGCGAGCCGCACGTGGCTGCAGCTGACCTGGGACGCGTCCGCCACCCGGATGCCGAAGGTCAAGACGGATGGTCGCGGATCCTTCCAGGCGCGGGTGACGATCCCGGCGTCGGCGGGTCCGACGGAACACGTGCTGGCAGCGATCGCCATGGGCTCAGGGCGGACGAACCGAGCGTCGTTGCTCTCGTCGGCAACGAGCCAGGTCCTCGCATCGGTGACGGTCACGGTCGTCGCGGAAGCTCCGCCTGCAGACCCGGGCCCCGATCCCACGCCCAAGCCGGCCGATCCCACGCCCAAGCCGGCCGATCCCACGCCAAAGCCGGCCGATCCGACGCCGAAGCCCGATCCGACGGCCGATCCGACGCCGAAGCCGGATCCCACGCGCGATCCGACGCCGAAGCCCGATCCGACGCCCGATCCGACGCCGAAGCCGGATCCCACGCCCGATCCGACGCCGAAGCCGGATCCCACGCCCGAACCCGACTGCCGATCGTCGCTCCAGGCCGCCATCGACGACACTCCGACCGGCTCCGAGCTTGACATCACCGGCTGTTCCTTCAGCGGATCGGCACGGATCACCCGTGCCATGCGCATCAGCGGCGGCACCCTGAACGTACGTTCGGGCGACACCGGTCTGTCGATCCGCGGGTCCGGCGTGACGATCGACGGGATGAAGCTCGTCGGCAACGGGACCGCGTATGGAGGCATCTGGGCGACAGACGTCCACGATGTCGCCATCAAGCGGGTCACCGTTACCGGCTTCGTCTACGCCGGCATCATGTTCATCTCCGTCTCGGGAGGGTCGATCACCGGTTCGACGATCAAGAACATCGGGGTGACCGGCTGGGACGCCTCCATGAACGCCTACGGAATCGCCCTCACCGATACCGGCGGCGCCCCGACAAGCGACGTCCTCGTCGATGGCAATGTCATCGACAACGTCCCGACCTGGGAGGGGATCGACACCCACGGCGGGCGTCGCCTGACCATCACCGACAACGTCATCCATCGGACGAACCGGGCGATCCGGATCATTGGTTCCGCAAACGGCCCCCCGCAGGACATCGTCGTGAGCCGGAACCGGATGGACTCCCCGACCCGCCGTCCCGACGTGCTCCACACCTACCCATTCAACCAAGTCGCGATCACGGTGCACAGCGATGCCCGTCGGGTGTCGGGGAGCGGGAACATCTTCGACGGTTGGCCTCGCGGCAACCACATCGACCTGCAGGGCGGTCCGAACAACTTCTCCAACTCGACCGTGACCAACCCGACCTGAGGCGAGCTCGTCGACCGAGCGGAGCAGCGTCCTCAGGGACTGGTACGCAAGGCGGAGCCGGACTGCCCTGATCCGTAGTCGCATACCATGTTCGTCAGGCCCATCGGCGTGGCCTGCTACCTAGGGCCACGCCCCTCGAGCCCACCCCGGGCGCAGGCGGTATCGCCTTTGCGGGCGGGCCCCGCCCGTCAGACGGCCAAGAAGCACCGCGCTCGCTCGCGAGGAGGCGCATGCCCGTTCCCGCCGCAGCGTTCCGGGTCGCTGCATTCGCGTGTTGCCTCGTCGTCACGGCAGCGGTTCTGGTCACAGCGGCGAGTCTCGGCTCGAGCTCCTCCCGCGAAGCTGACCCTGGCCCATCTTCCCCGCCGGGGTCGCCGGTCCGATTGGCCGAGCCCACGACCCTGCGGTCCTGCGGCGAACTCCAGGCGCTCATCGACGCCACCGACGCGGGTGGCCGGCTGGACGTGTCTGGATGCGGTTTCGCGCTGGGGGCGACCCTGGACCGAGGGATCACGCTGATCGGCGGCACGATTCGGGTGCCGCCGGGAGCCCCGGGCCTCACCGTGCTCGCAGACGACGTCACGATCGACGGCGTCGCCATCGCCGGACCACAGGCGGACTCGTTCTCGTCCGATGAGATTGGCGTGCTGGCACCAGGGACCGCAAACCGCCCAATTCAACGCCTGACGATCCGCAATGGCAGTTTTCGGTCGCTCGGGAACGCGGGCATCTGGCTCGAGCACGCCCACGACGTCACGGTCGCCGACAACATCGTGGAAGATGTGGTGTACGGCGGGATCATGACCCTGTCTGCAGCCGGCGGGCGCATCGTCGGGAACGTCGTGCGGAGAATTGGGGTGCGAGGGTCCGAGGCGAACAGCGAGAACGCATACGGGATCGCGATCACCCGCGGGTCAGGGTCGCTCGACGCCGAGCCACCGTCGACCGACGTCGTCGTTCGCGGCAATCTCATCGAGGATGTCCCAACGTGGGAGGGGCTCGATACCCACGCTGGACTCCGCATTTCGTTCGAGGGAAACACGACGCGACGCGTCGCACGGCCGATCGTCATCACCACCGACGCCGACGGACATCGCTCGGCCGACATCGTCGTCACGGGCAACCGGTTCGAAGAGCCGCTCGCGGTTCCTCGGTCCGGCATCGTCGTGATCATCCAATCTGCAGACCGAGTGACGATCACGAGCAATGTCGTCATCGGCTGGGAGGCCGACGCGGTCGTCCACGACGCGCTGGGAACGAGCACGGACGTCACGGCTCGAGACAACCAGGTCACGCCATGACGCCCCCGGAACGTCCCGCCACGACCAGGGGCTGGCGCTGATGTGCGGCATTGCCGGGATCGTCCGCCTCGACGGTGCCCCGACCTCGCCGGAGCCACTCCAGCGGATGGTCGACGCGATTCTCCATCGGGGGCCTGATGGTCACGCCATCCGAACCGACGGTCCTGTCGGGCTGGGCCACCTTCGACTCAGCATTCTCGACCCCACGCCCGCCGGTGACCAGCCGATGGAACGGCACGGCTGCTGGCTGATTCACAACGGGGAGGTCTACAACTACCTGGAACTCGGCGACGAGCTCCGGACCAAGGGTGAGGTTCTCACGACTGACACCGACACCGAGGTCATGCTCGCGGCCTACCGGGTCTGGGGTGTCGACGCCATTCGTCGGTTCAACGGGATGTTCGCCTTTGCCCTGTGGGACGCACCCAAGCGACGACTCATCCTCGCCCGGGACCGGATGGGCGTGAAGCCCATGTACCTTCGACGGACCAGCCGGTCGCTCGCCTTCGCGAGCGAGCCGCGCGCGCTCGTTGCCGGGTTCCCGATCGACGAATCTGACGGCTGGCGATCCGAGCCCAGCCTGATCGCGATGCGGGATTTTCTCGTTCGGGGGGATTCGGATCACCTCGATGCGACGTTCTTCGAGGGCATCGCGCCGCTGGCGCCGGGACACTTCCTCGTCATCGAAGACGGTGCGGTGCAGCAGGGCCGGTATTGGGCGACGCCCGAGATGGCGAGCGACGACCGGCCGGCCAGCGCTTCGACGCGCAAGGACGACCAGCGCCGAATCGACGGGTATCGCGACCTCTTCGACGACTCGGTTCGCCTCCGTCTTCGATCAGACGTGCCGCTTGGCACGTGCCTCTCGGGCGGACTCGACTCCTCGTCGATCGTGACGACCGTGGCCGAGCTGCTCGCCGCCGAGCAGACGCGACGTCCGCACGAGCAAGCCCCGCGGATGGCGTTCCACGCGCGCTTTCCGGACCAGGGAATCGACGAGTCGCGCTTCGCCATTCAGGTCGCCGAGAAGAGTGGCCTCGGCCTGCGGTTCGCCGAGCCACATCCCGCGCGCTTTCTGGCGTCCGTGATCCCGGTCCTGGTGGCCCAGGGAGAGCCGTACGGCGGCGCCTCCATCAACGCGCAGTTCGCGGTGATGGCAGCTGCGCACGAGGCGGGGCTCAAGGTCCTCCTCGATGGGCAGGGCGCCGATGAGCTGCTCGGGGGGTATTCCCTGATGCAGGGCTTCCGTGTGGGCGGCCTACTGCGAAGCGGGCGACTCCTCGCGGCCGCTCGTGAGCTCAAGGCGCAGATCGCGCGTGGCGCCACCACCGCCCCGTGGACGGTCGCGGCTGCTGCCCGCGGCTTCATGCCCCCTGCGTTCGAAACCGTCCGAGCGCTGTCGGGTGGCCGTTTCGGCATCAGGCCCGGACCGTCGCTCACGGACCTCGACAATTCGTCGGTCGACGTTGACGTGCGGGGAACCCTCCTGGCTCGGCACCTCTGGGCCGCCACCTCCAGAGACTCCCTGCCGACCCTCCTCCGCTATGAAGATCGCAACAGCATGGCCTTCGGCTTGGAGGCGCGCGTCCCATTCCTCGACTATCGGCTCGTGGAGTACTCGGTCGCCCTGCCCGATCGCCTCCGGATCGAGCGCGGCGTGATGAAGGTGGCGCTGCGGCGGGCGATGGAAGGGCGGGTCCCGTCGGACATCCTGCGGCGTCGCGACAAGATGGGCTTCGTCGCCCCCCAGGCAGCGTGGCTGCATGCCGGCATGGACGAGGTGCGCCAGCTGGTCGTGGATGGCGAAGCGGTGCGGCGCGGCTGGATCACGACGAGCGAAGTCGAGCGAGTCCTTGCCCGCGGACGTCACGGCCATCTGGCGTCGGGCCAGTTGTGGCGGCTCTTCATTACCGAGGCGTGGGTTCGGATGCACTGGCCGACAGGACCCGATGCGCCTGGCGCCGACACGTGGCGGGCGGCGATGGAGGCCTCGTCGGCATCGTAGGGATGGCACAGGCGATCGATCAACCCGACCGTTTCGGTCGATGACCACGTCCGCACCCGGCGAGGTACCGTGGTTCCTGCCCGGTCTGGCGGTCACGATCCTGATCTCGGGCTTCGCGTCACGAGGCGTCGGCCATCGCCTGCGTATTCACCCGGTCCATGCCGCCGTCATCCTGATCTCGTTGGGTGCAATCGTCGCAGCGACGCTGACGCCACTGCGCGGCTTCCCCAACCTCGGCGCGACACCCATTCCGTGTGACCTCAGTCGCCTCGGGTTCGCTCCCATCCGTGATCTGTTCTGGCTCAACAATTCGAGCCTCAACATCCTGCTGTTTGCCCCGCTCGGCGCGGCCCTCACCTTCGCACCCCTGAAGTCATGGCGACTGCTGGGGGCCGCGGCGATGTTGCCGTTGATCATCGAGGCCGTGCAGCTCTTGGCTCCGCCGCTTGCTCGAGGCTGTGAAAGCGCCGATGTCACGGACAACCTGACAGGACTCGTGTTGGGAGCTGCCTTCGGCTGGCTCTCGAACGCGTTGGCCAGATCGGCCCCGACCCGGAGACGCTAGGCGTCGCGACAGCGGACCTCCGGCTTGCGTGCCGATCCCCATGGCGCCCGTCGCCGTATGCTGGACTGCGGAAATGCCGATGGCACGTCAACGATCGCCGTCGGGCTCCTGCCGGTTGGCGCGCCGGATGTCCGGTCTCGCGACGGCACCCGTCCTGTCGCCGTCCCGAAGTGAGGCTGTGTGAGCAGACCGCGCGTCACCTGGCCCGATGGGCGTGCGTTCGCCTTCACCGTCTTCGACGACACCGACAACGCCACGATCGCGAACGTCAAGCCGGTCTACGAGCTCCTTGCCGAGCTGGGCATCCGCACCACGAAGTCCGTGTGGGCAATCGAGGCGCAGGGCGAGCCTGACATCGGCGGGACGACCTGCGACGACGCCGACTATCGCGACTGGACGCTCGCGCTGCGAGATCAGGGTTTCGAGATCGGATCGCACGGCGCAACCTCCTTGACGTCGCCCCGCGAGCAGGTTGCGCGGTCGCTGGAGCGGTTTCGCGAGATCTACGGCCACCCGCCCGCGGCACTCGCAAACCACGCCTTCTGCGAGGAATCGATCTACTGGGGGCCTGAACGGGTCACGGGCATCTACCGCCTCGCCTACCACGCGATGACGCGGTTCCGCTGGCGGGGAGTCTTCCGCGGCCACATCGAAGGCGACCCCTTGTTCTGGGGCGATCTGTGCCGTGACGAGGTGGCGTACGTTCGGAACTTCACCTACGCAGACGTGGACACGCTCGCGGCATGCCCGCAGATGCCATACCACGACCCGAAGCGACCCTACGTGAAGGCCTGGTTCGCTTCATCGGAGGGCGCGGACGTCACCGCCTTCAATGCCTGCCTCTCGGAGGCCAACCAGGACCGCCTGGAGGCCGAAGGAGGCGCCTGCATCATGTACACGCACTTCGCGTCCGGCTTCGTCGAGGACGGCCGGCTGAACCCCCGGTTCGAGGCACTGATCCGCCGGCTGGCGGCCCGGAACGGCTGGTTCGTCCCAGTGACGCCACTCCTGGATCACCTGAAGGGGCCCGGCGGCCCGGTAACCATCACCGGCCGCCAACGAGCGCGACTGGAACGTCGCTGGCTGCTGAGCAAGATGCGCGTCGGCTCCAGCTGATCGGCGCTGCTCCGCCCTGTCAGTGCCGGCTGGTCCGGGGTCGTCACCGACGGGCGCATTTGAATCGACCCGGCGACTGGGTGGTGGAGCTCGCGATGCGCCTGCCAGATCGATTGCGGATCCACAACGGCGTCACCAAGCTCACCCTCTGAGCCGCTCCCCTCCGTGGCGGGTCCGAGGCAACGGCAGTCCCGTCAGTCACGGGTGCTCACTGAGGATCCGTCCGCTCCGAGCTCTTCGTACGCTGCGACCAGCCGGCCCGCTTCCGCTTCCCAATTCCATCGCTCGTAGGCCGCCTTGATGCACCTGCGCCGAAGGTCCGCTCGCGCTTCGTCAGACTGGGTCAAGAGGCTGACGATTGCCCGGGCGATGTCCGAGACGTCCGATGGATCGCAGACGGCGCCGAGGGGGCCATCGGGATCGCCTCCCACGATCGCGCGCACAGCCGGGAAATCGCTGACCACGACGGGCGTCCCCACGGCGAGGCACTCGAACAGCTTGTTCGGCGTCGAGATGTAGAGATTGATCGTTGCGTTGGGGAGCGCCATCGCACCAACATCGGCCGAGGCAACCCAGGACAGGAGCTCCGTGGGCGGGACGGCATCCAGCACGTGGATACGTCCGGCAAACCGTGGGTCGGCGGCCCGCGCGCGGAGGTCGTCGATCAGATCGCCGAACCCGAGGAGCGCCAGGTGGGCGCGCTCGAGACCCGGTTGGAGCATCGCCTCACACAGCATCTCGAGGCCGCGCTGGGCGCCGAGCATGCCGTGATACAGGATGACCGACGCTTCGGCATCGATCTGGGCGGCCTGCCGAAGGAGGTCCGGACGTGGATCGGACGCAGGCGGCGCATGCCGGGGCGGACAGTTGTGGACCACGATCATTCGACGCGGCCGACAGCGACGCGCGAAGATCTCGCCGAGACCAGCGTTCACCGCCACGGCCAGCTCCACGCGAGCGGTAAGGTGGCGCTCATACCAAGTTAGCAACCGACGAGCGAACTTCGGCAATTGACTCGCCGAACCCGTTTCGACGAACAGATCGTGGACGTCGTAGACGATCCGGGCATCGGGCCCAAGGGCTGGCGCGACGGCGATGAGGCCCGTGAAATCGTGCAGGTGCCACACGTCGAATGCCGGGGCGACGGAGACGACCCCTCGGCCCCATGATCGGACCTGGCGGGCGTACGCCACGAGCCAGCCGACCCGAGCGGCCACGCGTTGGGGGAGCGCCCTTCGCCGCCGATCGCGGAAGGGGCTCGGCGTGCCGGGAATCACCCCTCCGGGAGGGGGCTCGCGGACCACCATGGTGACCCCCGGTCCAACCGCGGCGGCGGTCTCGGCCCCGGCGGCAAGGCAATACAACGTCACCTCGTGGCCTGCCTCCGCCAGCGACCTTGCTTCGCGCTGCACGCGACTGTCGAGGGTGAGGTCGCCGTAGGCCACCATCCCGATCCGCATGCGAGCCGTCATTTCGGATCCGTCTCACCGTGGCCGGTGTCGCCAGGTACCCGTGTGGGACCGATGAGCGCTGGCGTGATCGCACGGTAGTGCCCCAGGAGGGCGGCTGCGTTGCGGTTGACGTCGTAGCGCTCGCGGACGTAGGTCCTCAGCTTCTCGGCGCGCGCTCTCGCACGACCGCGATCCGCCACGAACGACGTCAGGGCCGCCGTGACCGAATCGCCCGAGATGTCCGGGAGAAGCGTGCCCCTCTCTCCGCCACCGAGCAGGTCGGGAATCCCGCCCACGCGGCTGGCGATGACGGGCAGGCCGAGAAACCCGGCCTCCACGAGGACCGTCGGCAGGCCCTCGCCGTATGAGGGCAGGACCAGGACGTCGGCTGCGGACATCCATTCGAGCGCGACATCGTGCGGTTGCTGCCCGCGATAGTCGAGGGTCTCAGGCCCCCCACGCTCGCCGGACCCGAATCCCAGCTCCGCTCCTGCCCCGATGAAGACGCCGCGAAACGGTGGTCCCAGGCGAAGAAGGGCCGTTGCGACCTCGCGGACGCCCTTTGCCTGATACAGGAAGCCGACGAACAGGACCACGACCTGGTCATCGCTGATTTGCAGGCCGGCCCGAGCCTCGGTGCGCGGGCGGACGGCCGCCAGCTCGTCGGGATCCACGCCCAGGGGAAGGTGCAGCGCCTCGACCCCGGCAAAATCGCGGATCCGATCGACGAGTGCCGAGCTCACCCCGATCACGAGGGCCGCATCGCGAACAGCGGCGCGGAGCTCATCTCGCCGCCTGGGATGATCGTCGGGCCACGTATTCATGTCATCGCCGTGGAACGTGAGCGCAAGTGGGATCCGGGCGCGACGGGCCAGTCGCCACGCTGCCAGGCCCTGGAGCGCATAGTGGCCGTGGACCAGCCGGGCCCCGCGCCACGACCCGCGATCGCGCCATGCAGACGCCGCCATGAACCGGTCAGGGATGGCCCAGTGCGGTTGCCCGGGAACATTTGGGTACCTGATGCGGCGGACGTCCACTCCCTCATCCACCTCGTGGCGCGGCGCCTGCGCGTAGCCTGCCCACTGCCGCCGCAGGAGGGGCAGGGGCCATGGAGCCGCCGGCAGCGGAGCCATCACCGTGAGATCCACTCCTTGCCGGACCAGTGCTCGTGCCTGCGTCCGAAAGAAGATGCCAGCGATCGGCTCGGCGGGCGTTGGGTAGCCCGAGATCCACAGGACCTCCGTCATCCGGCTCCGGTGCGTCGACGGCTTCGCGCTGTTCGGTCGCGGCTCACGGGATGATCTGGTTGTTCATCGGGATCAAGCCTACGCTGCGCGACTCGTCGTCCTCAAACCAGTGAGCTCGATCGCGGGCCAGCCAGGGTCAGGACACCGGCCCGCTAGAGTGGCGCGGTGCACCTCCTGCGGCTGTCACGTCATCAGCTCGCCTCGCCGGCGACGGCGGCCGGATCGGCATCGCCGGATGGTCGGGTTGTTCTGCTGGGTTGGATCGCCGTCATCACGACCGTCGCCGCGGTCGGACTGGCGGCGCGGCTCTCGCTCATGACTCAGGTCGCGTCCGTGGTGGCCGCTGGTTGCTTCGTGCTCCTGAGCCTCCGCTACCCGCTCCTGCCACTGTTCGCATTCGCTGCACTCATTCCGCTCGACGAGGCGCTCTTCGTTGAAGGCTTCGGCCCGTTGGGCCGCTTCGCAGGCCTGGCGTTCGCCGTCGCCTACGCCGTTCCGCGACTGGGGCGGCTGCGCCTTGGGGCAATGCCGGTTCCGGGGTGGCTCTTCGCGGGGTGGGTGCTCCTGAGCCTCGTCTGGGCCCTCGAGCCCGGCGTGACGATGCGGCAGCTGCCGACCTTCGTCCAGCTCTTCGCGATCACAGTGCTCATCGCGGATGCGGTTTCGAGGCAACCGACGTTGGTGCGGCCGCTGCTCCTCACCTACTCCGTCGCCGCGGGCCTCACCGGCGCGCTCGCCATCGCTTCGTATGTCGGGGGTGGTGTCACCGTGCAGGACAGGGTCTCCGCATTCGCGGATCAGGATGTCGCCCAGTTCGCCGCCATCCTCCTGCCCGCGTTGGTGTTCGCTCTCCATGAGCTCGTCGATCGGCGTTGGGTCCTGCTCAACGGTGCGATCGCGGCGATAACGCTGGTCGCGATCCTCCTCTCCGGGACGCGCGGCGCCTGGGTCAGCATCATCGTCGTGCTCGGATTGCTCGTGCTCCCGCGCCTCCAGGGGCCGGCTCGGCTTCGGATGATCGGGCTCACGGCGCTCGGCATCGCACTGGCCCTGCAGCTTCCGGGCGTCGGTGAAGCGGTCGTCCAGCGCTCCGAGACCGCACTCTCGTCGGGGGGCGCCGGGCGCACCGACCTCTGGTCGGTCGGCGTGAGCATCTGGGCGGACGAGCCATTGACCGGCGTCGGCTACGGCAACTTCCCGGAGGCGTTCACAGGGGAGCGGATTCGGGAGACCGACGTCGAGGCTGGGCTCAGCCCGGGCCGCGGTCCCCACAACCTCGTGCTCGGGACCCTGGGCGAACTGGGCATCGTGGGGCTGGCGGCCTTGGCGGCATTCATCCTGCCACTCAGCAGGGCCGCCAGCACCAGCTCAGCAGCGCTGACCCTTCAAGCGGGTCTTGCATCCCTCTTGATCGCCGGAATGTTTCTCGATCTCGACCGACGGAAGGAGCTCTGGCTCCTCCTTGGCTTGGCAGCAGGGCTCCATGCCGCGGCGAAACGTTCGCGCAGTCGCCCGGAGGCCGAGAAGGAGGAGCCGCGACTGACTCCGATCGTCCTGGCCCGCCGCCGACGACGCAGCGAGTCCTTTGGGTGAACGCCCGAGATCTGGCTAGACGTCGTCCTCTCGTGACCGCAGGTTGTCAACGAGGAACGCCAGGGCGACGACCGCGACGAACCCGATGGCGGCGCCCAGGAGGGCGCTCCGGGTGGAGCCCAGCCCGGTTGCGCCGGTCGCCGGAAGCGCTGGATCCACGACGGTGAGCTCGAGGTCCTGGCCCTCTCCGCCCTGCGTCTCCGAGACGTAGGTCCGAAGCTGCTCCACGATGGCATTGGCGATCGACGCGGATTCATCCGCGTTCGGCGTCGTAACGGCGATGCTAAGGAGGCCGCTGCCCTCGGGCACGCGGGTTGCGATTCCGCCGCTCAGCTGATCGAGCGAGATGTCGCTTCCGGCCGCGTCACGCGCCCGGGTCAGGACGCTGCGGGTGAGGACGAGGTCGGCAAAGGTCTGCCGCAGCGATTGCGCGACCTGGATGTCATCACCGGAGAGCGACCCGTTGAGGGGCGGGCTCACCAGGATCGTGACCTCGCTGAGGTACCTGGGCGTGGCGGTCGAGCTCAATGCGAACGCGGCCAGGGCCCCAAGGACGGTTGCGAGGACCACGTACCGGGCCCAAGGAACCAGGATCTCGAGCTGACGTTTCAGCGGCACGTACGGCCTCGTGTAGTGCTTCCGGATGGATCACCCGCGGTGGGCTCGTCCGTCAGGCTACCGGAAGCGTCCTCCATTCGGAGCGAGCCGCCGCGCGGCGGGACCCCCACCCCGAGTATGCGGACGTGCTGCGGAAAGAGCTGCTCCGGAAGGCTGTTGCGACCGTCCAGCACGACCTCCAGTCGAGGGAACCAGCTCCAATCGAGTGCTTCGAACGCCGGGTCCGCAACCTGCGTCACGATCGCCAGGGCGTCGCTCGACGTCCCCCACGTCCATGGGTCGGCATGGTGCTGTTGGACCTCCTCGGCGGAGAGGAGAGGATCCCAGGCGGAGACGCGCGCGCCCACGGACGACAGACGATCGATCAGTGCCAGCCCTCGAGAGTACGCCAGCTCCTTGACACCCTCCCGGTACGTCAGGCCCAGCACGAGCACGGACGCTCCGCGCATCGAGCCGAGGGCCTGCTCGAGGGCTCGAACGCCGACGTCGACCTGCTCGTCATTGATCTCCCTCGACAGCGCGACGAGCGCCATCTCGGGCGCCCGCGAGAGCAGGAAATGGGGATAGACCGGGATGCAATGACCACCGACGCCCAACCCCGGCTGGTGGATGTGGCTGTACGGCTGGCTGTTTGCGGCCTGGATGACCTCGCGGACATCGACGCCGACCCGATCCGCATACCCGGCGAGCTCGTTGGCGAACGCGATGTTGACGTCGCGATAGGTCGTGTCGGCGAGCTTGCTCAGCTCCGCCGCCTCCGACGAGCTCATCGCGACGATCTCCGCGTCGAGGACGGAGGCGTAGAACGCGGCCGCCCGTGCCCTCGACTCGGGGCCGATTCCACCAACCAGCTTCGGGTAGGTCGCGAGATTCCGGAAGACGGCCCCGGTGAACAGCCGCTCTGGTGAGAACGCCACGAACAGGTCGCGCTCGGCGGCGAGACCTGACGCCGTTTCGAGTCGCGGTGTGTAGCGATCGCGCGTATCGCCGACGGGCAGGGTCGTCTCGAAGACGACCGTTGCGCCCGGGCGCAGACCGGGGCCGATTGCATCAACCGCCGCGTCCATGTACCGGTAGTCCGGTCGCGACTCGCCGTCGAGCATCACCGGGACGATCACCACGACGACGTCTGATTCGCGAGCCGCGCTGGTGCCATCCGCCGTTGCGCGAAGGAGGCCGTTGGCATGGGCCTCGGTGACGCGCTCGGCGAGGCCCGGCTCACCCGCCACATGGGTCTGGCCGGCGTTGATCGCATCGACGACGTCGAGGTTGACATCGACGGCGATGACCTCCCAGCCGTGCGACGCGAACTGCGCGGCGAGCGGGAGACCCATCTTTCCGGCTCCCACGACGCTCACGGTCCCGGCCGTTCCGGGTTCGCCGCGCCATGGCGTTCTCCGCTGGGCGGGCCGGTGTTCACATGGGCGCGGCGGGAGGACGATCGAACCGCCGACGACGGAGGCCGACTGTGTCGGGCGCTCGGTGATGGTCATGAGGCCGGGATCTGCGCGGACAGGCCGGCGAGCTCGATCGGACGGGTCTCGGATGCCGATCGGAGGAGGCTGGTGGCGATCGCCAGGGCCCACAACCCATCCGCGCCATCCACGGCCGGCCGGCCGCCGTCGCGGGCGACGGTCATGAAGGCGTCCAGCTCCGCCGCCAACGGCTCGTGGTTGGTGACCTCGATCACGGCGACCTCTCCCTCGAACGTCGTTGCGTAGCCGCGAATGGCCGTCGGTCGGGAGATGTCCGCGCGCGTGAATGCCAGCCGCTGGGTCAGGTAATCCAGCTCGAACATGCCCGCCTCCCCGACCACCGTCAGCTGACGCCGTTTGGTCGGCGTGAGCCAGTTCACATCCAGCATCCCGGTGGCGCCCGACTCGAAGTGGAGCAGGCCGAACAGCAGATCCTCATGAATGGCGTTCACGCGTCGCGCAAGCTCCGCATAGACACGTGTCGGGCGTTCGCCGGCGATCCAGGAAAGGATGTCGGCGTCGTGGGTCGCGAGGTCCACCGTGACCCCGATGTCCCGAATTCGGGCGGGGTAGGGGCCTGCGCGTCGACTGGTCATCGAGTACAGCTGCCCGACCCAGCCGTCTGCGAGAAGCTTGCCGAGCTTGAGCACGGCCGGGTTGAAGCGTTCGACGTGTCCGACCTGCAGGGGCACGTTCAGGCGATTCGCGGCCGCGACGAGCTCGAGCCCCTCCTCGACGGTGGCCGCCAGCGGCTTCTCGACGAGGACTGGAAGGCCGCGCTCGAGTGCCGCCATCGCGAGGCCGGCATGGGTCATCGTCGGTGCAGCGATGATCACGGCATCGAGCTTGGCGTCCCGGATCATGGCGAGGGGATCAGGCCAGCCACGCACGCCCGTTTCTGCCACGGCGGCCTGAAGCGTCTCCGGCTCGGGATCGGCGATCGCGACGAGGTCGACGTCCTGTCGCGACGCCAGGTGGCGGAGGTGGTTGCGGCCCATCGAGCCCAGGCCGGCGAGCCCGATCTGCAGTGGTGCGGTCTTCAAGCTTGCGCGATGTCGAGCACGTGCGACCTGACTGGCGTTGCCACCTCTCGAACGGCCGCGGCGACAGCGCCCAGCTCCTCGGGCGTCAGGTTGGGCCGAACGGGGATCGAAAGAACGTCGTCGCTGAGCCGGTCGGTGATCGGGAGCGCCAGCGAGGAAGCTCCAGGAACGAGAGGCTGCAGGTAGGCCTGCCGATGGATCGGAACGGGGTAATACACGTTCGTTCCGATGCCGCGCTCGGTGAGGCCGTCGATCACCGCCTGGCGCTCGCCGGGGAACCGCATCGTGAATTGATGCCACACGTGGTCTCGTCCGTCGGGCACGACTGGCACCAGGTACTCGCGGAGGGCTTCGGCCAGAAACGCGGCATTCGCCCGCCGCTGTTCCGTGCGCGCATCGAGGTCTGCCAGCTGCGCCAGCCCCAGGGCGGCCACGAGATCGGTCGGTTTCGCGTTCGTCCCGAGCGAGTCGTGGTAGTAGCGAACATGCATCCCATGGTTTCGATAGGTCCGCATCCGGTCGGCGAGGACCGGATCGTCGGTGGTCGCGAACCCGCCCTCCCCCGTCATCAGGTTCTTCGTCGCGTACGTGCTGAACATCGCCGGCCCGTACTGTCCGGCCCGTCTGCCTCGGTAGCTGGCTCCGTGGGCTTGTGCCGCGTCCTCGATGACGTGGAGACCGTGCCGCTCCGCCACTGCGACGATGGGGTCCATGTCGGCCATGAGGCCGTACAGATGGACCGGCAGGATCGCCCGCGTCTTCGGCGTGAGCGCAGCCTCGACGAGCTCGGGATCAAGGCAGAAGTCTTCCTCCCGGACGTCGACGAAGACGGGCCGTGCGCCAACCTGAAGAATCGCGCTGACCGTGGCGTTGAAGGAAAAGCTGACCGTGATGACCTCGTCACCCGGACCGATGTCCAGGCCCCGGAGGATCAGCTCGAGCGCCAGCGTGCCGTTGGCCATGAAGACGGCGTGTCCAACGCCGCAGTACGACGCCCACGCCTCCTCGAACGCGGCTGTCCGGGTGCCCATCGCCAGCATTCCGGACCGGAGGACCTCCAGGATCGCCTGTTCCTCGTTCGATCCGATGTCGGGCTTCGAAAGCGGGATCAAGCGGGAACTCCCGTTCGCGGGACGCATCGTCCGTCGGCGATCTCGTAGTGGGACCCGCACGATGCGCATTCGGCCGGCCCCTGGCCATCGCCGAGCAGCGGCTTCCGGTCCGCAGCAAGCAGGCGGTGCCCACACGCACAGACCCAACCGATCGCCCGAGCCGGGTTACCTGCGACGAGCTGATGATCCGGCACGTCCCGGGTCACGATCGCGCCGGCTCCAACGGTCGCGAATCGCCCGACGCTGCAGCCGGCAACGACGACAGCGCCCGCACCGATGGATGCCCCGAACGCCACGCGAATCGGGCTCACCACCCAGTCATCCGCCGCTGCGCGCTCGCCGGTCGACGTGATCGCCCGCGGGAAGCGGTCGTTGGTGAGGATCGCGTTCGGACCAATGAACGCGCCGTCCTCGACGGTCACCCCGTGGTAGATCAGCGCTGCATTCTGGATCTTGACGCGAGACCCGATCTCGACACCCTCGTCGATGAACGCGTCTCGTCCGACGACGCTGTCCGAGCCAACTCGCGCACCCCGCCGAACCTGGGCTCGATGCCAGATGCTCGTTCCAGCTCCCACGGTGACGTCAGATTCGATGTCGGCGCTGGGATGGATTCGAGCTGAAGGGTCGATCACCTGCCCGCACAACTCCGTTTGACGTCGGGCAAGGACGGCGCCCTCGTGATCACGATACCAGCCGTGTACCAATTCAACGAGAACCCGGGCGGCCGGTGGACGGCGCAGCGTTGCGCGGGCGCAGCGGGAAGACCGTCAATCGACCGGCCCTGTGTGTTCGTCGAAGCGTCACCGAACAGCAGCGAACAGGACGTCCTTCGCCGGCGTGAAACGCCCCTCGCCTTGCGCCACGCGATGGGCGCTCCCGATCGCGTCCGTACCCTTCTCCGGCGCGTCGGCGCGATCGAGCGCGCGATGGCGCTCCACGAAGTCCGCGATCCACGGGCGTCGCTCGACATCGTCGCGACGCGAGCGGCCCGCTCGGCGCGGTCGCCGCGCCTGCTCGGCCCGGGTCATGCGGCGGTCGACGGCCTGCAGCGAGTGCGGGTCCAGCGCGAGGTGAACGACCTAGGGTCCCCATCCTGAAGTGATCCCCCGTGCCGCCCACCGCTGGCGAGCGCGAACCAGCCTGCGGACACCCGATCGGGCGAGGTCGAGAACGGCGAATCGCGATCTGTGGAAGAACAAGGCCGGCCGCTCCACGCCGCCATATTTCGCCTTGTACTCGCCGTCGCCGCCCATGTCGTAGGTCACGGCGCCCCGGGCGCGCCATTCACGGATCGCCGCCCACCAGAACACCTCATTCGGGTGGAGAGGGAGGGCCGCCCGCGGCGCTGCCGCGCCCCAGTTCACGGCAATCCGGTTGCGGCCGACGACGATCCCCGTGCCGACGCACGCGCCGTCCGCAGCGATGACGCGGATGAGAAGGAGCTGTCCCGTGGGTTGGAGCGCGGTGATCAATTGCCGGACTCGCTCGACGCCGTAGGTCGGCGCCAGGCCTTGCCGCGCGAAGACGTCGACAAGGTGGGCGTGAAAGTCCTCGGCAAACTCGACGTCGTCGGCGGCTTCGGCACGAAGGCCCTCCCGTTCGGCCTTGCGCACGTACTGCCGGGTCTTGGCGTGCATGCCGGCGAAGACGTCCTCCTCGGGCCGGGCGAGATCGATCACGAAGCTTCGCTCGACCTCGACGACATAGCCGGATCCCGCCATCTGATCGGCCGTCAGATGCCGATCCGCCAGCTCCACGTGCAGACACCCAAGGTCCCGGAAGGCGAACGGCAGGAGAGCCTCGGCAGCTGCGCGCCGATCGACACCGCCATCGAGCAGGAAGCCCATCGTCTGGGTCGTCCAGCCTGGGAGCGGGCTGCCGAGGATCCGGATCCCGTAGCGCCGAACGATCGCCCCGACAAAGTGCCCAACTGGTTCGCCATCGGCGCGGACGATCGCGATCACGGGCTCCGCGCCCTGCGACGCGACGAGGTAGTCCAGCCAGCCGGCCCCGTGGTAGACCTCAAGGTCCGGGTGGCCGGCGATCGTCGCCTCCCACCGGGTCGGGTCATAGGGGACTCGTTCCAGGACCATCCGGACCGGCGGACGCGACGACATGGGCAACCCCATCTTATGCCGCCGATCGACTGGGGGAATCGCCGTGACCTACGCTCTGCGAGATCGCCCGCTCACTCGATGAGGGTGCTCTCCTCGACGTTGATCATGCGGGCGTAGAGGATCTGCTCGTTCACCTCGAGGTTGTTGATCAGGCTGAGGCAGCGAACCACGCCATGGCCGATCAGCTCGCCGGCGACCTCGCCGAACTCCACTTCGACGATCACGTTGTCGGCGCGTTCGTCGTTCGAGACCCCGGTCGGGTCGCGCCACATCCCAGCGCCGTTGAGCTCCGTTGCCGCCGGGATGAAGTCGAAGGCGCTGGCCTTGGGGCGCGGCAGGGTCAGGGTCAGGAGCTCGCGCTGGACCCGCTCGAAGCGCGTCGCCGTGGACTCGTCCCCGAAGAGCAGTGCGAACAGGACATCCTTCGCATCCTCGAGCAGCCGCTCGCCCGTCTCGGTCCGATGCTCGGCAGCGATGGAGGCGGTGCCCTTCTCCGGCGCCTGGGCGCGCAGGTGGCCCGCCGCGATGAGCGCGTCGCGACCGAGCCCCTCGTGCGTCTCCACGAACGCCCGGATCCGATCGGGATCCAGGGCCAGCAAGGTGACCCGCTCGAGGCGCGCCAGGCGGGCCGCGTCATCGGTCATCGGCGCGGGGCCGCCGGGCATGGCTGCCGTACCGTCATCGCTGCTGCAGAAGGTCGCGAAGGTCGACCCGCCCGTCGTGGCTGTAGACGTTGAAGCCATCGCCGCGCAGGAACCCGACCAGCGTCAGCCCGAGCCGATCCGCCAGACGGACCCCGAGATCCGACGGCGCGGACACCGCGCAGATGATCGGGATGCCGGCCATCGCTGCCTTCTGGACGATCTCGAACGAGACTCGTCCGGACACCATCAGGATCCGGTCCCACAGCGGCAGCTCGCGCGCCCGGGCGCGGGACCCGATGACCTTGTCCAGGGCGTTGTGGCGACCGACGTCCTCGCGAATCGCCACGAGGCGCCCGTCGGTCTCGAACAGCCCGGCCGCGTGGAGCCCGCCGGTTCGCTCGAACGCCGCCTGGGCCTCGCGGAGCCGATCCGGGAGCGACAGGATCACCGACCGAGCCACCACGGGCAGCCCGCGCGGGAGCGGCTCGCAGCGCACCGCCACGTCGTCGATCGAGGCCTTGCCGCAGATCCCGCAGGAAGCGGTCGCGACGAAGTTGCGCTTGGCGGCCAGCGCCGGGTCGAAGCGGCGCGCGAGCCGAACGAGGACCGAATCGTCGGGCTCGGCCATCACGCCGGGGTCGCCGTACGAAACCCCCGTGACCTCGTTCCCGGCGAGCAGCCCTTCCGTCGTCAGGAACCCGATCGCGAGCTCCTCCTCGTAGCCGGGCGTCCGCATGGTGACCGCGACCTGGACCGGCGCCTGGCGCGGGCCGGCAGCGCGGATCTCCAGGGGCTCCTCGCCGACCACCAGGTCGTCGCGGACCTCGAGGTCGGCGCCGCGGACCGCGATGACCTTGGTGCTCGTGACGTGCCGGATCGGCAGCTCGGGGTCGAGGGGGATCGATCGAGGGTCGTCCGCGCGCACGTTCATGGCTCGGGCGTGAGCGCGCGCCGCGTCAGGCGGACTGCGCGGTCGCCGGCTCGTGCGCGTGCGACTCCCCGTGCGCGTGCATCCGGCCGAGCCGGTGGTCGCGCTCGTGGCCGTCCTCGCCCTCCCGACGCGGCTTCGCCGGTGGCTTCCGATCCGGTCCCGGCTCGACGTCGCCGCCCATCGCGAGGATCAGGCGCTGCGACGCCGCGGCGATCTCCTCGATCGCGGCCTCGAAGGCGTCGGCGTTGCGGGCCGACGGCTGCCGGAAGCCACTCACCTTGCGGACGTACTGGCGAGCCGCAGCTTCGACCTCGCCGGTCGTCGCTGGATCGTGCTGGTGGCGGAGGGTTCGGATGCTTCGGCACATGCGGGCAGCCTACCAGCCGATCGTGCGAAACCCCGGGGTTTGGGACCCTGCAGAACCCGGCGCGTGGACGCGCCAGTTGTAATGTCCGTGTTATTCCTCGGACGCGGGGACCGGCGATGATGTCATGGCGGAACCGGGGCGACGCGCGCCCGGCGCTCGGCATCGTCGCATCGAGAACGAACACGGAGGACCGGTCCCGGCTTGGATCCGATCACCACGGCGCTGCAGCTCGCGTTCTTCGTCCTGTTCGGGGTGAGCGTGTTCCAGTTCATGCGGAACCGCGGTCCGCTCGAGCTCTCGGTCATGGCCATCTTCGGCTCGTTCGCCGCGCTGTTCGCGCTGACGTTCCTGAACACCCTGAGCCCGGAGTTCGCGCCGATCGCCCGGCCGGTGCTCGTCGCGCTGCTGTTCGCGCAGCCGTACCTCGTGTTGCGGCTGATCGCCCAGATCCGACCGGTCCGAATCGGGCTGCATGCGGATCGCCCTGCTCGGCGCCATTGCGGCCTGGGAGGCAGTCGTCCTGCTGCCGCCGGTCGCCGACTCGCACTCGGCGCGCCGTTCCTGCGGCACGGTCGGGACGGCCGTTCGCCGTCGTCTACTTCTTCGTGGTCGAGATCGGCGCCGCGGCGTGGTTCGCCCGTGACAGCCGGCGCCGCTTCGGCGTCGCTCGCCTGCGGATCGGCTCGGCCGCCGTGGCGACCGGCCTTCTTCGGCGCCTCGATCCTGATTGCCGGCCTGACCGGCGTCGCACGCGCGCCGGGTGCGCCGTCCGCCGACTCGCACGACGGTCACGCGCTTCCTCTTCCTCCTCGCCACGCTCGGGCTACCTCGCCGCGTTCGTGCCGCCGGGCTGGTTCCGGCGCTTCATCAACCGCGCCGCCTCGTTCCAGCTCGTCCGGAAGCCTCGTCGCGCCGCCCACCGAGCTCACGCCCGGGCGCCCTCTGGACCGACCTGCGCCGACGGCTCGCGACATCCTCGGCGCCCGCCGGGTCTCGATCCTGCCGGCAGCCTCCCGGGCGCGCCGCTTGCCGTCGTCGGCGAGCTGCCGGAGCGGGCGTCGGCGCCGGGCACGCGGACAGCCGATCGTCTCGACCGTCGAGCTGACGTCCGACCCGGCGAAGGATGTCACCGAGCACCTGGTCGCCGACATCGAGGGTCGGCCGCTCTTCGTCGGCGACGACCTCGCGCTGCTCGCCGACCTGGCCTCGCTGACCGGCCCACGCCATCGATCGCGAGGAGATGCTCATCGGCCTCGGCGAGGCGCGGCGCGAGGCCGAGGAGTCCCGGGTCGCCCGCGCCAGCGAGGCGCGCTTCCGAGCGCTGCTCGAAGCGGACCCGAACCCGATCCTGGCGCTCGACGAGGAGAGCCGCGTGACCTGGGCGACGCGCCAGGCCGGCGAGCTGTTCGGCTGCGAGGTCGATCGGCTCATCGGGATGCCGCTCGCCGATCTCGTGGCGCTGCACAAGGACGAGACGCCGACGAGCTCGGGCGAGCGACCCGTCTACCGATCGGAGACGACCGGCCGGCGCATCGACGGCACCCACTTCCCGGCCGAGATCGCGCGCAGCACGTTCGAGCTCGACGGCCAGCCCTTCCAGGTCGCGGTCATCTCGGACGTCACCTGGCGCCACGAGGCGGACCAGATCCGCGATCGCTTCCTGGGCGTCCTCTCGCACGAGCTCCGCACGCCGGTGACCTCGATCTACGGCGGCACGCAGCTCCTGCTCGGGCGCGGGGCGCGGCTCGACCCGGAGACACGGAACGAGCTCCTCGTGGGCGTCGCGGCGGAGGCCGAGCGGCTCCAGCGGATGATCGAGAACCTCGTCGCGATGGCCCGCATCGAGCGCGGCGGGGAGTTCGGCGGCGTCCGGCCGGTGCTGCTCGAGCGGATCATCAAGCAGCTCGTCGAGCGCGAGAAGGCGCTCTGGCCGGAGGTCACGATCAGCCTCGCCTCGACGGGGCCGGTCCAGATGGTCGCGGCCGACGAGGAGTACCTCGCCCAGATCATGCGGAACCTCCTCTCGAACGCCGCCAAGTACAGCGGCGCCGGCTCGACGCGTCGAGGTCAGCCTCGAGGACGCGCGAGGGCGAGGTCCTCATCCGGGTCCGCGACAACGGGCCGGGCATCGCCGAGGACGACGCCGACCGGCTGTTCGGGCTCTACTACCGATCCGCGCACCAGGCCACGACGGCCCCGGGCGCCGGGATCGGACTGTTCGTCTGCCGCGAGCTCGTGGCGGCGATGGGCGGCCGGATCTGGGCCGCGCGCCCGGCCCGAGGGCGGCTCGGAGTTCGGCTTCAGCATCCCGGCCTACGTCGACGAGCTCGACTTCGCGCCGGCGGACGACACGGTCCACGTCTTCGACCGCGGGCCCGCGGTTCCCGCGAACGGCCCGGCAACGATCGGCGCCATCGCTGCCGCGAACGGCACGCCGGCCGCCCCGAACGGGACCGCGCCCCAGGACGCCGCGCCCATCGACGGCGGTGCGTCGGAGCCGGCCGGCCGGATGCCGAGCCCCGTCTCTAACTCCAACCAGGAGCCGGCGACCGCCTAGCTGGCCCACCCGGGGCCCATCCACGGCGCGCAGATCGGTTCGAACCTGGCAGTGAAGTGCCGCAGCGCGGGCGGCTGCTCGACGATCCGCACGCCGCGGAGCGAGGCGGCCCGCTCCGCGACCCAGCGGACGACCTCGATCACGTAGTCGACGTGGCTCTGGGTGTAGGTCCGGCGCGGGATCGCCAGGCGGACGAGGTCCATCGCCGCGGGCGCCTCCGAGCCGTCCGGGCGGCGTCCGAACATCACCGTCCCGATCTCGCAACCCCGGATCCCGCCCTCGCGGTAGAGCGCGATCGCGAGGGCCTGGCCCGGGTACTCGAGCGGCGGCACGTGCGGGAGCAGGGCCCGGGCGTCGAGGTAGACCGCGTGGCCGCCGAACGGCTTGACGACCGGCACGCCGGCTCCATCCAGCGCCTCGCCGAGGTACGCCGTCGAGCGGACCCGGTACCGGAGGTAGTCCTCGTCGACGACCTCGCGGAGGCCCTGCGCGATCGCCTCCAGGTCGCGGCCGGCGAGGCCGCCGTACGTCGGGAAGCCCTCGGTGAGGATCAGGAGGTTCCGGCACTGCTCGGCGAGGGCGTCGTCGTTGAGCGCGAGCCAGCCGCCGATGTTCGCCAGGCCATCCTTCTTCGCGGACATCGTCATGCCGTCGGCGAGGGACGCCATCTCGCGGACGATGTCCGGGATCGAGCGGTCGGCCTGCCCGGGCTCGCGGAGCTTGATGAACCAGGCGTTCTCGGCGAACCGGCAGGCGTCGAGGAACAGCGGCACGCCATGGCGGTCGCAGACCGCCCGAACGGCCCGGAGGTTCTCGAGCGAGACGGGCTGCCCGCCGCCGGAGTTGTTGGTGATCGTGACGAAGACCACGGGCACGTTCGCGGCTCGATCCGCCAGCAGCCGGTCGAGTGCCTCGACGTCCATGTTGCCCTTGAACGGATGCACCAACGACGGGTCGCGACCCTCCGGAATCACGAGGTCCACGGCCTCGGCGCCCGTGAACTCGACGTTTGCCCGGGTCGTGTCGAAGTGGGTGTTGTTCGGGACGACGCGGCCCGAGCCGCCGAGGACGGTGAAGAGGATCTTCTCGGCGGCGCGGCCCTGGTGGGTCGGGATGACGTGGCGGAATGGGAAAAGGTCCTGGACCGCTTCGAGGAAGGCGAACCACGATGGCGAGCCGGCGTAGCTTTCGTCGCCGTGCTGGATGGCCGCCCACTGGTCGCGCGACATCGCGCCGGTGCCAGAATCGGTCAGCAGGTCGATCAGGACGTCGGCAGCGTGGAGGTTGAAGAGGTTGTACCCGGCCGCCTTGAGCGCCGCGTCCCGCTGCTCGACGCGTCGTCAGGCGGACGGGCTCGACCGAGTGGATCCGGAACGGCTCGATGATCGTGCGCCACCGATCCATGACGCCGAGGATAGGCGCGCCTGCGGCGCCGGCCTCACCCGATCCGGTAGTACACGCCTCCGCCGGTGAAGCAGTGCCCAAGGGCCTCGCACAGGCCGCGGGTCATGTCCCAGGTCCGGCCGGCCACGTACGGACCGCGATCCTTGACCTGGGTGACGACCGTCCGGCCGTTGTAGCGGAACGTCACCTTCGTGCCGCAGGGCAGCGTCCGGTGGGCGACACCGATGTCCTCCGGGCCGAGTCCGTTCTCACCGAACATCCCGCAGGCGCCGCCGTTGCCGTTGAAGCCCGGGCCGTACCAGCTGATGTTGCTGTCGAGCTTCCAGGTCTCGACGACGATCGCCTTGGCCGAGGGCGCCTTGCTCTCGGGGCGCTGGGCGGCTTCGGGCGCGTTCGCCCCTGGCTCGCGGAGCACAGCATCGAACGCCAGGCTGCCATCGGACCGGTACGCGGGGTCAAGAACGAGGGTCGTCATCGTCGTCTGCGTCCGAGCCAGATCGACCTCGTGAAAGGCCGCAGGATCGAGAGCCTGGGGTGCGCTCGGGATGCGCGACCCGGCAACCGCGGGGACGACGATCGAGGCGAGCGCGGCGATGAGCGCAGCTCTCGCGACGACTCTGGGGAGTCGCACGTCTGGGTGAACCCTACTCGAAATCGGCTTGCAGCGGGTCCACGGCCGTTGCCGCGCCGGCGTTGCAGCGTCCTCGCAGGCCGGTGAGCAAGGTGGCGATCGACCTTGCGGCTGCGCTCCACCGCACCCTGGCGATCGATGGGCCAATGGATCTGCGGGCGATCCTGGGACCGCTGGCGCGGGGCGCGGGCGACCCGACGATGCGCGTGGCGTCGGGAGCGGCGATTCGCGCCTCCGTGACCGCCGCCGGGCCGGCTTCGATCGAGCTCCGCGTGGTCGGCGGCGAGATTCGGGCACGGGCCTGGGGTCCGGGTGCGGAGGTGCTGCTCGACGGCCTGCCGGCACTCCTCGGGCAGGATGACGACGACGCCGGGTTCGAGCCCGGCCTGCACCCGGTGGTGGCGTCGCTCGCACGCCGGCAGGGCCGGGTACGACTCGGTCGCACGGGCTCGGTCTGGGAGGCGCTCCTGCCCGCCATCCTGGAGCAGCGCATCACCGGCACGGAGGCGTGGCGGAACTACCGCCGGCTGGTGCGATCCCACGGAGCACCCGCACCGGGTCCGCTCGGCCTCCTGACGGCGCCGCCTGCGGCGGTCGTGGCGCGGCTCCCGCAGTACGACCTCATCGCGCTCGGCATCGAGCCACGCCGGGCCACCGTCCTGCGCAGGGTCGCGCTGGAGGGACGGCGCTTCGAAGCCCTGGGCGATGCGGCTCGCCGGCCCGGCGGCGGCGGGCAGGGAGCGACGAATCTCGCCATCGCGTTGCGCGCGACGCCGGGAATCGGGCCATGGACCGCCGCCGAGGTGACGCTCCGGGCTCTCGGCGATCCCGATGCGGTCAGCATCGGCGACTTCCACCTGGCGCATGTCGTCGGATTTGCGCTCGCGGGGCTGCCGCGCGGGACCGACGAGGAGATGCTCGAGCTCCTGGCCCCGTGGGCCGGGCATCGAGCCCGCGTCGTTCGCCTGCTCGAGCGGGCAGGAGTCGGACCGCCGCGGCGTGGCCCTCGCGTCGCGCCGCGGGATCTCGCCCGGGACCTGACGCCGCCGGAGCCGCGACGGCGGTATCGTGCCGGTCGTGCCTGAGATGCCGAAGTTTGAGAAGCCACCGAGCGACCTCGTCGCACGATTCGAGACGGTCCTCGTCCGCGTGGCCACGCCCGAGACGACCCGGCGGCCGATGTTTGGCCACCCTTGCGCCTGGGTCGGCGGGAACATGGCGACCGGGCTGTTCGCAGACAAGTGGTGGGTCCGGCTGGCGCCGGACCGGCTTGCCGAGGTCCTCGACTCCGGCCGGTTCACGACCTTCTCGGTGATGCCGGGCCGGACGATGCAGGGCTACGCCGTCATGCCGGCGCCCATCGTGGCCGATGACGCCCAGGTCGACGCCTGGGTCGGCGAGGCCCTCGCCTACACCGCCTCGATGCCACCGAAGGAGCCGAAGGCGCGCAGGAAGCGCTGACCCGCGGCGACGCCGATGGGGATCGGCCTCAGGCGGCGAAGGTGTCGCACGCCTCCAGGCTGCCCTGCTTGAACCCGGTGTTGAACCACTGCATGCGCTGCTCGGCTGAACCGTGGGTCCACGACTCCTTGTCGATCGTGCCGGTCGCCTGCTCCTGGATCCGGTCGTCACCGACCGCCGCGGCGGCGTTCAGGCCCTCGCGGACATCCTCGTCGGTGATCGATTCGACGTTCGCCTGATCGGGATGGGCCATGACCCAGTTGGCCCACATGCCGGCGAGGCAGTCGGCCTGGAGCTCGAGACGGATCGACAGCTCGTTGGCATTGCCCGACGTCTGCTGCTGCTGGACCTGGTCCATGGTCCCGAGCACGTCCTGGACGTGATGGCCGTACTCGTGCGCGATGACGTAGGCCTGGGCGAAGTCGCCCGGCGCGCCGAAGCGCCTGGCCAGCTCGTCGAAGAAGCCGGGGTCGAGGTAGACCTTCTGGTCCCCCGGGCAGTAGAACGGGCCCGTCGCCGACGAAGCGACCCCGCAGGCGGTCTGCGTCCCATTCGTGAAGAGGACGGTCACCGTCTCGGGGTAGTCGCTGCCGCTGGCCCGGAACTGGTCCTCCCAGAACGTCTGGATGTCGACCGTCACCGAGTTCACGAACTGCCCCATCTCGTCATTGGGGCTGAGCGAAGAGGTCGTGCCGCCCCCGCCGCCGTCCGGTGTGCTGCCGAGGCCGCCGCCCAGGACCTGCAGGACGATGAGGATGATGACGACGACGACGATCCCGCCGATGCCGCCCCCGACCGGGATCGGAATGCCGCCGCCGCCGAGCCCGCCCATGCGGACGCCGCCGAGCCCGCCCCCTCCGGCGCCCCGGCGGTCCTCGACCTGGATCGTTCCTGATCGTCTCCAGCGCACGAGCGCTCCCTCCTGGCGACCCCGCGTCCCGCCTTGGTGGCGGTTCGCGCGGCAGGCGGCCTCCGTGCGGCCACCGCGACCGCCTTCGCCGGGCCTACGGCTGGGGGCGGGTCATCGCCTCCGGACGCATCAGCTCGTCGAACTCGGCCTCGTCGAGATAGCGAAGGGCGAGGGCCGCGGCGCGGAGCGTCGTGCCCTCCTTGTGTGCCTTCTTCGCAATCTCGGCAGCCTTGTCATAGCCGATCCGAGGTGTCAGGGCCGTCACGAGCATGAGCGAGTTCGCGACATGCTCGTCGATGCGGGCGCGGTCAGCCTCGAGCCCTTCGACGCAATGCTCGCGGAAGCTGCGGCTTGCATCGGACAGCAATTCGATCGCGTGGAGCAGGTCGTGGGCGATGATCGGCTTGAAGACGTTGAGCTCGAAGTTGCCCTGTGAGCCGGCGATCCCGATGGCCGCGTCGTAGCCCAGCACCTGGACGCAGACCATGGTCAGCGCCTCCGACTGGGTCGGGTTCACCTTGCCCGGCATGATCGAGGAGCCGGGCTCGTTCTCGGGGAGGATCAGCTCGCCGAGGCCGGCCCGCGGCCCCGACCCCAGCCAGCGGATGTCGTTCGCGATCTTCATGAGGCTCGTGGCGAGCGTCTTGAGCGCCCCGGAGGTGAAGACGGCCGCTTCCTGGCCGGCCAACGCCTGGAACTTGTTGGGAGCGCTGACGAACGGCAGTCTGGTCAGCTCCGCGATCCGCCGCGCCACCCGTTCCGCGAACTCGGGGTGGCTGTTGATCCCCGTGCCGACGGCCGTGCCGCCCAATGCGATCTCGTAGAGCCCGGGAAGCGTGGCCTCGATCCGGCGGAGGTCGCCGTCGAGCTGGGCGACGTAGCCCGAGAACTCCTGCCCAAGGGTCAGCGGGACCGCGTCCTGGAGGTGGGTCCTGCCGATCTTGACGACGTCGTCGAACTCGGCCCGCTTGGCGTCGAGGGCGTCGCGCAGGGCGCGGATCGAGGGCAGGAGGTCCTCGTCGATCGCCATCGCGGCGGCCATGTGGAGCGCGGTCGGGAACGTGTCGTTGCTCGACTGGCTGCGGTTCACGTGGTCGTTCGGATGGATCGGATCCTTGCCGCCTCTCGCGCCCGTGGCGATCTCGTTGGCGCGACCCGCGATGACCTCGTTGACGTTCATGTTCGACTGGGTGCCGGACCCGGTCTGCCAGACCCGCAGCGGGAACTCGCCGGCGAGGCGCCCATCGGCGACCTCCGAGGCGGCGGCGGCGATCAGCTCGTGCTGCTCGGGGGTGAGCAACCCGAGCTCGGCGTTCACGCCGGCGGCGGCGAGCTTGAGCAACCCGAAGGCCCGCACGATGCGGCGCGGCATCTCGTCCCGACCGATCGCGAAGTGGTGGAGCGACCGCTGTGTCTGGGCGCCCCAGTAGTGGTCCGCCGGGACCTCGATGGCGCCCATCGAGTCCGTCTCGGTGCGGGTCGCGCCAAGCTCGGCGCTGATGGCACCCCGCGCCTCCGTGGTGGTCACGTCGCAAGTATGGCGGCGGGCGGCGCGGTAGGCTGGGCGCGATGCGTCGCCTGTTGCTCTGGATGGCGCGGAACCGCTTCCTGCGCACCAACCTCCCCAAGCTGTGGTTCGCCAAGCGCGCGGTCCGGCGGTTCATGCCGGGCGAGGACGCGTCGAGCGCCCTCGACGCCGCGGCGAAGTTCCACGCCGAGGGCATCAAGTCCGAGTTCACGAGGCTCGGCGAGAACGTCGAGACGCTGCTCGAGTGCGAGGACACGGCCAGTCACTACATCGGCCTCATGGCCGACATCGAGGCCCGCGGCATCGATGGCGAGGTGAGCGTCAAGCTCACGCAGCTGGGCTACGACATCGACGTCGAGCGGACCCTCGAACGCGCGCAGCGGCTTGCGGCAAAGGCGGCCGAGGGCGGCAGGACGTTCTGGATCGACATGGAGGGCAGCAGCTACGCCGAGGGCACGATCGCCTTCTACGAGCGCCTCAAACGGACCCACCCGAACACCGGGCTGTGCCTCCAGTCGTACCTGCGGAGGACGGCCGACGACATCCAGCGGCTCATGCCCCTGGAGCCGCGGATCCGGCTCGTGAAGGGCGCCTATGCGGAGCCGGAGTCGATTGCGTACAAGGCACGGAAGGACGTCGATGCCGCGTACGTCGAGCGCGCGGTCGAGCTCCTGGAGGGCCGGCGAGACGGCCGCGACGTGCGGCTCGGGCTCGGGACCCATGACGTGGTGCTGATCGAGCAGATCGCCGAGCGCGCGACGGCGATCGGCCTCCCGAAGACCAGCTTCGAGGTTCAGATGCTGTACGGAATCCGGATGGACCAGCAACGACGGCTGGTTCGCGAGGGCTACGTCGTCCGCAACCTCATCTCCTACGGTCACGCGTGGTACCCGTGGTACATGCGACGGCTCGCCGAGCGACCGGCGAACGTCATGTTCGCGCTCCGCCAGATCATCGGCTGACGCGACCTGTCAGCGTCGCGCGCGCTGCGTCAGCCCGGACGCGCCGTTTTGTCTTGCGCCGCGCGGCTCGTTACGATACGAGCCCGTTCGTCACGATCTCACGCACGGTTCAACACATCGAGGAGGCCCCCATGGTCCGCGTTCGCGACGCCAAGCCCGAAGAGCTTGCACCCAAGCCGCGTAAGCCGCGTGCGCTCAGCCCGCGCCAGCTTGCAATCAAGCGCCGTGAGCAGTTGATCGAGAAGACGCTCAACGAGCTCGGTGCCGGGGGCGCCTCGCTGATCAAGAAGGTCGAGCTCGAGGACAGCGAGAAGCTGGTCACCATTCGGGCCGCGATCGCACGGCAGATCAAGGCATCCGGGAGCACCGTCAACCTCGGCGTCCGCAACGGCGGGATCTACCTGTCACGTGGCCCGATTCCCGGTGGCCGGGGCGGCCGCAAGCGCAAGAACGCCTAGGCGATCGTCGCTGGGGCGCGATGCCGGAAGAACGGCAGGCGCTCCGGCGGGAGCCCCGTGTCGCCGCGGATGAGGTCCGCGGCCCGCTCGGCGACCATCATCACGGGGGCATAGATGTTGGCGTTCGTGACGAACGGAAACACGGACGCATCGACGACGCGAAGGCCCTCCAGGCCGTGCACCTGCATCGTCGCGGGGTCCACGACGGCGCCGTCGTCGACGTCGCTGCCCATGCGCGCGGTGCACGACGGGTGGAGGGCAGTCTCGCCCTCGTGGCCGACCCAATCCAGGATCTGCTCGTTCGTCTGGACCGACGGGCCGGGTGACAGCTCGCCGGTGTCGTAGCGCTCGAACGCGGGCTGCCCGAGGATCTGCCGCGCGACCTTGACCGCCTCGACCCACTCGCGCCGGTCCTGGGCGGTCGAGAGGTAGTTGAAGAGCAGCTCGGGGTGCCTGCGCGGATCCGTCGAGCGGATCAGGACGGTGCCCCGCGCGTCGGAGTACATCGGGCCGACGTGGACCTGGTAGCCGTGCCCGCCGGCGGGCGCCGAGCCGTCGTAGCGGATCGCGAGCGGCAGGAAGTGGAACATCAGGTTCGGATAGTCGACGTCCTCGTCGCCCCGGACGAACCCGCCGGCCTCGAAGTGGTTCGTCGCGCCGGGGCCGCGACGGAGGAACAGCCACTGCGCGCCGATGAACGGACGGCGCCACCTCTGGGTCGCGTGGGGCTGCATCGAGACCGCCTCGCGGCTGCCGTGCTGGACGTACACCTCGAGGTGGTCCTGGAGGTTCTGCCCGACGCCCGGCAGGTGCTGGACCTCGTCGATCCCGAGGCCGCGCAGGTGTGCCCGGTCCCCCACCCCCGAGAGCTGCAGCAGCTGCGGGGTGTTGATCGACCCGCCGGCCAGGATCACCTCGCCGGCCGTGACCCGGTGATGCCCGCCGCCGGCCCGGTACTCGACCCCCGTCGCCCGGCGCCCGTCGAAGGTGATCGCGGTGACGAGCGCGGACGTCCGGACCTCCAGGTTTCGTCGACCGAGGGCGGGCTTCAGGTAGGCGGTGGCCGCGGAGTGCCGGCGCCCCCGATGGATGTTCCGGTCGAACGGGCCGAAGCCCTCCTGGCGGTAGCCGTTCACGTCGTCGGTCAGGGAATAGCCGGCCTGCTGGATCGCCTCGAAGAAGGCCCCGAAGAGCGGGCTCGTCGCCGGCCCGCGCTCGAGCACGAGCGGGCCGTGCTTCCCGCGATAGGCGTCGTCGGGCGCCGCCGCGAGACACGTTTCCATCTTCCGGAAGTACGGCAGGCAGTGGGCGTAGTCCCAGTCGGCCATGCCGGGCACGGTCGCCCAGCGCTCGTAGTCGAGGGCGTTGCCGCGCTGGAAGATCATCCCGTTGATCGACGACGAGCCGCCCAGGACCTTGCCCCGGGCGTGGTAGACCCGCCGGCCGTGCATGAACGGCTCGGGCTCGGAGCGATAGGCCCAGTCGTAGATCGGGCTGCCGATCGGGAAGGTCAGGGCCGCCGGCATGTGGAGGAAGACGTCGAACCGCCAATCCGGCCGGCCGGCCTCGAGCACGAGCACGCGGGTCCCGCGATCCTCGGACAGCCGGTTCGCGAGGACGCAGCCGGCCGAGCCGCCGCCCACGATCACGACATCGAACCGGTCTTCCATCGAGCGGCGATGCTAGCGCTGCGAGCTACTCGGCTGGGGGCATCACGCGGACGGTCAGGCGGTGACGACCGGGTCCATCGTCATCGGCGGTGAGACGGTAGGCGAGCTCGCGGGGGCGGCCGTCGAGGTAGTTGAAGCGGACGGTCGAGGCAATGGCGCCGCCCTCGCGGAACTCCGTCCAGAGGCGGGCGATGTCGTCCCGGACGGTCGGATCCGCCGGGTTGCTGAAGTCCTCGATCCGGTGGCCGAGCATCCGCCGGACAGGCAGCTCGACGATCCTGGCGAGGGCCGGGCTGACCTTCACGAACCGGCGCTCGTCGTCGATGATCGCCCAGGCCTCCTGCTCGCTCTCGTCGCTGCCGATGGGCGGAATCCCGATCGCGGCGGTTCGGAAGGCGTACCAGACGATCGGCCCGTCGCCGTGCCGGGCGAGCTCGGCCTGCTCGGTCACGACGGCGGCCGGATAGCGCACGCGAAGCGCGCGCTGGAGGGCTTCAGTGCTCCGCGGCTCGGCCATGACGTTGAACGCCGCCTGCGCGAAGTCCAGGAACTCCCGATCCCGGGATGGGAACGCATGGAGCTTCACATCCACGGCGTGAGCATAGTCAGCGGGAGGCCATCAGCTCTTCCGGAAGTGGAGCTGGAACTCCATGACGCCGTGGTCCTCGATCGACAGGACGAGGAACGAGGTCGGGCGCTCGATCTCGTAGTCGGCGAAGAGGATGTCGATCCGCCCGGACACGGTCACGACGTTGCCCGAGAGGCGCGCCTCGATCGGCACCTCGACCGTCTTCGTGACGCCGTGGAGCGTCAGCTCGCCGGTCGCGGTCCCCGTCACGGTGTCGCCGTCGGCGGGAACCGCGGCGAGCTCGATCGGGCTCGCGAGCTTGAACGTCGCCGTCGGGAACTCGCCGGTCTCGATCGCCTGCCGCTCGAGCTGCCCGTCGCGACGGTCGTCGTCGCTCTCGAGCGACGTCATGTCCGCGGTGACCTCGACGGCGCTGATCGTCGTCCCATCGAGGGTCAGCGAGCCGCTGACGTCCGGCGTCCGCCCGACGGCCTCGTTGGCCCTCTGGTCGGTGAAGGTCTCGTTGACCCGGTAGCCGACGAAGGAGGACGAGAAGTCCGAGAACGACCCGATCGACGGGTCGATCGTCCAGGTGCCGTCGAGCCCGTCCGGGCCGATGGTCGAGGTGGCGCCGCTGGGCAGCGGCGCCGCGGTCGCGGCGCGGTCCCGAGGCGCCGGGGGCGGGGCTGCCAACGCCGACCGGTGCGGGGGCCGGCCCGCGCAGGAACAGGTAGGCGAGCCCGCCGATGGCAAGGAGGACGCCGAGGCTCAGGAGCGCGAGCACGGCCAGGGCGAAGGGCGAGCGGCGGGACAGGTTC
The DNA here is from genome assembly GCA_963722105.1 of uncultured Chloroflexia bacterium. Taxonomy (GTDB): domain Bacteria; phylum Chloroflexota; class Limnocylindria; order Limnocylindrales; family CSP1-4; genus UBA5189. The sequence continues at coordinate 267,706 of CAVRKQ010000011.1, read as the reverse complement.
ACGTGGATGCCTCCGGGGCTGATTCGGATGGGATGGACGGCCCCGCGGGGAGCCGGACCTCGAAGCGGGCGCCGCCCGCCTCCGAGGCGTGGACGGCGATCGAGCCGTGGTGGTGCTCGGCGATCCAGCGGGCGATGGCGAGGCCAAGGCCCGTGCCACCCGCCGGCGCTCCGGGCGCGCGCCAGAAGCGATCGAAGACGCGGTCGCGATCCTCGGGGCGCACGCCAGGGCCGGCGTCGTCCACCGCGAGGCCCGCCCCGTCCGGGAACGGCCGGATCGCGAGCGTGACGGTGGACTCGCGCGGGCTGTGCCGGATCGCGTTGTCAAGGAGGATCGTCACGAGCTGGCGGAGACGGGCCGGGTCACCGACCGTGGGGGTCGGCGCCGGGTCCACCTCGATTCGCACCCCCGCGTCCGCGGCCGGCTTGGCCAGGGCCGCGGCGGCCTCGGCGGCCACGTCGTCCAGCTGCAGCGGGACCCGCTCGAGGGCCACGGCGCCGGAGTCGGAGCGGGCGAGCAGCAGGAGGTCGTCGACGAGCCCGGTGAGCTGCTGGACCTCGGCATCGATGTCGGCGAGCGCATCGCCGACCTCGGCGACCGGTCGCGCCGCGCTCCGTCGCAGCAGCTCCACGGAACTCCGGATGACCGTCAGCGGCGTTCGCAGCTCGTGGCTCGCGTCCGCGGCGAACTCGCGCTGACGGCGGAGGGCCGCGCGCTGGGCGGTGAGCGAGTCACGGATCGGCACGAGCGCGCGGCTCGCGTACAGCGCGCCAAAGCCCGCTGCCACGAGCACGACGACGAGTCCGCCGACGACGAGGACGAGAATCAGGCTCTGAAGGGTTCTGACCTCCGCGGTCCGGTCCTGGACCACCTGGACGTAGAAGCGGCCCTCGGCGGTGTCGAGGGGCACGGTCAGCTGGCGGACCGACACGGATTCCCCGCGATTGCCGGGCGCGCGGACGGTGATCGTCGATGTGCGGACGTCGCGACCCGAGGTTGCGGCCGCGGCCGCTGCATTCGCATCAGGCAACCCGTCGGGCACCACGAACTGGCGTGGCCCGATCGCCGTGCCGTCGGGCGCGATCACGATGGCGAAGGTGCCACCGCCACCGAAGAAGAAGTCGATCGGGGAGCCACTGCCGCCGGGGCCGCTCGGGCCTCGCCCGAACGACACGATCTCGCTCGCTCGCTGGTCGAGGGCACCGACCCCGGTCGACTCCAGCGACGAGGCGACGCTGAGGTACAGCGCCATTCCCAGCGCCAGCAGGACCAGCAGGGTCGAGCCGCCGCTGAACGCCACGAGGCGCCAGCGGACGCCGCGCAGGAGCTGCGAGTCGGCCTCGGCGGCCCGGAGCTCGGCTCCGGCATCGGCCGTGGGCACGGCGGACATGTCGATCGTCAGCCGTCGGCCAGGCGATACCCGACGCCGCGGACCGTTTCGATCCAGGTCCCGGCGCCACCGAGCTTGGTTCGGAGGTAGTGGACGTACGCGTCGACGGCGTTCGGCGTAACGGCCACGGAGAATGGCCAGGCCTGGTCCAGGAGCTGGTCGCGTGTGAGCGACTGGCCAGGGTGCCGGAGGAAGCACTCCAGCAGGGAGAACTCGCGGGGGCTGAGGTCCACCGGGCGGCCGTCGACCGTCACGCGCCGGCTGCGCTCGTCGAGGGCGATCGGGCCGGCGGCGAGGACGGGGTCCGGCCGGCGGGCGCCGGGCTCGGCGCGCCTTGCCAGCGCCCGGAGGCGGGCGGCGAGCTCCTCGTAGGCGAACGGCTTGACGAGATAGTCGTCAGCCCCGGCATCGAGGCCGGCGACCCGGTCATTGACGGTGTCGCGTGCCGTGAGCATCAGGATCGCCAGCTCGTGGCCGTTCCGGCGGAGCCGCGCGGCGACCTCGAGGCCGGAGATGTCCGGCAGCCCGATATCGAGGATCACGGCCTCGATGCCATCGGTGGCTGCGGCGAGCTCGAGCGCGGTCTCGCCGTCGGCCGCGACCTCGACCACGTGGCGGTCATCCTCGAGGAGCCGCCGGAGGACGCGCTGGAGGCGCGGGTCGTCCTCGACCAGCAGGAGATGCATCGTGGCGGGATGGTAGGGCGGGTTCTCGGGATGGCTCAGGCGGCCGAGGCGGTCGTGGCGACGCTGATCAGCGAGGCGGCCGCCGAGATCGGGATCGCGAAGCCGAGGCCTTCCGCGTCGACGGCGATCGCCGTGTTGATCCCGATGACGTTGCCGGCGCCGTCGAGCAGCGGTCCCCCGCTGTTGCCGGGGTTGATGGCCGCGTCGGTCTGGATCAGGCCGCTCAGGGTGCTCTGCTGGCGCGTCGCCTGATCCGTGACGGTGATCTCGCGGTCGAGGCCGGAGACGATGCCGCGGGTCACGGTTTCCGTGTAGCTGCCGAGCGGGCTCCCGATCGCGATCGCGGTCTGGCCGACGGCGATGGCGGCCGAATCGCCGATCGAGGCAGCGTCGAGGCCGGTCCCATCGACCTTGATGAGCGCGAGGTCGGTCTCGTCGCTGATCTGCACGATTCGGGCGGGCAGCTCGCTGCCGTCCGAGAACGCCACGGTCAGGCTCTGGCTGTCCTCGACGACGTGGCGGTTGGTGAGGATGTAGCCGTTCGAGGTCAGGATCACCCCGGAACCCACGCCGGACGTCGGCACCTGGAAGGGCGAGAAGCGGCTCGGGGCCATGCCGTCCGCGGTGATGGTCACGACGGAGGCGCGCGCCGCGGCGACGACGTCGGCGATGCCGCCGTCCGCGTTGCCCGCGGAGCCGGTGGTGATGGCGCGCCCGTCGCTTGCGCCCGTTGCCGCCGGCGCGGTGACGAGCTGCGTTCCCACCAGGACCGCCGCGGTCCCGGTCGAGGCGAGGGTCGCCGAGAGGAGGCTGACGGCGAGGACGGTGCCGAGCCCGCGAGCCCGGCGCGGCCGCGCGGGAGCGGGCGTCGGGTCTGCCGGGAACGCCGAAACGTCGAGCCGGGGAGGATGGACCGGCTCGACGCCGGCGATGTCGGAGCTGTCGGGTTGGTGGGAGGCGGGAGTGCGCTGGTCGTCCATGCCGACAAGGAAATCGCCGGCGGCTGAGATTCCTCTGAGACTCGGCCGGGCCGCCCGGGTCCACCCCGAAGCGTCGTGGCTACCCTGACCCCGCGATGCGAACCCTGGATCCCCGTGCACGCATGGCCGTCATCGCCGCGGTCGTGGTGGTCGCGGTCGTGGCCCTCGGTGTCGTGCTGCTGCGGCCGCCCGGCGGCACGTCCGTCGCGACCGGGAGCCCTTCGGTCGCCGCGACGGTCCTCGCACCCCCATCGCTCGGGATGTCGATCGCGCCGCCGACGCCCCGGACGACGCATCTCTCCCAACCGACGGGGACCCCGAGGATGACGCCCCCGCCACCCACGGAGCCACCGCCGACCGTGAACCTCGTCGGGGCGGGCGACATCGCGGACTGCAACTCGGACATCGACACCCAGACCGCGGCCCTCGTCGATGCGATCCGGGGAACGGTCTTCACCCTCGGCGACAATGCCTACGAGGACGGGACGCGAGCCGAGTTCAACAACTGCTACGAGCCGACCTGGGGCCGCTTCAAGGGCCGGACGCGGCCGGCGCCGGGCAATCACGAGTACCACACGGCCGGCGCCGCCGGGTACTTCGGGTATTTCGGGGATCTCGCAGGACCGGACGGGCGCGGCTACTACGCGTACGACCGCGGAGCCTGGCGGATCTACTCGCTGAACAGCATGTGCGACGAGATCGGCGGCTGCGGGCCAGGCTCGGCCGAGCTCCGCTGGCTGCTGGACGATCTGGCCGCCCACCCGAGCCGCTGCTCGCTGGCGTACTGGCATCACCCCCGCTACAGCTCCGGCGAGCACGGCAACAACGCGTCCATGGACGCGATCTGGGATGCCCTCTACCGAAACGGTGTCGAGCTCGTGCTCGCGGGGCACGACCATTCGTACGAGCGCTTCGCCGCGGTCAACGCGTCCGGCAATCTCGCGCCCGGCAAGGGGATCACCTCGTTCGTCGTCGGCACGGGCGGGCGCGAGTTCTACGAGTTCCGGGACATCCTGCCGACGAGCCGGGCCCACGTCTCCGGGGTGGCGGGCGTGCTGCTGCTGACGCTGACGCCCGAGGGCTGGTCGTCGCGCTTCGTCGCCGTCCCCGGTGGCGACTTCACGGACACCGCCGAGGGCACCTGCCACTAGGGAGGCCGCGGGCCTACCGCTCGAGCACCTCCTGGAGCTCGTCGAGCGCCCCCATCTCGGCGTCCAACGTCGACTGGACCAGGCCGCCCAGCAGCAGCCGCTTCCAACCCGACAGGCTCGCAACCAGCTTGAACGTCAGGATCGTCGCGTCGCCCATCGCCTCCAGGACGAACTCCCCGGCCGGTCGGACCGGCCCCGCGATGGTCCGGAACGCGATCCGCTCGTCCGGCTCGAGGGCCGTGATCTCGTAATCGGCATCGACCAGTCGCCCGCCCGGCCCGCGGACGACCTGCCTGTAGGCCGCTCCGACGCCGTCGCCGGAGGCTTTCGAGACCTCGATCACGCCCGAGCGCCACTGGGTGGCCGTCCGTCCGTCCGCGAGGAACCGGAAGACCTGGTCGACCGGGCGGCGGATCGCGATCGATCGCTCGGCGCTGGGCATCGCTCGCCTCGCTAGACCCCGAGCCGTTCGAGGTAATGCGGCAGCATCCGGCGCCACCAGGGCCAGTCGTGGTTCACGTCGTCGCCCCACTCGTCGACGATCGCCGGGATGCCCTTCGAGGCGAGCACGTCGCGGATCGCCCGGGTGTCGGCCAGCATCGGCTCCTCGTACGCGCCCTGGCCACAGACGAAAGCGAGCCTGGCCTCGCGCAGCCGGTCGAGGAACCACGGGTCGTCGAGGCTCGGCAGGTAGCGGAGCGGGCTATGGAAGTAGACCTCCTCGCTCGAGTCGTCGCCGACGAACAGGCCCAGCTGGTACAGCCCGGAGAGGGCGACGAGCCCGTCGAACTTGTCGGGGTGCCGGAACACGACGTTCGCGGCGTGGTAGCCACCCATGCTCGCGCCGGTCGCCCAGCCCCGCTCCCAGCCGGTCAGCTCGCGGAAGAACGGCACCACCTCGTCGGCGAGGTATCGGTCATAGGCGTCGTGGCGGCGGGCCCGATCCGGCGGCGCGATCGCGTGGTTCGTCCAGGACTGCCAGTCGATGCCGTCGACGGCGATGAACCGGGCCCGGCCGGCGTCGATGAACCCGGCGCAGGCCTCGATCATCCCCCAGCCCTCGAAGTCCCACCACCGGCCGTCCTGTGACGGGAAGGCCACGATCGGGCGTCCGTCGTGCCCGTAGACCTTGAGGGTCATGTCGTGCCCAAGGGCAGGGCTGAACCAGGTTCGCTCCCCGGTCTGCACTCAGCCCGCCATCGACGGCGCGAGCGCAAGGATCTCCGACGAGGCATCGAGGAGCACCTCGAGCGACGGGTCGCGCAGGATGTAGCCGAAGCTGCCCATGGCCGTCGCGAAGACGTCGTCGACGCGCTCGACGTGGATGAGCAGGCCCCCGAACCGCTGGGCCACCTCGTCGTGCGAGAGACGGTACGGCCGCCCCGGCTTCCGGCCGGACCACAGGACGTGGTACGGCTTCTCCGACGAGACCGTCGTGGTGCCGCTCACCACCACCTCGGCCCAGGCCCGGAAGAAGTCGATGTCGCCGGCCCAGTTCCACATGTCGACCACGGCGCCGCCCGGCTGGCGCATGTTCACCTCGAGGGCGACGAGCGTCCCGTCGGGCATCCGGAAGAACTCGAAGTGGAACGGCCGCTCCCGGAGGTCGTAGGCGCGGACGATGCGGCGCCCGGCGGCCTCGAGGTCCGGCGCGATGTCGCGATCGATCCAGAAGTGCATGTCCGTGCCCCGCACCGACTCCAGCACCGGAATGCCGTAGACGAGCGAGGAGGCGTACACGATCTCGCCCCGGCGGTCGACGAGGCCGTCGAAGCTGAGGAGCTGGCCCTCGAGGTATTCCTCGAGCATGTAGTCCACCTGCGGCCGGTCGCCGAGGAAGGCATCGAGGTCGGCATCGTTGCCGATGACGTAGGTCCGCGCCGCGCCCACCCCGACGTCCGGCTTGGCGATGAACGGGTAGCCGACCTCCGCCACGAAGCGCCGCGCGTCCGGCGCGCCGTCTCGCCGCAGGACCTGGCCGCGCGCGACGGGGATCCCTGCCTCCTGGAACACCTGTTTCATGGCCGACTTGCGCTTGATCCGCTCCATGTCCTCGAGGCGGAGCCCGGGGATGTCGAACTCGCTGCGGAGGCGGGCGTCGGTCTCGAGCCAGTACTCGTTGAGCGATTCGAGGCGGTCGATCCGGCCGTGGCGATCGGCGAAGTGCGCGACCGCCGCGTGAAGCTGGTCGGTCGAGTGGAGGTCATCGACCCGGTAGTACTCGGTCAGGTCGTCCCGCAGCTCGCGGCGAAGCGAGTCGTACGCGGCGTCGGCGATCCCGAGGACCGTCGCGCCGGCTTCCCGGAGGCGCCGGGCGTAGAGCCAGTGGTTCGGCGGGAAGTGCGGCGAGAGGAAGACCACGTTCACGCGCGGCGCTCGCGAACCAGCGACACCGCGATGCATGCCGGGCAGGCCGCCTCCGCCCACGTGGCCCAGCTCGGAGCATCGCCGGGGAGCCCGCCATCCGGCCCTGGCAGCGACGTTGAGCTCGCGCCTCGCCGGCGATGGCGAAGTGCGTGCCAGGCGGCGGCCCCGAGGACGGCGAGCACGACAAAGGCCCCGATCGCGAGGGTGATCCCGCCCGCCCCGGCGATGAGCTCCAGCGCGGCCGGCCCCGCCAGGTACCCGAGGACGAAGTGGCCACCGACGAAGATCGTGTTCCCGGCGACGAGGCCGGGGAGGAACGCTGCGAACGGCATGGCAGCGAGGCCGCTCGCGGCCGTGGCCCCAACGCGGACCCCGGGCGTGCATCGGGCCACGGCGACGCCCAGCGCGCCCCGCCGCTGGAGCCACCCGGCAAGGGTGTCGAGGCGAGCTCGGGGCACGCCGAAGCGCGTCAGCACCCCGAGCAGGGACTCGCGGAACGCCCCTCGCACCAGCGCGAACTGCAGGCTGCCCCCGACGAAGCCGGCCACCAGGATCGCGATGAGCAGCACGGGCGCAGGAACGGCGGCTCCGCCTTCCGTGGCGATGCCCGCGCCGGCGGCGATCCCGGCCCCGAGCACCAGCAGGTCGCCAGGCACGGGAATTGGCACGCCCGCCTCTTTGACGAGGAGGAGCCCGAGCAGGCCGATCGCTGGGAGGAATTCCATCGGCGGACGATCCTATCGCCCCGGAGGACGGGAGCGGACCGTTGACCCTAGTCGCCCTGCAGGACCGACAGGGCCTGGCGCGCCCGTTCTCGCGAGAGGTTCCAGGCGAGCGGGCTCTTCGCCCCCTCGTCGAGCTCGAAGGCGCGCTGCCAGCGCAGGAGCTCGCGCAGCGTCGCCGCGCGCTCCGCGGGCGGCAGCCGGTCGAGGACTGCGGCGAGCGGGGCGATCGTGTCCTCGCCGAGCGCCAGGCCGTAGTCGACGTCGAACCCGGTCGAGCCGCCCGGCGGTACCAGGGACGGGTCCAGCGTTCGGGCGATGTTCTGTTCGATCACGAACTGCTGGGGCCCGATGACGGAAACGGCGAGCGTGATCGCCACCGCGCTTGCGGCGAGCCCATGGGCGATCCACCGCATCCGGTTCGCGGCGAGGAGTGCGATCGCGATGACGACGGCCGCCGCGAGCCAGGCGATCGAGGCCGCGACGAAGAACCGCAGCTCCGTCCAGCCGTAGGCGTCCTGGTAGAGCCGGAGCCGAAGCGCGGCCGACGCGAGGATCACGCCCGTGAGGACGAGGAGCGCGAGCCCCGCGCCGAGGAGGTCCCGTCGCCGGCCGGCGATCTCGTGGGCGCCGATCAGGAGCAGGCCCGCGAGCGCCACGACCCCGGCGAGCTGGAAGTAGCCCTGCCGCGCGTAGTCGCTGTAAGTCATCCCGATCGCGGCGAGGGTGTCAGTGCCGCCGAACAGGTACACGACCTGCACGACCGCGAACACCGCGAAGAGGACGTCCACGGCGATGAGCACGACGATCGCCTCGGTCCCGCCGGACCGGCGGGTGACAGCCGCGGGGCCGGCGGCGGGTTCCTCGATGGGATCCAGCAGGCCCCTGGGACCCGCGGCGATGACGATCGGCCCGGCGAGCACGACCGCGGCCACGACCGCGAATGCCGCCCGCGATACGACATCGTCGAAGTTGGGGAGGCGGAGCGCGTCGTCAAGGACGTGCCCGAAGACCGCGTCGGCCGAGCCCAGCAGCATCGCGAATCCAAAGAGGACCGGGATCGCGATGATCGCGCCGCGCACGATCGGCGCCGCCCGTCCGAGCTGCCGCGTCCCGCGCGCGAACGCACCGTCCGCGCCGACCCTCGTCAGCAGCCAGGCAAACCCGGTCATAACGGCGATCCCCGCCTGCACGCCCATCACCGCGACGGCCCGTGCCGCTCGGCGGCTCACGGCGACGCCGCTGACCGCGAAGCACCACGACGCGGTCGCGATGGCAACGAGCCACAGGTCGAGCGCGACGACGGATGGGTCGGTCCGCAGGGCTGGCCCGAGCGAGGCGGCCACGGCAACGCCCGGCAGCCACCAGTCGAGCGGGTCCGCGGGCCGCCGCTTACCGAGGAGCGTGACGAGGATGAGGGTCCCGATCGTCGCGATGGGAACGTTGATCCCGAGCGGGACGCGGTCGAACAGGAGCTCGGCCGCGAGTCCGGCAACCAGGGCGGCCGCGACGGCGCGGCGAGCGAGATGGGCGTCCACCATGTCCTCCAGGCTGGGCGGCCACCCCGGGGACGTGGCACGTCGGCGATGGGAGACTGGGGGACGCATCTGTTGCGGCCGTTGTGGCGCGGGGATCGAAGGAGGAGCCGGTGCACCTGGAGATCGCGGAGGCGCTGCGGCGCGCGACCGAGGCGGATCACGGCATCCTGGCGACCCTGCACGCGCCCCGCGGCGCGGATCTCGTGCCGGCGTGCTTCGCAATCGCGGACGGCTGGGTCGCGATCCCGATCGACTCGGTCAAGCCCAAGGGCTCAACCGCGCTCAGGCGGATCCGGAACCTCGAGCGCGACCCGCGCGCGACCCTGCTCGTCGAGCATTGGGATCCGGAGGACTGGTCGAGGCTGTGGTGGGTCCGCCTGTTCCTGCGCCGAGCCGACGCCTCGCCGGAGCTTCGCGATCACCTCGAGGACGAGCTGCGGCGGCGCTACCGACAGTACGAGACGGCGCCCTTCGTGGAGCTTCTGACGTTCACGATCGAGCACCTCGGGGGATGGTCGGCGAGCCGCTAGCGCGAGACGCCGCGGACGCGGTCAGGGCGCGGGCGTCGTGCCCCGCGAGACGTGGACGGCGTGGTAGCAGAGGAGCGCGACGGTGCTCCGATAGGGGCGAAACCGCTCGCCCTCGGCGAGCAACGCCTTCGGCGGCAGGAGCTCCTCCTGCTCGTGGATCAGGCGCCAGCCGTGGCGGACCCCGAGGTCGTCCACCGGCCACACGTCGGGCCTTCGGAGCTCGAACAGCAGGAACATCTCGGCGGTCCAGCGACCGATGCCCCGAACGGTCGAGAGACGCTTGACGATCGCGTCGTCGGTGAGGAGTTCGAGGTCGTCGAGCGGCACGCTCCCGTCCGAGAGCTTCGCGGCAAGGTCGAGCAGCGATCGGGTCTTGGCGCCGGACAGGCCCGCGGCCCGCAGCGTCTCCGGCGAGGTGGCGAGGATCGCCGCGGCCGTCACGGAGCCGCCGATCGCCTCGACGAAGCGCCCGTGGATCGCGGAAGCGGCGCGCGTCGCGAGCTGCTGGAAGACGATCGCGCGGGCGAGCGACCCCAGCGGATCACCCTGGCGGGGTCGCGCCTCCGGCACGCCGGCGCGGCCGACAAAGGCCTGGAGCATCGGGTCAGCGGCGGCGACGAAGGCGGTCGCCCGGTCGAGGTCGGAGGCCATCCCCGACAGGATGACAGGGCTTCGGGCTACCCCTGCACGAGCGCGTACATCGAACCGCCGTGGTTCAGCACGTAGATCTCGCCGGCCTGGTTCTCCCCGAACCCGGAGATCTGGTGCGACGTGTCGAGGAGGAGCGTCTTCGGCGCGGGCGCCGACGCGGCGGAGTCGACGACCCAGAGCTCACCCGAGCAATAGTCGGCGAAGACGTAGCCGCCCACGAGCGCCGGGATGGCCGAGCCGCGATAGACGTAGCCGCCGGTCACCGCGCACCGCCCCGCAGCCTGCCCATACGTGAGGAGCGGCCCGGTCTTCCCGGAGGTGCTACAGCCGCTCGACGGCTCGTGGCAGAGGTTGCCCTCGAGGACGTCCCAGCCCCAGTTGACCTTGCGTCCGGCGCCACTCGCCGTCTCGACCGCGCGGTCGACCTCCTCCAGGGCGTCCTGGCCCACGTCCGCAATCCACATGTTGCCGTTGGCGCGGTCGAACGAGAACCGATAGGGGTTCCGGAGACCGATCTGCCAGATCTCGTTGAGGCCGGTGATGCCGAGGTAGGGGTTCGATGAGGGGATGCGATAGGGCGTGGTGGAGGTCGTGCCGTTGACGTCGATCCGGAGCATCTTGCCGAGGCGCGAGTTCACGTTCTGGGCTCGCTCCGCAGGGTCGTCCCGGTCGCCGCCATCGCCGGTCCCGAAGTACAGGTAGCCATCGGGCCCGAACGCGACCGTCCCGCCGTTGTGGTTCTCGTAGGGATGCGGGATCAGGATGATCCGGCGAGACGTGCTGGGGTCGACGACGTTCTTGTTGCTCAGCTTCGTCTTGTACTCGCGGACCACGATGTCGTCGTCGTTGTTCGTGAAATAGACGTAGAGCTTCCGATTGGTCTTGAAGTTGGGATGGAACGCGAGGCCGAGCAGGCCCTGCTCGTAGCCGTTGCTGACCGTGCTCGTGATGTCCAGGAAGGGCGTCGACCGGAGGGCGCCGTTCACGTAGATCCGGATCTTGCCGCCCTGCTGGACGATGAACAGGCGGCCGGAGTCGTCCTTCGCACTGACGACCTGGACGGGCCTCGCGAGGCCACCGACGCGGAACGAGAGGGCGACGTCCGCGTCACCCGGCGCCGGTGCCGGCGCGGCCTCGGGAGTTGTGACCGCGCTGGTGGAGACCGCTTCCGGGGGCGGTGCGGCCTGCGCGACCGGGGCCAGACCCACGCCAAGCGCGACCACGCCCGCGGTGAACAGGGAAAGGTGGCGTCGGGTCAAGGTGGACTCCCGCATCAACGCGGATGGTGCCCCAGGCGCGATAGGACTGTCCATGACCCCATGGTCCGGCGTAACGTCCGCAGTGCCATGGCGCAGCAGCCCATCGAGCTCATTCTGTTCCGGCAGCTCGCCTCCTCGCTTGCCGTCCCGGTCGTCCTCGCCGACGCGTCGGGCGACATCGTCTACCTGAACGAGGCCGCGGAGCGGGTGCTCGGCGTCCAGCTCGAGGACATCGATGTGCTGCCGCTCGAGACCTGGACGACGGCGTTCCGTCCCAGGAGTGAATCGGGCGAGCTCGTCCCGCCCGCGGAGCTCCCGCTCGTCACGGCCGTCACCGAACGCCGGCCGGCGCACGGGCCCCTGGTGATCCACGGCGCCGACGGCGTCGAGCGGACGATCGCGGTGACGGCATTCCCGCTGGAGGGCGGCCGCGGCCGGCTCCTCGGCGCCGTCGCGATGTTCTGGGAGACACATCCGGCGACCGCGCAGCAATGAGGGTGACCTTCTGGGGCACCCGCGGGCTCGATCGCCGCGGCGGGCCCGGCAACGCAGACGCTACGGCGGCAACACGGCGTGCGTGCAGGTCGCTGGGAGCGACGGGACGTGCCTGGTCCTGGACGCCGGGACCGGCATCCGGGAGCTCGGCGAGACGCTGGGGCCGGAGGTCCGGCGGATCGACATCCTCCTGAGCCACCTCCACATGGACCACATCCAGGGCCTCGGGTTCTTCGGCCCGTTCTTCCGCGAAGGGCCTCGAAGCCCACATCTGGGGCCCGCCCTCGGCCACCCAGGACCTTCGCAGCCGCCTGTCCCGCTACCTCTCGCCGCCGCTCTTCCCGGTTCGGCTTCGGGACCTCGATTCGCACGTCGAGCTCCACAACGCGCCCGACGAGCCGACCCGGATCGGGCCGTTCGAGGTGACCTCCGACGCCGTGATCCACCCCGGGCCGACGGTCGGCTACCGGATCTCCGGCGGCGGGGCGGCGCTCGCCTACCTGCCGGATCACGAGCCGGCGCTCGGCGTCGCCGGCTTCCCCGGTCCGGCCGTCGTGGACCTCGGGGCACGACCTCGCGGCGGGCGTGGACCTCCTGATCCACGACGCGCAGTACTTCGCCGAGGAGCGGGCCGCGCGGCTCGGCTGGGGCCACTCCTCCACGACGGAGGCCGCCGCGTTCGCGCGCCAGGCCGGCGCCCGCCGCCTGGTGGCCTTCCACCACGACCCGGCCCACGACGACGCGACCCTCGACCGTCTCGTTGCCGAGGTCGCCGCAGCGGCGCCGGGCATCCCGGTCACCGGAGCGCGCGAGGGCCAGTCGATCGAGGTCTAGCTCAGCGGCTGCCCTCGACGCACGTGCAGCCGTACGGCCCGACCTCCGCGGCGTGGCTCGTCCCGGCGGGCAGGATGAAGCCCTCGCCCGCGTGCAGCTCCACGGGAACGGCGTCCGGGCCGACGCGGAACACGATCGAGCCTGCGGCGCACATCAGGACCTTCTCGTACCCGTGGTTGTGGGGCGCGTAGCGATCACCGGGGCCGTTCGACCAGGCGTGCGGGGCCACGCCCTCCTCGCGCAGGCGCCGCGCGACGCTCGCCTCTGCGGGTGGCTCGGGATCGCGCCAGGCAAGGCGGACAAGGCCGGGGACGGTTGCGGTCAACGCGGCGTGTGCCTCAGCGTGCGGTCCAGTCCCTGCGGTCCGGGTCACGGTGCCTCCGGCCGGCGCGCACGCGTCACGGTTCGACGCGGCCGGGGCTCGACGGTACCAGCCATCGCCGACCGGTCGCCCGGCGCCGACTACGATGCGCGCCACGAATCGGACGGCCGGGGCGTATCTCACCCGAATGACGCCATCCTCGAAGGTGGAGCTGGAGTGCCAGGCATGACGTTCCGGGCGGCTGCGGCCGCGCTCGCGCTGCTGCTCGCGGTCGCTGCCTGCCAGCCCGTCCCGTCCTCCGCGCCGACAACGGCCGCCGCCACAGCAGCGCCCGGCTCCAGCTCCGACGGCTTCCACGCCGGCGGCGAGCGCCGTCACCGAGTCCGGCCTGGCAGCAGCCCTCCGCGACGCGATCTCGGTCGACGACATCCTCGCGGACCTCGGCCGGCTCGACGCCATCGCCACCGCGAACGGCGGCAACCGCGCGAGCGGGCACCGCGGGGCACCGGGAGTCGGTCGACCTGGTCGCGGCGGATCTCCGGGCCGCCGGCTACGAGGTGACGCTCGCGCCGACGACGGTGACGGCCTTCAGCCAGGACGCGCCCGAGCGTCCTCGAGATCCAGGCCGAGGATGCGCCCCGCGATCGAGGACATCCGCGACTACAAGGCGATGCTCCTCTCGCCCAGCGGCGACGTGACCGCCGACGTCGTTCGCGCTTGGGTTCGATCCGGCGGCGCAGCCCGGCGATCGGAACGGTCTCGGCTGCAACCCGGCCGACTGGTCGAGCGTCGCGGCGGGTGTCATCGCCCTCGTCCAGCCCGGCGAGTGCCGGCGCCGTGACGTGGTCCTCAACGCCCAGGCCGCCGGGGTCGTTGCGCTCATCACCGCGTACCCCGACTGGAGCCCCGACCACGTCCTGCGACCGACGCTCGTCGATGCCGCCGGCCTCTCGATCCCGGCGGTCGGCACGACTGGCGCGACGGGGCTCGCGATCTTCGCGGCCTCGCAGGCCGGACAGCAGGTCCACCTCGAGGTCCACACGACGGTCGCGCAGGTCGAAACCCCGAACGTCATCGCCGAGACGCCGGGCGGCGACCCGGCCCACGTCGTCATGATCGGCGGCCACCTCGATTCCGTGATCGACGGCCCAGGCATCAACGACAACGGCAGCGGCACGATGGCGATCCTCGAGATCGCGCGCGAGCTCGCGAAGCTCCGGCCGGAGGGCGCGCCCTGGAAGGTTCGCGTCGCGTTCTGGACCGGCGAGGAGATCGGCCTCCTCGGCTCGTTCGCGTACGTCGAGGCGCTCACGGCGGAGGACGCAGCGACCATCGAGGCGTACCTCAACTTCGACATGATCGGGTCGCTGAACGCCGTCCGGGAGATCTACGACGCGAACGCGTCGACCCGCCTCGCCGGGAGCGGCGTGCTGCAGGAGCTGCTTCGCGACGCCCTGACCAAGGCCGGCCTGACGTCGGAGGTCGTCGACATCGGCGGGGCCAGCGACCACCTGCCGTTCGATCGAGTCGGGATCCCCGTGGGCGGGATGTTCTCGGGCGCGAGCGAGCTCGAAGACCGAGGAGCAGGGCGCGCTCTTCGGGGGAACCGCGAACGCGCCGGCGGACCCCTGCTACCACATGGCCTGCGACACGCTGGCGAACATCGACCGGGAGGTCCTGGAGCAGCTCGCCCGCGCAGCGGCGTGGTCGCTCGGGCGCCTCGCCGACGACACGGTGGTCATCCCCGAGGACTGACGGGCGCTCCGGAGCGCGAACGGGCGCTCGAACGGAGGAGGGAAGGTGGTCGGGGTGGCGGGATTTGAACCCACGACTTCATCGTCCCGAACGATGCGCGCTACCAGGCTGCGCTACACCCCGACTGGGAGCCCGTGACGGGCCCGCGGATGATACCAAAGGGGTGCCGCGCCCCTTGCCGTCAGTCGAATGCGAGGGCGGCGTCAATGTGGCGGGGTGGGTCGCGGACCGGCCACATCACCAACGCGGCGGCGACGAACGACGCAGCCATCAGCCCGAAGACGATCGGCAGTCCCGTCGCCTCGCCGGCCGCCTCGATGATCGCCCCGTACACAGCAACCCAGAGCGACCCGACACCGAACGCGAGCGTGAAGTACAGGGCGAAGGCCACGTCGCGGATCCCGGTCGGAGCAGCGTCGGCGAGCAGGGCCTGGAGCTGCGGGCTCTCGGCGAACGAGAACAGGCCCATGATCGCGATCCCGACCCAGAGCCCGAGCTCGCTCGAGCCGGCGGCGATGAACGCGACGAACCCAATCGCTCCGCCGATGTAGGCGCCGAGGATGATCGGGCGCCGGCCGATCCGGTCGGAGAGCCAGCCGGCGATGAGTGGCATCGGCACCGAGAGGAAGATCAGCGCGCCGTACATGAGGTTCGTCGTGTTCTCGGACAGGCCCAGAACGTGGGTCACGTACAGCAGGGCGAAGAGGTTTGCGACGCCGAGCCCGCGACCGCCGCCGCCGAGGACGGACGAGAGGTACGTCCGCTTGATCGTCGAGTCCCTGCCGATCGACCCGAACGGCATCCATCACGGACCCGTGCGCGGAGCGCCGCCAGCTGGTCCGCGCCGGTCTCTCGGACCCACCGGAAGATCGCAAGACCGATCAGGGCGGTCGGAATGCCGAACAGGACCGTCGCCCCGCGCCAGCCGAACGCCGCGAGGATCGCCGGACCGGCCAGCGCCGCGACCACCGACCCGACGTTGCCGCCGGAGATGTGGGCGCTGATCGCGAAGCCGCGTCGTTCGGGCGGAAACTGCTCGGACAGAAGGCCATTGCCGACCGGGTGCTGCGGCGAGCCACCGATGCGCGAGACGATCGTGGTCGCAGCGAACGCCCCGAAGGACTGGACCGCCGCCAGGGTCGCGAACCCGAGCCCGAAGAGCAGCTGGCCGGCGGTCAGGATCGGGCGACGCGCGAGCCACCGCGTCAGGAAGGCGTAGCTCGCCTGGACTGACGCCCGGACGCGACCGCGCGAAGCGGCGGCGACGAAGGCGATCTCCCCTACGCCGACGTGGAACTCGTCGATGATCTCGAGGTACAGATCAGCGGCAGCAGCGACCGCCTGGCCGTGGTTGAACGCGTGCGCGATCGAGAGCAGCCAGAGCGTCCGCTGCGGGTGGATCGAGCGGCCGTCCGGCGCGCGTTGTGGCTCCTCGGTCACCCGCAGTCGGCCCCGGGTGTGGCGGCTCAGCCGGGCTCGGGCGTCGCCGCGCGCCGCCGCCACGTGCTCAGGTAGCCGTCCCCGAGGCGGATCGCGCGCATGTCGTAGATGCCGCCGACCCACGAGCCGCCGGTGACCGCGTCCGCGACCATCGCGCCCTCCTGGTGGTACGGCCGGCCCGTCTCGACGACATCGCGAAGGTTGTCGAAGTAGCCGCTCGAACGCATCTCGGGCAAGAGCTCGCCGGTGATCAGCCCGATCATCGACTCGCGCGGGACGCCGCGCCCAGTCCGCCGCGGCCTGGTTCACGAACTCCAGCCGGAAGTCGAGGATCCGCCCGTCGCGATCCCGGATGGCGGTCGCCACCGACACCGGCTCGTCGATCGCGTCGAGGAGCTCGGGCAGGCGCCGATCGAGCTCCGGTCGGGGTGTCGTCACGTTCCTGGCAAGGATAGGCGAGCGCGAGGTCGGGCGGAGGCGGGGGCGTGGCGGTAAGCGCGGGCGGCCATGGAGCTCCCGTCGGTTGTCGTTCGATGTTTCTGGAGGTGGCAACGCCGCACCGGACGGAGGGTCCGGCGCGACAGAGGCACGAGAGCAGTTTCTATACACGACGTCTAGTATTTGATGTGGTACCGTCGCGGGATGCAGACCCCCACGGTCGAGCCCCGCCGAGGGCGACCTCGCAAGGCCGCCACGGATGCCGCGATCATTCGCGCCGCCGTGGAGATCATGACCGAGCACGGCGTGCAGGGCACGACGCTCACCGCGGTCGCCGATCGCGCGGGCGTCGCCCGGGCCACGGTCTACCTTCGCTGGCCCACCAGGTCGGCGCTCATCGGCGCGGCCGCGCGCGCGGCGGTAGGTGGGCGGGTGCTGCCGCTCTCCGGGAACCTCGAGGCGGACATCCGGTTCGCAGCCACGTACATCCAGCGCGTCTTCGACGAACCGGCGTTCTCGGCAATCCTCCCGGAGATCGTCCGGGGCGTGCTGTCGAACCCGCCGGAGCTGGCGTTCGACTCCGTCGCGCCGCGACGGCGCGAGCTGGCGCGGATCTTCCGCGAGCGGGCCGCCGAAGATGGGTTCCGAACGGATGTCGACCCCAACCTGCCGTTCGACATGATCCTCGGCACCGCGATCGCCCACCTCCTGGCGAACGGCGCGCCCGATGTCGGATGCCGACGCGGCCCACCTGGGCGAGGTCGTGGTCGAGGGCCTTCGGGCGGGCCAGGCACCGCGCGGCGAATAGGCGCCGAGGCTGCCGCCCCGGGTGTGTCCTAGAACTGCTCGAGGTACCGCTCGACCTCCCAGTCGGAGACCTGGGTTCGATACTCGTCCCACTCGGCGCGCTTGGCGTCGACGAAGTGGCTGAAGACGTGGTCGCCGAGGGCCTCCCGGATCACGTCGTCCTTCTCGAGCTCGTCGAGCGCCTCGCCGAGCGTCCCGGGAGCTCCCGGATCGACTTGGCGGCGATCGTCGTGGCGTCCATCTCGAACAGCGACTCCTCGACCGGCTCGCTGAGCTCCATGCCCTTCTCGACCCCGTCGAGGCCGGCCGCGATCATCGCGGCGAAGGCCAGGTAGGTGTTCGAGGCCGGATCGGGGCAGCGGACCTCGAGGCGCGTCCCCTCGACCGATTTGCCCGGGGAGACCATCGGCACCCGGATGAGCGCGGAGCGGTTGGTCCGACCCCAGGTCAGGTAGGTCGGCGCCTCGTAGCCCGGGACCAGCCGCTTGTAGCTGTTCACGAGCGGCGCGAGGACCGCGATCATGCCGCGGGCGTGGCTCAGGATGCCCGCGGCATACGACTTCGCCAGCGGCGAGAGGCCGTACGACGAGTCCGCGTCGGCGAAGGCGTTCCGCGACGCGTCGATGGAGTACAGGCTCTGGTGCGTGTGCATCCCGGAGCCGTTGATCCCGTGGATCGGCTTCGGCATGAACGTCGCGTAGAGGCCGTGCTGCTGGGCGATTGCCTTGAGGGTGAACTTGAAGGTGATCGCGTTGTCGGCCGTCTGGAGCGCGTCGGCGTACTCGAAGTCGATCTCGTGCTGGCCGGCCGCGACCTCGTGGTGGGCCGCCTCGACCCGGATGCCGAAGGACTCGAGCGCGTCGACCATGTCGTGGCGAATGGACGTGCCGAGATCCGAGCTGAAGTCGAAGTAGCCGGCCTGGTCGTGCGGGAGCGGCTCGATGGTCCCGTCCTCGCCGCGGCGGAACAGGAAGAACTCGAGCTCGGGGCCCATGTTGACGAGGTAGCCGAGCTTCCTGGCTCGTTCGACCTGCCTCCGGAGGACGTAGCGCGGGTCGCCCGCAAAGGGCTCGCCGCGGGGTGTGAAGACGTCGCAGATCACGCGCGCTGCCGCACCGTTGGACCACGGGATCTCCGAGAAGGTCCGCATGTCCGGCATGAGGTACTGGTCGCTCTCGGCGATCCTGGTGAAGCCCTCCACCGACGAGCCGTCGAACCACGTCCCGTGCCGGACGGAGCCCTCCAGCTGGTGGATCGGGATGGTCACAGCCTTGACGAGGCCGATGATGTCCGTGAACTGGAGCTGGATGAACCGGACCCCGGCGGACTTCGCCGCCTCGATGCGTTCCACCCCGTCGGCGGCCTCGTAGGGCGCCACCATCGCATGTCTCCTTCCGGCCACCGCCGGGTCTCGCTCAGTACTGGAAGAGCAGCTCGCGGTACTTCGGCAGCGGCCACAGGTCGTCGCTGACGACGGTCTCGAGCTCGTCGGCGACCTTGCGGAGCGCCTCCTGGGCGGGGATGACCGCATCGACGACGACCCGCGCTTCGGCCGGCACGTCTCCGGCCTCGTGGGCCTGGTCCCTGGCTGACTCCAGGGCAGCGATCGCGTCGACGAGGTCGTCGACCAGCCCGGCGACCCGCTCGGCGACCGAGGTCACGCCCCGCGAGGAGCCCGCGCTCGCGAGCTCCCCGAGGTAGCGCACGGCGGCCGGGAGCACCATCGTCCGGGCCATGTCGAGCGCGCAGTTGGCCTCGATGCTGCCGACCTTGACGTACCGCTCCCAGAAGATCTCGACCCGCGAGGTGAGCTCGCGCTCCGTGAGGACCCCGAACGTGGAGAAGAGCGCCCGCGAGCGATCGGACAGGAGCGCAGGGAGGGCATCGACCGTCGTTCGATGGTTCGGCAGGCCACGACGCGCCGCCTCGGCATGCCACTCCTCCGAGTAGCCGTTGCCCTCGAAGAGCACCTGCTTGTGGTCCCGGGCGATCTTCGAGATCGCCGCCGTGAGACCCTCGAAGTCGCCGGGCTTCAGCTTCTCGAGCTCGTCGGCCAGGTCCGAAAGCGAGTCCGCGACCGCGGTGTTGAGGACCGTCTGCGGCCAGTAGATCGGGGCCGACGAGCCGACCGCGCGGAACTCGAACTTGTTGCCGGTGAAGGCGAACGGCGAGGTCCGGTTGCGGTCGGTGGCGTCCTTGGGGAGCTCCGGGAGCGACGTGACGCCGAGGGCCACGGAGCCGCCCTTCGTCGACTTCGAGGCCGCGCCCTTCTCCAGCTGCTCGATCACGTCGACGAGCTGCGACCCGAGGAAGATCGACATGATCGCCGGTGGGGCCTCATTGGCCCCGAGGCGGTGGTCCTGGCCGGCGTCCGCGATCGACGCCCGGAGGAGGTCGGCGTGGACGTGCACGCCGCGGATGACGGCCATCAGGAAGGCCAGGAACTGGGCGTTGGCGTGCGGGTCGTTGCCCGGATCGAGAAGGTTCTCGCCGTCGTCCGTGCTCATCGACCAGTTGTTGTGCTTGCCCGAGCCGTTGATTCCGGCAAAGGGCTTCTCATGGGCGAGGAACATCAGGCCGTGGCGCGGGGCGAGCCGGCGCATCGTGCTCATCACGACCATGTTGTGGTCCGACCCCACGGAGGTCGGCTCGAACACCGGGGCCATCTCGAACTGGCCAGGGGCCACCTCGTTGTGGCGAGTCCGAGCGGGGATGCCGAGGCGCCACAGCTCGCGATCGAGATCCATCATGAACGCGAGGATCCGCTCGCGGATCGGGCCGAAGTACTGGTCCTCGAGCTCCTGGCCCTTCGGTGGCGCGGCCCCGAAGAGGGTCCGGCCGGTGAGGACGAGGTCGGGCCGCTGCTCCGCGAGGCGGCGATCGACGAGGAAGTACTCCTGCTCCGGGCCGATCGTGGTGTACACGCGTGTCGCGTCGGTGTTGCCGAACCACTTGAGCACGCGGAGCGCCTGCTTCCCGAGCGCCTCCTGCGACCGCAGCAGCGGGATCTTGTGGTCGAGCGCCTCGCCGGTGAAGGAGACGTAGGCGGTCGGGATCGTGAGGGTCACGCCGTTCGGCTCGACCTGGAGGAAGATCGGGCTGGTGACGTCCCAGGCGGTGTAGCCGCGGGCCTCGAAGGTCGCTCGGATCCCACCCGAGGGGAACGAGCTCGCGTCGGGCTCGCCCTGGACGAGGAACCGCCCGGAGAACTCGGCGATCGCGTGACCGTCGGGGGTCGGCGTCAGGAAGGAGTCGTGCTTCTCGGCGGTCGAGCCGGTCATCGGCACGAACCAGTGGGTGAAGTGGGTCGCGCCGTGGGAGATCGCCCACTCCTTCACCCCGTGAGCGACGGCGTCGACGATCGCGGTATCGAAGGGCGCGCGGCCCTCGATGGTCTCACGGAGCTTCCGGTAGATGGGCTTCGCGAGGTATTGCCGCTGGGCCGCGTCGCCGAACACGTACTGGCCGTAGATGTCCGCCCCGGCGAACTCCAGGTACTCCTGGGTCGAGGCGACTTTGTGGTTTGCGATCGTCTCGATGGCCCTGCGACGTGCGGTCATGCCTGACTCCATCCTCCCTGTCGGTCGAAATGTTGTGCCGCGCGCACGACGAAGGAAGGTCGTGACCGCGTCGGGACTCCATGCTATGCCGTGGGAAGGCCCGCCGCGCGGCGCCCAGGCCCGCTAGCGCCGGTCGAACTTAGAGATCGTGCACAAATCGCAGGGCGACCGTCAGGGCCAGCCGGAGGTCGGCGTCGGAGAGGTCCCAGCCGGTCACCGCCTCGATGCGCCGGAGGCGATACGTCGCGGTATTTCGGTGGATGCCGAGCGCCGTCGCCGCCTCGCCGACACCGCCGCGGTCGAGGTAGGTCCGCAGGGTCGCGAGGTGCTCTCGACGGACGTCCGGTCGGCTCGCCAGCAGCGGCTCGAGCACGGCACGGGCCAGGGCCGGGCCGTCGGCGACGTGGTGCAGCGCACCCAGCATCCGATACAGGGGGAGGCGCGACGCGAGGGCCACCGGCCCGGCATCCGCCAGGGATTCGGCGACGTCCAGGGCCGCGCGAGCCTCGCCCTCGGCCGCGGGCCGATCCCCGGGGGACCCGAACGGGCGGGAGACGGCCACTGTGCGCCCGAGAAGCTCGGCGATCGCACCGGCCGCCAGCCGGCCCTCGGGGTCGGCGCCGCCCCGCGGATCGACGGCGAGCACGATGCGGACCTCCAGCGAATTGGCATCTCCTCGGAGGCTCATGCGCCTCGCCGGGGCGTAGAGCCGAAGTGCCCGCCGCGTCGCCTCCCGGGACTCGCGGGCGGTCGGTGCGTCGTCCTGCGCGCCCGGCACCCGCTGCCGTGCGAACACCACGACCCACGGCGGTCCCGCAGGCGGCATGCTCTCGGCCCGGCGCGCCCGGTCGGCGGCGCCCCGGACCGCCTCGTCCCGGGCGAGCTCGAGCGCGAGGAGCCCGGCCACCCGCGGCAAGGTCACTCGGGCCAGCTCGGAGAGCGGCGAGGCGCCGAGGATCACGATCGCCTCGGCGCCGCCGGGCTGGTTCGCCGCGTCCACGTTGGGGAGCGCAACCCGATGGCCCGCTCGCTCGCGTTCCTGGGCGTGCTGCCCGCTGCGGCCGGCGAGCGCCTGGTAGCGGGCCGCGTCCCCCGCCGCCGCGGGCGCGTCTACCGGCACGTGCACGGCGATCGGCCGGCCACGGCTCCCCTCGAGGGCGAGGGCGCGCCCGAGGAAGGTCGCGAAGGCGGCGAGCAGCGTGGAGGCGTCGCCGCCCTCCAAAGTGCGCCGGCGCAGCTCGCCCTCGAGGAGCGCCGCCTGCCGCTCGAGCTCCGCACCGCGAGCGACGATGTACCCGACGACGGTTCGCTCGAGCTCGCCCGCGTTGGCGTGCGCCACGGAGACGACCGGCACGCCGGCCGCGGCGATCGTGTTCGCCGGCTCGTCGTCGTCTTGGTCGGAACGGCCGTCGGCGTGCAGGAGCACGACCCCGGAGACCGGCACCAGCGCGAGCGCGGCCACCAGGTCGTGGAGCTCGTCGGGGCCCGGCGCGACGACCGAGAGCGCGGACGGGGGTGCGATCACGAGGTCGCCGGGCTCGAGCGCGTCAAAGGCCGGGACGCGTCCGCGCATGACGCGGACCCACGCGATCTGGCGAGGCGGGCTCGCGGCCGCGCGTCCGAGCACCGTGCTGCCGGGAAAGAGATCTGTCGCGAGCTCGGCGAGGTCGGTCATCCTCCGGGCGCGCTCGGGTTGGGCGCGGTGGTCCGCGCCGCGACGAGCGCGTCGACCAGGCTCCCGAACTCGCGATCGAAGTCGACCTGGCGGTCGGACCGCCCGACGACATCCAGCCGGCCATCGCGCCGGAGACGGGCCCAGACCCGCCGCCGGGGCAGGTAGAACGTGATCGCCAGCCCGATGAGGAGCGTCGCGAAGGCCAGCCAGATGATCGGCGCACCCGGGTCCCGCTTGGCGATCAGCAGCGTGTAGTCGCTGAAGCTGCGGATCTGGATCGTCATGTCGAGCCCGCCCATGTCGACCGGGTCGCCGCGGACCACGTACACCGGATCGCCGAACGCCATGTCCGGGGTTCCGTCGGGAGCCGTGCTGCGAACCGCGTAGGGCACGACCACCAGCGCCCCGACGCCCTCGGCGCTGCGGTCGAGCAGGAGCTCCAGCCCGAACCTCTTGCCCGGGACGGGCAGGGCCCCGAACGACCGGCCGTCGAGCACCTCGGTCAGTGGGACTGGCCCCGACCACAGGATCGAATCGTCGACGCTCGAGCGGATCAGGAGGTCCGGCGCCGGCCCGAACCCGTTCTGGTGGAACGTGTAGCCGCCCGCGCTCAGCGGATCGTTGACGCGGATGATCTTCTGATCCAGCAGCTTGCCGTCCTGGAACACCGCGAGGTCGGTCGTGAAGTCGCTGGGCATCCCGGTCTCGATGCCCGGAGCCTCGAACCCGCGGTTCTCGACGAGCAGCAGCCCCGGCGTGCCGATCGGTTGGACCGTCAGCGTGTCGCCCTCGGCGACCACGAGACCCTGCTCGTCGCCGAATCGCGCCGTCACGAGGCCCGCGACGAGGAACAGGATCAGCCCCAGGTGCGAGATGAGCGTGGCGAGCTTGGTCCAGCGATGGCGGTCGCCGTAGACGTAGGCGAGCCCGTCCGGGCCTGTCTCCTGGCGGATGGTGAACCGATGCCGCCGGAACGCGGCGGCGACGGCGGCCGGCGTGAGCCCCTCGCTCGGCGCGATCGAGACCCGGTCGGGCAGCCGCGGATCGAAGTAGGCGTCGGGCTGGACCACCCGGATCGAGGCCGACTGCTGCCACAGCCGCGGCGTTCGATCGAGGGTGCACAGCAGGATGGACACGGCGAGGACGAGGAGGGCGATCGTGAACGGCGTGGAGGTGAAGACCTGGAACAGCTGCAGCCGCTCCATCAGGTCCACGAGGCCGACCTTGAAGACCGGCTCGTAGATCGAGCGGAGCCTGTTCATCTCGGTCGCGTAGTCGCCGGCCGAGCGAAAGGCGAATCCAGGCAGCTGGCGGATCGTCATGCCGATGACCGCAAGGACCGCGACGGCGACGATCTGGACGACCGCGAAGTTGACCGAGGTGAAGAGCCGCCACAGCCGCATCCCGGCGCGTGCGGCGAGGCTCGGTCCGGCGCGTCGGTCCCGGCCCGCGGCCTGCGGCGCGCGCCGTTCGATGGTCAGGCTCGCCAAGGGACCGCTCCGATCAGACCCCGGCCTCCACGGCCGCGGCCGCCGGCTCGGTGGCGACCGCTCGCGCCGCGGCGAGCGCCTGCTCGAAGTCCTCGATGAGGTCGGCGACGTCCTCCAGCCCGACGCTGACACGCAGCAGCCCCGGCGCGATGCCGCTTTCCAGGAGCTCTGCCTCTGACAGCTGTCGCTGGGACGTCGACGGCGGATGGACGACCATCGTGTGGACGCTCCCAAGCGACGCGGTGAGCTCCCGGAACTCGAGCGCGTCGATGATCGCCTTGCCGGCGGCCCGCCCACCCTCGACCTCGAAGGCGAGCATCCCGCCGCCGTTGCCCTGGCGGTACTGGCGCTCCGCGATGGCGCGCTGGGGGTGGCTCGGAAGGCCCGGGTAGAGGACGCGCTGCACGCCCGCCTGACGCTCCAGCCAGGCCGCAAGTGCCAACGCGTTCGACGCGTGGCGATCCATGCGGACGGCGAGGGTCAGCAGGCCCCGAAGGGCCAGGAACGCCTCGAACGGTCCGAGGGTCGCACCGGTGTCGATCTGCGCCCGACCGACCTTGTCGACCAGCGACCGGGGCCCGGCCACGACACCGGCGGTGATGTCGCTGTGGCCGCCGAGGAACTTCGTGGCCGACTCCAGCACGAGGTCCGCGCCGAGGGCGAGCGGCTGGCAGACGTACGTCGAGGCGAAGGTGTTGTCCGCGACGTAGAGCGCCCCTGCTCGGTGGGCCATGGCCGCGAGGGCCTCATGGTCGGCGAGGAAGGTGGTCGGGTTGGCCGAGGTCTCGGCGTACAGGAGCTTCGTGGCGGCAACCGCGAGCGCGCGCTCCACCGCGTCGTCGTCCGTGACGTCGATGAACTCGACGTCGACCCCGAACCGGCCGAACGTTCCGGTCAGCTGCGTTCGAGTCGAGCCGTAGAGCGCCTTCGAGGCGACGACCCGATCGCCGGCCTGGAGGAGCGACGAGAACGTCGCATGGATCGCCGCCATCCCCGAGGCGAACGCGTAGCCGGCCTCCCCGCCCGCCAGCTCGGCGTACGTGTCGGCGAGGGCCTGGGTCGTCGGGTTGCCCAGTCGGGTGTACGAAAAGCCCGCCCACGGATCGCCGACGACGTCACCGAGGTGATCGGCGTCCTCGGAGGTGAACGTCGCCGTCTGGTAGATCGGCACGGAGGTCGGTCGCTGGTGGACGGGCGGCGTCCGCGAGGCGGCGCGGATGGCGCGGGTGGAGAAGCCCTTCTCGCTCGTCATCGCCGGGCGATGCTACACCGCGCCGCGGCCCCGCCCCCGAAGACCGTTGTGCAACCTGAACGACTTCGGTCGCTCGGGCTCGATCGAGGCTGATCGAGCTCAGCCGGCGCGCTCGCCCTCGCGGGGGCTGGGCGACTCGATGGGCGCGATGGTGATCGCCATGGGCTCGGCGGTCGCCCGCGCGACCTTGTTCTTGCCGCCCCGCTTCGAGGCGTACATCGCGCGGTCGGCGCTCACCAGGAGCGCGTCCGCGGATCGGCCGTCGGCCGGGTACGAGACGACGCCGACCGAGACGGTCGGGCCTGGTTCGACGCTTGGGAGCCCTTGCTCGGCAACGGTCAGGCGGATCTTCTCGGCCACGACCCAGCCGCCGGTCGGGTCGGTCTCCGGCAGCAGCGCGACGAACTCGTCGCCGCCGTAGCGCGCCGCGGTGTCGATCTTGCGGACGCCGTTCCGGACGACGTCGGCGACGCCGCGGAGCACCTGGTCGCCGGCGAGGTGCCCGAACCGGTCGTTGACGGCCTTGAGGTCGTCGAGGTCGAGCATCACCAGGCAGAAGGCGCGCCCGGAGCGGTCGCCACGGGCGATCTCGCGCTCCAGGGCGGCGAAGAAGTAGGCCCGGTTGTAGAGGCCGGTGAGGGCATCGACGGTCGACAGGCGGATCGCGGCATCACGCGTGCGCCGCTGCTCCCGGCCGACCGATGCCCCGATGTAGGCGAGCAGGTACACGCCGGTCAGGTTCACCGCCATCGTGACGAGCGGTCGGATCTCCGGCGTGGTGTCGGCGACCAGGCCGGCCGCGAGGTACGCCGCCGTGGCGAGCACCGCGAGCGCCAGCGCGATCCGTGGCGCGACGAGGAGCGCGCCGGCGCCGACGATCAGCGGGAACGTGAACGTAAACGGGCTCTCGAGGCCACCCGTCAGGGCCACGAGGCTGGACGCGAAGACCAGCGCGAGGACCCCCTGCAAGGCGCCGCGGGCGCGACGCAGCGGCGTCTTCGGGAGGACGTCCTGGATGATGATCAGGGACTCGCCGGTGATCGCGATCAGGATCACGATCGCGGCGAGGACGTCGGGCCAGACCCCGCTGGCGGCGGCAAAGACCGCGACGGCCATCAGGAACGCCCAGCTGACCATCCGGATCACCCGATCCTCGAGCGTCGGGTCCTGGGTCAGCTGCTTGGCGTCGGGGAGGACGGGGCCGTCCGGATCTTCCGTCCTGACGGCGACGCTCGTGCGAGGCGCCGCCTCGACGGTGAGCGCCTTCGCGTCGGGGCTGCCGTCAGCGCGTGGCTCCCGCTCCTCGCTGCGCTCGGAGAGCCGTCTCCGAGCCCAGACGAACGTCGGCGCGAGCAGAAGGGCGAACGCGACCGTGGCGAGGACGCCGATCGCAAGAAGGACGAGCTCAGAAATGGTGGGCATCAGCGGGTCCCGAACTGGTAGGTCTGCTTGACAAGACGCAGGTACGAGAACGTCTCGGTATCTCGCACGCCGTCGATCCGCTGCAGGCGGTCCGCCAGGAAGTGCAGGAGCCCCTCGTTGTCCTCGGCGACGGTCTCGATGAGCACATCGAATCTGCCCGCCGTCACCACGACGTAGTCGACCTCGGGCATCTCCGCGAGGGCCTCCGCTACCTCGAGAAGCTTGCCGGGCTGACAGCGAATGCCAATGAGGGCCTGCTGGAAGCCAAGCTTGTCCGGGTCGGCCACGCCGACGATTTGCAGGATGCCACGCTCAACAAGCCGGTTGGTGCGAGCCCGCACCGCTGCTTCGCTGACACCCAGGGCCGTGGCGATCTGAGTGAACGGCCGGCGGCCGTCCTCCTGGAGGTGCTCGATGATCCGCTTGTCGAGGTCTGACAACTCGTCGCCCCGGCGATTCCGGCGCCCGACCGCGTCCGGATTCGAATCTCGCACATTCGCCGCCATGAAGAGCGAATCTAGCACCGTACCCGTCTGGCGGGCATTGCGGCGAGCGACGCGGGCGGCAGGGCGCCCCGCCGGTTGGCGGCTCCCTGGTCAGCCCCGGTCGAGATCCGCCAGCACGGGCGCGAGGGCCTGGATGGACTCGATCGTGATCGGATCAACGACGAGCTGCACCTCGGCGAGGCCGAGGCCCGCGTAGGTGCGCAGCGCATCGGCGATCTCCGCCGTCGAGCCCTCGAGGGGTTCGCTCGCATCGTCGTCGTACTTCGTCAGGCGGCCCGCGCCGCCGGCGAGCCGGACCAGCACGGCGCTCGTCTTCTCGAGAGTCTTCGGGTCGCGGCCGACGGCGACGCAGGCCTCGTCGACCTGGCGGAGGAGCGGCTCGAGGCCGTCCGGCGAGTTGTTCGACTGGCGATACCAGACGTTCCACTGCTCGACGTACGGCAGCGTGATCTCCAGCATCCGGGGCCCGACGCTGCCGATCATCAGCGGCGGCCCGCCGGGGGTGGGTGGGAGGGGCAGGAGCTCGCAGTCGCGGGCCTGGAAGAACCGGCCGTCGTAGTCGATCCGGCCCTCGCGGAGCAGGGTCCGGATGATCGTGAACGCCTCCTCGAAGCGCGAGATCCGGTGATCGAACGGGAAGCCGAACGCCTTGAACTCGGTCTCGTTCCAGCCTGCACCCAGCCCGAGGATCAGGCGCCCGCCCGACACCTCGTCGACCGTTGCCGCCATCTTGGCCAGCATCGCCGGCGCGTGGAACGCCGTCGCGGCGACGAGCGGCCCGAGCTTGATCCGCGAGGTGCTCGCGGCGATCGCCGACAGGAGGGTCCAGACCTCCCAGGGTCCGCGCGTCGAGCCATCCTCGTAGCGGTACAAGAGGTGGTCGCCGAGCCAGATCGTGTCGAAGCCGACCTCCTCGGCGGCGCGCGCCATCGCGACGTACTCGGGCCAACGGACCTCGCGCTCGACCTCTGGCAGCTGGATGCCGACGCGGAGCGGCCGGCGTGTGGTCTCCGTCATGCGATCAGCCTAGCGGGCCACCGCCGCTCGGCGCGGCTCGGGCTAGGCCGGGTCCTCGGGCGGGACGGGCGCGGTGATCCGGCGATATTCGATCCGGAAGCGCTCGACGTCGGCGCGGGCGTCACGCTCCTCCTGCGAGTCGGCCGGGGCGGCTGCGAGCCGGCGCTCGGCGGCCCGCCATGCGGCGAGCACGGCGACAGCGTCCCGCTTCGGCGGAGTCTCGCGGATGGGCAGGTTTGCCTGGGCGTCACCGGCCTTGACGTCCGCGTGGATTGCCTCCGCCAGCTCGACCTCCTGCCCGCTCGAGAAGAGCAGGGCTCGCGACAGGTCCTCGATCTCCCGTGCCAGTCGGACGAACTCGGGCCGCTCTGGCGGGAGCTCGCGCTTGCGGCGTTCGAGCTCATAGAGGCGATCGAGGCGCTGCAGCAGCAGGTCGGACGCCTGCCGCAGGTTCGCGGCGCGCTGGAAATCGTCGAGATTGGTGTCTTCAGGCATTGGGCTCCTCCCGCCATCGCGGTCGCACCGCGGACCGGACCGCGAGCGTGGCGGCCCATCCTCCGCCACCGGCGGTTTCGCGGGCCGCGCACCCGCGCGGTTCCGCCCGTGACAGGCGCACGACGAGTTCGCCGCTCACGCTCGCAGCCTGCGTTCGCGGCTCGATCCAGGCGCAGCGAGCCTCGCTGCGGCACGTTCGGTGCGTCGGCAGGCTCGATCGAAGCGCAGTTGCGATCTCCGCTCGGCCACGGTGTGGCTGGCGACGGCGTGCCCGATCGCCGCACGAGAGGAGCCCACCGTGACCGACATCCGAAACCCCGGCGAGCCCGATTCGGACCCGCCCCCGAGCGATGACGAGCACGACCGCTCGCCGCTCGAGCGCCCGCCGTTCGATGAGGACCCGGAGGCACAGCGCGCACCGGGCGAGGATCCGGATGGCCTGGACTCCGATCCCCCACCGATGCAGGCGTGATTGGAGCGCCGGGCGCCACGAACGGGCAGGGCCAGGGGGACTGACCCCGCGGCACCCGACTTCCCTCGCCGCGCGGGCGGGCCTCGGCGCTAGCATTGGCGCCGATGACGACCACGGAGGAGGGGCTCGCGACGGACGAGCTCGTCGCGGCCTGGGCCGGACCTTCGAACGCTCCGACCGACGGCCCGCTCACCCTCGAGGAGCTCCAGCTCGCAGGCCGCAACCGCGGGATGCCCCTCGAGGCGCTCCGCTACGACATCACGCCAACGGGGCTCCACTACCTCCTCGTTCACTTCGACATCCCGGCCGTCGACGCGGCTGCGTGGCGACTTCGTCTGGGTGGCCTCGTCGACAACCCCATCGAGCTGACGCTCGACGCCCTCCAGGCTCGTCCCAAAGCCACGGTCCCGGTGACCCTCGAGTGCGCGGGCAACGGCCGCGCCCGACTGCGGCCGCGGCCGCTCAGCAACCCCTGGCTCTTCGAGGCGATCGGCACGGCCGAGTGGACCGGCACGCCGCTCGGGCCCCTGCTCGACGAAGCCGGTCTGCGTCCCGACGCGAAGGAGCTCGTCTTCACCGGCGCCGACCGCGGCGTCCAGGGCGGGGAGGAGCACGCCTACCAGCGGAGCCTGACCATCGAGGAGGCCCGGCGCCCCGAGGTCATGCTGGTCTACGCGATGAACGGCCAGCCTCTGCAGCCGCAGCACGGCTACCCCGTTCGACTCGTCGTGCCGGGCTGGTACGGGATGGCCAGCGTCAAGTGGCTCCGGGACATCGAGGCCGTGGCCGAGCCGTTCCACGGCTACCAGCAGGGCACGGCCTACCACTACAAGGCCGACGCCGACGACCCCGGCACGCCCGTCTCGCGGATCCGGGTTCGGGCGCTCATGACGCCGCCCGGCATCCCCGACTACTTCTCGCGCCGGCGGCTCGTCGACGCCGGCCCCGTCTCGCTCGCCGGCCGGGCCTGGGGCGGGCGAGCCCCGATCGCCCGCGTGGAGGTCGGGATCGACGGCGACTGGGCTGATGCGACGCTGGGACCCGCGATCGGTGCCTTCGCGTGGCGCGCGTGGTCCTTCGATTGGGTCGCGACGCCCGGGAAGCACCTGCTCGCCTGTCGCGCGACCGATGCCGACGGGGAGCGGCAGCCACTCGAATCCCCCTGGAACTACCAGGGCATGGGCAACAACGGGGTGCAATCCATCGGGGTCACGGTCCGCGACGCTTCGTAGGGTGGCTCGTCGGTGGCCCACGCGTGCTGGTCTCGTGCGACGGGGACGGGTCGCCGCGCGGGTCGCGGCGCGATCGGCTCGGACGTTGGCCCTCGGCGCCGCGGCCGTCGTCCTGCGGAAGCTCCGCCCGGGTCTCGCCAGCGAGGAGCGGCTCCTCCGCTGGAGCTGGGCGTCGCACCCGGCCGACAGCCTCGACGCCTACCTGGTCGTCGGCTGGCAGAACCCCCGGATCAACGTCCAGAGCATCCTGATCAGGCACGAGCTGATTCGCCGGCTCTTCGGCGACGGCGAGGGCGACCGCGTGCTGATGCGGAATGAGCTCGCCTTCGCCGTCGAGCTCAACGAGGCCTTCCGCCTCGAGGCCAGGCGAACCAACACGAAGGTCAAGGCATTCTTCAACGAGCGCCGTCTCGCCCGCATCCGCAGGGTCGGCGAGGTGATCGCCGATCGCGAGACCGAGTACCGCGACCGCTGGCGCACGCTCCTCGCCTCGCGCAGCGCCGGGCCGCTGCGGGTCCTGGAGCTCGCCTGTGGCTCGGCCAACGACTACCGAGCGTTCGCCGACTACGGCCTCGCCCCGTTCCTCGACTACGCGGGCATCGACCTGAACCCGAAGAACATCGCCAATGCCCGGCGGCACTTCCCCGATGTCGAGTTCCGCATCGGGAGCGCCCTGGACCTCGAGCAAGCCGACGGGTCGGTCGACGTGGTGCTCGCGTCCGACCTGCTGGAGCATCTGCCCCTCGAAGGGGTCGATCGCGTCGTTGCCGAGGCGTCGCGCGTGGCCCGGTCCGCGGTGATCCTGTCGTTCTTCAACATGGCCGAGATGCCGGAGCACCAGGACAAGCCTGTCGCCGCGTACCACTGGAACCGCCTGAGCCGGGCTCGGGTCGAGGCGGCGCTGGCCGCGAGGTTTCCGCGAGTGACCGTGACCCCGATCCACGCCTGGCTGCAGCGCGAGCTCGGGTACGCCCGCACCTACAACAGGTTCGCGTACACGATGGTCGCGGAGCGCGACGCCTAGACGCGGCCGTCCGCAGCCGCCCGCGCGGCATCGTCCAGCTCGGCGACCCAGGTTTCCCGGGTCGCCGTGATCGGCAGGATGAACACCAGCGCCAGGTAGACGAGGATGAAGATCCCCGCCGTCACCAGTGCCAGCGCAAAGAAGATCGTCCGCACCCACGCGACATCGATCTCCGTGTACGCCGAGACCCCTTCGCAGACGCCGGCGATCTCCTGCCCGGCCTTGATCCGGTAGAGCCGCCGGCGTCGAGGCCGGCTCGGGGCTGCAGCCGCTGCACCCTCCCCGCCGACCGGGCCAACGTCGTTCAGGACCGCAGCGACGTCGGCCATCGCGAGGATCCGGTCGCCTCCGCCGCGGCGCTCCGCCAGCTTTTCGCCGATCGAGCGCTCGAGGTCGGCGAGGATCTCCTTTCCATCCGGGTCCTCGGCGAGGCGGAGCCGGGCATGGCCCAGGTAGCGGCTGAGGGCGTCATAGGCGTCCTCGTGGATCCGGAACGGTGTCGCCTGGCCTTCCAGGTCGATCACGGTGACGCGGTGCATGTCCCTACCTCCCAAGGTCGTCGATGAGGGTCGTGAGCGAGCCCCAGTACTCGCGGAACTCGCGGAGCTGGGCCTGCCCGCTCGGGGTGAGCCGGTAGTACTTGCGCGGCGGACCCGCCAGTGACTCCTGCCAGTCGTAGTCGAGGAGCCCCTCCCGGCGCATCTTGCTGAGCAGCGGGTAGAGCGTCCCTTCCTGGGTAGCGAAGTCGGTCGCGCTGAGGCGCTTGAGGATGTCCGCGGCATAGACCGTGTCGGCTGACACGACGCCGAGGATCAGGAACTCGAGCAGTCCCTTGCGCAGTGCGGTGAGCTTCGTTTGGTCGATCTGCATAGTACCTTTGTATTGCAAGGTAGCATCGCGACGGAAGCCCGTCAAGGGTTCGTGGAGGAAAGTCTCGACCCGCGCGGCGCGTGGGATGCACGGCCCGGCGGGGAGTGGTCGGGGCGGTCGGATTCGAACCGACGACCTCATGCTCCCAAAGCATGTGCGCTACCAGGCTGCGCTACGCCCCGCGGATCACGTCGGTCGCGAAACCGACGGCCGCCATTCTAGGTCCTGGCCTCACCTAGCTCGAACGCCCGGTCACACCCGGCCGGCGAGGAGGCTCGTAGGGATAGCCGAGATCGCCGGGAACCGCCCGTCGAGCACCGGCGTCTCTGGCCCGACGCCGGGCGGGAGCTGGCAGGCTGATGGAACCGTCCGGCGTCTCCTTTTCCTCTTCGATTCCCTTCTCCGCGCTGCGCCGCGGCCTGGCCCTGGCAACGATCGCGATCGTGGCGGCGTGCCAGTCCCCAGCGGCCACGCCCAACCCCGCCGGCACCGCGGGCGGGAGCGCCGGACCGGCTTCCGCGGCTCCGCGACGCAGGCCCCGAGCGAGAGCCCGCCGGGCCTGTTCCACGTCGTTGGCACCGCCCCGGTGATCCCGCGAACGACGTTCGCCGACCGCGGCGCCGTCCTGCCCGGAGCCGCCGCCGTCGCCGTCGACGGCACCTACCACGCCTGGGTCATCGCGTTCGCCGGACACGCCCGGCACCCAGGACGTCCATCACCTCACGTCGCCGGACGGCGTCGCCTGGACGGAGGAGGCGGACGCGTCGCTCGAGGCGCTCTCGGATGGCTTCGGCAACCCCGGCGCGATGCCGACGAGCGTCCTCGCCGACGGCGACGGCTGGGTCATGTACCTCGTCGGGACCCTCGCCAGCGAGCAGCAGGGCTGGGACATCTGGCGGGCCACCGCGCCCGCCCCTGGCGGCCCCTGGACGCGCAGCGCCGAGCCGGTCCTCCGGCGCGGCGAGGCGGGCTCGTGGGACGCGGGCGGGCTCGACTTCCCGACCGTGATCGCCACCGCGACCGGCTACGCGATGTTCTACTCCGGCATCGAATCGACGACGACGTCCGGCGGCGCCATCGGCGATGGCGACGTCCGAGGACGGGATCGCGTGGACCAAGGGCGAGGCCCCGGTGGTCGAGCCGGGGCTCTGCGGCGGCTTCGACGCACGAGCCATCCACCAGCCGCGGGTCATCGCGACGGCCGACAACCTCGTGATGGCCTACGCCGGCTACGCCGAGCCGATCGACTCGCGCGCCAGCGTCGGGTACGCCGACAGCCTCGACGACGGGCGACACCTGGGGCTGCGAGTGGCCCTGGCCCGGCCTCGACACGGCCGGCCTGCCGGACGGCTTCGTGCACACGATCGCGGCGTTCCAGCGCGGCGACCGGGTGGCGCTCCTCGTCGAGTGGCTCGCCGACGACGGCACCGACATCTGGCTCGCGGACCTCGGGCTCACCGCGCCGTAGATCGCGCCTCGCGGCGCACCACCATCGAGGGGCGCTGGCTCGCAGGCGGGCGCCCCTCGATCCACCTCGATCGACGCGCCCTGGATCGCGCCTGGCGCAGGGCCGTCAGCTCGCGGAGGAGCGGCGCCATCCGCCGCGCGGCACGGCCGCGGTGCGAGATCGCATCCTTCGCCGCGGCCGAGTACTCGCCGAAGGTCCGCCCGCCGGGCCGCTCCCGGGCCGGCTCGAACAGCGGGTCGTAGCCGAAGCCGCCACTCCCGCGCGGCTCGAGGGCGACCCGGCCGCGGCACGTCCCGCGACGCTCGATGATCCGCAGCCCGCCCGGCGCAGCCTCGTCGCGGCAGCGCGAGCGCCAGCACGCAGACGTAGCGGGCGCCCGCGCTGCTCGACGGGCACGCCCGCGAGCTCCCGGAGGAGCTTCGCGTTGTTCTCGTCGTCGGTCGCGTCCGGGCCGGCGTAGCGACGCGTCCGGACGCCCGGCGCGCCGCCGAGCGCCTCGACCTCGATGCCGGAGTCGTCGGCGAGGGCCGGCAAGCCCGTCGCGCGGGCCGCGAAGCGGGCCTTGATCCGGGCGTTCGTCTCGAACGTCAGGCCGTCCTCGACGGGCTCGCCTGGAACCCCGAGCTCGTCGAGGGAGACGAGATCCGCGCTCCCGAGCCGGAGCAGCGCGCGGAGCTCCCGGAGCTTGTGCGCCGAGCGCGTCGCGACGACGACTCCGCGGACGCGCGAGGCCGGCGCCGGCGCGGCTCAGCGCCGGACCGCAGCGAGGGCCGTCGCCTGGGCCTCGAACAGGCGCGCCAGCCCGCTGTCCGCCAGGTCGAGCAGCGCCGTCGACCCGCTCGCGGTCGAACGGCAGTCCCTCGGCGGTCCCCTGGAGCTCGATGTACGTCCCGGCGTCCGTCCCGACGACGTTCATGTCGACCTCGGCGGTGGAGTCCTCCGAGTAGTCGAGGTCGAGCATCGCGCAGCCCGTGGATCATGCCGACCGACACGCCCGCGACCTTGCCGGTCAGGACGCGCTCGAGGCCCGCGCCCATGAGCGCCGCCGCGAGGGCCACGTAGCCGCCGGTGATCGAGGCGCAGCGCGTCCCGCCGTCGGCCTGGAGCACGTCGCAGTCGATCGTCACCGTCCGCTCGCCGAGCTTCGAGGTGTCGACGATGCCCCGGAGCGATCGCCCGATCAGGCGCTGGATCTCGTGGGTCCGTCCGCCGAGCCGGCCCTTGACCGCCTCACGATCGGACCGCTCGGCCGTCGCCCGCGGGAGCATCGAGTACTCGGCCGTCACCCAGCCCGTGCCCTTGCCGCGGAGGTGCGGCGGCACGCGGTCGCCGATCGTCGCCGCGCACAGGACCTCCGTGTCGCCCTGGCGGATCCGGCACGAGCCCTCGGCCCACTTCAGGACGCCCATCGTGATCGAGACGGGCCGGAGATCGCCTGGCCGCCGGCCGTCGGCGCGGACCGACGGCGGCCGATTCCCGAGACTCATCCTGCAACCTCCGCTCGTTCCGCCACCTTGGCAGCATCCCACAGTTCGTCGAGGGTCTCGAAATCGAGGTCCCGGATGGCGACGCCACGCTCGGCCACGAGCTGCTCGACGCGCCGGAACCGGCGTCGGAACTTGTCGTTGGCGGCGCGCAGGGCGCCCTCCGTCTCGATCCCCAGCTTCCGGCCGACGTTCACGACGACGAGGAGGAGGTCCCCGAACTCCTCGCGGCGCTCCGCGGCGTCGGCGGCGCGGGCGAGCTCGTCGAGCTCCTCCTCGACCTTGTCGAGGACGCCCTCGATGTCCGGCCAGTCGTAGCCGAGCGCCGCCGCCCGCTCCTGCATCTCCTGGCTCGCGGCGAGGGCCGGCATGGAGCCGCTGATCCCGTCGAGGGCGCTGCGGGGCGCTGAGATCGCCCGTCTGCTGCTGCTGCCGCCGAGCGCCGCCTCGGCGCGCTCGTCGGCCTTGATCCGCTCCCACTGCCGGTTGACGTCCGCGGCGGTCCTCGCCTCCGCGTCGCCGAAGACGTGCGGATGGCGCCGCACGATCTTGCGGGCGATCGAGGCCTGCACGTCGGCGAGGTCGAAGACGCCCGGCCTCCGCGGCGAGCTGCGCGTGCAGGACGACCTGGAGCAGGAGGTCGCCGAGCTCCTCGGCGAGCGCCGGCGTGGCGCCGTCCTCCAGGGCGTCGTAGACCTCGTAGGTCTCCTCGAGGAGGTGCTTTCGCAGCGATTCGTGGGTCTGCTCGCGGTCCCAGGGGCAGCCGTCGGGCTGGCGCAGGCGGTCGCTGATGTAGGGCATCCCCCACGGCCCCGCGGCCGCCAGCTCCGCCGCGATCGGCGGCAGGTACAGCGGGCCGGCCAGGTCCGCCACGGAAAGCGCACCGACCGTCGTGGTGCTCCCGGTATCGACGCCGCGGTCCCGCCCGAGCCTCGCGACCGTGGCGGTTGCCGGGTAGAGCCGCTGGAGCAGCGCGATCGGGTCGCGGCCCGCAGGACCGTGGCGGCCGGGGAGCGGATCGGCGGCCGCGCGGCTCGGGGCCGCACCAGCTCGCTCAGGGGCCACCGCTGGGCCGGAGAGGATCGCCACGGGCGCGATGAGCAGCGGTCGGGAGGCCTCGATGGGGCTCGCGATCAGGCCCTCCGCGGCGACCACCTGGATGCCCGCGCCGACGTCGAGCCCGAAGTCGCGGACTGCCTCGTCGACGAGGGCGTCGAGCATCGGGCTAGCCCGTGAGGGACGACGTCCCGAGGGTGTACTCGATGTCGGCCTTCTCCTTCTCCCGCGTGTACCAGTAGGAGAAGCCGCTGGTCTTCACGATCTCCAGCTGCTCCTTGGTCAGCTCACGGGTTTCCTCGGCCACGATCCGGAACAGGTAGCTGGCCGTCGCCCGAGACGTCGACGACCTCCGAGACCGCACCGATCGCCGTCGCGAAGATCGCCTCGTCCAGCTGGTCGGAGAGCTGGCCCCGGGTGATCCAGTCGATGTCGCCGCCGTCCTCGGCACCGTCGCCCTCGCTGTTGTCGCGAGCGAGCTGCTTGAACGTCGCCTCGTCCGTGGCCTTCGTCTTGAGCCCGTCCAGCCACGTGTCCTCGTCCGCGGTGCGACGCATGATCTGGATCACGAACCACGCGTCTTCGGCCTTGACCGGCGCGAGGATCGTGCCCACCGGGTCGTTGTTCGGCGAGGATCGAGTTCTTGAGCGCGGCATCGATCGTCGACGACGGGTAGTACCAGGGCTGCTTGCCGCCGTTGTTCTTGCCGCTCGGCCTCGTCCGAGCTGCTCCGGGCGAGCGCGTCGAACCTCGTCGGGTTGGCCTTCAGGGTCGCATATGCCGCGTCCGCATCTGCCTTGGCCTTCGCCCACGCGGCGTCGTCCGCCGGCAGTTCCGCCGCCGACGCCCATGTCGTCCTTCGGCGCGAACGCGATCCAGCGGACCTTCGTGCCGGGCTCGATCTCGATCGACGAGGTGTTGGGCTCCGGGAGGCGGATCTGGAGGACGTGGCGCTGCGGGCCGGCCTTGGAGAGGTCCGCGATGATCTTCTCCGAGAGCTTCGTTCGAAGCACGTCGCCGCGAACGGCCACGCGGTAGTCCGCCAACGTGATCTCGGCCTCGGCGATCGCGTCCTGGAAGTCGGGGTCGACGACCTCGGGGTCGAGCTCGGTGTAGCGCCCGATCCGGAAGGCCCCGTCGCTCGCCCTCGACGACGCCGGTCGGCTCGTTCACGGTCCCCTCGAAGATCGCCTCCATGAACGCCTCGTCGTAGCCGCTGTCCTTGGACAGCCAGCCGAGGTCGCCGGCCTGCGCCGCCAGCGCGGAGTCCGATGCGGTCTTCGCGACGTCCTCCCACGACTCGCCGCCTGGCGAGCCGGCCGAGGGCCTGCTGGGCGCGGATGCGGGCCTGGCGCTTCTGCTCGTCGCTGGGACTCGCCGGTGTCGGGGTCGACCTCCGGCTCGATCTCGATCATCCAGGTGTGGCGCTGCTCGGAGGTGGTCGCCTCCTCGAGGAGCTGCTTGTCGAGATCCTCCTCGGAGATCTGGATGCCGTTGTCCGTGCCCAGCTTGCCCATGAGCGCGACGTCGACGAGCCGCTCGAGGGTGATGTTCGCGATCTGCTCTCGACGCTGGTTCAGGAACGAGATCTGCTGGGCGCCGTCGTCGCGGCTGATCCGGCCCTTGGCCATGAGCGTCTGGATCCGGCTCTCGACGTAGTCGAGGCGGAAGCTCTCGATCTTGAGCCGGGCCCGGAGGTCGTCCTTGGTGATGACCTGGCCGTTGACCACCGCCGCCGAGCCGTAGTGGTCGTCGTACCAGCTCCAGGCCGCGTAGCCGATCAGGATCAGGACCGAGAGGCCGATCGCGAGGAAGAAGCCGAGGTTGATCAGGTTGTTCCGGCGATCGCCGGAATCCCAGCCGGCGCGGCCGCGGCGCCGCGCAACGGGTCTGGCTCGGAGCGTCATGCGGTGAGGTAGTCCTGTTGTGGATGTGGCGCGCCGATCACGCCTGGCGCGGGGACGGGGGCGAATGGTACCGCAAGGTCAGCCGAGGGCCGGGAGCACCACCTGGTCGACGAACCGCTCGGTGGCGTGCCCGTCGGCGACCTCGAAGGACTCCGCCTTGAAGGCGAGGACGCGCTCGAGGTCGAAGGTCGCCGGCCCGGAGGCACGCGGCCACCTCCTCGGTCGTCTCGAAGACCGGGCCCGGCACGCCGGTCCGGTAGTCCAAGTAGAAGCCCCGCTCGTCGAGGTAGTCGTCGTGGTCCGGCGCGAAGAAGACCATCGGCCGCTCGAGCAGCGAGAACTCGAAGATCGCGCTGGAGTAGTCCGTGATGAGGACGTCGCTGACGAGCATCAGCTCGTGGATGTCGGGGTGGTCGGAGACGTCGATCGCGAACGAGCCGAGGTCGTCCGGGATCGGCGTCGCCTTTCGAACGAAGGGGTGGAGGCGGAGCAGCAGCACGTGGTCCGTGGCCGAGCGCCTCCGCGCATCGCCCGCAGGTCGAGGTTCTCCGGCGTGCGGGCTCGGCGGACGTTCTCGCCTCGGAACGTCGGGGCGTACAGGATCACCTTCTTGCCCTCCGGCAAGGCGTACTTGGCCCGCACCTCCGCCTTGATCCGGGCGACCTTCTCGTCGCCGAACAGGACGTCCGTCCGCGGCATGCCGAGGTCCATCCGGAACTTCTCGAGCGGCTGGCGGAAGGCGTCGGCGTAGTAGGCGGCGGCCTTCGAAGAGGCCATCAGGCAAACGTCGTAGTTCGAGTGGATCGCCACGACGTTCACGAACTCCTCGTCCGCGCCGAAGCTCTTGTCGAGGACGCTCCAGCCGATCTTCTTGAATGCCCCCGACGCGTGCCACGTCTGGACGACGGTCGTGCCCTCGCGGGGCTTGATCACGTAGAGCGGGAAGAAGTAGTCGTCGACGATGAAGACGCGGGATGTCGCGATGTAGAAGCCCGCCTGCGCCTGCCGCACGAACGTCCCGAGCCAGCTCTTCCAGGTGCGGACGGTCCGGTGGGCGAGAATCCGGTACGGGATCGGTGGATCGCGCCTGTCCAGCTCGTTCCGGATGAAGGCGAGGTTGCCGGTGAGCTCGAACGAATGGGAGACGGCGAAGACCACCCGTCGCCGCAGGGGCAGGAACCTGCCGAGGGTGAACCCGAGGCGCACGGCGAGGATCCGGAACGGCAACACGCGGTAGCCGCGCGGGGGCCGAAGTCGGCGCTGGCGCTCGGCGGGGAGCGGCTCGGCGTCGCCGGCGGGCGCTTGGCTGACCGGCTGCAGGGTGTCGACTGGGATGCTGGCCTCCGGCTGGATTCGACGGCGGATGATACCGGCTGGGGCCGGTACGCTTAGGGCCAGCGGCGTCGCGAGGCCGGCGTCGGCATCACGTGGAGGCATGGATGTCCATCGGGATGGTGGTTCTCGCGGGCGGGATCGGCCGGCGAATCGGCCGGCCGTTCCCGAAGCAGTTCCTCCTGCTCGGCGGCAAGCCGCTCATCGTCCACGTGCTGGAGAAGGCTCGCGCGATCCGCGAGATCGACCGGGTCGTCATCACCTGCCCGGAGGCGCACCTCGACGAGACGCGGCAGCTCCTCGAGAACCATCGCTTCAGCGCGGACCGGTTCGAGTGCATCGTCGGCGGCGAGACCCGCCAGGAATCGGTCTTCAAGGGCCTGGTCGCCCTCGACGGGCTCGACTCGGTGATCCTCCACGAGGCGGTCCGGCCGCTCGTCACGGTCGAGGAGTTCAAGGCGCTGATCGACAGCCCGGACGAGAACGCGACCTATGGCGCGCCGATCTCGTTCACGGTCCTGCGGGGCCGCGACTACGTCGAGGGGATCCTCGCCCGCGAAGAGCTGATCAACGTCCAGCTGCCCCAGAAGTTCGACCGCGCCCAGCTCCTCGAGGCGCACGAGAAGGCCCGCGCCGACGGCTCGCAGTTCACCGACGACGCGAGCCTGTTCCTCCACCACACCGGCGGCAGGGTCCGGATCCTGCCCGGCAACGACCGGAACGTGAAGATCACCGTCCCGACGGACATCGTCGTCGCGGAGGGCCTCTACGCCGACTTCATCGGGCGCGGTTCCTGACGGGTGGGCAGGACCGCGGTCGTCACGGGGGCGAGCCAGGGCATCGGGCGGGCGACGGCCGTCAAGCTGAGCCGGGACCCGTCCATCGAGAGCCTGGTGCTCATCGCGAGGAGCGAGGCCGGGCTGACGGCCACGGCCGCGGCATGTGAGGGCGGCACGGCGACGATCGTCCCGATCGCCTTCGATCTGGGGCAGCTCGACGGGATTCCCGAGCTCGTCGCGGGCATCCACGACCGGCACGGCTCCATCGACGTCCTGCTCAACATCGCTGGCTACGCCGAGCCGAAGTCGCTCCTCGACACCACGGCGGACAATCTCGTCACGACGTTCACGGTCAACGTCTTCGCGATGCTGCTGCTGACCCGCGAGGTCGTCCGGTACATGCAGGGCCGGCCGACCAAGATCGTGAACATCGCCTCGACGGCCGGGATCACGGCGCGGCCCGGGTGGGTCGCCTACGCCTCGTCGAAGGCCGCGGTGGTGTCGCTGTCGCAGACGCTCGCGGAGGAGCTGGCCGGCAGCGGGGTCAAGATCTACACGATCTCGCCGGGCCGGACGGCAACGGAGCTGCGCCGGAAGCTGGCGCCCGAGGAGGACCCCAGCACGATCATGCAGCCGGACGCGGTCGCCGACGTGATCGCGATGCTGGTCAGCGAGGGCGAGCGCACGCTCGACGGCCAGAACATCATCGTCCGCCAGCAGATCTGAGGGCGGCCACGTTGCGAAGCCCGCGCCCGCGAGGCCGATGACCCGACTCGAGCACGCGCTCTCGGCGGCGCTCCTGCGCATCCTCGGCTTCTTCTTCGACCGCCTGCCCATCCGGCGCCGCGTCGTGCTCGCGACGGCGCGGGTGGCGCACCTCGAGGGCAACCTGGCGGCCATCCACGAAGAGATCGTTCGACGGCGGCCGCGGTCGCGGGTCGTCACGCTCCTGGAGCCGTACAGCTATGGCCTGGCCGGCAAGCTCGCGGTACCTGCTCCGGGTCATCCGGGGGACGTACCTGTTGCGCACGTCCTCGCTCTTCGTCGTGGACAACGCCTACCTGCCGGTCCACGTCGCCGCGCACCGCCGGCGGACGACGGTGGTGCAGGTCTGGCACGGCGTCGGGGCGCTGAAGCGGTTCGGCGCGGATACGGCGGGCGGGCTCGCCGAGCCGGAGCGGACGTTCCTCCATCGCCACTACGACTACGTGGTCTGCGCCGGGGAGGCCGCCCGCGCCCCCTACGCGGCGGCGCTCCGCACCCCGGTGGAGCGGGTGCTGCCGCTCGGGGCGCCGCGGACGGACTTCTTCTTCGATGCCCCGGCCCTGGCCGCCGCCCGGGAGCGGGTGCTCGCCGACTACCCACGACTTCGCGAGGGGCGGGTCGTGCTGTACGCGCCGACGTTCCGGGGCCGGGGGCCGGGAAAGCGCGGCGCCCCCGGCGTTCGACGCCGTTGCGCTGCGGGCGCAGCTGCCTCCCGATCACGTCCTCGCACTGAAGACCCATCCGAACCTCGATCCGGCGCGGCAGCCGTCGGCCGGCTTCGACGTGGTGATCGAGCCGGCCCGCGAGATCAACGAGGTGCTCGCCGCGACGGACGTCCTCGTCACCGACTGGTCGTCGTCGATCTACGAGTGGGCGCTGCTTCGCCGGCCGCTCGTCCTCCTCGTCGGCGACATGGAGGCGTACGAGCGCGACCCGGGGCTGTACCTGGATCCGCGAACGGACCTCATCGGAGCGCACGTCCGCGACCCCGGCGACGCGGCAGCCCTCGCGCTCGCGATCCAGACGGCGACCGTCGATGAGGCCGCGTGGAGCGCCTTCGTCGCCGCTCGCATCGACGCCTGCGACGGCCACGCCAGCGAGCGGTTCGTCGAGCGGTTCCTGCCGGGATGACCGACGGGCCAGCGGGGGCGCCGGCCACCCGCGGGACAGGCGGTCGCTCCGGGAGCAGGCCGCGCTTCTCGATCGTGACCGCGGTCTACGACGTCGCCCCATACCTCGAGGACTTCATCCGGTCGATCGAGGGCCAGGGCGTCGCGGCCGCGGACCTCGAGGTCATCGCGGTCGACGACGGCTCCACTGACGGCTCGCTGGAGCGGTTGCGGCAATGGAGCGGCGAGAGCCGGTTCAAGGTCGAGGTGCACTCGCAGCCCAACGCCGGCCAGGGGCCCGCCCGGAACC
This sequence comes from uncultured Chloroflexia bacterium, assembly GCA_963722105.1. Taxonomy (GTDB): domain Bacteria; phylum Chloroflexota; class Limnocylindria; order Limnocylindrales; family CSP1-4; genus UBA5189. The sequence continues at coordinate 225,116 of CAVRKQ010000011.1, read as the reverse complement.
TGGGCCTCGACCACGCCGAGCGGCGAATGGATCAACTTCGCCGATCCCGACGACCTCCTGGCTCCCGAGTTCCTGCCGCGTCGCCGCTCGGTTCGCGGACAGGCACCCCGAGATCCAGGTCATGGCCGGCAAGCCCTTCGTCTTTGACGAAAAGGTCGGGCGCGTCACCGACACCCATCACCGCCGGCACCAGTACCGCGGCGGCAATCGGGTCGTCGACCTGGTTGCCGAGCCGAACGTCTTTCCGGGCAGCACGAACATGAGCTTCTACCGGCTCGGCGACCGGATCCGACGGGCTCGCGCTTCGTACGACCCGCGGATCCGCCCGAACTTCGAGGACGGGCACTTCGCCGCGCACTACCTCCTCTCGCTCCGAAGCGCCCCGGGTCGGGCTGCTTCGCGACGCGCATACGTCTACCGAAGCGCGCCGCCGGCCGTCGACGCTGCAGCTGAGCCTGCCCGACCCGGGCCGGTTCACTGACGTGCTGCAGCACGGCTACCTGGACGTCCTCGAGCGGCCGTGGCGCGGCCGGCGGCGCGTCCCGAGTGGCTCCAGCACGTCCTGATCTACGAGCTCTACTGGTACCTCTCCGCCGACGAGAAGATCAGCTCGGACATCGAGCTGCCGCCGGAGCTCTGCCGCGCTACCACGAGCTCTTCGGGGAGATCGTGCGCCGGCTGGACCCAGATGTCGTGGCAGCGTCATCGCGCCCGTGCCGCTCCGTCTCGTCTGGGCCGACATCTTGGCGCCACGGGTACCGGCCCGAGCGCTGGCACTGCCGTTCGTCGTCCGGAGCGAAGCTCGACCGCGAGCATGCGGCTCCGGCGGATGGCCTACCGGTTCATCGGCGCGCGGCCCACGGGAGCGCTTCGAGGTCGACGGCCTGGAGGTGCCGGTCGCCTTCGGCAAGACCGCGCCCATCGCTACTACGGCCGAGCGGTCATGCAGGAGCGGATCCTTGGCTCCCGGAGGGCGACGTCGTCTCGGTGACTCTCGACGGGCTCCCGGTGCCCGTCCGCGACCGCTGGGGCGAGCCGCAGGCGGCGCGACGCGCGCCGCTCGCCGGCGGACCGGGCCGCGAAGACCGGCGGGCGCAGGTTCGTGCGGGCCGGCCTGCGCCGCGTTCGCCGGATCGCGCGACGGGTGGTTCGGCGGACGCTCGACGAGCCGGCAACGCTGCGGTCACGAGCCTTGCTGCTCGCCGCCGGGCGCCGTTCCTCGCCGGCGCTATCGCGGCGCCTGGCGTCCGATGGACCGCGTCAACAACGCCGACGACAACGGCGAGCGGCTGTTCGAGCACCTGCGGGCGAACCGGCCGGACATCAACGCCTGGTTCACGGTCGGCTCGAACCCCGGTCTGACTACCGGCGGCTGCGCGCCACGGCGGCGCGCGCTGGTCGCATGGGCTCGTTCGCTGGAAGCTGCGATGCTCAACGCGCAATGGCTCGTCTCGTCGCACGTCGACCGGCCTGGTCGAGCCGCCGGAGCTCATTCGGGCCGGCCCGCGGCCGGCCGTGGAAGTTCGCGTTCCCGCAGCACGGGGTCATCAAGGACGACCTGTCGCTTGGCTCAACAACCGCGAGATCGACCTGTTCGTGACAGCACCGCGGCGGAGCTCGCAGTCCGTCGCCGGCGACGGGACGGGCTACAGGTCACGTCCAAGGAGACCCGCAACACCGGGCTCCCGAGGTTCGATCGCCTGCTTGCGAAGGCGCAGGCCGTGCCGCCGTCCGAGCGGGACCTCGTGATCATCGCGCCGACCTGGCGCACTCGGCTCACCGGCGCCATCGACCCGTCGGACCCAGCAGCGCGGGGTCGCAGACGCGTACTGGACTCCGACTACCACGCGAGCTGGATGGGCATCCTCCGGTCCGACGCGATCGCCGAGCGCGGTCAGGCGCCGCGGCTGGCGCCTGGGCTTCATGCCCCATCCCAACCTCCAGGCGATGCTGACGCAGCTCGAGCTGCCGGCGCACGTCGAGCCGCTGTCCTTCGAGGGCACGGACGTCCAGGGCCTGTACGCGCGCTGCGCCCTGCTCGTCACCGACTACTCGTCGGTGGCCTTCAACCTGCCTACCTCGATCGCCCGATCGTGTACTTCCAGTTCGACCGCGAGCGGTGATGCTCCGCGGCGGCGCACATCGGGCCGCCAGGGCTATTTCGACTACGAGCGCGACGGCTTCGGGCCGGTCGTGGAGGATCTCGCATGCCGCGATGCGGGCGATCGTCGCGTCCATCGAGCACGGCGCCGAGCCTGCGCCGATGTACCAGGCAAGCATCGACGCCGCGTTCCCGACCCGCGACGGCGGCTGCCTGCGCGCGCGTCGTGGCGGCCATCGAGGAGCTGAGCCGGCCCTACGTGGCCCCCGTTTCTGAGTCCGAAACCGGTTCTGCCCGGACCATAGGGGCGCATGCGCCCCCTCGTCTGCGTCGTCATCCCCGCGCACAACCCTGGCCGCGTACATCGAGCCGTGCATCCGATCGCTCCTGCGCCAGTCGATGTCACGCGACCGGTTCGAGGTCGTCTTCGTCGACGACGGCTCGACCGACGGCACCGGCGAACGGCTCGACCGGCTCGCCCGGGAGCAGCCGCACATCCGGGTGATCCACATCCCGGCCTCGGGCGGGCCCGGCCGCCCGCGGAACGTCGGGCTCGAGGCGGCGCTCGGCGAGTACGTGCAGTTCCTCGACGCCGACGACGAGCTCGCGCCGCGGGCGCTCCAGCGCCTGCTACCGCATGGCCCGCGCCAACAGCTCCGACATCGTCCTCGGCAAGTTCGCGAGCGAGACGATGCCTGCGGCGCCAGGACCTCTTCATCCGCAACCGACCGCGCGACGACCCTCGCCGAGACTGCCGGGGCTGGCCGAGGCGAGCATGGGACCCGACGAAGCTGTTCCGGACCTCGCTCCTGCGCGAGCAACGAGATCACCTTCCCCGAGGGCTGGCGCCAGATGGAGGACCAGCTGTTCACGCTCCGCGCGTACCTCGCGGCGGACGTGATCTCGATCCTCGGCGACGAGCCCTGCTACTTCTTCAACAAGCGCGAGGACGAGGGCCACATCAGCGCCGAGCTGGTCGACCCGCCCTCGCACGCGGCGCACCTTCGGGAGATCCTCGACGAGGTCGACGCGGGGTCGAGGATCCAGCACTCCGGCGCGCGACTCGAGGTGCGCTTCTACCGGCTGGAGGTCCTCGGGCGGCTGACGGGGACCCAGCTTCCTCGGCGCCGAGCCCGGCTATCAGCGCGAGCTGTTCGGAGCGCTCCGGGCCCTGGCCCGCGAGCGGTTCGTCGGGGATGTCCGGGAGGGGCTCGGGCGCCTTCGCACGGATCCGCTCCGGCCTGCTCCTCGACGGCGACCTCGCGGATCTCGTCGCCCTGGGCCGGCGCACCGAGGCCTTCGCGTCGACGCGCGGGTCACTCGCGCCGGCTGGACGCGCGGGCGGCTCAACGTCGAATTCCGCGTGATCCTCTCGCGCGGCGACGACGCCCGCCCGCTGTCGCTCGTGGAGCGCGAGGGGCGGTTCCTCCTCGATCCGGCGGTCGCCGACGACCTCGTCGGGCCGGTCGACGTCACCGACGAGCTCGGCAACATCCGGGCCCAGGTCTCGCTCGTCGACCGGCAGACGGCGCTCGAATGGATCGTCCCGGGGACGGCGAGGCTCTCGGTTCGACCGCGCGCGGACCCGAACCTCGCGATCCGGATCCCGGGCCTCATCGGCCTCGTCGAGATCGACCCGCAGCGGGTCGGGCCGGGCGAGCAGCCGCTCGACGACGGCGACCTGGGACGTCCAGCTCCGGTGGACTGGGGCTTGGCATCCTCGCCACGGGCCTGCTGCGGTTCTCACGAAAGGCCCGGACCGCCTCGCGGCCGCCGGTCGAGCCGGCGCTGCTCGGCAGGCCGGTCCGCTGGGCCGTGCCCGAGCTTCGACCCGGACGGGTCGCGTCCGGCTCGCCATCGGCGGCCCGGAGCGCGCGCCGGCACGCATCGACGACGCCGCGAGGATGCTGCTCCGGGACGGGCGCGGCCTGGCGGTCGAGCTGCCCGTCGCGACCGTCGGCTCGGGCACCCTCGCTGCGGGCGTCGTCCGGCTCACGCGGCGACGGCGGGACGTTCGAGCTCCCTGCGTCGTTCGTCGGCCTCGCTCGACGGCCTGGTGGTGTCGGTCGATCGCCTCGACACGAGCGGCCAGCTGCCGCGCGGCCGCTACGAGCTGAGCGCGCACCTCGGCGGACCGACGGCGCCCGGCATCCCGGTCGGGCCCGGCCACGTGCGCGACGACGGCCGGATGACCGTGGTGGGGCTGCACCGGGAATCGGCAGCCGCGCGGCTGACCCAGTGGAGCGCCTGGTGGGCGCGGCGTGCGGCGCGGGCGGCGTTCCGCCGGCTGCCACAACCGGCCAAGGAGCCGATCCGGAGCATGTATGGCCGAATCCGGGCCTGACGCCGTGCGGAAGCCGGCAGTGCGGGAGCCGGCCGTGCGGGAGCCGGCCGCGCCGGAGCCCCGTGCTACCCTCCGCCGCGATGTCCGCGGGCGAGGCAGCCGTCTCGATTCGGCACGTCGCCGGGAGGCGCTTCGGCGTTGCAGCTGCTCCGACAGGGCATCGCCGACCTGCTCTCTCGCCGCCGCCTGGTGCGCTATCTCGTCCAGGCCGAGATGAAGAAGCGCGGCTCGAACACCATCCTGGGCAACGTCTGGTGGGTCCTCGATCCGCTCCTCCAGATGGTCGTCTACGTGATCTTCATCTCGATCATCGGACGGCAGGGGGCACCGGACTACCCGCTGTTCATCTTCGCCGCGATCCTGCCGTGGAAGTGGTTCTCGGCCGTGATCAGCGACGCAACCTCCTCCGTCGTCCGGCATGACCGGCTGATCAAGCAGATCGCCTTCCCGAAGCTGGTCCTGCCGATGTCGACGACGACCGCCGGCGTGGTGGGCTTCGCGTGGGGCCTGGTCCCGCTCGGGATCATCCTGCTGCATGCATCCCCACCGGTTGAGCGGCCTGCTCGTCCTGCTGCCCCTCATCGCGGCCGTTCAGTTCGTGTTCACGCTCGCGGTCGCGATCCTCGTCTCCGCGGCCAACGTGTTCTTCCGGGATCTCGGCAACGCGATCAGCCACGCGCTCCGACTGTGGTGGTTCCTCTCGCCCGGTCTGTACGCGCTGGCCTGGCTCGACGACGTCAAGTTCGTGCGGGACAACCCGACAATCTCCTTCCTCGCCGGCCTCAACCCGTTCGCGGTCCTGTTCGAGGCCTACCGGTCGATCATCTACGGCGGGCCGAACGGCGAGCTGCCCCGCGCACCCGACTTCGTCGCCCTCGCGTTCCTCCTGCTCGGGAGCCTCCTTCTGCTCGCCGTCTGCGTCATCTTCTTCAAGCGAGTCGAGCCCGACTTCGCCAAGGTCCTGTGAGCGAACGCGGCATCCCCCCGCCCAGGAAGGGTCGCACCGGCTACGCGATCGCGGTCGAGGATCTCGGCGTCCGCTACAACCTGCGGTTCACCCGTAAGTCGACGCTCCGCCAGTCGTTCGCGAACGTCGTCATGCGCAAGCCGCCCGAGCGGTTCTGGGCCCTCCGCCACGTCAGCCTCGAGGTGAACCACGGCGAGTCGCTGGCCGTGATCGGGCCGAACGGGGCCGGCAAGAGCACCTTCCTCCAGGTGCTCGCCGGGATCATGCGACCCACCGAGGGCGTGGTCGACGTTCGCGGGCAGGTCTCCGGGCTCCTCGGCCTCGGCGTCGGGTTCGACATCGAGCTGTCGGGCGTGGAGAACGTTCTCCTCGGGGGCGCGTTCCTGGGACTCGACGGGCCGCGGATCCGCGCGCTGCTGCCGTCGATCGTGGAGTTCGCCGACCTCGGACAGTTCATCGATGCCCCGCTGAAGACCTACTCGTCAGGCATGCGGGCACGGCTCGGCTTCGCGATCGCGACGGCCGTCGACCCGGACATCCTGCTGCTCGACGAGGTCCTCGCAACCGGTGACGCGAACTTCCGGGCCAAGTCGAAGGCCCGCGTGATCGAGCTCGTGCGCTCGGCGAAGGCCGTCGTCCTCGTCACCCACGACATGGACTGGGTCCGCGAGTACTGCAACCGGGCGCTGCTGCTCGAGAAGGGCCGAGTGATCATCGAGGGTCCCCCGGACGAGGTCACCGCGCTCCACCTGGAGCGACAGAAGAAGGAGACCGAGCGCCGGAAGGCCGAGGCGGCGGCGCGCGGCCTCGACCCGGTCCTCCGACCGAAGGTGCGCTAGGCCTTCGAGCCCCGGCCCTTGCGTCCGAGCCGCATGCCAGCGGCGCCCCGAACCTTCGAGAGCACCGCGAACACGACACCGGCCACGGCGCCGAACGCGAGCGCGCCCCGCCAGTCGAACAGGACCTTGACGTTGCCGTCGACCTTTCGAGCGATGAGGAACATCGCCGCCGACTGGGTCGCTCGGACGTCGGCCGCGATGATGATCCGCGCCGCCGAGCGGTCCAGCTGGACCTGGCGGGCCAGGATGGAGCGGGCGTAGCCCCGGCTGACCTCGACCTGGCCGGCCATCGCCGCGCCCAGCGCACCGCGCTCGATCGAGATCCGATCAGCGCGCGCCGCGCCGACCGCGCCCTGCTCGACGGTCATGTCGCCGGTCTCGACACGCCCGACGGCGCCGAACCGGACCGAGATGCGATCCGCGTCGATGGACGTCCCGTCCTCGTCGATCGGGCCGGTGGCCGGGGCCGCGGTGGGTTCGATGACCTCGAAGGCGGCCGGCGGAGCCGGCTCGGCGGCAGGCGTCGGCGTTTCGGCAGTCTCGGTCGTCGCCGTGGTGTTCGTCGCGGCAGCCCCGATGCTCGTCGTTTCGGGCTCGGCCGCCGACTTTGCGGACCAGGTGCTCGTCGCCTCGGGCGCGGTCTTCGGCGCTGCCGACCAGCTGGCCGTCGCTTCCGTGTCAATCTTGGGTGCCGCGGCCCCGTTCTTCGCCGCCTCGGCCGCGGTCTTCGCTGCCGCTCGCTGCCGCTTGGTGGGCCGGGACGGCTTGGCCCGGCTCTCTCCCATGTCCATTCCAGACACGTCGCGCATTGCCGGCCTCCTCTTCGCTGGCCGGCAAGCGTAGCGCGACCGGTGCGACGTGCCGACAGGACGGTCGTCGTAGCGCCCAACGAGTATCCTGCCTCGGCTTGGCGCAGCCGCGCCGGCGTGGAGGGCAGCGTTGGCGCAGACCACATCGCGGGGGACCCGCCCGTTTCGGCGGGGTCTCATCACGCTCATTGCGATCGCGATCGCCGCGCTGGCGATCGTCGTCACCGCCCAGCTCGGCACGCTGACCCCCGGTGGCGCGGTTGCCGCCACGAGCTCGCCAGCGGCAACGACAGTCCTCGCCTCGAACGAACCGCCGATGACCGACGCGCCGCCCACCGCAACGCCGGCCCCGCCGACGCCCCTGCCGCCCACGCCGATCCCGCTCGTCGCGGCGCCGCTCACCGGCCGCCTCATCACGCCCGACGCAGCGCAGCGCCACCCGATCGCGGTCATGGTCGACGACCACGCCGGCGCTCGGCCCCAGGCTGGTCTGAACGCCGCGTCTGTCGTGTGGCATGCGCCCGCGGAGGGCGGCGTACCGCGCTACATGCTGATCTTCCAGGACCAGATCCCGGAAGCCGTCGGGCCGATCCGGAGCGCGCGCCAGTACTACATCCAGTGGGCCGCGGAGCTCGACGCGATGTACGTCCACCACGGCGGCTCGCCGCAGGCCCAGGAGACCCTCTCCCGGTATGGCAACGGCCGGTGGGTCTACAACGCCGACGGCTTCCGCTGGGAGGGCCGGTTCGTCTTCCGGGTCCGCGATCGCATCGCTCCCCACAACGTGATGACTGACGGCGCGCACCTCCGGAGGCTGGCCAAGCGCCTCAACGCCGATGACAAGAAGATCAAGCCTGCCTGGTCGTTCGCGGCCGACGCGCCGCCCGACCAGCGCCCGACCGGCGGCACGATCAAGGTGGTCTACCCGTACGAGACGATCACCTACCGCTACGACCCGCTCGAGAACCGCTACGTCCGGTACATCAACGGCTCGAAGTCGCCCCAGGTCGACATCGCCGACAACCAGGTGGTGGCGCCAAAGAACGTGGTCATCCTTCGGATGTTCTTCGGCGCCCTGAACGACGGCCACCCGAACAAGCATCGCCTCGAGGCCCGCAACATCGGCAAGGGCGAGGCCTGGATTGCTACGAACGGCGTGACGGTCAAGGGCACCTGGCGGAAGGCCTCCGCGACGGCCCCCACGCGCCTCTTCGGGCCCGACGGCGAGGAGATCACGCTGACGGTCGGCCAGACGTTCGTGCAGGTTCTCGCGCTGACCTACGAGTTCCGGATCAAGGACGGGTCGCTCGCGAGCGCCGCGCCGAGCTCCAGCCCCTAGCGGCTGCGGCGGCGGAGTCGCCTCGAGCGGAGCTCGTCCCAACGCAGTCGGAGGACCACGAACAGGGCCTCGAAGATGATCTTGCGCGACATCTTCGACCGGCCGACCCGGCGGTCCTGGAAGGTGATGGGGACCTCGGTGATGCGGGCGCCGGCGCGGCTCGCCCGATATGTCATCTCGATCTGGAAGACGTAGCCGCCGGCGTGGACCCCGTCGAACGGCACCGCCGCAAGCGTCGAGGCCCGCCAGGCCTTGAAGCCGCCCGTGAGGTCGTTGGGCTTGAGACGCAAGACCGTCCGTGCGAAAAGGCTGCCGCCGCGGGAGACGATCCGCCGCCCCAGCCCCCAGTCGAGGACCTTGCCGCCCTTCGTGTAGCGACTCCCGATCACGAGATCGGCGCGGTCGGCGAGGATCGGCGCGAGGAGCGACGGCAGGACCGTCGGGTCGTGGGACCAGTCGGCGTCCATCTGGACCAGCGACGTGGCGCCGCCTTCGAGGGCGACGCCGAAGCCGTCCAGGTAGGCCCGCCCGAGCCCGGCCTTCGCGGGCCGGTGGCGGACGCGAACGCGGGGGTTCGCTGCGGCCATCTGATCGGCGATGTCGCCGGTGCCGTCCGGAGACCCGTCGTCGACGACGAGCAGGGTGCAGCCGGGCACGGCGGCGAGAATCGCCTCGGCGATCCCGGGCAGGTTCTCGGCCTCGTCGTAGGTCGGCAGGACCACCCAGGTCCCGGTGCCGATTGGCTGCGCCGCCTCGGGCGCGGAGGTCGTCATGGCGGCCGAGTGTAGGGGCGAGCGACGGCGCGACCGGGTCGCGGGCGCCACCTTCGGTGCGGTCGCGTCCGTGGCAGGAGCGTCAGCCTTCGGCCGCACGGGCTTGCGACCTGCGGGCGTGGGCTTGCGGCGGCCGGTGGCGCCTATCGCAGCACCGCCAGGGCGTCGAGGTCCACGCGGGCGTGGCCCGTCGAGCCGCCGACCACTACCAGCCGCAGCGTGTGCGTGCCCGTGGTCGACCAGGCTCGGCTGAAGGCGATGTGGCGGAAGACCGTGGACCCCGACGCGAGGTCGAGCGTCGTCACGTAAGTCCCATCGAGATAGACCTTGACCTTGCCCGCGTCAGGGCGCTTCGTCGTGACGAAGCCGATGGCCCGCCCCGTGAAGGAGTACCGGACGCTCGAGCCGGCCGTCGTCGAGTAGCGAACGGTGCCGCCGGAATAGCCGCTGCTGGTCCCGGGCTTCCACGTCCCGCCGTAGGTGATCGCGCTGCTGCTGTTCTGGCGCAGGATCACCGGGACCCAGGAGCTCGCGGCCCAGTCGCCGACGTTTCCGGCCTTGTCGCGCCCTCGAACGTAGAAGCGATGGCTGTGGCCGGGGGTCACGGTCTGGGTGAGGGAGGTGGCCGTCATGTCAGTCGCGACCGCCGTCCATGGATGGCCATCGACGCTGCGTCGGACGTCGTAGTCGCGGATGCCGGCGCCCCCGGCATCGGATCCCGACCACGACACGGTCACGGGCACCCCGGCGGCCGTCGACGCCGAGGCGAGACCGGCGCCCGCCCGGAACGCGATCTTCGGCTTGCCCGTGGTGGGGGCCTTTCGGTCGATCAGCACCGTCGACGCGTTGACCTGGCCGGACGGGCCCCAGTTCCGAACCGCGTCCACGACCGCGTCCTTCCGAACGCCGATCCTGATCGTGCCGCCGCTGCAGCCCGTCACCGCGATCGTCCAGCGCGCGCCGCCGCCCGTCGGCGTGGCGATGCGGCAACCGGTCGCGGTCCCGCTGCGAACGATGTCGTCCGCGCGGAGGCCCGCGATCGGGCCGCCGAACGTGATGTCCCAGGTGACGTGGCGGGCCCTGTTCGGCGAGACCGGCCCGTCGATCCTGAGGACCTTCGTCGGCGCTGCCGGCCCGACGATCACCCCGAACCGCGCGATCTGGGTCGCAAACACCGGGCTGGCCGACGGCGCGTGGTAGGTGGCCGAGCCCTTCCTGCCCTGGAGCTGGATGACGTAGGCGCCCGCGGAGACCAGGCTGCCGCCAATTCGACCGTTCCAGTCGTAGCCGTGTCCCCCATCGCCCGTCCCGCCGAGGTTCACGCTCCCCACGAACGAACCGTTCAGGCGAAACACCCGCAGGACGAGGCTGTCGAAGTCGACGTGGTTCGTCCAGCCGAGGTGCAGCTCGTCGTGGTCACCATCGCCGTTCGGCGTCAGCACCCGTACCCCGCCGCCGTTGAGCCGCAACCCCGTGATCCCGGCGTCGACGCGCGTCGCGAACACCGGCCGACGCGGCGCCGCGTTCTCCACGCCGTTGCCGTAGGCGGCGATCCAGCCCCCGACCTGCGGCTGGTCGACGGGGCCCCACTGCTTGATCGGGCCTGCCACCTGGAACCACGTGTAGCCATCGGCGGAGGTGGGGCCGCCGATGACCTGGAGGGCGCTGCCCGCGTCGAGCGTCATCATGACCGCCGCGTCCGTCGCCGGGCCGCTGCGCATCCGCAGCCCATCGGTGAGCACGGTTGCAAACCCGCCGGTCGCGATGTCCGCGGGCACGCCGAGCGCGGCGAGGGACCCCGTCGCATGCCATGCAGAGACGTTCCCGTGGGTGTCCGTGCCGCGGACGCGAAAGCCGTAGAGCTTGCCGTCCGCGCCGGAGTAGATGCTGCTCACGAGATCGGTGTCGTCGAGCCAGCGGGTCCAGGCCCCGCCATCGATCGAGACGTCGACGTCGAAGCCCGTGATCGGGCTGTCGTCCCACGACTTCCAGGAGACCCGAAAGCCCTCGTCCCGCTGGGTGGACGCGAGGGCCCAGATGCCGACGACGGGCGGCGTGCGGTCGGCGAGGAACTTGTCGGCGAGCGCAGCCCGGAGCTCCGTGCGTCCGTCGTCGTAGCCGAGCGCCCAGATCCCGACGCCCCGCAAGTCCTGGCGATTGACGAGGTCGTAGCGTCGCTTGAGCGACGCGGCATCGTCGTAGTACAGCTCCCGCCAGGAGGTCACGCAGCCGTATGCAGCCGTGCAGGTCTGCTTGCGGTAGGCCGTCCACGGCGACTGCTCGACGGAGTCCCAGCGCCGGCCGTTGGCCGTTGCGATACCGACGGCGTCCGCGTAGAACGGCGCGGCGGACCCACCGTACTTCGACGGCGGCAGCGTCTTCGCGTGGAGGGCGTTCGAGGCGGTCGACCAGGCGCGGCCGTAGTACGGGATCCCGAGGATCACCTTCGACGGCGAGATTCTTGGCCGTGTAGGCCTTGACCGTGTCGGTGAGGTCGTAGAGCGGACCGGTGAGCGGCGCGATCGAACCCGCGTAGCTGGCGCCGCCGGTGCGGTAGTCGTAGCCCATGATGAACACGGCGTCGGCGCCGCCCGGGGCCGTGGCGTTGACGATCGGCTGGTTTCCGATGGAGCCCATCGTGTCGAACGTCAGCTGGTAGCCGGAGGCGACGGCGTTGAGCTCCGACCGAACCTTCCGGACCAGCGCGGTGAACTCATCCGCGTAGCCGCTGGCGATCGGCTCGAAGTCGAGGTTGGCCCCGTCGGCACCACGATCGCGGACCGCCGCGGCGATCTGCTTGGCGAGCGTGGCCCGGCGCGCTGCGCTGCCGAGGAGGGCGGCCTGGGTGCTTGCGCCGGCGGAGCTCCAGGCGAAGCAGGAGACGGTCAGGACCACCCGCGTCTGGTGGTCGTGGGCGGCGTTGATGATCGAGGTCATCTTCGAGCTGGTCCAGCCCGCCCAGCCGGTCGTTGCCGAGCCATCGGCGTTCCGCTTGGCGAGGTTGCCGCTGCTCGTGCAGCCGACGCTGAAGTAGGCGACGGTCGAGAGGGTTCGCCAGTCGAGCGTCGTGGACTTGTCGGTGAGCTCCCAGTACGGCAGGAACCCGAAGACCTCGCGCCGGAGCCCGCTCGGGCCGATCGGTGCGGCGGCGGCGGTCCCACCGCTGTTGGCATCCGCCGTCGACCCCGATGTCGAGGCCGGGTCGACCGTCGCATCGAGGGGCACGATCGGCAGGTCGACGGTCTCGTCGAGCCCGACGTGGTCCGGCGCGTCGGTGCGGTCCGGCGCGCCCGCGGCCCAGATCGAGCCTTCGCCAGCGTCGTGCATCTGCCGGCCCGTGGCGTTGCCGATGGGAAGGGCGCGCGGTGCCTTGCCGTCGACCTCCCACGTGTCGTCCCTGCGGGGCTTGAACGGCACCGTCACGCGCTCGCCAGGCTCGAACGCGATCACGTCGTTCGCGTGCTCCTGGGCATGGAGCCAGTGGACGGATGGGAGGTTCGCGGTGACGCCGGGGTCCCCGCCGCTCTCCCCGCCGGTCTCGTTCTCGTCTGCGAGGCGAACGCCCGCGGTCCGGTCGGGGAGCACGCTCGCGGGTCGTGCGGACACGGGCGACGCGGTCGCGGCCACGAGCAGCGCGAGGCCGAGCGCGAGGCGCAGCCGGGCCGGGCGTCGGGCGGAGTCTCGCAGCGGTCTCACGGGATCGCGCACGTTACGGCCGCCGTGCGTGCTCGCACAGCCCTACGAAAGTCCACTGGAGGGTAGTACCGGGTACTCCGGGGTGGTCCGGTGCGATCCGGTGCAGTCCGGTGCGCGCTGGCGCTACCGGATGACCTCGAACGCGTCGACGGTCGCGATCCCGCCTGACGCCCCGACGTTGACGAGCTTGATCGTGTGCGAGCCGTAGCTGGACCAGCCCTTGCTGTAGACGACCTGGCGGTACGAGGCGTCGTCGGCGTGGGTGTCGACGGTCGTGACGAGCGCCCCGTCGATCCAGACCTCGACATCGCCCCGGTCGGGACCGAGGGTGGTCACCCAGGCGACCGCGCGGCCCTTGAACGCGTAGCTGACGCTCGCGTCGGCCGCCGAGGAGGACTTCGCCGAGCCGCCGCTGTTGTCGGCGTTCGAGCCTGTGGTCCACGCGCCAGCCCAGGTGAGCGAACCGCTCGAGTTCTGGGTCAGCACCGGGTACCAGGTATACGAGGGCGACCACGAGCCGAGGTTCCCCGCGAGGTCGCGTGCCCGCACCCGGAAGCGGTAGGTGTGCCCCGGTGTCATCGTCCAGTTGAGCGTCGTCGACGTCGTGGCGGCCGCGATCGTCTGGAACGTGGCGCCGTCGTAGCTGCGCTGGACGTCATACGAATCGATCCCGGCGCCGGTATCCGTCCCCGTCCAGCTGAGCTTCATGAGCAGCCGCTGCGACGTCGACGTGCCTTCGAGGGCCACGCCGGTCCGGAGCGTCGGCTTCGCCGTGGCGACCTTCGGCGCGGCGTTGTCGACGGTGACCTTGGCCGCGACGATCGGTCCCGCCGGTCCCGCGACGAGGGCCGCGTCCTTGACCTGGCCTGCGTTGAGGTACAGCCCGACCGTGCCGCTCTTGCAGCCGGTGAAGGTGAGCGTGTACTCCGAGCCGTCGGCGGCGCCGGCGGCAACCGGCGTCCCGAGGACACAGCTCGGGGCGTTGCCGGTGCGCGTGAAGTCACCCTTCGAGAGCCCCGTGACCGGACTCTTGAACACGAGCGAGTAGGTGATCGTCCCGGACTTGGTCATCGTCGGCGTCGTCGGCTTGAACGTCAGGACGCCGGTGTCCGGCGTCGCGGTGTTGTTGACCGTGACCGCGCCGCTCGAGCTCACGGCGTTCTCGGCGCCGTCAGTCGCGGACAGGTGCCACGAGTAGTCGCCCTCGGGCGCCGGCTCGCCGTCGACCCTGGCATCCCAGGTGATCGCGGCCTGATGCCCGCTGCCTGTCTGCGTTCGGACCGTGTCGCCGTCGGCGTCCTTGATCTTCGCCGTCCAGCTGACCGTCTCGGAGAACCGTGCCAGCAGGTTGAGCTTGTCGACCTTGCCGTCGAAGTTCGGCTTCAGGGCGGTCGGGCCATCGACGGACCAGACCTCCGGTCCGACGTCCGTCGCGGTCGTCTGCGCCACGCCGGCGCCGCTCCGGATCTGCGTGGTGCTGTGGCTCGTCGCCGAGACGATCGAGCGGTGGTAGCCGGTCGTCATCGTGTCGGGGTCGACCCGGGCCTCGAACGACGGGTTCCGCACCGGGACGAACGGCTGGACGTGGCCCTGCCTGTTGGGCGCGGCCTCCCAGACGTCGAGGATCGTCTTGTCCGTCGTGAAGATCGACTTGATCGTGTAGATGACGCCGCTCGTCCACGACTGGGCGATGACCGTCCGCGCGCCGGCCTTGATGAAGCCCGAGGCGAAGTTGTCGACCCGCTCCCGCGCGACGGCGACCGTGGGCTCAGGCGCGCCACTCTCCGACGACCCGGCCGAGTAGCAGAGGTGGTTCAGGAGGACGATCGCATCCTTCCCGAGCCGGATGTCGCTGGCGATGAAGTCCTCGCCGTAATACTTCTTGTCGCTGTCGGTCGTCCCGCTCGGGGTGTTCAGCCCCAGCCCGTCCTGGACGTCGGGCGACAGCACGGCGCGATATGGCGAGGGGTAGCCGTAGCCGTGACCGAGGTAGACGAAGATGCTCGCGCCCTGCGCCGCGGCCTTCACCTGGGCCCACTTGGCGTTTGGGCTATAGAGCTTGATGACGTTCGGGGTGTACTTCAGCGCCTCGGCCGCGATGGTGTCGGCGTCGGCGCGGTAGCCCGCCGTGTGGCCTTCGGTGGCGCCAACGACGATGACGACCTTGGGGGGCGTGGCGGCGGGATCACCCGTCGCCGCCGCGGGCTGCGTCGCCGGCGCGCTGGAGGAAGCTGCGAAGGCCGGCAGGGCTGCGAGGGGGGCGAGCGCGACGACCGCGGTGAGCGCGATCGCAATCGGGGTGCGATGTCGCAAGATGGGACTCCGGTGAGCGTTGGATTCGAGGTGCAGATGCGTGCGGGGCAAGAGTCCCTGCCACCCCTCGACCCCTCAATGCAGAGATAGTCCGGGGTACCGCGGCGGCGGCATCCCGGGCGCGGTGCGGTTCGCGCCGGAACGCTCGGCTACGGTGCGGTGGGTGCCCCCGCGGTGTGCTGCGCGCGGGCAACGCATTGCGGGCCGCCGCGGCCGGCGCGACCGGCCGACGACCCGCGGGCGACGGTTACGGCGCCTCGGAGGCGCAGGGCTGGTCCGAATCGGGGAGGGTGCCGCCGTCCGTCGGGTCGCAGGGCACGCCGGTCTCGATCGGGCCCGTGATGCCGCCCTCGTAGTCCGTGATGACGAGCAGGTATTCGAGGCGGTCGAGCGGCGCCGCGGGCTCGAGGTAGACCGTCTGGACGACCTCGTTCGGGTCGTGGATGACGTCGACGACGCGCCCGATCAGCAGGCCCTTGGGGTAGGGCGAGCGGATGCCGCCGCCGAGCTCGATGCCGGCCGTGAAGACCTCCTCGTTCTCCGTGACCTCCGCCGTGGCATCCACGTCCTCCATGATCAGCTCGCCGCGCTCCTGGCCGGTGCCCGTGACCTTGCCCGTGACACCCGCCGCGGAGAGCTGGCCGATGACCGTGGACGTCGCATCGCTGATGAGCGCGATGTGGGCGAAGTTCGATCCGACGTCGACGATCCGGCCCGCCAGCGCCCCGCCGGCGGTGATGACGATGTCGCCGACCTCCAGTCCATCGTCGCTCCCTCGATCGATCACGACGGTCTTCCTGACGTCGGACGACTCGCGGGCGATGACGATGGCGGCGGTCGCCTGGTACTCGAGGCCGCTCCGCAGCTGGAGGAGCGCCGTGAGCTGCTCGTTCTCGCGGCGGAGCTCCTGGGCGGCGCGGGCCTCCGCCTCGAGCCGGTCGTTCTCGTCGGTGAGCGCCTGGTTCTCCCGGCGCAGCAGGTCGATCTCGGCGATGGTCGTGAAGATCGACTTGACGTCGGCCGCGACGCCGTCGACCGCAGCGGAGAACGGCCTGAAGGCGAAGGCCACGCCGTGCTGGATGTCGCGCACGAGCGGGTTCGACGAGAGGGTCAGCAGGAGGACCGAGACGACGAGGAGGGCGATGTAGGCGGCGGCCTGGCGCCGAGCCGACTTGGTGGCGAGCAGGGCGCTCATGGGACGGCCTCCGCGAGGTCAGGAAAACCGGGATGGAGCCGGTGGTTTGCCCGAGGTGGGATTACCGAAGGGGTCGAGAGTACGTCTCGGTGACAAGGACCCGGTTCATCCGATCGAGGTCCTGGAGCACCTCGCCGGTGCCCCGGACGACGCAGGTCAGCGGGTCGTCGGCGACGTGGACCGGCATCTGGGTGGCCTCCCCGACGCGGCGATCGAGGCCGGCGAGCAGGGCGCCGCCGCCGGCGAGGACGATCCCCTGGTCCATGATGTCGGCGACGAGCTCCGGGGGCGTCTCCTCGATCGTGTCGCGGATCGTGTCGACGATCTGCTGGACCGACGGCTCGATCGCCTCGCGGATCTGGTCTGCGCCGACCTCGACGCTCCGCGGCAGGCCGGTCAGCAGGTCGCGGCCGCGGAGGTTGACCCGCCCGGCGTCCCACTCGCCCGGGTAGGCCGACCCGATCGCGATCTTGATGTCCTCGGCCGTCCGCTCGCCGAGGTAGAGGTTGTACTCGCGGCGGGCGAAGTTGACGATGTCCTGGTCCATCTCGTCCCCGCCGATCCGGATGCTCCGGCTGACGACGATCCCGCCGAGGCTGATCACGGCGACCTCGGTCGTGCCGCCGCCGATGTCGACGATCAGGCTGCCCGATGGCTCGCTCACGGGCAGGCCTGCGCCGATCGCGGCGGCCATGGGCTCCTCGATCAGGCGGGCCCAGCGGGCGCCGGCGTTGAGGGAGGCATCGAGCACGGCGCGCTTCTCGACCTCGGTGACGCCCGACGGGATGCCGACGATCATCCGGGGTCGCGGGAGGAGCCCGATCCGATCGTGCACCTTGTCCACGAAGTACCGGATCATCTGCTCGGTCACGTCGAAGTCGCTGATGACGCCGTCGCGCAGCGGGCGGATCGCGATGATGTTGGCTGGCGTCCGCCCGACCATCCGCTTGGCCTCGGCACCGATGGCGAGGACCCGCTTCGTCCGGGCCTCGATCGCCACGACGGACGGCTCGCTGATCACGATTCCTCGGTCCCGGACGTGGACCAGGGTGTTGGCGGTGCCAAGGTCGATCCCGATGTCGCGGGAGAACAGGCCGAGGATGCGATCGAGCATTCGGAAGGGGGCCCCCTGGCTGGGTGGTCGCTTCTTTGGGTGCGGTTCGGCGCGCGTCGGTCGCGGGCGTGACCGCGCGGCGTCGTGCGCGGGAACGGCAGTATAGCCGCGCCCTCCCGAGCGGCCCTCACGCCGCCGCTGGCGGCCGCGGGCTGCCTCGATCGAACGCCACGCCGCGATCCCGCAGCGACACGTAGGCATCGTGGCCGATCACGAGGTGGTCGAGGAGATCGATGTCGAGGAGGCGGCCCGCGGCGAGCGCCTCGGCGGTGAGGTGCAGGTCGTCCGGCGAGGGCGTCGGGTCGCCCGACGGGTGGTTGTGGACCAGGATCACCCCGGCCGCGTCGAGCCGGACGGCGTCCCGGAAGAGCTCGCCGACCCGGACCAGCGAGGCGCTGACGTTGCCCTGGTAGGCGGTCACGACCCGCAGCACGGCGTTCTTGGTGTTGAGGATCACGACCCGCAGCTCCTCCCGCTCGAGACGGCCCATCTGGAGGACGAGGCGGTCGGCGACGTCGCGGGGCGAGCGGATCGACCAGCGCCCGGCGGGCCAGTCGGCGAGGAGCCGGCGGCCGAGCTCGAACGCCGCCTGGAGCTGGCTCGACTTCGCGGAGCCGATGCCGGGCACGGCCTCGAGCTCGTGCGACGAGGCGCGGGCGAGGCCGGACAGCCCGTCGAAGCGGGCGATCGCGTCGGTGGCCACGTCGATGGCCGATCGCCCCGCGGTCCCGGAGCCCCAGAGGAGCGCGATGAGCTCCGCGGCCGTCAGGCCGGCGGCCCCCCGGAGCTGAAGGCGCTCGCGGGGTCGCTCCGCGGCCGGCAGCTCGCGCAGGGCGCGGCCGCGCGCGACGGCCAGCTCGAACGGGATCGGGTTCTCGCGGATCGGCATCGGACCTCCGCAGCGACGGCGCGCCAGCGCTGGCGTGGATGCGCCAGGCGCCCCCGAGCCCGGACGACGGAAGCCCGCCGATTCCCCCCGCCATCCGGACCCGGAGACACGAGGGAGGCTACCGAGCGAGGCTCACCTGCCGGTCAACCGCCGCTCACCCGCGGATCACCCGGCCAGGCCCTCGCCCGGGGTGGATCAGGCCGCGTTCGCGGCCAGCTCGGCGAGGATGATGAGGATCCCGTTGAACGTGGCATGCAGGCCGATCGAGGCCCACAGCGAGCCGGTCCGGACGAAGATCCAGCCGAGCGCGAACGCGACGGGGATCCGGACCGCGCCGGCCACGAACGCGAGCTTCACCGCGTCCTCGAACCGGTCGCCGCCGACGAGGAGCACGTGGGCGAGGACGAAGACGATCGACGACCGGACGATGGCCGTTCGCGTCCCGACCGTGCGCCGCCAGGCGGTGAGCGCAAAGCCGCGGAACAGCACCTCCTCGGCGATCGGCGCGATGACCGCGCCCGCAACCAGGTGCGCGAGCAGGCCTGCGGCGGTGCCCGTGGGCGGCAGGGGGCTCTCGGGGACGACCTGGACGAGGGCCACCATGGCAAGCGCCACGAGGGTCGTGACGAAGATCGCCGGCCCGGCATAGATCGCGCCCGCAAGCCAGGCCCGCCCCGCGGCCCGCCGATCACTCGTAACCCCCATCTCGGACCAGCGCAGCGCCCCGGGCCCGACGACCATCAACCGGACGACGCCGATGAACACCAGCGCCTGGATCGCCACGGCGATGAGGTCGCCGAGCTCACGCGGGATCGACGCCCCGATTGCCTGCAGTGGCAGTCCCACGGCGAACCCCGCGACCTGGGTCACCGCCACCGCGGCGAGGAGGACGAGCATCGGCGAAGGCCCGGCGTAGGCCGCGCCCGCCGCCCGCCGCTCGAGGCTCTGGGAGCCGCCGAGGAGGATCAGCCCGACCGAGGCCGCGGAGAAGGTGAGGAGCCAGAAGATCGACCCGCCGCTGCCGCTGCTGCCGAACATCGCCAGCGACGCCAGCCCGACTGCGCCGATGACCGCGATCCAGCCGACGACGAACAGGGCCGGCGCGCGGCGACCCTCGATCGTGAACTCGGTGAGGCCGCGAGCGTGCGGCAGTTCGGCGTTGTCGGGCCCGGTGGCAACGTCCTCTGAGGGCTGGCCGCCCTCGGGCGTGGAGGGTCCGGTCAACCCTCGGCGCGCTGGTCCGACGCGGTGCGGCGAGGGGCCCGCACGGTGGCGCTGATCCGGTCGTTCACGGTTTCGAGCGCCGGCTCACCGGACGGCAGCGCCTCGCGAGTTGGCAACGACACGATCGGCGCGGCGGAGCTCGCCGCGATCTGGTCGTGGCGCTCGAACTCGCGGCCGCACCAGGCGCACAGCGACCAGTCGAGGCCGACGAGGCGCGTGCAGTTCGGGCAGACCCGGTTCAGCCGCGTTCGGCAGCTCGGGCAGATGATCCAGGCCCCGTCGACCCGTCGATCGCAGGTCGGACAGTGCGGGATGGCCTCGATCTCGGCGAGCATCGCCTCCTCGGCGAGGTTGCGCTCGTAGACGTCGCCGATCCGCTCCTGGGGCCGGATGATCCGGTACGTGAAGACCGCCAGCGGGAAGAGGATCGGGGTGAACACGATCACGAAGGCGGCGGCGAGGTAGGGCGCGAGCGGGTTGTCGCTGCGGGCCTGCATGTCGCGGAAGGCCCAGTACGAGGCCGCGAGCCACAGGATCACCCAGTAGATGACGGCCAGCTGGATGCCGAGCTTGATGACCGGGTTGTCGAAGATCGAGCCGATTGCATCGCCGACCGCGGTGAAGATCTGGTCCATGCGGCGAGTGGTCGCCTCCGTCTGGGGAGCGTTTCGACGCAGGCGGCGCGTCGACCGGCGGGATCATAGCAGGGGCCGAATTCGGCCTCGGCGTGAGCGTACCGACGGGCGGGACGCCGGCCGCGTGACGGTCGCTAGGCGGTTCCCTCGGCCTCGACGGACACCAGCGTCGCCGCTCCGACGACCTTCCCGACCGGCGCGACCTCGGCCGTCCAGGCCGCGGTTCGCCATGCCAGCGCGGCGCCCGTCGTCGCGAGGCCGAGGATCCAGGTCGCCACGAGGACGAGGAGCGCGGCGCCGACGAGCACCGGATGCGCCTGCTCCAGGATGAGCTCGCGAAGGTGCTGCCAGGCGGGCGCGGCCACGAGCAGGAACGGCGCGACGACCGCGGCGACCGCCAGGGTGGTCACGGCGAGCGTCGCCAGCCCACGCTTCCCGAAGACCTGCCGCGAGGAGCGCCAGAGCGCGTCACCGAAGCTCGCCCCGGCCGCGGCACGGCGCGCCGCCAGCGATCCGATGGCCTCCCCCGCGAGCCACGTCGCGGCCAGCACGACGACGCCATCCGGCGCCCGCTCGACGATCCGAAGGAGCAGCGGCACCGCCACGTCGCCCGGCGAGAGCAGCTCGTCGTAGGCAGCGCTGATGAGCCGGAACGTGGCATAGGTCAGCGCGGCGAGGGTCGGCAGATGGGCGGCCAGGCGGAGCGCGAGGGCATCGCGGAGGGAGGCGTGCACCGGCAGCCAGGCGAGATCGAGGTCCTCGTCCGTGGTCGCGTCGAGGAGCTGGCCGCGGTCAAGCCACGCTCCCGCGATGCCAACCGCGCCGAGCACCGCCAGCGCGACGAGGACGATCACGACGATCGCGACCGCGAGGCCGCCCGTGAGCCCGCCGAAAGCGAGGGCGCTGATCGTCGGCGACAGCGCGGTGGCGATCTCGGCCGGCGTCGGCAGGCTCAGGATCGGGAGGAGAAGCAGGAGGATTCCGCCGCGGACCAGGAACGCCGCGAGGGCCATCGACCACCAGCCAGGCCGGGCGAGCGTCGCGGCAAGCGCAGCCACCATCGAGCCTCGCCACGTCCCCACGAGCCGAGGATACCTACCGCTTTCCCAATCCTTCGACAGCCCGTCGAAACGAAGTCAGCACTTCGGTGGCCAGGTCGTTCGGGCGCATCGACGCAGCGCGCGCCGGCTCCCATCGGAACGCCGCCCGGACGATTGCCGGGGCGCGCCACGGGCGGTCCGGGGCCTCCGGCGGGACGACCGCACCGAGCCGGATCTGGAGCCGGCCCGCGTCCTCGAGGATCAGGCCTGACAGGCCGCCGGCCAGCGAGGGCCCCAGGCGGGCGAGCGGCGGCTCCGGCGGCGGCCCGGCCGCGGGCGCGAGGTCGACGAACGAGACGAGCCGGTCGGCCTCGTCGGCGATCCACAGGATCGCGGTCCACCAGTCCTCGGCCGGCACGGACGGGCGGCTCATGCCGGCCCGCAGGCGTCGATCCTGGACGAGCAGCTCCTGCTCGCGCAGGAACGAGGGGCCAGGTGCCGGGAGCCCTGCCGTCGGGTCGGGCGGCACGGAGCTCAGGCGGGCGAGTCCTTCTCCGGGTCGCCGGCGGCGGTCGCGCCGGCGTCGCCTGCGCCGGCGTCACTCGGCCCGGCGTCGCTCAACGCGGCGTCCGTTGACCCGCCGCTCGACGCGTCCACCGGCGCCAGGCTCCGCTGCGCCTCCGCGAGCGACTTCTTGGCCTCGATCTCGGCGTCGATCGCAGCCAGCTCGATCCTGAGCATCTCCTGCCGGACCTCCTCGGAGGGTGGCTCGATCCGGCCGGTCAGGTCGGGGTTGTCCGTGGTCCGCTCGGCGCCAAGCCACATCGCGACCCGGCCGGGCGGCTTCAGCCGTGCGAGACGGGTGGTCGCCTGGAGGTCGACGGCCGTGACCCCCGGAACGTCGTCATCGACGACGTCACGGAGCCCCGCGCCGCAGGACGGACAACGGGCTGCCTCGGCCGGCACCGAGGCCGAGCACCACGAACAGGTCGTTGACTCGCCGACCGGTTGCTTCTTTGCTGGGCTCATGTCTCCGCCTACTCCCACTCGATCGTGGCTGGCGGCTTGGACGAGATGTCATACACCACGCGATTGACCCCCGGAACCTCATTGACGATTCGACTGCTGATCTTGCCAAGGACCTCGTACGGCAGCTTCGCCCAGTCGGCGGTCATGCCATCTTCGGAGGTCACAGCGCGAATTGCTACCACGTTCGCGTACGTCCGGCCATCCCCCATCACGCCAACGCTTCGTACCGGGGTGAGAATCGCGAACGATTGCCAGACGTGGCGGTAGAGGCCGGCGGCCTTGATCTCGTCGATCACGATCCAGTCCGCGTCGCGAAGGGTATCGAGCCGCTCTGCCGTGACCTCGCCGATGATCCGGATCGCGAGCCCCGGTCCCGGGAAGGGCTGGCGGTGGACCATCGCCTCGGGCAGCCCCAGCTCGACCCCAACGGCCCGGACCTCGTCCTTGAACAGGTATCGAAGGGGCTCGATGAGCTTGAACCGCAGGTCCGCGGGCAATCCGCCGACGTTGTGGTGGGTCTTGATCTTCTGCGCGGCCTTCGATTCTGACGTCGCGCTCTCGATCACGTCCGGGTAGAGCGTGCCCTGGGTCAGGAAATCGATCTGGCCGAGCTTCTCGGCCTCCTCCTCGAAGACCCGGATGAACTCGTCGCCGATGATCTTTCTCTTCTGCTCCGGGTCGATCACGCCGGCGAGCCTGTCGAGGAACCGGCGGCGGGCGTCGACCATCACGAGGTTCATCCCGAGGTTGAGCTCGAACGTCGCGCGCAGGAGCTCCGATTCGCGCTTCCGCATCAGCCCGTGGTCCACGTAGATGCAGGTCAGCCGATCGCCGACCGCCCGATGGACGAGCGCCGCGGCGACCGCCGAATCCACTCCACCCGAGAGCGCGCAGATGACCTTGCCGTCCGTGCCGACGTCGCGGGCGTGCTCGTCGACGCGCCGGCGAATGTCCGCGACGGTCGACTCGATGAAGCTCGCCGGCGTCCAGGTCGGGTTGGCGCCCGCGACGCCCACGACGAAGTTGCGAAGGACGTCGCGGCCGCGCGGCGTGTGCGCGACCTCCGGGTGGAACTGGATCCCGTAGAGGTGGCGCTTGTGGTCGACGAGGCCGGCGTAGGGCGTGGAGTCGGTCTGGGCCGTCGCGGTGAAGCCCTCGGGCAGCGCCGTGATCGAGTCGCCGTGGCTCATCCAGACCGGCTGCGTCCGGTCGAGGCCCACGAACAGGCCGTCCTCCTCGCCGATGACGACCGTGGCCGGCCCGTACTCCCGCTTCGGGGTCGGCTGGACGTGGCCGCCGAGCTCGCTGGCCATGAGCTGGGCGCCGTAGCAGATGCCCAACACCGGGATGCGGCCGCTCCAGATCGCGGGATCGGGCTTCGGGGCACCCTCGTCGTAGACCGAGTTGGGACCGCCGGAGAGGATGATCGCGCTGGCGCCTCGACGCTCGATCTCGGCGAGGGGCGTGTCGTGCGGCAGCAGCTCCGAGTACACGTGGAGCTCGCGGACCCGGCGGGCGATCAGCTGGGCGAACTGGCTCCCGAAGTCCAGGACGACCACCACGCCGTGCTGGGCGCCTGCAGGCTGGTCGGTGGCGGTCCGCTCGGGGCCGGGGGCATGGAGCGCGGTCTCGAGGTAGGCCTCGACCTCGGCGTCGTCCGGGGCAAGGACGCGGTGACCCGCGTTCGCGGCCTCACCGTGGACGGTCTTGCCCTTGCCCGACACGCGCGATCCAGACCCTCGCTCTGCGTCCTCCGACGGCCGATCCACCGTCGAAGGACAGTCTAGCCCGCGAGCGCGGCCCCACGGGCGAGGACCAGGGCGGCCAGCTGCTCCAGCATCACGGAGTTGTTCGGGCCTCCGGGCGCGGCAATCGTGAAGACCAGCTTGCCCTTGCGGACGACGATCGCCGCGGGCTGGTCCGGCTGGCCGCCGATTCCGTCGGTTCCGGCCGCTTCGTCGACGCCCGGAATGTCGGAGGGGGCCACGCTGCCGATCTCGCCGAGGATCGTCTGGTAGGTCCCCGCGGCGTCGTCATCGACGAACACGTCGAACTCGACGCCACCGTTCGCCCCGGACGCCCCCGTGTAGGCGCAGTAGGCCGAGCCCGGGCCGTCCGAGCTGACGGTTGGGGCGCCCGTGCCGCTGATCCCGACCGCCTCGAAGTCGCCTGTTCCGAGCAGGTCGCAGAGCTTCGTGATGTCCATCACGGGAGCGCCCGTCGCGAGGCCGCCCCCACCGGGCTGCGTGGTCGAGCCGCCTGGTTGGGTCGTCGCCCCGGGTCCGCCGCATGCCGCCAGCACGCCCGCGACAGCGATCGCGACGGGTAGCAGCCCGATGGACCGGCGGTCCATGCGGTCTCCTTCATCGGCTTCGTCGCCGGAGGATAGGCCGGGTCCCGTCGGGCTGCGGCTCCGAGCCAGCACGGAGGCTGCGGGGAGGTTCTCGGCATACGGTTCGTCGCTGTACCGTTCGTGCCCGGGAGGGAGACCATTGCGCGCCTCGATCGATCGCTACCGAACCTCGAGCGGCTTCCGCTCCGTAGCGCTGGCCCTGGTCCTCCTCGGAGGAGTGGCGGCGGCCTGCAGCAGGCCCGGCTCCACGGGCGCGAGCAGCCCGGCCGCACCGATCGGCTCGACCATCATTCCCGCCGACCACCCGCTCCTCGGGACGTGGACGGTCGAGGTGACGAGGGCCGATCTCGCCGCCGGCGGCGTCGCCGAACCGGGCCTTCAGAACGAGAACTCCGGGCGCTTCTCGTGGACGTTCGCATCGGACGGCACCTGGACGGACATCCAGCAGAGCCTCGACGGAGCCCCGATCACCAATCCGATATTCCGGGGCACGTACACATTCGAGGGCGACACCCTGGTCGCGGTCACGACCTTCCCCGCGCAGTACGCGGACGAGGGCCTCCACTACACCTGGGTGATCACCGGCGACGAGGTCCGATTCGACCTGCTCGACCCGCCTGACCCCATCCTGCCGATCACCATCGAGACCCATCCCTGGAAACGCACCGGGGGATGACGCCCCGGCGAACGGCCGTTCTCGCGACCCTGTTCCTGGTCGGCGGTACGGCCTTCGCGATCGGCGGCGAGTTGCAGCAGGTCGCGTCCGGGGATCGGCCACCAGCCTGGCTGCTCGGCGACTTCCTGGGCGGCTGGACGTTCCTGCTGACGGGGTCGATCGCCTGGATCCGTCGTCCGGGCAACAGGATCGGCCCGCTGCTCCTCGCCATCGGGATCGCCTGGTTCGTGGGGACCTGGGGTCGCAGCGCCATCGACTGGGTGTTCCACCTGGCTCGAAGCCTTCAGGGCTTCTACGAGCCGCTGCTCGGCGTGCTCGTCCTCGCCTACCCGTCGGGGCGGCTGGGTGGCCGCCTCGAGCGGATCGTGGCCGGGGCCTGGCTCACGGAGCAGTCGGCCTGGATGCTCGCCCAGCTCGTGCTGCTCCGGCCGCTCTCCTGGTACGCCTGCCAGACCTGTCCGGAGACGGCCGACCAGTTCATCGCCAACCGCGAGCTGCTGGAGCGGATCGCGCCGATCTCCCTGGCCCTCGCGACCGGTCTCGCCGTCGCCGTGGTCCTCCTGGCTGCGCGCCGGCTCCTGGCAGCGGGACCGGCCGGGCGCCGACGGCTCGCCCCGGTCGCGATCGCGGCGGTGGCCGTGCTGGTCGGCACGGTGGGCGCGGGCACCTACCGGCTCCTGGTGCATTCGGGCCTGTTCGACGATCCGCGCATCTCGGCCCTGTACTTCGTGACCTTGATGCTCGCGGCCGTCGCCGTCCTGGCGGGGCTTCTGCAGGACCGGCTGGCTCGGACCGCGGTGGCGGAGCTGGTGATCGACCTCCGGGGCGAGACCGGCTCCGGGAGCCCCGACCCTCGCCGGTTGCGAGACGCCCTGGCCCGAGCCCTCGGCGACCCGACGCTGGAGCTGTACCTGGCCGACGCCTCCGGGCACGAGCGGTATCGCGGCGTCGACGGGCTGCCGGCCGACCTCCCGGCCCCGACCGCGAAGCGAGCGGTGACGCGGATCGGCAGCGAGGACGACCGAGTCGGCGCGATCATGCATGACCCGAGCCTGCTCGACGACCCCGGCCTGGTCGCGGCGGTCACGGCGGCGGTTCGGCTCGAGTCGGACAACCGGCAGCTGACCGCGGAGGTCGAGCGCCAACTCGCCGAGCTCCGAGCGTCGCGAGCGCGAATTGTCACGGCGACCGATGCCGAGCGGCGGCGCGTCGAGCGCGATCTCCACGACGGCGCCCAGCAGCGGCTGGTGGCCCTCTCCATGGAGCTCGGACGCCTGCGGGCGACCGCCGCTCAGACCAGCGACCCTGCGATCGTGGACGCGCTCGGCGGGCTGTCCTCCGACCTCGAAGCGGCGATCGAGGAGCTGCGGGAGCTGGCCCGAGGGATCCTGCCTCCGATCCTGACCGACGCGGGCCTCGCCGCGGCCGTCGAATCACTCGCGCTCCGGGCCCCGCTCCCGGTCGAGGCCGCGGTCGACCTCCCGGCGCGTCTGCCACGTCCGATCGAGTCGACGCTCTACTTCGTGATCGCGGAGGGCCTCGCGAACGTCGCCCGTCACGCCGGCGCGACCCGCGCCACCGTCCGCGTCTCGCTTGTCCCCGGCCACGTTCGGGCCGAGATCTCGGACGACGGGCAGGGTGGCGCGGCGCCGGAGCGCGGCAGCGGGATCCAGGGCCTGGTCGACCGCGTCGGCGCGCTCGGCGGGACGCTCCGCGTGGACAGCGAGCCGGGTCTCGGGACCCGCCTCTCCGCCGAGCTCCCGTTGCCCGCATGACCGGCGCCGTTCGGGTCGCGATCGCGGAGGACAGCGTCCTCCTCCGGGAGGGCCTCGTTCGGCTGCTCCGGGACGCCGGGTTCGACGTTGCCGGCGCCGCGGCGGACGCCGCCGGCCTCCTCGCGATCGTCGAGCGTGAGGATCCGGACGTCGTGATCCTCGATATCAGGATGCCGCCGACGCACACCGACGAGGGCATTCGACTGGCCGCGACGATCCGGGCCCGCGAGGGCAGGCGGATCGGGGTGCTCCTGCTCTCGCAGTACGTCGAGGCCGCCTACGCCTACCAGCTCATCGAGAGCGAGGCGGCCGGTGTCGGCTACCTCCTGAAGGACCGGCTCTCTGACATCGCCGAGCTGTCCGACGCCATCCATCGCGTGGCGCAGGGCGGCACGGCCATCGATTCCAGCCTGGTCGCGCAGCTCCTGCGCCGCCGGCGCGAGCGCAATCCGATCGACGAGCTCACCGAGCGAGAGCGCGACGTGCTGGGGCTCATGGGCGAGGGCCGCTCGAACCAGGCCATCGCCGATCGGCTGTTCGTGACGCCCCGGACCGTGGAGACCCACGTCGCGAATATCTTCGGGAAGCTCGGGCTCGAGCCGGAGCCGGACGATCACCGGCGTGTGCTCGCCGTCCTGACCTGGCTCCGCGCTCGCTGAATCCCGGCCGCGGCTATTCTTCGCCGCGGCAATGAGCCACGACCGACGGGGGCACGCCAGCGTGCCAATTGCCGCCCCGCTCGCGCTCGTCGTGATGACGTTGCTCGCGGCCTGCGGCACGACCCCGACCGTTCCGCCCACGAGCTTGACGACCGGCCCGTCGATCGGACCGATCACGGCTGCGCCCACGGTCGTGGCGCCCACCGCCGCGCCGCCAACGGCGCCGTCCGCGGCGCCTCCGTCGACGACCTCCAACACGGCCTGCACCCCGGCCGACCTCAAGGCCTCGCACGGGCTCATCGAGGGCGCGGCAGGCTCACGCCTCACCGAGGTGGTGCTGGTTGCCGCTGTGGCGTGCTCCATCGACGCTTTCCCGACCCTGGGGCTGCGCGACGCGAACGGCGACGCGGTCGTGGGCGGCGTTGCCGGTGGCACCGGCCGGATCGACCTGTCACCGGACCTCGCGTACGCGAGCAACATCCGCGTCGCCAACTGGTGCCTTCCGGACCCGTCGTTCCCGTTCTCGCTCGAGATCCGGATGGGCGCGGAGGAGGTCGAGGTGACGGGCGGCTCGTTCCCCGACGAGGGCAACCCGCCGCCGTGCAACGGCGACGGCGGGCCGATCCTCGAGGGGGGAGCCTGGACACCAGGCTCCTAGACCGGGGGCGTCCCTACTCCCCAAGGACCTCCAGGATCGCCGCGACGATCGCGTCGGTGCGCTCCCAGGGCATGTCGTGGGTCGCGTTCTCGACCTTTTCGAGCCGGCCGGCGGTCGACTGGTCGGCCATCGCCTGCTGGAGCTCCCACCAGGCGGCTTCGAAGGTCGCCCCCAGCTCGGCATCCAGGCCCTCGGTGATGACGACGGTGTCGGCCGCGGCCAGGACGACGAGGGGCTTGTCACCGAAGCCGCCGGTGGCGATCGCCTCCGCGGCGCTCTTCCGCAGGTCGAGGTGCTCCGGGTTCAGGCTCGGGTCGGCCTCGAAGACGGTCAGGTCCTCGCGATTGAGGCGGACGCCCTCGGACTCGTCGGCTGCCTCCGGGGGCAATGCCTCCAGCCAGCGGGCGCTGACGCCCGGCGGCCGCACGTCGGCCATGACGGCGCCGGCGACGTCGTCACCGTGCAGGTCGTTGTGGACCATCACGTTCCAGCCGCCGACGGAGTAGCCGACGAGGACGTACGGCGGCGCGACCTCGAGGTTCGAGAGGACCGCGCGCAGGTCCGCGACCTGGTCGCTCGTCGTCCTCGGGCCGGGGGCGGGGTCGCTCTGCCCGTCCCCGAGCCGCTCGTAGGCGCAGGCGCGGTCGGTCTTCTGGAGCTCGCCCAGCACGGCCGACCAGGTCCCGATGTCGCCGCCGAGGCCGGCTTCGAAGATGACGGTTGGCCGACCGCTGTCGATCGGGCCGACGCAGACGACGTGCAGCTTGCGGCCATCGACCTCGACGTCGGTGACGAGGTCATGGCTGACCGGCGCGGCCGTCGCAGCGGCTGCGGGCGTGGCGATCGCGGCCGGCGTGGGCGATGCGGCGGGTCCGCCAGGGCTGCAGGCCGCCGCGATGACGGCGATGCCGGCGAGGGCGAGTGCCTGAGTGGTTCGCAGCGGATGCACGAGCTGTTCCTCCGAGCTGCTCCGGTCGTTCGATCGGATGCAGGCCCGAAGATCGCCCGAGGGCGACGCCGCGTCATCGTGGCTAGCCCGGAGATTCCCTCCGCAGCCTGAAGGCCGGGCCGCGTCCGAGCCGCTCCGCGGGTGTGCCGTAGCGAAGGATCAGCTCACGCACAGCGTGCGCGGCATCGGCCGCCTCGAGCAGCTCCGCGGTTGCCGGCCAACGCTCGTCGCCGAGGGCGACCATGCAGCGCGGGTCCGCGAGGAGATTCCGGCCCCAGTCGGCATCGTCGGTGCCGGCGGCCACGAGGAGGCTGCCGTCCTCCTCGACGTACCCAACCGCCACCTCGACCGGGCGGCCGGAGCTTCTCCCCCGAGTCTCGAGGCGGACGACCTTGCCCCAGCCAATCAGCTGCTCACCGATGTCGTCCATCTCGCTGGCGATGCGGTCGTTTGAGCTCAGCGATCAGTCGCGGAAGGCACGGCCGACGTCCGCAAGGGCCTCTCGCAGGCGCGCAATCGCGACCTTCCCGACGCCGTGCAGGCGGAGCAGCTCCTTCGAGCTGGCGCCGTCGAGCTGCTCGAGGCGGTCGTACCCGGCGAGGTTCAAGGCATCGGTCGCCGGCCGACCGATGCTGCGAGGGAGCGGCGAATCCTGCGGGTCGCTGCGGTCTCGAGTCACGTCGCGGTGAAGTCAGCTCGCCGCAGCGCAAGGCAGCGCCGAGCACCGAGAGCGAGCGCACTCCTCATTGCGTGAGCGCGGGGCGCCGGCGCCAACGTGCGATGCGGCTGGATGAGTTCAGCGCGCTCGTTGCCAGGACTTGCCCTCGGTTTGGACAGCGGGCGCGTAGACCATCTCGACGCCCTGCATGTCACGAATCGTCCGCGCCCCGAGGGCGGCCATCGACTGGCGGAGCGCGCCGACGAGGTTCTGCGACCCGTCGCTCACGCCCGCGGGCCCGAACAGGAGCTTCTCGAGCGTTCCCACGGTCCCGACCTTGATCCGCGTTCCGCGCGGGAGCACCGGCGACGGCGCGGCCATGCCCCAGTTGACGCCGCGTCCGGGGGCCTCCTGGGCCCTCGCGAGCGGCGAACCGAGCATCAGCACGTCGGCGCCGGCCGCGATCGCCTTCGCCAGCTCCCCGCCGCGCCGCATCCCGCCGTCGGCCACGATCGGGACGTAGCGCCCGGCCTCACGTAGGTACGCGTCGCGCGCCGCCGCGACGTCCGAGATCGCGGTCACCTGCGGGATCCCGATGCCGAGCACCTCGCGCGTGGTGCAGGCAGCGCCCGGCCCGACGCCGACGAAGACCGCGGCGGCGCCCTGCTCCATCAGCAGGTAGGCGGCCTCCGCGCTGGTGGTGTTCCCGACGGCGACCGGGATCGGCATGAACCGCGTGAAGTCCGCCAGCGAGAGCGGGTCGTAGCCGGTTGCGAGGTGGCGTGCCGAGCTCACCTGGCTCTGGACGAGGAACAGGTCCGCGCCATGCTCGGCGCTGAAGGGTCCCCAGCGGCGGGCGGCGCCCGGGGTGGCGGCGACGGCGGCCTTCGAACCTGCTGCGTGGATTTCTTCGATCCTGCGCGCGACGAGGTCCTCGCGCACGGGCGCCGTGTAGGCCTCGGACAGGACGCCCTGGACCGCGTCGTCGGTCGCGGCCGAGATGCGCTCGAGGACCTCCGCCGGATCGTCGTAGCGCGTCTGGACGCCCTCGAGGTTCAGGATCGCGAGCCCGCCGAGGCGCGCGAGCGCTCCGGCGAACGCCGGATCGACGACGGCATCCATCGCGGCGGCGAGGATCGGGATCCGGAGCTCGAGGCCGCAGAACGTCTGACCGAGCTCGACGTCGTCCGGCTCGATCGTCTCCGTGCCGGGCGCGAGCGAGACATCCTCGAAGCCGTAGGTGGGTCGAATCCGGTCGACCTTCGATTCAAAGGCCGGGATCCTCGTGTCGGCGGGCGGCTGCGGGCGCGGTTCGGAGGCTGCCTTGGGTGCCGCCGCTGCGTCCTGCTCGATCACGTTCCGGGGAGTTTAGCCGCAGTCGGCGCCCACGGACCGGCAAGGAGCCAGGGTGCGTGCTCGGGGTGGGAGACGAGCCACTCCAGCTCCTCGATCACCGATCGGTAGGCGTACCAGACCACGGCCTCGCGGGCGGCTGCGGGCGCGAGCCAGCGAAACGCGTCGTGCTCGTGCGACAGCCGGGGCTCGAGCCCGGGCCGAACCCTGGCCGCGAAGACCGCCTCCGCCATCAGCGCGTCGAGGTGGTCGGCATGGAAGAGGTTGACCTGGTCGAGGCCGTAGAGCGCTTCCAGGTCCGCTGCCGTGAACCCCGTCTCCTCCCGGAGCTCGCGGAGCGCGCCGTCCACGACCTTCTCGTCGCCCTCGAGACCGCCGGTGACGCACTGCCAGACGCCCGGATAGATCCGGCCGGTGGCGCGGCGGATCAGCAGGATCTCGAGGCCCAGCTCGGGCGTGACCCGAAAGATCCAGCAGCCGATGAGGTCTGGCCGGAGGGTCACGACGCTGCCGGCGCGAACGCCGCCTCGATGCCCTGGAGCTGCTCGAGATGCATGAGGTCGTGGACGCCGGCGAACAGGAGCCACTCGCCGCAGCGGAGCCGCCCGACCGTCGGGTGCTCGAGGGGGCAGGGATCCGTCTCGTGACCTTCGATCGACCGAGCAGCCCGCTCGATCGCCTTCTGGCTGATCGCGATCCGGCGATGGAGCTCCTCGCGGGTGGCCGCCGCGGGACCCGCGATCCCGGGCACGACCGCCGGCGCGTCCGCGGGCCAGCGCCCGGAGGCAGCGAGCGCCCCGGCAAGCGACAGGCCGGCCCGGGCGTGCGCGTCATGCCCGATCGCCTGCGCGACGTTCCAGTCGCCCTCGCCGCCCGGGGCGTCGAAGGCCGCCTCCGGCAGCCGGCCGACCATCGCGGTGAGCGCGTCGGCGATCGCGGCCAGCTGCGCCACGATCGCGGGAGCGGAGCCGGGCCCGGTCCGCCGTCGGACCTCGCGTCGGACCGTGATGAACTTCCCAACCTCGATGTTCCGGTACGTGGCGACGACGTCGGGCGCCCCCGCCTCCAGGTCGTCGAGCCAGGTCACGCCGACGCTAGAGCCGTTCGTACCGGTCGACCGGCACGACGAAGACCGTCGCGCCACCGACCTCGACCTCGAGCGGGTAGGGCATGAAGAACTCGCCGGGCTCCATGATCGGCGGCATCGGGTTCACGACCTGGGTTCGCGACGTGCAGTGCTCGGCGATGATCGCCATCACGTCGTCGACGCGGTCGTCCTCGACGCCCAGCAGGATGGTGGCATTCGACTGCTTGAGGAAGCCGCCCGACGAGTGAAGCCGGGTCGCGCGATAGTCCTTCTCGAGGAGGCCCTCGACCAGCGCGCCGGCGTCCTCGTTGTGGATGACCGCGACCACGAGCTTCACGGGCGGGAGTATATGGCCGGTGATTCCCGCTCAGGCGCATTCGAGGCGGCGTGGCGTGCCGAGCGCAAGGTGGCGGCGAGCAGCCTGGCGAGCGCACTCGAACGTGCGTGAGCCCAGGTGCAGAGCCGCCAACGCCGCTCCCGAGGGCCTTCCAGGCGCCCAGGGCGCCGTGGGCGCGCTAGATCGGGTGTTCGATTGACGGAGGTTCGCGCTGCGCTAGGATCGGTCCACCTTGACGCCCGACCCCCTCCTCCTCGCGGCGATCCGAGCGGTTGCCCGCAGCGGCGACCCCGACGCGACGCTGGACGAGCTGCTCGAGATCGGCCTGCGCGCGGCAGGTGGCGATCGGGCCGCCGCGTTCCTGTGGGACTCGGAGGCCGGCGGCCTCGCGCTCGCCGGCTCCCGCGGCTACCCACTTGACGACATGCCCGCGCTGGAGAGCGCAGTGGGCGGCGCCGACCACCCGATCAAGCTGGCCGCCGAGGAGCGCATCCAGACCATCGGTCAGCCGGACGCGGGCGGTCGGGTTCTCGTCGCCTGGCCGATCGTGGTCGGCCGCGACGGCATCGAAGAGCCGGTCGGCGCGCTGGCCCTCGAGGTCGACCACGCCCCGGACGCGGACGTCGGCGAGCGGGTCGCGGCGCTGGCGGACCTCGTGGCCGTGGTCGTCGATCGAGCCCGGCTCGCCACGAACGCTGCCGAGCGGATCGACTGGGCGGAGCGCGTCTCGAACAGCGATGGCCTGACCGGGCCTCGCGAACGGCCGGACGCTCCAACGAGTCATGGAGCTGGAGCTCGCCCGTGCTGCCCGGCAGGGCATCGAGATCTCCGTCGCCCTGTTCGACATCGATGACCTCACCGGGTTCAACGCGAGCCAGGGCAAGGCGGCCGGCGACGACGCGATCCGCGAGGTCGCGTCGGTGATCATGGAGTCGGTCAGGTACGTCGACACCGTGGCCCGCTGGGGCGGCGACGAGTTCCTGCTCGTGGCGCCGGGCGCGACGGGCACGACCGTCGTCAAGCGCATCGTCGAGGCGGTCGCCGCCCGGCCGATCGGGGCCGAGCAATGCACCGTCTCGGCTGGACTCGCGAGGTTCCCGCTCGACGGCTCGAACAGCGACGACCTGATCGCTGCGGCGACGGGCGCCCTTCGCGCCGCCCAGGCCATCGGCCCCGGCACGCTCGCCGAGGTCGCGCGGGACGGCAACGGGACGGGTCCCGGAATCACCACGGGCGCCGCCGGCGCCTGAACCTTGCGCCTGGAGCTCGGCGCCCGAGCCCGCAGGCGCCTGAAGCTCGGCGCCTGAAGCTCTCCGGCGTGGTATCGGCTCCGCCGGTGTTCGCGCTTAGCTCGCCTGCGCGCTCGCGGTCCCGATGGGCGACCACCAAGGTCGGCGTGGTCGCGCCGGCCTGCGGCTCCAGCGACAGCGCGACCGTCACGCCCGGGCCGAGCGTCGCGTGGGCGGTCGTGAACGACGCTGTCCGGCTGTGGCCGACCTGGAAGCTGCCCGACGGCGATCGGCGTCCCCTCGGCCCCGATGAGCCACGCCTCGTAGACCTGCGTGCCGGTCGTCGGCGTCGAGGTCGCGCATGATCATCGCGACGCTGCCGTCAGCGCCGACGGTCGCCAGGCCCGTCGGGCCGGCCGGGTCCTCCGGAGCGGAGAGGACAGCGAGCTGGGCGCCCGGCCGGGCGGCTTCCTCGAGCACCTCGACGACGCCGTTGCGGTAGGCCGTCAGGCCGTCGAGCTCGGTTCGGTACTGCAGGCTGAGGGCGCCGAGGGCCACCGCAGCCAGCGACTGCCGCGGCCGCGACCCCGCCCAGATCGGGCGGCGGAAGATGGCCCCGAGATGCCAGCCGGGCGGCTGCGTGTCGGCGGCGGGGTACGGCTTGAGGGTTCGCTGCGTGTCCATCACCCTCGGTGCTCCACGGCGCGCTGGGTGGCGGCGGCACGCGGCGTCACGGCCGCACGCGGGCGTTCCCGGGCCGCCTGCTCCGCAGCGGCGGCCGCGAGGATCCGCTCCTTCAGGCCGGCCGGCGCCGCGACCTGCTCGATCGTCTCGAACAGGGCCGGCACGACGGCGCCGAGCTCGTCAACCTCGGCGTGCGCCTCCGGGCAGGCAGCGACGTGCGCCCGGATCGGCGGCGGCCTCGTCGGGCGGCAGTGCGTCCAGGACGAACGCTCCCGAGAGCTCGAGCACGTCCGAGCAGCGAAGGCCGGCGAACTCGCGGTCAGGCACGTTCGCCTCCCGAGCGCATGTCGCGATCGGCGAGCATCGCCGCTCGCAGCCCGCTGAGGCCGAGGCGAAGCCGGCCCTTCACCGTGCCGAGCGGCACGCCGGTGCGCTCGGCGATCTCGGTCTGCGTGAGGCCGCTGAAGTACGCGAGCTCGATCGCCTCGCGCTGGACGCTGGAGATGGACGTTGAGCGCCGCGACGACGGTGTCCCGGTCGAGCCGCTGCTCGACCTCCGCCCACGTGTCGGGCAGGGTCAGGGCGTCAGGGAGCGACGTCTCGTAGTCCGGGAGCTCGGTCGTGGGCCGCCGGCGGCGGATCGCGTCGATCGCCCGGTGATGGACGATCGAGAGCAGCCACGTGCGGACCGAGCCGCGCGCGTTGACGTACCGCGCGGCGTTCCGCCAAGCGCCCAGGAACGCTTCCTGGACGACGTCCTCGGCAGCCGTTCGGTCGCCCGTGATTCGAAACGCAATCGAGAAGGCCATCGCTCCGTAGTGTTCGTACAGCTGTCAGAGCGCCCCGAGGTCGCCGTTCGCGAGTCGGTCCATCGCGTCCCGATCGGTCCGATCTTGATCAGGCCCGGGCACGCCTCGAGCGACGATCTCAGGATCGCTCATCGGTCTCTGCGCAGGACGGCCGCCCACGGTTCATTGTCGAGCATCCGGGGGCCCCGCGCTGTCGCACGGCGCGAGTGTATCGAGGTGTCGAGTCGGCTCGATTGGATTGTCTCGGGCGAATTTGCGTTGAACGTACGCAACGGGGGTCGCCGCCCGGGAATTGGGACGGCCCGGGCAGGACGCCCGGGCCGTCGGTGCTTCGCGAGATGGGTTGCGGTCAGTGACCGCCCATCGCGTGGTGGCCGTGCTCATACCCCTGGTTCGGGGTCGGCGCGAAGGGGAAGATGCTGAGGAACGGCACGTCGTTCTCGTCGACGCCATCGCCGATGGTGTTGTTCGGCGCCAGGTTCGGGGTCAGGCTCCCGTAGAAGCTGTTGACCACCGGCCCGTAGCCGTCCGCAACCGCACGAAGCTCGATGTCGACGACATCGTCAATGAGGCGTCGGCCATTCGGGAAGCCGCATAGGTCGGCCTCGAGAACGCCCAGCCGGCTCGGGGTGCCGCCGTCATCTTCGCCGAAGACGCAGGCACCAGCCGCGTTCGGCTTGATCCCCGTGTTCACTCGAAGCATGTCGGCCTTCTTGTTGCCGGTCTTGTTGAGGTTGATCGGACCACCGACATCGCGGAGGTCGAGGCCGGTCAGCAGGATCGCGGCGAGATCGTCGCGGCCTGAGGTCCGGGCATCCGGCAAGTCGGGGTAGAGGTAGTTGACCAGTGCGGCAAGCTCCGGCGAGCGGTAGTACTTGAGGAACTGGCTGTCGTTGGCCGGGTCCTGGCTGTTCCAGTAGTCCTTCTTGACCCGCGGGATGACCACCTCGTTGATGAGGGGATTGCCCAGGCGGGAGACCTGGCGCCAGGGACCGGAGTTGGAGACGCTGCCATCGGACCTGATGGTCCTGACAGCCTGTCGCTCCGCCGCGGCCCAGATGCCAAGGACCGCGTCCTTGTCGTTCGGGCTCGAGGGGAGCTTCCCGTCGGCGGTCAGCTGCCGAAGCGGCACGCGGATGGCGATGGTGTTGACGTTGAAGCCACCGAGGCCATCGACGCCGGGCTCGGCATCCTTCGGGATGAGGTGGAACTCGTTGAGCGGGCGCAGCCCGCCGAGGTCGAAGATCGAGCCGATGTCGGCGAAGAACGCGTCATCGCGCTGGCCGGCGTAGACCTTCATGCCGTTGTCGAGGACTTCGACCGCATCGTGCCCGAGGTTGGCCGCGTAGCTCGGCGTGGATCGGGGGCCGATGTTGGCCGGAGCGGTATTGATCGGGTCCGAGATCTGGTTGCCGTTCCGGAAGACCTTGTAGGACTGTCGGGTCAGCCAGTTCGCGTCGCCGGGGCTCTCGATCTGGCCGTCGTTGTAGAGGTAGGTCGGGATGCCGAAGGCGTTGTTCGGCTTGACGTGCTCGAAGAACTTGAAGCGGTACGTGACGTCGCTCCGGCCGTCTCCGTCGTTGTCGATCTTGATCTTGTAGCGGACGTCATCTGCGAACGGGAAGAAGTTGGGGCCACCGGCGGGCTCTTCGAACGGGATGAAGTTCGCGATGATCGTCAGCGTGTTCGGGGCGTTGGGGGTGACGAAAGCGTAGAGGTCCGTGTTATCGGCGCCTGGGTCGCCCGAGATGAGCGGCGCCTCACGGTGGCTGGAACCAAGGACGCCGCCGACCGACGTCGCAGCGATGAGCAAGGCGCCGGTGAGTCCGGCCGCCTTGGCGCGAAGAGACATGAAAATTCGATCTCCTGGGGTCCGTCGCAAACGACGGATCCTGGCTGGCATGCGGAACGCTGGGTCCCGGGGCAAGGGATGCCCGATTGCGTCCGGGCGGGCCACTGGCTCTCGCGGACGTTGGCGCGTGGCTGTCGATCGTCGCTAGGCGTCGCTCCGTAGTCTGCCGAGGCGGGTCGGCGTCTCGTGCCCGGCGCCTGGCGCTGTCCGGCGCATGCCTCTCATTCGCTCGAGGCTCGAGCGTGGATCACTCCCGATGCAGGCGTGACGTTGCAGAAGGGCGGCACCGCCAGCTCTCGCATCGACGTTTGTGTGGCACGTTGTCGCGACTCTCGGCGGTCGAGCAGTCATCGCGCGCGCGAGGCGTCGGGCATTCCCTTGCAGGTTTCCGACGCGGCGGTCAGGCAGCGTCGCGATCGCCGGGAGAAGGCGATGCGCCCGTCATGGCAGGCCCGCTTGCCACGGTCGGGACACCGCTGTGATCGCGTTGCAAGCAGTCCCGCGGCCTCCCCGTAGCATCACGGACGGCCCAATCATTAGGGTGCGTCGACTGGGCGGCTGACGATCGATGGAGGTTTCTCGGTGCGCAAACCAACGGCAACGTCCTCGAGGCCGAGGCCAGCCCGGAAGAGGCTGGGGACGGGGCGTGTGCGCCTCGCTGCCTTTTGACCCGAATCGGGCCGACGAACGAACCCGGCGGTGTGCAGATGAACCGCCCCGCGGGCGATGGCCGCCCTGGCGATGCCCAACGTCCGGGCCGCTCTTCGCTTCGGTGCCCGAGCTGGATGCTGGTGGGCGCCGTCCTCGTGGCAATCTTCGCGCTCGCAGGCTGTGACACAGCCCCGGCGTCGCCCGGCTCCACGCAGGCCACGGGCCCGACGCCGGGGCCCAGCCTGGCCGCCACGGCCACTCCATCCGGCGCCGATTCCCCGACGGTCGCCGAGATCGCCCGGCTCACGGCCGCCGTCGAAGCCGATCCAACGAACGCGGATGCCCAGCGGGACCTGGGCTTTGCGTTAGTTCAACGGGTTCGTGAAACGGCCGATCCGACCCTGTATGCCCCGGCGATGGCCGCCTTCGACGCCGCGCTGGCGACTGTGCCGGACGACCCCCTGACGCTCGTGGGCATCGCCGGCGTGCAGCTTGGCAAGCATGAGTTCGACGCGGCGCTCGTCACCGCCGATCGCGCCATCTCCCTGTCGCCGACGCTGGTCTCGGCCCAGGCGGCGAAGGTGGATGCGCTGGTCGAGCTCGGTCGTTACGACGAGGCGGAGGCGGCGGCAGGGGAAATGCTGGGCCTGCACGTCGACCTCACGACGCTCGCTCGGGTCTCCTACATCGCCGAGCTGAACGGTCGGTTGCCGGTCGCGCTCGCGGCGATGCGACGGGCAGCCGACGCGCCGGGCCTCGCTCCCGAGAACACCGCCTACGTGCAGGCGCTTCTCGGCAACCTTCTCGTCTACAGCGGCGATGCCGCTGGCGCCAAGGCGAGCTACGACGCGGCGCTCGCGCTGGTGCCGAACCACGCTCCGTCGATCGCCGGCCTCGGCAGGCTCGCCGTCGGCGCAGGCCAGCCTTGAGGAGGCCATCGCCCTGTTCAACCGAGCCGCCGCGATCGTACCGCTGCCTGAGTACGTCATCGCCCTGGGCGAGGCCCACGCGGCCGCTGGCGATCCGGCTG
Organism: uncultured Chloroflexia bacterium; assembly: GCA_963722105.1. Classification (GTDB taxonomy): domain Bacteria; phylum Chloroflexota; class Limnocylindria; order Limnocylindrales; family CSP1-4; genus UBA5189. Next base: position 186,049 of record CAVRKQ010000011.1, on the reverse strand, counting down.
CCGCGAAACAGAGCTTCGATCTCGCCAGAGCGCAGGTCCAGCTGTTCGAGGCGGCGGGCGTGGTCGTCGATGTGGACCTCGCCGTCTTCGAGGCGGATCATGGCGACCCTGAGGCCGCGCTTCGATATGCGACGGTCGCCCACGACGCCGCGGCCACCGTCCGCGCTGCCGACGCGGTGGCCTGGGCCCTCCATCGCCTGGGACGTCATGCCGAGGCCGCACCCTTCGCCGCGGAGGCCCTCCGACTCGGATCGATCGATCCCATCATCCGCTATCACGCCGGCGCGATCGCCGCCGCCACCGGTGACGAGACGGCCGCTCGCCGCGACCTGGAGCTCGCCCTGGAGCTGGATCCGGGATTCTCGGCCGTCGGGGCCGCGGAGGCACGCCGAATCCTCGCCGAGTTGCCGTGAGGCCAGCACGGAAGGCGCTCGCCGCCATCGGCGCCGTGACGCTCGGCCTCCTCATCCCGGCAATCGCCCTTGCGCATCCGCTCGGCAACTTCACGATCAACCATTTCGCGGCCCTTCGGGTCGCGCCAGACCGGATCTCGCTGGATGTCGTCATCGACCGCGCGGAGATCCCGGCGTTCCAGGAGCAGCAACGCCTCGATCGCGACGCCGACGGGGTCCTCTCGGCCCCGGAGCTCGCCGGCCAGGCGGAGGCTGGCTGCAGATCGCTGTCCTCCGATCTCCGGCTCTCGATCGGCGGCGCTCCGGTATTCGCGGCGCTTGATGCGGCGGGCCTGTCGCTGCCGGCGGGTGCCGGCGGCCTCCCGACGATGCGCTTGGTCTGTCAGTACTCGGCTGGACTGCCGGCCGCCATCGTCTCGGAGACGAATGTCGCATTCGAGGATCGATCGTTCGCCGAGCGTCTCGGCTGGCGCGAGATCGTCCTGGTGGGTGATGGGCTGCTGGTGGATGGTCGGGCGTCGACCGACGGTGCGGCGGCCGGCGCCTCGGCCCGGCTGACCGCGTACCCGGAAGACCTCCTTGCCCAGCCGTTGGAGATCAGGAGCGTGACCGCGTCGCTGGCTCCCGGCGGCGTGGCCCTCGCGGCGTGGATGGCACCGGACGCCGAGCCATTGGGAACGCCTGGCGACGGGACGAGCGGTGGCGTTGTGCCCAGTGCGGGACCGGCCCTCCCCGGCGTCGTGCCCGGCGGCATCACAGAGGATCTTGCTGCGATTGTCGACGTTAACGACCTGACACCCCTCGCGATCCTCATCTCCCTCACGGTCGCGATCGGGCTCGGGATCGTCCACGCCCTGTCGCCGGGCCACGGCAAGACGATCATGGCCGCGTACCTCGTCGGCAGCGGCGGATCGAGCCGGCAGGCGATCGGGCTGGGGATGGCGGTCGCCGTGTCGCACACGCTCGGTGTCCTGGCCTTGGCAGCGGTCGCCCTCGGTGCATCGAGCTTCATCCCGCCGGAGCGCCTCTACCCGATCCTCGGCGTCGTTTCCGGTGCGATCGTCATCGCGCTCGGAGCATCGCTGCTGTGGTCACGGCTCAAGTCGATCCGAGACGATCGGGCCGACGCTCGCGCACAGCGCGCCGATCACGACCACCCGCACGAGCCTGCCCATGCCGCTGGATTCGGGCAGGAGCACGATCCTGCGCACGAGGATGGCCATCGGCATGGCCATGATCACGACCACGGCCACTCGCATGAGCCACAGGGCACGGTCTCATGGCGCGGGATGCTGGCACTCGGGCTGTCCGGTGGGCTCGTGCCCTCCGTCTCCGCATTGATCCTGCTGCTCGGTTCGATCGCCGCAGGGCGTGTGGCCTACGGGCTCGTGCTCGTGCTCGGATTCGGCGTGGGGATGGCCATTGTCCTCATGGGCATCGGCCTCCTCATCGTCCACGCGAGGCGCCTCGTCGAACGTCGGCCTTCGACGGCGGCACTCCACGCCTTCGCAGGGCCGGTGCAGCTCGCGACCGCGTCGCTCGTCGTCATCCTCGGGATCGTCCTGACGGGCCAGGCCCTGACACAGATCCTCTAGCTCGCCTCCACTGGGTTCGGTCCCGGACGACCTCGCGCGCCAACCTCCGCGAGCACCCGCGCCGCCACATCGTCGAAGACCCTGTCGATGTGCCTGGACGAGTCGACGACGCGCCAGCGATGCGGCTCCGTATCCGCGAGCTCGAGGAAGCCCGCCCGCACCCGACGGTGGAAGTCGAGGTCGATCGACTCGAAGCGGTTGCGCGAACCCGCGGCCTTGCGCTGGATGCCCAGCTCGGGATCGACATCGAGGAGGACGGTCAGGTCGGGGTCGAGGCCGCCCGTCGCGACCCGCGCTAGGTCTCGGAGCTCCTCGATCGGGAGCCCGGCCCCGAAGCCCTGGTAGGCGAGGGTCGAATCCGCGAACCGCGCGCACACCACGATCGATCCGGCACCCAGCGCCGGCCGGACGACCTCGGCGACGAGCTGCGCCCGCGCGGCATTGAAGAGCAACGCGTCGGCTCGCGGATCGATCTCGAGGTCCGATCGACCAAGCAGCACCTCCCGCACCCGCTCCCCCAGAAGGGTCCCTCCCGGCTCCCGCGTCAGCACGACCCGATGGCCACGCGAGGAGAGCTCGGCGGCGAGCCGTCGAGCAACGACGGTCTTCCCCGACCCCTCCGGCCCCTCGAGTGTCACGAACAACCCACCCACGACTCTGGAGTGTATGAGCCGCGCCCGCGGCTTTGGTACGCTCCCGGGCCCCCGATGAAAGACCTGACTGACCGCGCCCTGGATACCGCCGCGCAACTCGGCGCGAGCTACGCCGACGTGCGCGTCGTCCGCCGCCGCGACGAGTCGATCTCGATCAAATCAGGGCGGGTCGAAGGCGTCGCGATGGGCGAGACGGACGGGTTCGGCGTCCGCGTCCTGGTCGACGGCGCCTGGGGCTTCGCGGCCTCGGACACGCTCGAGCTCGAAGAGGCCGACCGGGTCGGCGCGCTGGCCGTCCGGATCGCGCAGGCGTCGGCCACCGCGCTGAAGCCGCCCGTCGAGCTGGACGGTCGACCGCCCGCCACCGGGACCTACGAGACGCCGGTCGTCGAGGACCCGTTCAAGCTCCCGCTCGAGGCCAAGATCAGCGACCTGATGGCCGCCGACCGCGCCGCGGGGCGGGTCAGGGGCGTGACGTTCACCGAGTCGATCTACGCCGCCGATCGCGCGAGTGGAAGACGTTCGCCGCGACCGATGGCAGCTTCACCGAGCAGGTCCTCACCTCGGTCGGCAGCGGTGTCGAGGCGAACGCCATCGACGGCGACGAGCACCAGCGCCGGAGCTACCCCGACGGCGGCGGCGGCTACCAGGCGGCGGGCTACGAGTACATCCGCGGCCTCGACCTCGCCGGGAACGCCGGCCGCTATGCCGAGGAGGCTGTCGAGCTCCTGTCCGCGCCGCAGTGCCCTTCCGGGCTCATGACGGTCGTCCTCGATCCGACCCAGCTGTACATGCAGGTCCACGAGTCGTGCGGCCATCCCTCGGAGCTCGATCGGGTCTTCGGGACGGAGGCGTCGTACGCCGGGACGAGCTTCCTGACGACGGACAAGCTCGATGACGGGTTCATGTATGGCTCGGAGCTCGTGACGATCGTCGCCGACGCGACGGCCCCGGGCGGGCTCGGGACGTTCGGCTGGGACGACGAGGGCGTCGCGGCGCAGGCCGTGCCGCTCGTCCAGAACGGACGGTTCGTCGGCTACCTGAGCTCCCGCGAGACGGCGCCGCGCGTCGGGCGCGCGTCCGGCGGCGCGATGCGCGCGGACGGCTGGAATCGCATCCCGCTGATCCGCATGACCAACGTCAACATGCTGCCGGTCCCGGGGATGAGCCTCGATGAGATCGTCGCGGACACGGACGACGGCCTGTACCTCGAGACCAACCGCTCCTGGTCGATCGACGACCGGCGACTGAACTTCCAGTTCGCGACCGAGGTCGCCTACGAGATCAAGGGCGGCAAGAAGGGCCGGCTCTTCAAGAACCCGACGTACACCGGGATCACCTACGAGTTCTGGCGGTCGTGCGACGCGGTCGGCGACGACCGGTCGTTCGTGATGCTCGGGACGCCCAACTGCGGCAAGGGCGAGCCCTCGCAGACCGCGCGGGTCGGGCACGCCGTGCCCGGCGCGCGCTTCCGCAACGTCCAGGTGGGGGTTGGCAAGTGGTAGCCGACGCGACAACTCCGTCCGGGTCCCGGCGCGTCAGCGCGTCCGAGCCCGAATCCGCCCTGGCCCTCGCGGAGGAGGTCCTCGAGCGGGCGCTGCGCGTCGGAGCGTCCGAGGCCGAGGTGCTCGTCATCGCCGGCGACTCGGCGCTGACCCGGTTCGCCAACAGCGAGATCCACCAGAACGTCGCCGAGCGGAGCCTGACGGTGAACCTCCGCTACGTCGTCGGGCGCCGGATCGCTGTCGTCTCGACGGGCAAGGTCGATGGCGATGGGCTGCGGACGCTCGTCCATCGCGGCGCTTCGATCGCCCGGAGTTGCGAGGAGCTCGAGGATTGGGGCGGCCTGCCCGCGCCGGCGGACGGCGCGGGGAATGTCGTCGGCGGGACGGTCAACGCCTGGTCGTCCGCGACCGCCGGGGCGACGCCCGAGTTTCGCGCCGATGGCGTGCGCGCCGTCATCGCCGCCGCGGAGTCGCAGGGCGTGATGGCCTACGGCTCGTTCTCCACCGATGCGGAGGCCGTCGCGGTCGCCAGCTCGGCGGGGGTCCGCGCGGCCGAGCGCCGGACAGGGGCGCAGCTGCTGACCGTCCAGATGTCGCCCGACGGCGGCACCGGCTACGCCGAGGACGTGAGCATGGACGCGACGACGATCGATGCGGCGGCGATCGGGCGAGAGGCGGCCACGAAGGCCCGCGCCAGTGACAACCCGGTCGCGGTCAAGGCGGGCGACTACCCGGTCGTGCTCGAGGAGTACGCGGTCGTCGACATCACCGACATGCTCGGCTACACGGGCTTCTCCGCCCTCGCGGTCCAGGAGGAGCGGTCGTTCTTCGAGCCGGGGCGGAAGATCGGCTCCGAGCTCGTCTCGATCGTCGACGACGGCTCCGACCCGGCCGGCCTGCCGGCGTCGTTCGACTTCGAGGGCGTCGCGAAGCGGCGGGTGTCGCTCGTGGAAGGCGGCGTCTGTCGCGAGGTCGTCTACGACTCGCAGACCGCGGCTCGCGCCGGCCAGTCCTCGACGGGCCACGGCCTCCCGGCGCCAAATCCCTACGGCCCGTTCCCGCTCCATGCCGTCATGGCGCCCGGCGCGACATCGCGCGAGGAGCTCATCGGCGGGCTCGACCGCGGGCTCCTGATCACCCGCTTCCACTACACCAACGTCGTCCACCCGAAGCTCGCGATCATCACCGGCATGACCCGCGACGGCACGTTCCTCGTGGAGGGCGGGAAGATCGTCGGCCCGGTCCGGAACCTGCGCTACACGCAGTCCTACCTCGACGCGCTCGCCGGCGTCTCCGCGGTCAGCGACACCCGCAAGACGCTCCGGGGCTTCCTCGGCGCGGCCGTCGTCCCCGCCGTCCGTATCGATGCCTGGACCTTCACAGGCGTCACCGAGCACTAGCTCCGACCGTACGGCCTCGCACTGCAGTCCTCGCGGCACGTCCTCGTGGCGCGCCATCCGGGCTCGGAACGCTCGGCGTGCGGAGCGATGACGGAACGCTCGGTTTGCCGGCTTGCTTTCCCGTCCTCCGTCGGCTGGAACGCCGGAGGAGCCGAGCAGCGGTGGAAGCCGCGAGTCGACCCGGACGTTCATCGGACCGCGCGCTGGCCGTTCCAAGCAATCCTGCTGACGGCGCCGCCGACAACGTAAGCGCCAGCGAAGCGGCGACGGGCAGCATGGAACCATGAGCGGTCGGACGACGGCACTTGGCGAGGCGCTCCTGCAGGGCCGGCAAGTTCGAGTCGCGCTGGGCCGCGAGATTCAGGTCGCACGCACCTCGGCGGGCGTGAGCCAGCGAGCGGCCGGGTCCCGAGTCGGCATGTCCCACGCCCAATTCGGGAGGATCGAGCGCGCCGAGCTGGAGGAGCTGTCCGTCGACCAGCTGTGCCGCGCGTGTGCCGCCGTCGGGCTGAGGGCGATCGTTCGGGCCGTTCCGGATTCCGGACCGGCGCTGGATGCCGGGCAGCTGGCAATCCTCGGCAGGCTGCGCGCGCGATTGCCAACGAACATTGCCGTGCGGACGGAAGTGCCGTTGCCACTCCAGGGCGATCGACGAGCCTGGGATGCCGTGCTCGGGCTCGAACCGGATCCGACGCCGGTCGAAGCGGAGGCCCGGGTTCGAGATCTGCAGGCCATCGACAGGCGCTGCGCGTTGAAGTTGCGGGACAGCCCGTATAGCGCCATGGTGCTCCTCGTTTCGGACACGGCCAACAACCGACAGATCCTGAACGCGTATCGCGACCAGCTCCGGGCCTCGTTCCCGCTCGACACACGGGCAGTGATGCAAGCACTTCAGGCGGGAAGATCTCCCGAGGCGAGCGGGATCGTCGTGCTCTAGTCGCTACGATCGCGCCGTGACGGAGGGTCAGGTTCTCGAGCGCGTCCGGGAGCGGCTGGGCTGGCCCGCGGAGCCGGCGACCCACAGGCGGATCCGGCGGCTGTGGCAGCGCCACTCGATCGCCGAGGACCGACGCGACATCGATGGGCTCATCTCGACCCTCGCTCCCGAGTGCGTCTACGAGATCGTCGGGACCGGCCTGCGATGGGACGGCCACGCCGGGGCTCGCGCCTTCTACACGGAGCTGTTCGCGGCCTTCCCGGACAACCGGTTCTCGCTGACCGACATCGTCATCGGCCCGCAGGGCGTGTTCGAGGCCGTGGTCCTGGAGGCAACCCACGTCGGCGCGTTCGCCGGTCTCGCACCGACCGGCCGACCCGTACGCCTCGAGCTCGCGATCCTCTTCCCCTGGGACTCGGAGGCCCAGCGGTTCGCGGGCGAGCGGATCTTCATCGACCGACTCGCTCTCCGCGGGTGAGCGGTGAGGAGTAGTTGCGCACAGGTATGTGAGGTGGCCGCAAGGCCAATGCAACGCTCTGCGGTGATCTCGACAGGTCCCTGACCTCCCGACTTCAGCGACCCTTACGCAGAATGCGCGCCCTCCGTCTGCTCCGTGCGACGGGTGGCCGGCGAACCGTTCGCCAGGTGGCCGCGCTCGGGGGTCTGCCGCTGCTGCTATTGCTCCTCGGTGCTGGGTCCGCGTACGCCGCGGGTCCCCTCGACGGCCTGACATCGGTCGTCAGCGATACCACTGGAGCCGCGACGGACGGCGTGGTCGGTGTCGTCGAGTCGGTCGACCCCACAGACGCGGACGCGGCGGCGGTCGAGGCCGAGGGCGAGGCGACGACCGATGAAGCCGCCGCAGACAGCGGCAAGGTTCTCGGGATCGTGGAGGAGCTCACCGACCCACTGGCCGAACCGGTGACCGACGTCGTCGAGGATGTCGCAGAGCCGCTAGGCGAGCCGGTCGAACGCATCGCTGCACCCGTGGTCGAGCCGGTGCTCGAGCAGGTCGACGCCGTGACGGACCCGATCGTCGAGCCGCTCAAGGCGGTCGCCAAGCCGGTCGTCGAGAAGATCGAATCGCTCGGCGAACCGGTGCTCGAGGACGTCGACGCGATCGCAGAGCCGGTGCTCGCGAAGATCGACACCGTCGTGGAGCCTGTGCTCGTGCCGCTCAAGGCGCTCGCGGCGTTGGCGCTGGACCCAGTGGACGATGTCCTGAATCCACCGCTTTTCCTCAATCCACCGCCCGTCGTCATGCCACCGACCGTTGCCGTGCCACCGCCCGTGGACACGGGCCTGCCGCCGCTCGGGCCCGGCCTGACGCCACCACTCGCCGGCGACGGCGCGATCGATGACGGGATGGCCATCGCCAACGACCCACGGACCACGTCGAGTGACGAGCGGCCACCCACCTCGACCGGCCCGACGACGGACCGACCGGCCGCGCGCCACCCGGTTGCGTCACGGGCAGGCGTGCCGGGGCCGGTCTCGATCTTCTCGACATTCCCGGGCGGCATCGCCGGGGCCATCGCGACCGGCTTCGGGGCCATGGTCGCGTTCGGCTGGATCGCCCAGATTCTCTCGCTCGCACCGCCACGGTGGGCAGGCCATCTGCTCCGTGCCGAGCTCATCGGATGGCGGCCACTGCACTTCGTCGAGCCACTCAAGCCACCTGGCTAGCGCGCGCCGACGCGCCTGACTGCGGTCGCGATTGACGCGGCCGCACCGAGTGAGCTCAACGAAGGAGATCCATCTTGTTGCAGCGATATCTGCTCGCCCTGAGCGGCGCCGTGCTGGCGACGTTCGCGGCGGCAAGCATCGCGCTGGCAGGCGAGCCTGCCGGCTGCGATGCCCCAACCCTGATGCCGGTCGACGATTGGTCGTCGAGCGAATGGTCGTGCGACCGGTATCCGGCTGACGACAGCTCGACCGGAGACGCCACCGGCGGCGACGTCGAGCAGGACGCGGACCAGGACAACGACACCGACCAGGATGCCGACGCTACGGCGAAGGCGATCCAGCTCGGTGGCCTGAACCTCGGTCTGAACATCCTGAGCAGCGGTGACACGGAGCAGACCAACTCGAACGAGAACGAGGCCGACGCCTCGAACTCGAACGGGACGGTCCAGGTCATCGACCAGGATCAGCTCGCGAGCGGCGGTGACGCCACGAGCGGCAACGCGGCAAGCGGCGTTGCCCCGAGTGGCGATTCCGCGGCCACGTCGACCGGTGACGGCGGGTGCGCCTCGAAGTGCGGCACATCCGGCGAAGCCTCGAGCGGCGACGCCACTGGTGGCGACGTCAAGCAGGACGCGGACCAGGAGAACGACACCGACCAGGATGCCGACGCCACGGCGAAGGCGATCCAGATCGGTGGCGCGAACGTGGCCCTCAACGTCCTCAGCGAAGGCGATACGGAGCAGAAAAACAGGAACGAGAACGAGGCCAAGGCTTCGAACTCGAACAAGACCATCCAGGTCATCGACCAGGATCAGCTCGCGACGGGCGGCGACGCCACGAGCGGCGACGCCTGGAGCGACGGCGACCGGGGCAGCGATGCCTCGACCGGCGACGCCAGCGGTGGCGACGTCAAGCAGGACGCCGACCAGGACAACGACACCGATCAGACCGCCAACGCCGAGGCGTACGCGATCCAGTTCGGTGGCGCGAACCTGGCCCTCAACGTCCTGAGCCGCGGTGACACGGAGCAGACCAACTCGAACGAGAACGAGGCGAAGGCTTCGAACTCGAACGGCACGGTCCAGGTCATCGACCAGGACCAGTGGGCCGCTGGTGGCGACGCCACGAGCGGTGGCGCCACCGCAACCGGCAACGGTGCGAAGAGCTACCCCAGCCGCTGTGGCTGCAACGGTGGATCGTCGCCCGAGCGCTGGACGAAGGACGGGAAGGGCGACTCGGATCCGGGTGCCTCGACCGGCGACGCCAGCGGTGGCGACGTGAAGCAGGACGCCGACCAGGACAACGACACGTACCAGGATGCCGACGCCGCGGCGAAGGCCATCCAGGTTGGTGGCACGAACCTGGCGCTCAACCTGCTCAACCACGGCGACACCAATCAGTCGAACGAGAACGAGAACGAGGCGAAGGCCTCGAACTCGAACTGGACGGTCCAGTTCATCGACCAGGACCAGATCGCCCAGGGCGGCTCCGCGACGAGCGGCGACGCCTGGAGCGGACTGGCGCCGGTCCCTCTGACCTGACCCATCCACGTAGCGCGGCGTCGGGGCTTCGGCCCCGGCGCCGCACCAACGCGCCCGGTGCGTCGGACCGCCCCGGGCGCGGCCAGCCCCTGCCCTCGCTGCTAGCTCTGGTACGCGGCCTCGCCGTGGACGGCGAGGTCGAGCCCCACCTCCTCCTCGTCCGCCGGCACGCGCAGCCCGAGCACGAAGTCGACCACCTTGATGATCCCGAACGTCGCAACACCGGCGTACAGGAGCACCGCGCCGACTGCGATCGCCTGCGTGACGACCTGGCCGGGGTTGCCATCGACCCAGCCCGGGAAGACATTGATCGCCGTCGTCGCGAAGACACCGGTCGCGATCGCCCCGAGCGTCCCGCCGACGCCGTGGACCGCAAAGACGTCGAGCGCGTCATCGATCCGCAGGCGCTCCCGCAGCAGCGTCGCGCTGTAGCAGATGGGCCCGACGGCAAGACCGATCAGCACCGCGCCGCCGGCCGTCACGAACCCCGAGGCCGGGGTGATGGCGACGAGCCCGGCCACCGCGCCGCACGCCGCGCCGACGACGCTGACCTTGCCCCTGTGGAAGTAGCTGGCGAGCACCCACGAGATGGTCGCCGCGCCCGCGGCCGTGTTGGTGACGACGAGCGCATTCGCCGCGAGGCCCCCGGCGGTCAGCGCCGACCCCGCGTTGAACCCGAACCAGCCGAACCACAGGAGGCCGGCACCGAGGACGGTCATCGGGATGTCGTGGGGCTCCATGCGGTCCTTGCTGGTCGCGCGGCGGCCGATGGCGAGGGCCGCAACGAGGGCGGCGACCCCCGACGAGGCGTGGACGACGGTCCCGCCCGCGAAGTCGAGCGCGCCGAGCTTGAACAGCCAGCCGTCGCTCGCCCAGACCCAGTGGGCGATCGGCGAGTACACGAGCAGCGACCACAGCACCGTGAAGATGACGAAGCTCCGGAACCGCTTCCGCTCGGCGAACGCGCCGCTGATGAGCGCCGGCGTGATCGCCGCGAACATCAGCTGAAAGCCGGCGAAGAGGACGAACGGAACGGTCGTGCCGTAGACCGGGTGCGGCGTCAGCCCGACATTCGAGAAGCCGAGGAAGTCAGGGCCGCCGATCAGCCCGAGGCCGGTGATATCGCTGCCGAACGCCAGCGAGAACCCGATGAGCACCCAGACCACGCTCACCAGGGCCAGCCCGAAGAAGCTGTGCATGATCGTCGAGAGGACGTTCTTGCGGCGGACGAGCCCGCCGTAGAACAGGGCCAGCCCCGGGAGCATGACCATCACCATGGCCGTCGCGACCAGCATCCACGCCGTGTCCCCGCCGTTGAGCTCCGGCAACTCGCACATCCTCCCTGCGGCGGTCGATTTGTGCATTCCGGTGCAAATCGACCCGCCACCGCGAGTATGGCGAGGGTCATCGGGCGGATTCCAGCCCGCACAGCGATCTAGACAGGTTGGTTATTGGTCAAAGCGCACAAGACCGGTCGCGGAGATCGACCCCTTGGGCGAGACGACGCGCCGCGCGCCCGACTAACGCCAGGGGCTCTTCGCGGGATCCGGATACAGGCGGACACGCCGGTAGGGCTCGCGGCCACGGGAGCGAGAGACGAGATTGGCCCGCTCCGCCATCTGGTGCTGGAGCCGCCGGATGTAGGCGTTCTGGGGTGACAGCTCGACGGTCTCGGCCTGGCCGAGGACAAGCCCGATCGCCTCCTCGGTCTCGCGCAGCGCCGCATCCCTCGGATCGATCTCGAGCGCGAAGATCGACGTCAGCGACGACTGCATCTGCGGGATGGTGTTCGTCTTGAGGACGTAGATCGGCATGTTCCGGTCCTCGGCCTCGCGGACCATCGGCGTCTTTTGCTTGTACTCGCTCCGGATCGTCATCACGACGTCCGCCTCGTCGACGTCACGCGCGATGATCACCGGCAGCTGCAGCTCGCGGATCGCCTGCTCCAGGCGCTTCCGGCTGATGCCCTGGGGCAGGACTCGGAGCGTCGGCAGCCCCTCGGCGTCGGGAACGTGGAGGGCCTCGCCGTCCTCGGCGATGCCCGCCTCGCGGACCTTGTCCATCAACGCCTCGTCGTCCGCCACGAGGTCGGCCACGTTCACGGGCCCCGTGCCCTCGTCCGCCTTGAGCGCATCGATGGCCTTCGAGGCCGACTCGCGCCACTCCCGTTGCCGAGACAGCTCGCGCGCGTCGCGCGCCCGCTGCTCCTGCGCGGTCAGCGTCCCTCGCTCGACCGGCCCTCGGTCCGCGATCTCGCCGGCCACGAAAGGCGCCTCAGCCTGGGCGCTCGGGGCCCCCCGCGCCGGGCCCGGTGTCAGCGTGCTCGCGGGCGAACGGCCGGGCCGCCACGAGCCCGAGGTCCCCGGGCGAAATCCGGCCCGAGCCCCGCGCTCGCCCTGCCCGAACGAGCCGGAGCCGCCACGAAAGCCGGAGTCGCCACGCCAGCCCGGCTCGGTCCGCCAGCCGCTCCCCGACCCGATCAGCCCGGAGAACCGGTCCGGCCCGAGCTGCTCGCGCGGCGAGGGCCGCGGCCGGGATTGCGAGCGATGCACGCCCTCTTCGTCGCGCCACCGCAGCTCCGGCGAGACGGCGTCGCCGCGGAGCATCGCGTCGATCGTGTCGGCGACGTCGCCGTGCACGAGCACCCGCTCGCGATCCTGGATCTCGATGACGACGTCGAAGGTCGGCGGCGCCTTGCGCTCCAGCACCGACTTCTGGGAGCGCCGGCGCCGGGCCTCCTCGTCGCCGAGGGTCACGCTCTGGATCCCGCCGATGAGGTCGGACAGCGTCGGGTTGAGCATCAGGTTGTCGAGCGTGTTGCCGTGGGCGGTCCCGATCAGCTGCACGCCTCGCTCGGCGATCGTGCGGGCGGCCTGGGCCTCGAGCTCCGTCCCGATCTCGTCGATGACGATGACCTGGGGCATGTGGTTCTCGACGGCCTCGATCATCACCTCGTGCTGCAGCGACGGCGTCCGGACCTGCATCCGGCGGGCCTTGCCGATGGCCGGGTGCGGGATGTCGCCATCACCGGCGATCTCGTTCGAGGTGTCGACGACGACGACGCGCTTGTCGAGGTCGTCCGCGAGGACGCGCGCGGCCTCGCGCAGCATCGTCGTCTTGCCGATGCCGGGGCGACCCATGATCAGCAGCGACTTCCCGGTCTCGACGAAGTCCGCGATGATCTCGATCGTCCCGAACACCGCTCGCCCGATGCGACACGTGAGCCCGACGATCTTGCCGCCGCGGTTCCGGATGGCGGAGATGCGGTGGAGCGTCCGCTCGATGCCCGCCCGGTTGTCGTCGCCGAAGCTGCCGATGTTGTCGACGACCGCCTGGATGTCCGCCTCGACGACCTCCCGCTCCAGGAGCTCGACCTCCGAGTCCGGGTAGCGCGCCTCCGGGCGGCGCCCGAGGTCCATCACGACCTCGATCAGCTCCTCTCGGTCGGGCAGGGCGCTGATCGCGTCGACGATCTCGCGTGGCAACGCCGAGAACAGCTTGTCGAGGTCGTCCGGCACGTCGCGCGGCACGGCGGCGGCGCGGGCGGGAGCCCGATCACGAGCCACGGGTGACCTCCAGGTGGCGGACCGCGGCCGGGACGAGGCCCGGCTCGGCCACGCGGACGAGCGTTTCCTTCAGCAGCAGCGTGACCGTCGCGATCTCGGCGAAGCCTGCCTCCTCGAGCCGACGGTCCGCCGGAGCTTCGTAGGTTCGCACGGGCGCGAGAACCCCGTGATTCGGGTGTGACGACCCCACGTGGTTGTCCTGCGCGGCGATGGCGCCCAGGCCGTACTCCACGAGCGGCCCGAGGTCGACCTCGGGCCGGCCGAGAAGCCGCAGGTAGTGCGGCTGGTCCTCGCGCGCGACGCCGATCTGGACGAACCCGTCGAGGCGCATCCCATCGGGGTTCTCGAGGACGAAGCCGTCGAGGTCGGCGAAGCGCAGGATCGGGGCGAGGGAGCTCCGGGGAACCCGCCAGTTCGAGCCCTGGCGCTCCCAGTCGGGGATCCGGAAGGCCTCGAGCCGCTGGACCGGCGCCGGCGTCACCGAGGCGTAGAGCTGCATCAGCGCCGGTGCGTCGATGGGCCGAGCCGGCCGGATGCGCGCCTTCGCGGCCGCCGCATCCGACATGAGGCGCGGCAGCGGCTGGTCCGGCGGCCGGTACAGGACGCGTTCCTCGCCGTAGCGGGCGAACCCGTGCTGCATGAACAGCTCCACGTTGTCGTCCTCGTCCGCGCAGGCGACGTGGAACCGCGCGGCGCCGCGCTTCTGGCCCTCGCGCAGGACCTGCTGGACGAGCCGGTAGCGGATCTCGCCGGGGCCACCCGGACCCCGCGCCGTGTCGGATGCCGTCCCGATGGCGTCGAGCTCCACGATGGTCCAGTCGTCACGCCAGCTCTCCCGCTCCACGCGGACAAGACCCGCGACATGACGGTCCTGCTCGAAGACGAACAGCAGGTCGTGGGGACGGAACGCGACCAGCGGCAGCCGGAAGAGGCTGAACACGCCGATCGGCGGGCCGTTCACCGGCAACCCGAGCGTCCGCGAACCGGAGCCCTCGGTCTGCGCGATCCGCGACAGCTCGCCCAGCGCCGGCAGGTCCGTCAGGCGCGCGGCGCGCACCTTGCCGGTGCGGCTTCCCGGCCTTGCCCCGCGTGATCACGTCGGCAGGCCCGCGCGGCGGGTCGGATGGCGGCGGCGACCGGCACCCTCGCCGGGCTCGTCGTGCTCCGCTGCCATCGTGGCGATCAGCCGGTGGAAGCGCGGCTCGCCGGCGAGCTCGGGGTGGAAGGCCGTCGCGACGATATTCCGTTCACGCACCGCCACGATCCGGCCGTCGTCGAGCTTCGCGAGGACATCGACGCCGGGCCCCACGCGCTCGATGACCGGGGCACGGATGAACACGCCACGGACGGGCTGGTCGCCCACGAGCGGGACCGGCAGCTCGCCCTCGAACGAGTCGAGCTGGCGCCCGAAGGCATTCCGCCGGACGGTCACGTCGAGCAGCGGCAGCACCGGGTCGTCGCCGTCGGCGATCTCCTTCGCGAGGATGATCATCCCGGCGCAGGTGCCGAAGAGCGGCGCGCCCGTCGCGGCGAAGTCGAGCAGCGGCTGGCGCAGCGCCCAGCGGTCGATGAGGTGGCGCATCGTCGTCGACTCGCCGCCCGGCAGGCAGAGCCCGCTGAGGCCTTCCAGATGTGCCGGCAGGCGCACCTCGACCGGCTCGACCCCGATGGAATCGAGCATCGCGGCATGCTCCGCGAAGTCACCCTGAAGCGCGAGGACCCCGATCTTCACGTTGCGGGCCTCGCGTCGAGGCCGTGGCTCACCAGCCCCTGACCGCCAACCGTTCCTCGGCGGGAATTGCCTCCATCGCGATGCCTCGCATCGGGGCCCCGAGGCCCTTCGAGACGTCGGCCAGGATCTTCGCGTCGTCGAAGTGGGTCGTCGCCTGGACGATGGCGTTCGCCATCCGGGCGGGATCCTCGCTCTTGAAGATGCCCGATCCGACGAACACGCCCTCCGCGCCGAGCTGCATCACCAGCGCCGCATCGGCCGGGGTCGAGATGCCACCGGCGACGAAGTTCACGACCGGCAGCTTGCCGTTCGCGGCGACGTCCTTGACGAGCTCGTAAGGAGCCTGGAGCTCCTTCGCAGCAACGAAGAGCTCGTCCTCCCGCATGCCCTGGAGACGCCGGATCTCCGAAAGCACCGAGCGCAGCTGCATGACGGCCGAGACGACGTTGCCCGTGCCGGCCTCGCCCTTGGTCCGGATCATCGCGGCGCCCTCGTTGATCCGCCGGAGCGCCTCGCCGAGGTTGCGGCAGCCGCACACGAATGGGACCTTGAAGACGTGCTTGTCGATGTGGTTGGTCTCGTCGGCTGGGGTGAGGACCTCGGACTCGTCGATGTAGTCGACCCCGAGCGCCTCGAGGATCTGGGCCTCCACGAAGTGCCCGATCCGGGCCTTCGCCATCACCGGGATGGAGACGGCGTCCATGATCCCCGAGATCATCTCGGGGTCGGACATGCGGGCGACCCCGCCCGCTGCGCGGATGTCCGCGGGCACGCGCTCGAGCGCCATGACGGCGACCGCGCCCGCCTCCTCCGCGATCTTGGCGTGCTCGGGGGTGACGACGTCCATGATGACGCCGCCCTTGAGCATCTGGGCCAGGCCCTTCTTGGTCGTCCAGGTGGACGTCTCTGGGCTCATGTGTCCGTGGAACCTCGGTTTTCCGGTGCGTGTCGCCTTCCGATCGCCTGCCCCGGGGTCATGCCCGCTCGGGTCCTCGGGCCGCACGCGCCCGGGCGATTATCGCACGGCGATTTGGACTAGCCGAGTAGCGCACCAGTCCCGATCCGGTTCGGAATCGGTTGCGCCGGTTCTGTGGGCGCTAGCGAACGACGGTGCGGACGACCCCGGACATCAGCTTCGTGGCGCGACGGACGGTCTTGGGCGACAGGCGCGAGAGCGCATCGACCAGGTCCATGACGTCCTTGTCCTCGAGGCCTTCGAGGAGGCCGACCAGGCGCAGGAAGGTGTCGTCGTCGACTTCGCCGAGCAGGCGGAGGCCACGCTCCAGCTCGCGCGGCTCGAGCCGCGGCACGAGCCCGACCGCCCGGTCGAACAGGCGGACGAAGACGAGGAACGTCGTGAGCCACTCGTGGAGCGACGCCAGCTCGCGGTCCCCGGGATCCTTGCGAAGCTCGGTCTCGGCCTCCGCCGCGGTTCGCTCGAGGAGGCCGATGATCGGGTCGCCCTCGCGGGATTTGCGCTCCGCGACGACACGACCGAACCAGCGCCAATGGTCGCCGACCGCGAGGTACGCCGCACCCGCGGGTCCTCGCCGACCCACCCGCCTGGGTTCCGCAACGCGCTCGATCAGGCCCCACGACTCTGCCTCCGCGAGCGCAAGGCTGGCGGCGCGATGCGAGAGGTTCAACGCCTCGCGAACCTCGCGCTCCGTCAGCGGCTCCTGCCGCGTGAGCAGGTAGGCCTGGACGCGCGCGATTGCCGGCGCGACACCCCACGCCGCGCCCATCTCGCCCCAGGCGTCGGCCAGCCGGATGCGGATTGCCTCAGCGGACTGCGACGGAGGGGTTTCGGCGCCGACTTCCAGGTCAACGAGCCTGGGTGCGGCGGATGCGGTCGTCACCCGCGAAGGATACCGTTTCCTCAGGAACTAGCCACCTGCGACTAGCAGATTTCCACCACTAGGTCAGCGGGAGCGGGATCCACTCTCCGAGTGCGCCGGCGACGGCGATGAACAGCGGATGGCCCCAGTCGATGTCGACCTCGCACGAGGCCACGCGCTGGCTGCCGCCGAGCGTCGCGAACTCGAAGATGAGCTCCTGGCCGTCGAAGGCGATCGGGCACTCGCCGGTGAAGGGCTTCGACTTGAGGGCCGCGAAGTCGGTCGCGGCGATCGCCGCGTTGAGCGACGCCATGCTCGCCGGGTTCGCGACACCAAGGTCATTGGGTGGCTTCGCGGCGCCGTGGACGCGGCCGTCGCGCTCGAGGATGACGCTGCTGTCGCACGGCCCATCCACGCACATGCCGCCGCGCATCTGGACGGTCACGAGCGGGCCGGTTCCCGGGACGAGCTCGTTCGTCGCGGCCGAGTTGCAGGCCCCGAGCATCCCGGCCGCGAGGGCGACCAGCGAGAGGAGCATCGCCAGGCGGATCAGTCGAGCCCGGAGGCGCATGCGCAGGGAGATGTGCATGACCCGCGAGACGGCGTCGCCGCGGCGCCGGTTCCACGCCCGGTCGGGTCGGGTCGCGTGGCTATCCTCAGCCTCGTGACGGTCCTGCGATCGCGCATCGATCCCGCGAGCGACGATGCCCGGGCGAACGTCGAGCGGATGACCGAGCTCGTTCGCGACCTGCGGGAGCGCACCGCGGCCGTGAGCGATCGCGGCGCGGGCGGCGATGACAGGTCCATCGCCCGGCATCGGGAGCGCGGCAAGCTGCCGGTTCGCGAACGTATCGACCACCTCCTCGACCCGGGCTCGGCCTTCCTCGAGCTCTCGGCGCTCGCTGCCAACGGGCTGTACGACGATGAGGCCCCGAGCGCCGGGATGGTGACCGGCATCGGGCGGGTCGAGGACACGATGTGCGTGATCGTCGCCAACGACGCGACGGTCAAGGGCGGCACCTACTACCCGCTCACGGTGAAGAAGCACCTGCGCGCGCAGGAGATCGCGCTCGAGAACCACCTGCCGTGCGTCTATCTCGTCGACTCAGGCGGCGCGTTCCTGCCACTCCAGGCCGACGTCTTCCCCGACCGCGAGCACTTCGGGCGGATCTTCTACAACCAGGCCCGGATGTCGGCGGCCGGGATCCCCCAGGTCGCGCTGGTGATGGGCTCGTCGACCGCCGGTGGCGCCTACGTCCCGGCGATGTCCGACGAGACCGTGATCGTCAAGGGCACCGGCACGATCTTCCTCGGCGGCCCACCGCTGGTGAAAGCCGCGACGGGCGAGGAGGTCTCGGCCGAGGACCTGGGCGGCGCGGCGGTCCACGCGCGCATCTCCGGAGTCGCGGACCACGAGGCGCTCGACGACGAGCACGCCATCGCCCTCGGTCGATCGATCGTCCGGCACCTGGAGCGAAAGGCGCCGGCGCCGCCGTGGGACCGCCGCGACCCCGAGGAACCTGCCGTCTCGGCCTCGGGTTCGGGTGGCGCGGCCCACCTGTATGCCGCCATCACGGCGGACGCGCGACGATCCGTGCCGGTTCGGGAGCTCATCGCCCGCCTCGTGGACGGCAGCCGCTTCCACGAGTTCAAGCCGCTCTACGGCGAGACCCTGGTCTGCGGCTTCGCGCACCTCGATGGCTGGCCCGTCGCGATCCTCGCCAACGACGGGATCCTCTTCAGCCAGTCGGCGCTCAAGGGCACCCACTTCATCGAGCTCGCGTGCCAGCGCCGGATCCCGCTGGTGTTCCTGCAGAACATCACGGGGTTCATGGTCGGGCGCGAGTACGAGGCAGGCGGCATCGCGAAGGACGGGGCCAAGCTCGTCACCGCCGTGGCCACCGCCGCCGTTCCCAAGTTCACGGTGCTGATCGGCGGGAGCTTCGGCGCCGGCAACTACGCGATGGCCGGGCGGGCGTACCAGCCGCGGTTCCTCTGGACCTGGCCGAACTCGCGCATCTCCGTGATGGGTGGCCAGCAGGCGGCGCGAGTCCTCTCAACGGTTCGCGAGGCCTCGCTGGACGGCGGTCGATGGAAGACGGAGGCGGAACGCGAGGCCTTCGAGGCGCCGATCCTCGAGACCTACGAGCGCGAGGGCTCGCCGTACTTCTCGACCGCGCGATTGTGGGATGACGGCATCATCGACCCGCTGGACACGCGCCGGGTCCTCTCGATCGGCCTGGAGGCGTCGCTCCACGCGCCCATCCCCGAGACGAAGTTCGGCGTCTTCCGGATGTGATTCGAGGGCTGCGCAACATCGCGCGTCCCTCGGACGTTAGGCCTCGATGAGAGGGGGCCGCTTGGCAACCGATGATGCCGGCGCCGACCGCGCCCGGGACGAGCTGGACTCGGCCTTCCGAGCCCATCGCGACTGGCTGGTTCGGCGTCTGGCGCTCATCGTCGGCGACGCCGAGGAGGCCCGCGACCTGGCACAGGAGACCTTCGTGCGCGCTGCGGAACGCTGGCCGCTCCCGGACCCGACGGAGCCCGCTCGATGGCTCTCGACGGTCGGCGTCCGCCTGGCGATCGATGAGCGCCGGCGACGCCGCCGCTGGGGCTTCCTGGGGCTCCGCGAGACGGACTCGACATGGGCGATCGCGGTCGATCCCGACCTGTGGCGGGCGCTCTCTCGGCTCGACCGCCGGACCCGGGCCGCGATCATCCTGACCACGCTCGACGGCTACTCGCAGGACGAGGTCGCCGCGATGCTGGAGGCGCCGCGCGGGACGGTCGCGAGCTGGATCTCGCGCGGCCGCGAGCGCCTGCGAGAGGAGCTGGGCTGATGGGCGAGCTCGATACCGAGCTTTCCGAGCGACTCGCCCGGCTTGCTGCCGCGGTTCCGGTCGCCGACGGTCAGCCCGACGTGGTCCGTGCGGATGCCGTTCGGGCGCGCCACCGCTTACGCATCGCCTGGGTGACGCCAATCGTCGCGGTTGTCGTCGTGGCGATCGGCGCAACGCTGTTGGCTCGCGGGAATAGCCCCGGAACAACGAGCCCGCCGGGCGAGACGCCTACGGCGCCGGCGACTCCCGCGGGGGATCCAAGCGTCGCTGCGACGGACAGCCACGGACCGTTCTCGTTCGAGCTGCGCGCGGACAAGGCCCATTACGCGCCGGGCGAGCCAATCGATGTCGCCGCCTCGCTGCTCTACGGCGGTCCTGAAGACAGCATTCAGTTCCAGCACCACATGTACAGCGGGCCGATCACGTTTGGCCTCCGCGAGAAGGTCTTCGGAGAAATCCAACTCCAACCCGTCACGCTCATGTGTATATGCGTCAGCCAAAGCACCCTTCAGCGAGACGTCCCCCTCGTCGTGTCGTTCAGGAAACTGGGCGGGTTCCCCTCGGGTCACCCCGATATCGCAAGAATTGGGGCCTGGCTGAGCGATCCAGAGCTCTGGCTGCCCGAGGGCACGTGGCACTTCTACGCGAGCGCCGAGGGGGCGGTCGGGAAGGCCGGGGGCGGCGAGGCGTTCGGCCTTTACGTCGAGATCGAGATCGTCGTCGCCCGCGACCCTGCCGCGACACCCGGCCTGCCGGCCTCGACCGACTGGACCGACAACCCCGTGTACGGCGGGGCCGACGGGGGCGACGGGTGGGTGGAGCTGCAACTGAAGTCTCGGCATGCGCGATACGAGAAAGCCAAGCCGGTCGAGATCTCGGCCTGGTACTGGTTCAACACGGGCGGCGGCAGCCTGGACCTCGTTGCAAGCACCTTCGCGCCAGTGCTTGGCCTTTCGATCGAGCAGCTGAGCGCCAAGGATCCAGGCGTGCGGACGGTGGTGTACGACAACGCCTGCATCGACATGGGCCTGGTCGAGGGCAAACACATCGATGATGTCCCCCTCGGCCCGAACAACGTCACGTCCTACAAGGCCGATGTGGTCCCCGCGAGCTTCGACACGCTCTATAAGGACGGCGCGCTGTACCTGCCGGTCGGTCGCTGGAGAATCACGGCATCGATCAACGGCACATTCGCCCGCTGTGGCGACGTTGGCGACCCGTACGAGGCGAACGCGACGATCGAGATCGAGGTCGTGGAACACCTCGACTGATCCGCCGGCAGGACGGAGCGGCGGCCCTACCCTGTGGCCGATGACCATCCACGAGCAGGCGAAGGGGTTTGCCTCACAGGCGGACGCGTACGAGCGTGGGCGCCCGGAGCACTCCGGCGAGAGTGTCGAGCTGCTCGCGCGCGAGCTGGGGTTCGGGCCCGGGTGCAGGGTCGTGGATCTCGCGGCGGGAACCGGGAAGCTGACGCGGCAGCTGGTCGCGATGGGCGCGGACGTGGTGGCCGTCGAGCCGATCCCGGAGATGCGCGCTCACCTCGAGCGGGCACTGCCCCAGGTCGAGGCGCTCGGTGGCACGGCCGAGGACCTGCCGCTGGCCAATCACTCGGTCGATGCCGTGCTTGTCGCTCAGGCATTCCACTGGTTCGACGCACTCCGGGCATTGAGCGAATTCGGCGCGTCCTTCGACCCGTGCGGTGGCCTCGGGCTGATCTGGCAGGCCCGGGATGCCTCGGTGCCGTGGGTTGCACGCCTCGACGAGATCATCGACGCCGCCGACGACGGGCATCCCCGCTTCCGGACCAGCGAGTGGCGCTCCGCCTTCGAGCTGACGTCGCTCTTCGAACCCCTCCAGGAGACGACGCTCCACTCCGTCCAGCGGGCGACGCCGGAGGCGATCGTCGACCGCGTCGCCTCCATCAGCTACATCGCCGCCATGTCCGAGGAGCACCGCGAGCCGGTCCTGGCCGACGTCCGCCGGCTGCTCGCCACGGACCCAGCGACCGCCGGGCTCGAAACCATCGAGCTGCCGCACCTGGTCCACGTCTACTGGGCTCGCGCGCGAGCCGTTTCGGAAGGCCCGTCGACCGGTCTCCTCCTCTCGGTCAACACCTCGCCGGGCGGCGTCCCGAAGCGCCCAATTGGACGCGGCCGAATGGGCTGGCGCGGCGTCGAGGGCGACCGCCACCGCCAGCCAGAGCCAATGCACGGCACCGTCGCGCAGGCCGCGTGCCTCCTGGCCTTCGAGGCGATCGAGCGCATCCGCGCCGACGGCCACCAGGCGTTTCCCGGCGCGTACGGCGAGAACCTCACGATCGCCGGCCTCGAGTGGGGCGGGCTCCGGCACGGCGACCGGCTGCGGATCGGCGACGACGCCGTGGGCCCCTTGCTCGAGCTGACCGACTACGCGACGCCGTGCGACACCCAGGCCCAGTGGTTCCTCGAGGGTCGGACGGGCCGGATCTCGCACCGGAAGCACCCCGAGGACGCCCGGTGGTACGCCCGCGTCGTGGAGGAGGGTGACGTCGCGGCCGGTGACAAGGTGCACCAGATTCGCAGCGCCTGAAGGACCCCGTACGCACGGCGGAGCACGGATGTACGAAGCTGCAAGGTTCCGCCGGCTGACCTGTTTTGCCGCGAGCGACTAGCCTCCCCCTCAACAACGGGGTTCGCAGCAGATGCGAATGCCAACGACTTCGCAGGGACGGAGGTACCTCGAATGGCGTTAGGTCTTTCGGCGCGGCACCGCAGGCCAGCCCGCATCAGCGCGGCAGCAGCATTGGCCATGACGGTCGCGCTCTCACTGAGCAGCGGGGTCCTGGCAGCGCCAGGCAAGAGTGCCCTGTACATCGTGCAGATGGCCGGAGCTCCGATCGCCTCGTACACGGGCGACGTCGCAGGGCTCGAGGCCACCAAGCCGGCACCGGGGAAGAAGGTCAACACCCGATCCGCGGCTGCCAAGGAATACCGCAGTCACCTGAAGGCCGAGCGAGGGGACGCGCTCAAGAGCGCGAGCCTCGGCGGCCGGTCGACGGTCTACACCTATGACGTCGCCTTCAACGGCTTCGCCATGCGGCTCACCGCCGCCGAGGCCAATCGCCTTCAGCACAGCAAGGGCGTCGTGCGGGTCTGGGCGAACGAGATCTTCCATACCGACACGATCTCGACGCCATCGTTCCTCGGTCTCGCTGGGGCCGGCGGCGCGTGGGCGAAGCAGTTCGGCGGCGCGAGCCATGCCGGCGAAGGCATGATCATCGGCGTCCTCGACACCGGCTTCTGGCCGGAGAGCCCCAGCTTCGCTCCGCTGTCGGAGCCGCGTCCCGATGCGGCCGCGATCGCCGCCAAGTGGAACGGTGACTGCGAAACCGGGGATGATCCCGACCCAGCCAACAACATCACCTGCAACAACAAGGTGATCGGCGCGCGCTGGTATGACGAGGGCGGCCTGTCCAGCTCCGTGCCGGACGAGTTCCTCTCGCCGCGCGACCGCAACCTGCATGGCTCGCACACGGCCAGCACGGCCGGCGGCAACCAGGCCGCGGCTTCGATCAACGGCCTGAACGTGGGCACCGCTTCCGGCATGGCGCCGGCGGCCCGCCTCGCCATCTACAAGATCGGCTGGCACCAGCCTGACGCGACCGCCAGCGGCTCCACCGTCGATATCGCCGCGGCGATCAATGACGCCGTGGCCGATGGCGTCGACGTCATCAACATGTCGTTCTCCGGTTCGCGCACGTTCATCGTCGACCCGGTCGAGCTTGCCTACATGTTCGCCGCGGACGCCGGTGTCTTCACTGCCGTCTCCGCCGGCAATACGGCGGGTGCCTCGACCGTGGCGCACAACTCGCCGTGGCTGACAACGGTCGCCGCGAGCACCCACGACCGATCCTTCACCCGGACGGCCACGCTCGGCAACGGGACGGTCTACTCCGGACCCGGCACGGGTCCGGCGGTGCCGTCGTCGCCGCTCATCTACTCGGCGAACGCAGGGCTCGCTGCAGCAAATCCAGCCGAGGTCGTGCTGTGCTTCAACGGCACGCTCGACCCGGCGAAGGTCACCGGCAAGATCGTGGCCTGCGACCGCGGCACGAACGCCCGGACCGACAAGAGCCTCGCGGTCAAGAACGCGGGCGGCGTCGGCATGATCCTCATGAACCCGTCGGTGAACTCGCTCAACGCTGACTTCCACTTCGTGCCGACGATTCACGTCGGCCCGGCGGATCGGACGACGATCCTCGCCTACATCACATCCGCCGGCGCCAGTGCGACGGCGAGCCTCTCCGCGTCCACACGGGTGTCCGTCCAGGCACCGGGCATGGCCGCGTTCTCGTCCAGCGGGCCCGCGCTCGCCGGCGGCGGAGACCTCCTGAAGCCGGACATCACCGCACCGGGCGTCGACATCATCGCCGCCGTCTCGCCCGCAGGCGACAACGGCAACCTGTACGACGCAGTCTCCGGGACCTCGATGTCGAGCCCGCACATCGCCGGCATCGCGACCCTGATCAAGGCCAAGCATCCGACCTGGTCGCCGATGGCGGTCAAGTCGGCGCTGATGACGACTGCCAGCCAGACCGACAACGAAGGAGACCCGATCGCGGGCGGCGCCGGCGGCAATGCGACCCCACTCAACTTCGGGTCCGGTCACGTGACGCCGCCCTCGGCGTTCAACCCCGGTCTCGTCTACGACACGGACCTGGTCGACTGGGTCCAGTACGGCTGCGGCATCGGCCAGATCCAGCTCGTTTTCGCCCCGAGCGTATGCAACTCGTTCGGGTCGATCGACGCGAGCAACCTCAACTACCCGACCCTGGCGGTCGGCGACCTCGCGGGCAGCCAGACGCTGACCCGCACGGTCACCAACGTGACCGGTGCCGCCGGCAACTACAAGGTCCAGGTCTCGGCCCCGGCCGGCACGAACGTCGTCGTCAACCCGACGAAGCTCGTGATCCCGCCGGGCAAGTCGAAGTCCTTCACCGTGAAGATCACGCGGACGTCCGCCGCGCTCAATGCGTGGACGTTCGGGTCGATCACCTGGGTGGAGAACAAGGGCGGCAAGAACAGCCCGCACCATCACTCGGTCCGCAGCAACATCGCGGTGCGCCCGGTGGCCGCCTCGGTGTCGCCAGAGATCTCGGTCTCCGGAACGAGCGGCACGCAGGCAGTGACGATCCAGCCGGGCTACACCGGCACCCTCAACGCCATCCCGCACGGGCTGGCCGCTGACGGCATCTCGACATTCGGCCTCACCGGCACCAACACGAACTTCAACCCGGCGGCGCCCGCCACGGGCCCGGCGGTGGCGAAGGTCACCGTCAACGTCCCAGCCGGAAGCCGGCTCGCACGCTTCGCGACGTATGACGCGGACTACGCACCGGTGGCGGACATCGATCTCTTCGTGTACGCCGCTGGAACGAGCACCTTCGTCGCACAGAGCGCGGGCGGCACCGCGGAGGAATCCGTGACCCTCACGGCCGCGGGCACGTACGACATCTACGTCGTGCTGTTCGCCCAGCCGGGCGGTACAACCGGAGCCTTCAACGTGCACCACCACGCGTTCGTGGTGCCGGATGCGGCCAGCAACCTGACGGCGACGCCGCCTTCGCAGTCCGTCACGACCGGCGTTCCGGCGACCGTGACGGTCGGCTGGAGCGGTCTCACCGCAGGTACCCGCTACCTCGGCCAGATCCAGTACACCGACGGCACCAGCACGATCGGCAACACGATCGTTTCCGTCGGTCCCTAGCACCACTTGGCGGCCGCCACGCGGCCGCCACCAGGGCAACGAAACAGCCGGTGGGCGCGGAAATCGCGCCCACCGGTTAGTTTTTGCGCATGGCAAAGCTCGGAACACTCGCGATCCTGGCCCTGCTGATCGCCGGATGCGCGGCTGGAAGCCAGGCATCGGGTGCGCCATCGAGCGGAGGAGAGCCGACATTGGGCAACGAGCTGCCGTCGGGAAAGCCAGGACAGATGCCACCGATGCGCGACCCGATCGAGATCGTCGGCGTCGTGGAGGTCGGTGTCGAGCCGGGCTGCACGATGCTCCGGACGGCGACCGAGCTCTACCAGCTCACCGGCTCGTCGGATCCGCTGATCCAACCGGGGGCTCGGCTGGTCGTCCTGGGCCAGCCCCGGCCGGACCTGCTGACCACCTGCCAGCAGGGCACGCCGTTCCAGGTCCTCGCAGGTGCGGGCGGAGTAGCGTTCCGACCGCGCGCGGTCAGCCCCGGTCGTACGCGAGGCGCAGCCAGCGCACGACGTCGTCATCGACCTCGTCCGCCGCCGTGATCGGCACCACGTGGCTCGTCATCCCGCCGGGGGTCGCCTTGATCCGTGGATCGGCCGGCGCCTCGTCCTTCATCGCGATGCCGAGGTCCACGCGCGTCGCCGACGCCGGCATGAAGCACACGAACTGGCGCTTTCGCTTGAAGCCGACCATCGACTTCTTCGGTAGCACCTCCACGTCATCGCCGAACCCGGAGATGGTCGACTCGACCCGGTCGTAGATCGGCCGGAGGCCGGCGCGCGGGCCTGCGAACAGGCCGGTCAGGAGCTCGTCCTCGCTCGAGGTGCCGTAGCCAGTGGCAAGCAGGGCGAGCATGTTCGCGTAGCCGTGGCTCAGTCCGTGGTCCTGCTTCAGGGCCTTCAGGATCTCGCCGTGCTTCGACAGCCCGAGGCCCTTGACGGTCGCCTGCCAGTCCGCAAGCGATCGACCCGTCTTCTCCTCCAGGGTCTGGGGCATCGTGCCGAACGGCGCCAGGGGATCGGTCATCGGTTCAGTGCCTCCGAGGGGCGCAGGTTGGGCAGGCGGGCATCGACATCGTGCCACGACTAGCATGCGGTGGATGCTCCAGGTATCTCGCCTCTCGATCGCGCCGGTGCGGGCCCTCGGGCTGCAGCATCCGACATCGATCGACGTCACCTTCTCGGGCGTGCTGGAGGATCGCCGGTTCTACCTCATCGACGAGCACGGACACGTCCTCGATCGGCTCCGTGCCGGCACGCTCGTCCAGGTCGCGGCGGAGACGAACCCCTCGGCGACGTGGCTCCGGATGACGTTTCCCGACGGCCGGGTGATCGAGGGCGACGTCACGCTCGACGAGCCGGTCAAGACGCACATCTACGGCCGAGAGGCCTACGGCCGAGTCGTGGGCGGCCCGTGGGCGGCGGCGCTGCAGCCCTTCGCGCACGATCGACCGTTGCTGCTCGTTCGCTGTGACCAGCCCGGCGGCACCAGGATCAAGGACGGCGAGACCCAGGTGCGCAACGCGGTGAGCCTCGTCACCGACGGCTCGGTGGCGGAGCTCGCGCGGCAGCTTGGCGTGGACAGCGTCGATGCGCGCCGCTTCCGGATGCTGGTCGAGGTCGAGGGGGCAGGACCCCACCAGGAGGACACCTGGATCGGCGGACGCGTCGCGATCGGGTCGGCGGTCATCGAGATCACCAAGCCGGACGCGAGGTGCGCGATCACGACGCAGGATCCCGATACCGGCGAGCGGGACCTCGACACGCTGCGGACGATCCTCAACTACCGCGGCTTCCGCGCCGACAACGATGAGAAGCGGATCGACTTCGGGGTGCTCGGCGAGGTTGCGATGCCGGGTCGGATCGCGGTCGGCGACGAGGTTCGGGTGCTTGCCGGAATGGGCGAGATGCTGGGCCAGCCGGCGGACCCGCCCCAGGCCGCGACCGCCTGAGGTGCCGGACCGCGACGACGCCCTCACCGGGCTGCGACCGCGCGAGCGCGGGCGGCTCGAGGCATTCGCGCAGGCGTTCGACCGGGTCGACGCCTCGCAGTACCTCTCGCTCACGGACGTTGCGCCGTCGGACGCGGTGCTGGATGCCCAGGGACGCGCGCTCGAGCTGATCGGCAATGGACCGCGGCGCGAGGCCGTGCGCTCGGCGGTCGAGATGTTCGTCGATGCCGGGTCGCAGGCCTACTCGCGCCGGATGTCGCTGACCGACACGCTCCTGCTGTTCCAGTCGCTGCCCGACCGGGCGGAGGATCGTTCGCGGTTCCTGTCGACCGTGGAGCGCGCGATCGTCGGCCTGATCCTGTGGGACGAGCTCGAGCCGGACGACCTCGGCGCCCTGATCGGCCCGTGGGGCGGGTTCGTGGAGAGCCTCGGGCTCGAGTAGCCGGTGGGATTCAGCCGCCCTCGCGCATCCCCCACGGCGAGCCGTACTCGGTCAGCAGGTCGAGGAAGGGCTTCGCGTCGAAGGCCTCCGGCCCAAGGACGCCGCTCCCCTGCCATGTCCCTCGCGCGAGCAGCTCCAATGCGACAACGGGGTTGACCGCGGTCTGCCAGACCACCGCCTGCGAGCCGTACTCGGCCATCGACCAGGCGTTGTCGACCACGTGGTAGAGGTAGACCTGCCGTGGCTCGCCGTTCTTGCCGGTGCCGGTGACCCAGAGGCCGGCGCACGTCTTGCCGTGCATCCGGTCGCCGAGCGTCGCGGGATCCGGGAGCACCGCGGCGACGACGTCGCGTGGCGAGACCTCGACCCCGCCGACCTTGACCTTGGCGGTCCGGTCGAGGCCGAGCTTGTGGAGCGTCTTCAGGACCTCGATGAACTCGTTGCCGAGGCCGTACTTGAAGGTCACCCGCTTCGCCTTGACCCAGCGCGGGATGAGGAGCACTTCCTCGTGCTCGACGTTGACGCACTCGACCGGGCCGATCCCCTCCGGGAAGTCGAACACCTCCGGCTCGCTGAACGGCGGGGTCGTGAACCAGCCGCGGTCGTGCTCGAAGATGACCGGCGGGTTGAGGCACTCCTCGATCGTCGTCCAGATCGAGAACGACGGCGCGAAGTCGTACCCGTCGACGGTCAGGTTGGCGCCGTCGCGGACGCCGGCCTCGTCGATCTCGCTGAAGAGGTGGTCCTGGGCGTACCGCGCGAAGACGTCCGAGAGCCCGGGCTCCACGCCGATCCCGACGAGGGCCAGGCGATCTGCCGCCTCCCACGCGGGCGCCTGCGCGAACTGCTCGTCGCCGAGCTTCACGCCCGTCAGCTCGTTCGGCTTGTCCGGGTGGGGCTTCGACAGCGACATCGCCATGTCGAGGTAGTCCGCGCCCGCGGCGAGGCAGGCATCGAAGATCGGCATGACGAAGCGCGGATCGACGGCGTTCAGGGCGTGGGTCGCGCCGTGCTCGCGGATCAAGGCGGCGATCGCGTCGCGGTTGGAGGCGTCGACCTGCGCGGCCGAGACTCTGGGATCGTTGGCCTTCGCTGCGACGGACTGCGCCCGACCCGCGTCGTAGTCGGCGACGACGAGCTGCTCGAAGAAGTCGCGGCGGATGGCCGTCGGGACGACGGCGCTGCCGACGCCGCCGGCGCCGATGACGAGGATTCGCATCGCCGGAGCGTACCCGGGCCGGCGCTCGGCGCGTACGATCCGCGCGTGACGGAGGCGTTGCGGGTCGCGCGGACCGGGCCGGGTGGCGTGGTGGCACGAGTCACGCTGGCGCGGCCCCAGCGGCGGAACGCGTTCGATGCCTCGCTGATCGCCGAGCTTCGATCGACGTTCGCGGCACTCGAGCGAGATTCGGCGACCGACCTGCGAGCTGTCGTCCTCGCCGGCGAGGGCGAGACGTTCTGTGCCGGTGCCGACATCGACTGGATGCGCGCCGCGATGCAGCTCGATGTCGAAAGCAACGAGCAGGACGCGATGGCGATGGCGGAGATGTTCGAGACGATCGATACGTGTCCCGTGCCGGTCATCGCGCGGGTCCAGGGCGCGGCGCTCGGCGGCGGCATGGGCCTCTGCGCGGTGAGCGACCTCGTCATCGCCGAGTCGGGGGCGCGCTTCGGGTTCACCGAGACGCGGCTCGGGATCCTCCCCGCGGTCATCTCGCCATTCGTGATCGCGAAGATCGGCGAAACGCACGCCCGTGCACTGTTCCCCGGCGGGCGCCGGTTCGACGCGTTGCGGGCGCAGCGGATCGGGCTCGTCCACGAGGTCGTCGAGGGCGAGGCGGCGCTCGACCTGGCGGTCGATTCGGCAATCGCCGACATCCTCGCCTCCGGCCCGACGGCCGTGCGCGCGGCGAAGTCGATCGTTCGCGAGGTGCGCGGGCTGGGTCACGGCTCGTCGAAGTGGCACACGGCGCGAGTCATCGCGCGCCAGCGAACCAGCGCAGAGGCGCAGGAGGGGTTCGCCGCCTTCAGCGGCAAGCGCAAGCCCGGCTGGGATCCCTCCAGGAGAGCTAGGCCTGTCGTGTCGGAGCGCGTCGTATGCGACAATCGCGACAGATGCGTGACGAGCTCAGCCCGAGCGAGGCCGCACGACGCCTCGGGACGACAACGCGATCGGTTCAGCGGTGGATTGCCCTCGGTCGGCTGCCCGCCCGTCGTGTCGGCGGCAGGTGGCGTGTCGCGTCTGACGCGTTAGACGCGTTCGAACAGGCGAGCACCCGGTCCGGCGGCCCTCCCGTGATGCACCCACAGGCATCAACGAACGACGGGTCGCCCACAGAGGCCGCGCCCGTTCGGCCGATCCGTCGTCTCTTCATCGCGAATCGCGGAGAGATCGCGCGCCGGATCCGGCGAACGTGCGACCGGCTCGCGATCGTCGCGATCGAGCCGCCGACCGACGGTCGCGACGCAGTCGACCTTCTCGACATCGAGGCCGTCGTCCGCGCCGCCCTGGCCGCGGCGTCTGACGCCGTCCACCCCGGTTTCGGCTTCCTGGCCGAGAACGCTGGCTTCGCCGCCGCCGTCGAAGAAGCAGGCATTGCCTGGGTCGGGCCACCGCCGGGCGCCATTCGCGCCATGGGCGACAAGGCTGCCGCGAGACGCCTCGCGATCGAGCTGGGCGTCCCGGTCGTCCCGGGCATCGAGGACCCAGATCGGCCCGACGCGGCCCTCGCCCTCGCGGCGAAGCGCATTGGCTATCCCGTCCTCGTGAAGCCTGCGGCCGGCGGGGGTGGCAAGGGGATGCGGGTTGTGCGCGAGCCCGGACGGATCAGTGACGCGCTCGCGGGCGCGCGTCGCGAGGCCGCCGCGGCGTTCGGAGACGACCGCCTCATCCTCGAGAAGCTGATCGAGGGGCCGCGTCACGTCGAGGTCCAGGT
Organism: uncultured Chloroflexia bacterium; assembly: GCA_963722105.1. Classification (GTDB taxonomy): domain Bacteria; phylum Chloroflexota; class Limnocylindria; order Limnocylindrales; family CSP1-4; genus UBA5189. The sequence goes on along the minus strand of CAVRKQ010000011.1, from coordinate 155,260 downwards.
CCTGTTCGACGCGCACGGCGCCGGCGTCCACCTCGGGGAGCGCGACTGCTCGACCCAGCGCCGCCATCAGAAGGTGCTCGAGGAGACGCCGTCGCCGGCGCTGGACGCGCACGTTCGGGAGCAGCTCACCGGCGCGGCCGTCAAGCTCGCGGCCGCCGTCGGCTACCGGAGCGCCGGGACGTGCGAGTTCCTGCTGAGCGACCGTGGCGAGTTCTTCTTCCTCGAGATGAACACCCGCCTCCAGGTCGAGCACCCGGTCACCGAGCTCGTCACGGGCCTCGACCTCGTCGAACAGCAGCTCCGGGTCGCCGAGGGCCGACCCCTTGCCCTCGAGCAGGGGGCGATCGACCGATCGCTCCGCGCGGGCGGGCACGCCGTCGAGGTGCGGCTGTACGCCGAGGACGCCGAGGCCGACTTCCTGCCGGCGACCGGCCGGATCGAGCGGCTGCGCTGGCCGTCCGGGCCGGGGATCCGCGTCGACGCCGGCATCGACGAAGGCACGATCGTGAGCCCCCGTTTCGATCCGATGCTCGCGAAGGTCATCGCCCGTGGGCCGGACCGCGCGACGGCCCTCGATCGCCTGCAGCAGGCACTCGACGAGACGGTCGTCCTCGGGCTGACGACGAACCTCCGGTTCCTGCGCTGGCTGGTTCGCGAGCCCGCGGTCCGCAAGGGCGAGATCCGGATCGACAGCCTCGAGCGGATCTGGCCGCCCGACGACTGGGTCGATCGGGCGACCCCACCCGACGAGGCTTGGCACGCCGCCGCCGGAGCGCTGGCGCCGACGGGCTGGCTCGGCGGCTGGCGCCTGAACGGGCCGCCGCGCATCCGCCTCGAGGCGGAGGGCGCCGAGCGGACGATCACGGTCGGGGTAGGGACGGCGGTCCGGTCGGACGGGTCCCTCGTCACGGTGCCCGAGGTCGTCGCCGCCGCTGCGACGGCCCACGTCGACGTCGCCGGCCGCAGCGTCCCTTTCCGGCTCGCGCCAGCGCCCGACGTCGACCGAGCCGCGCGAGCCGCCGCGTCGCACGCCGGCGGCGGGCCTGTCGAGATCGTGGCCCCGATGCCGGGTGCCATTCTTGCGGTCCATGCCGCGGTCGGGCAGCAGGTCGAACCGGCGGACCCGATCGCGACGCTCGAGGCGATGAAGATGGAGCACGCCGTCCCGACGCCGATCGGGGGCCGGATCTCCGAGCTTCGTGCCCGACCCGGGGACCAGGTCGCGCGCGGCGACGTGCTCGCCGTCGTGGAGCCGTAGCGGTACGCTCACGCCGATGGCCACCGCCAAGAAGTCGCCTGTCCACGCGGGCTCGGTAGCGCCGCTGCCGGACAGTCGCGCGCAGCTGCTGGAGCTCCACGACGCGGCAAGGCGGCGACGAGATGCGGCTCCTCGCGACAGCCACGAGCGCGTCGAGGCCGCCTTCGAGATCGAGCGCATCGAGATCCAGATCGCCCGGATCGAGCGGGCGATGGATCCGCCGCTCGTCTGACGCTGCTTGGCTGATCGCGTCCGGATCTACGAGGTCGGGCCTCGCGACGGGCTCCAGAACGAGGCGGTCGCGATCCCGCTCGAGACGAAGGTCGACTTCATCGACCGGCTCGCCGCGACCGGCCTGCGCGAGATCGAGGCGACCAGCTTCGTCTCGCCGAAGGCCATCCCGCAGCTGGCCGATGCCGACGCGCTCCTGCCTCGGCTGTCCCACACCTCCGCCGTCCGCTACCCGGTCCTCGTGCCGAACGAGCGCGGCATGGCCCGTGCCGAGGCCGCGGGCGCCAGTGCCCTCGCCGTCTTCACCGCGGCGACGGACGCCTTCACCCGAAAGAACATCGGGCTGACGATCGACGAATCGCTCGCGGCGTTCGAGCCCGTGCTGCGGCGCGCGTCCGACCTCGGGTGGTGGCGCCGCGGGTACGTCTCGACCGCGTTCGGGTGTCCGTACACGGGCGCCGTCGATCCGCACCAGGCCGTCCGCGTGGCCACGCGACTGCTCGAGCTCGGCGTCGACGAGGTCTGCTTCGGCGACACCATCGGCGTCGGCGTGCCGAGCCAGGTCGCCGTCCTCACGGGCGCGGCCGTGGGCGCCGGGATCCGGCTCGACCAGATCGCGTACCACTTCCACGACACTCGCGGAACGGCGCTCGCGAACGTCCAGGCGGGGCTCGATGCCGGCATTCGCTGCTTCGACAGCTCGACCGGCGGGACGGGTGGCTGCCCCTACGCCCCCGGCGCAGCGGGGAATCTCGCCACTGAGGACCTCGTGTATCTGCTCGACGCGTCCGGGTTCGAGCATGGCGTCGACCTTCAGGGTGTCCTCGACGCGGCGCGATTCATCACGCAGGCGCTCGGAAAGCCGCTCGCGTCGAAGGTCGGCCAGGCTGGAGGCTGGGACCCGGCGACCGGACAGCGTTTGGCATAGCATCCGCGAACGATGAACGGGGTGGTCCTCGTCCTGAACCAGGATTACGAGCCGCTGAACGTCACGAACCTTCCGCGGGCGTTCCGCCTTGTCTTCGGGGCCAAGGCCGAGATCCTCGAGTACGACCACCAGATCATCCGAACGGTCACCCGTGAGTTCCATGCGCCGTCCGTCATCCGGCTGCAGCATCGGATCAATCGCCCGCGACCGCGGGTCAAGCTGACGCGGCGCGAGGTGTTCGCCCGGGATCGCCACACCTGCCAGTACTGTGGCCGCGTTGCCCACGACCTGACGCTCGACCACATCCTGCCGCGCCACCGCGGCGGGACCCACACGTGGGACAACCTCGTCGCGGCGTGCAAGTCCTGCAACCACCGCAAGGGCGGGAAGACCCCCGAGGAGGCGCGGGTGCGGCTCCTTCGGCCGCCGTTCGAGCCGCGGAGCGACCTGTACTCGCTCTTCACCCCGTACCTCGCCGACGACCGCAACGAGAACTGGCGGAACTACCTGTTCCTGGGGCGCAACTAGTCGCTGGGGCGCCACTCAAACGGGCGCGCGGGCGAACGAGCGCGACGACACCACTACCCTCTTCGCGTGGTCGAGATCCAGGCACCGGCGTCGGTCCAGGCCGTCATGGCTCGCCTGTGGGCGCATGGCCACGCGGCCTACGTCGTCGGCGGGTCGGTGCGTGATGCGCTGCTCGGTCGGGCCGCGGACGACTGGGACCTGGCGACTGACGCTCGGCCGGACCGGCTCCTCGCCGTCTTCCCCGGTGCGGTCTACGAGAACCAGTTCGGGACCGTCGCGATCCGCGAGGGCCACGCGGTCCACGAGGTCACGACCTTCCGGACCGATCACGACTACGCCGACTTCCGGCGGCCACATCGGGTCGAGTTCGGGGACGAGGTCGAGCTCGACCTTGCGCGGCGGGACTTCACCGTGAACGCAATCGCATGGGGCGCGGAGGCGCCCGGCGAACGCGGACCTGCGCCCGCGATCGTCGACCCGTTCGATGGCGTTACGGATGTCGAGCGGCGGGTCATCCGCGCCGTCGGCGAGCCCGCGGCGCGCTTCCGCGAGGACGCACTCCGGATGGTGCGCGCCGTTCGCCTCGCCGCGGTGCTCGACTTCACCATCGAGCCACGGACGCTCGCGGCCATCCGCGACAACGCGGGCCTCGCCGCGCATGTCTCCGGGGAGCGAGTCGCCGCCGAGCTCGGGAAGATCCTCGCGGCGCCGCGGCCGTCGCTCGGCCTCCGACTGATGGCCGAGACGGGCCTCCTGGACGTCCTCCTCCCGGAGCTCGCGGCACAGCGGGGGGTTCCGCAGAACAAGATCGAGGGCGAGGACCTCCTGGACCACACGCTCCGCACGGTCGATGCGTCGCCTCCAGGCGACCCCGTAGTCCGGCTGGCTGCACTCCTCCACGACATCGGCAAGCCCTCCACGATCGACGAGGGGCCGTTCCGGGGCCACGAGACCGTCGGGGCGGACATGGCGCAGGTCCTGCTCGATCGCCTCCACCTGCCCAAGGCCGTGACGTTCCGGGTCGTCCACCTCGTCCGCAGCCACATGTTCACGTACGAGGCGAGCTGGGGCGACGCGGGCGTACGGCGGTTCATCCAGCGAGTCGGGACCGACGCGATCGACGCGCTTTTCGCGCTGCGCGAGGCGGACAACGCCGGGAGCGGGGTGCCGGTCGATGCCCACGCGCTCGACGAGCTGAAGGCGAGGGTCGCCGCCGAGCTCGAGGCGTCGGCCGTGCTGGACCTTTCGAGGCTCGCCGTCAACGGCGACGACCTGATGACCGAGCTCGGACTCCCGCAGGGCCCACACCTCGGGAAGCTGCTCGACGAGCTGCTCGAGCTGGTCATCTCCGATCCGAAGAAGAACGACCGGGCGACGCTGCTGCTGCTGGCCGAGTCGATGCTCGCCGACCACGTGCTGGACCGATGATCGAACGCCTCCTGGCGGCCGATGCGGCCCTCGATCGCGGCGAGCTGGACTCGGCCGAGCGATTGTTCGCGCAGGTCACCGAGGCCGACCCCCGGAACGCGATCGCGGCGGTCGGTATGGGCCGCGTCGCGGCGGGCCGGGACGACGCCGAGGGCGCCCGGACATGGTTCCAGCGTGCTCTCGAGATCGACCCGGACGAGGCGGCAGCGCGGCGCCTGCTCGCAGCGCTTGACCGGGAGCTCGGGCTTGCGGGCGGGCGCGGTGCGCAGGCGCCCGAGCCGCCACCTGCGGACGTGGCACCACCCGCCCCTGCGGCCCCACAAGCCCCGGCCGCGCCACCCGCCCGGCCCGAGGCACCGCGACGCCGCTCGCTCATCGACCGGATCCGCGCCTGGCTCGGGCTGTCCGGGCGCCCCTGAGCGCGGCGAGGCCACCGGAACCGGCCCGCCGCTACCCTCCCGGCATGCGAATCCTTGTCACCGGCGGCGCCGGCTATGTCGGCTCGGTCTCCGTCGAGGCGCTCGTCGAGGCAGGCCACCAGGTCACCGCCCTCGACAACCTCGCGACCGCCAGCGGCACGGCAGAGCTCGCCGGCGCGGAGCTGCTCGTCGGGACGTACACGAATCGGGAGTCCATGGCGACAGCGCTTCGCGATCGGGCCATCGACGCCGTCCTGCACTGCGGCGCCCGATCGCTGATCGGCGAGTCCATGCGCGAGCCGGCGCTCTACTACCGCGAGAATGTCGCCGGGGGGATCGCGCTCCTCGAGGCGATGCGGGATGCGGACGTCAACCGGCTCGTGATCTCGTCAACGGCCGCTGTCTACGGCATCCCCGAGGCCACGCCGATCCCGGAGGATGCGCCGCTCCGTCCGATCAACGTCTACGGCGAGACGAAGCGGACCCTCGAGGCTGCCGCCGGCTGGTTCTCGCAGGCGTACGGGCTCAGGGTCGCGTCGCTCCGGTACTTCAACGTTGCCGGCGCCTCCCAGCGGAACGGCGAGCGCCACGACCCCGAGACGCACCTCATCCCCAACGTCCTGGCTGCGGCCGACGGCGGGTCGCCCCTCACCATCAACGGCACCGACTACCCGACCGACGACGGCACCGCGGTCCGCGACTACGTCCACGTGCTCGACCTCGCGGAGGCGCATCGCCTGGCGCTCGAGGCGACCGCGCCCGGAGACGCCCGATCGGACGAGCCGCTCATCCTCAATCTCGGCAGCGGCGAGGGCCTCAGCGTGCGCCAGGTGCTCCACGGTGCCGAGCGCGTGATCGGCCGGTCCGTTCCCCACGGCTACGGCGGGCGCCGGGAAGGCGACCCGCCGGTCCTGGTCGCGTCGATCGAACGGGCGCGCGGGGTCCTCGGGTGGGAACCGGTCCGTTCGACCCTCGACGAGATGGTCGCCTCAGCCTGGGCGGAGCGCCAGGCGCGATCGGCGACATAGGCGCGACGCTCAGCAGATCAGCGCTGCGACCCTAGCTCCGCGGTTCGAGCGGCGCCGTCATCGGCGCAAGCCGTTCCGGCGGGGCATGGATGTCGGCCTCGCCGGAGCCCTCCCATCGATCGCTCACGGGCCGCAGGATCCAGGCGCCCAGGAGCATCGTTCCGAGCAATGTGATGACCGCGAGCTGGTAGGCCCCGACGCCGAGCGAGGGGAGAAACAGCAGCAGCGTCAGGCCGTACAGGAGCTGGCCGATGACCTGCGAGCCCTTGCCGACGAGCCCGTACAGGCCGAAGAACTCCCCGACCCGCTCCGGGGCCGAGAGCCGGACCATCAGGACCCGGTCGGCCACCTGCACGCCGCCGAGCCCGCTGCCGAGGATCGCGCCGGCGGTCAGGAACATCACCATCCCGATCGCTCCGTCGACGCTCAACGAGACGGCCCCGAGGATCAGGCCGACGGCCCATGACGCGAGGACGATCATCAGCGTCCGTCGCGGGCCGAGGCGATCGACCAGCCGCCCCCACCCGAAGCTCGCGATGATCGCGACGACGGTCAGGAGCAGCAGGACCAGGAGCGCCTGGGTGTCGGTCATCCCCTTGGCGCGAGTCGTGACGATCGTCATCACCACGATGATCGTGTTGACCGCGTCCGAGTAGAAGAACCGCGCCACGAGGAAGCGGAGCAGGCCCGGCACCTCGCGGGCGTGCGCCACGCTCGCCTTCAGCTGCGCGAGCGAGCCGACGACGTCCTGCATCGAGACCCGGCCGATCGGCCCCGATTCGCGGACGAACACGAAGATCGGGATTGCGAACACCGCGAACAGCAGGGCCGCCACGAAGAACCGGTTGTCGACACCGACGCCCAGGGCCAGGAGGAACAGGCCCACGAAGACCGTGCCCGCGTAGCCCACCCCGACGCCGATCCCGGACAGCCTGCCCCGGGTCTCGGGGCGGCTCACGCTCTTGAGGGTCGCGTCGTAGTAGATGAGGGCCGCCTGGTACGCGAAGTTCGCGATCACGAACAGGATCACGCCCAGCACCGGCGTGCTCCAGCCGATGAAGGCCGTCGGGACGATGCAGAGGAGCGTGAAGAACAGCAGGTACGGCATCCGCCGGCCGCCCCGATCGCTGAGGGCGCCGAGGATCGGTGAGACGAGGGCATTGAGCCCGACGCTCACGACGATCGCGACGCTGAGGATGAAGTTGCCGTCGCGCTCCCCGAAGCGGCTGTTGTCGATCAGCCAGAGCCCGATGGCGCTGGACACGACGGCGAACGAGAAGATCGTATTGGCGAAGTCGTACAGCGACCACGCCACGGCGTCCCGGGCCCGACCCGATGTCATCAGCCCGCCGAGCCGCGCGCCCAGCCCCATCGCGATCCTCCCACCACGCCGGGTCTCCGATCGCGAGCATAGGCCGCGCGCACGCCCGTGAGACAGCCGCAAACGCCAGCGCCACGCTCAGGCATGCTCCCTTGCCGGGCCGATGTGCATATCTTTGGTACGGTGGGCGCGATGCCCAAGTCTGTGCTCACGCCCGCGATCCGCGAAGAGATCGCGCGGCTCGAGCGAGCCGACATCATGGTCGGCATCCCGAGCTTCAAGAACGCCGCGACGATCGGCTACGTGGTTCGCGCCGCGCAGGCCGGCCTGGTCCAGTATTTCCCCGACCTCCGGCCGGTCGTCGTGAACTCGGATGCGGGCTCGCCGGACGGCACCGGCCGGGTCGTCGTCGAGACCGAGCCACCCGACTACGTCGAGCGGATCCTGCTCGTGCGGCCCACGAACAAGCTCTCCCGAGTGTCGCTCACCTACCCCGAGATCGACGGTGTCGGCGGCAAGGGTGCGGCCCTGCGGACGATCTTCGAGATCGCGGCGGCGCTGGAGGTCCAGGCGCTGGTGGTCGTCGACTCGGACCTGCGCTCCATCGGGCCCGAGTGGATCGAGCTGCTGGCCGGCCCGATCCTGAAGGGCGGCTACGACTACGTGGCGCCGCTGTACGCGCGCCACAAGCACGACGGCACGATCACCAACAACGTCACCTATCCGCTGACGAGGGCGCTGTACGGGATGCGGATCAGGCAGCCGATCGGGGGCGACTTCGGCGTCTCCGGCGACCTCGTCCGCCACTACATCGAGTCCGGCGAATGGACTCCGGAGGTCTCGAAGTTCGGGATCGACATCTGGATGACGACGCTCGCCCTGTCGGGCGGCTTCGCGGTCTGCCAGGCCCGCCTCGGCGCGAAGGTCCACGACCCGAAGGACCCGGGCGCCGACCTCGGGCCGATGTTCCGCCAGGTGGTGACCACGATCCTTCGGATGGCGGTGACGCACGCCGATCGCTGGCCCCATGCCAAGGGCAGCCACGATGTCCCGGCGTACGGGTTCGAGCGGGTCGTGGACCCACCCCCGCTCGAAATCAACATCCTGCGCCTCCTCTCCGAGTTCCAGGCCGGCGGCCTGACCCTCGCCGGCACGTGGCGCGAGATGCTCTCCGCCGAGACGGTCGAGTCCGTGCTGGCCCTCGCGGAAGAGTCGGGCAAGGTCGCGGATGCCATCCGGTCGTCGCTGGACCTGGACGCGCCGGGCCGCGAGGCGCCATCGACCCTGGCGATGGCCACGGCGGCGGCCGGCTTCTCGTTCCCCGATGCCACGTGGGCCAGGGTCATCTACGACCTCGTCGTGACGGCGCGAGACCAGCCGGCCAAGCTCGAGACGTTCGTGACCGCCCTCGTGCCGGTGTACTTCGGGCGCGTTGCGAGCGCCGTCATCGAGAACCGCGACCTAACCACGGACCGCGCCGAGGACAGCGTCGAGCGACAGGCCCGCGAGTTCGAGCGGCTGAAGCCGTACCTGCTCGATCGCTGGGGCAGCGCCGCACCCGCCGAAGCCGCCGGGGCGCGATCGTGACGGGCCGCCCGCTGCCGGCCCGGATCGTCATCCCCGTGGCCAATCCCGCCACCGCGGAGGAGCTGATCCGGCTCGGCGCCGACCTCCTGGACCCGCGCGAGGGCGAGCTCACGGCGCTCGGGATCGTCGAGGTGCCCGAGGGGATGCCGCTGTCCGAGGGTGCGACCCGCGCCCGCCACGCCCGGCGGCTGCTCCAGCGCGTCCTCGACTTCGTGCCCGAGGGAACGCGGATCCACCCGATCGTCCGGATCGGGCGCCACGCGGCGGAGGGCATCGTCGAAGTCGCGGCCGAGCTGGAGGCGGACCTCATCGTGTTCGGCTGGGGCGGCAAGGCGGCCGGCACGAAGAGCGGCAACGGCCGCGAGGGCCTGACATCGCCCTTCTCCGCGACCATCGAGGAGGTCCTGCGCGAGTCGCCGTGCGACATCGCCGTCGTCAAGCAGCGCGGCGTGCGGAACGTGCAACGGGTCGTGGTGCCGGTCCGCGGCGGCCCGCATGCCGAGCTCGCCCTCCACGTCGCGAACGCGATCGCGCGGCGCCACGGCGCCACGATCGCCGCCCTCCACGTCGTGCCGCCCGGAATCACGCTCGCCGTCCGCGCCCAGGCGGAACGCGCGCTCACGGCATTCGTGCGGCAGCACGTCGACGGCAAGGCCGACCTGCTCGTCCGCGAGGCCTCGAACGTGCGCGCCGCGATCCTGCGGGAGGCGGACCGCTCCGACATCGTCGTGATGGGCGCCGCCGCGCCGACGGCGATCGACGGCACGACCCACCTCTTCGGCGCCATGCCGGAGGCCATCGCGACCCGCTCGCAGACCACCGTGGTGGTCGTCAAGACGCGCGAGTCGATCGGGCGGCAGACGTTCGAGCAGCTGGCCAACCGCGCCGAGTCCCTCGTCGCCGCCGACCGCGCCGCGGAGGAATCGCGCGCCGTGCCGGCCCGGGTCGAGCGGTGGTTCGGCGAATCGAACTTCCACCACCACGAGTTCGCCGACCTGCGACGCCTGACGCAGCTGAAGGAGAAGCAGGGCCTCACGGTCAGCCTCGTCCTGCCGAGCCTCAACGAGGAGGAGACGATCGGCCCGATCGTCCGGCGCGCGATCCGCGAGATGGTCGGGCGGGTGCCGCTGCTCGACGAGGTGGTCGTCGTCGACTCGGCCTCGACCGACCGGACGCGCGAGATCGCCGAGGCCGAAGGCGCGCGGGTCGTCCAGCACCCCGACGTCCTGAGCCGCTACGGCAGCTTCCGGGGCAAGGGCGAGGCCCTCTGGAAGTCGCTCTACGAGACCTCCGGCGACCTCATCGTCTGGGCCGACACGGACGTCCGGAACTGGCACCCGAGGATGGTCTACGGGACCCTCGGGCCGCTGCTCCACGAGCCGCGCCTGCAGTACGTGAAGGGCTACTACCAACGGCCCATTGTCCAGGAGGGCGTGCTCCGGGAGGGCGGCGGCGGGCGCGTGACCGAGCTCGTGGCGCGACCGCTCATCAACCTGTTCTTCCCGGAGCTCTCGGGGTTCATCCAACCGCTCGCGGGCGAGTACGCGGGGCGCCGGGCCATCCTGGAGCAGATCCCGTTCTTCACCGGCTACGCCGTCGAGATCGGCCACCTCATCGACATCGCGGAGCGCGCCGGCCTGGAGGGCCTGGGCCAAGTCGACCTCGAGCGACGGGTCCATCGCAACCAGGAGCTCGAGGGCCTCTCGCGGATGTCCTTCGTGATCCTCCAGGCGGTGATGAAGCGGATCGAGGAGCGGCGTAAGGCGCGCCTGTTCGCGGAGCTGGGCTCCACGATGAAGCTGCCGCGCTCCGGCCGGGGTCGCCTCTCCCTCGAGGTGATCGAGCTCGCCGACATGGAGCGCCCGCCGATGGTCCGGATCCCGGAATACCTCGAGCGTCGCAACGCCCTCCTCGCCGAGCCTGACCCGGGGCTCGCGGAGCTCCAGCTCGAATCTCGGTAACCCCGCGGATGCGCGTCATCGTCGCTCCCGACTCATTCAAGGGCTCCCTGACCTCGGTCGAGGTCGCGACCGCGATCGCCGAGGGCTGGCGATCTGTCCGAGCCGATGACGATGTGCTCCTCGCGCCGCTCGCCGACGGCGGCGAGGGGACGCTCGTCGCCATCGCCGCCGCGGGCGGTTGGGCGTGGCAGACCGTGCGGGCGACGGATCCGATCGGTCGGCCGGTCAACGCTCGCTGGCTCCGATCGAACGACGCCGCGCGCGCGGTCGTCGAGCTCGCGGAGGCCTCGGGGCTCTCACGACTCGCGGCGGATGAGCGCGACCCGATCGGGGCCTCGACGCAGGGTACGGGCGAGGTCATTCACGCGGTCCTCGAGGCGGGGATCCGGACCATCACCCTCGGGATCGGTGGGAGCGCGACGACCGATGGTGGCGCGGGGATCCTGCGGGCGCTCGGTGCGGCGATCGACAGGACCACGCTGAACCTCGACGGGCTGGACGCACGCCTCGCGGAGGTCGACCTGCGGATCGCCTCGGACGTGACGAATCCCCTCCTCGGCCCAACCGGCGCGGCCGCGACATACGGGCCACAGAAGGGCGCGTCGCCGGAGGACATCGTCGACCTCGAGACCGCCCTGGCCGGGTTCGCGAACCGGCTGAGCCGGGAGGCAGGCCGCGACGAGCGCACCACGCCCGGCTCCGGGGCCGCCGGTGGAACGGCCTTCGGCCTCCTGTCGATCGCCGACCATTTCCGATCGCTCCGGTTGGTTCCCGGCGTCGAGGTCGTCATGGAGGAGACCGGCCTTCGCGAGAAGCTGGTGGGCGCGGATCTCGTCATCACCGGCGAGGGCCGGATCGACGCCCAGACAGCCTTCGGCAAGACCGCTCTGGGCGTGGCACAGCTCGCCCGGTCCGCCCGTGTGGCGTGCATTGCCATCGGCGGCGGCGTGGACGAGGCCGGCGTGGCCGTCCTTGGCCGGCTCGGCGCGCAGGTCGTACCGGTCTGGGAGCATCCGGTGCAGGTCGAAGTTGCGATGGCCGCGGGCGCACCGCCGGTCGTTGCGTGCGGCGCCCGCCTGGCCCACGCCGCGGGTTGATCCAGTCGCCCGGCCGGCGGCCGAGCCGGTGCGGTGGTGAGATGTTCGGGGCCTTCCTCATCGGCCTGGGGCAGATTTGTACGGCGGGCTTGGGTTTGTAACAAGCGTTGGTACTTCTGTTCGTTCCAGTGTCCACCCGGTAACGAGAGAAGTACTACGCCGGTGGTACCAATTTTTGATCTCAGAAGTTGCCATCAGTCACCACTCGCGATGACTTTAAGGTTGTCTGCAAGGTAGTACTCGCTATGTTGTCATCAGCCAGGAAGCGACATTCATGGCAACGGGGGGCAATGGAATGAAGTCATCGCGCCACCGGCGCGGCAGCCGGGGTCAATCGCTCGTCGAGTTCGCACTCGTGCTACCGGTGTTCCTCCTTCTTCTTGGAGGGATCATTGACTTCGGTTTCATGTTCTATTCGCGCATCACGGTGATCAACGCCGCGCGCGAGGGTGCCCGGGGCGCGGTGACCGCCATCGACAGCCCCACGAGCATCCCGGGCCTGGTGGACAGCAGCGTGTCGTCCGTCGCGACGGGCCTCGTCAGCGCCGATCTGACGAACACGGCATCGTGCGTCGGGCTGGCGCAGGCCAACTGCGATTTCGTTGCCGGCGGGCAGCCGGACCCGCTGCCGGGTGACGCGGTCTCGGTGACCGTCACGTACAAATACCACTCGTTCTTCGCACAGCTGTTCGGGACCTCGTTCGACCTGAAGTCGACCGTTCAGATGGTCATCGAATAGCTGCTCATGCACAACAGCAACACCTTCATCGGGGGAAGTCGGTAATGCTTCGACATCGCGATACCAGGCAAGGCGAAAAGGGCCAGGCCATCGTCATCTTCGCGTTCACGGTCGTCGTGCTGATGGTCTTCGCATCGCTCGCGATCGATGTCGGGATGCTGCGGAACAACCGGCAGATCCTTGCGAACGCCGTTGACGCCGCCGCGCTCGCGGGCGGCACGAAGATGCCCCTCGATGGGTCGGTGCCGGGAGCAACGGCCGCGGTGGCAACGCTGATCGACAAGACGATGGCAGCCAACTATCCGGGCATCGTCAGCTCCCAGTACCAGGTCAGCTACAAGTGCCTCGTCGGTATCGACACCAGCACTCCGCCCCAGCCGTACATCGCCCGTGATATCCCGGCGGCCTGCGATCCGAGCCACTCGCTCGGCCGTCAGCCCGTCGCCAGCGATTTCAAGGGCGCGGGCGCGACGCGCTTCACGAGCTGCGTCCCGAGCGCGGGCGACACCTGCAACGTGGTGTTCGTGACCGCCGCCACCGACACGGACTACACCTTCGGACGCGTGGTCGGAATCAACAAGGGCTCGACGGGCGTCGTGACCTCCGCCGCGTGCAACGGTCCCTGCGGCTCGCCGCCGAGCAGCCCGGTGGACCTCGTGGTCATCATCGACCGCACCGCGAGCATGTCCAACGCGGACGTCCAGGGGACGCGCGATGCGGCAAACGCCATCCTCCAGATCTATGATCCCGCGGTCCAGCGCGTCGCCCTCGGCCTCCTCGGGCCAAGCGGCACGTCGTCCACGTGCGGCAGCCCCGCTGTCGCCGTCAAGGCGTCGGCGGCCGGCTACGGCACCAACACCACCTCGGACATGGCCAAGTGGATCCCCGTGGGCCTGACGGGAATCGGCGCGCCGGGCTACAACGAGGCCTACGTGAACGGCGCCGGCGTGCTCAACACGAGCAGCCACATCGTCTCGGCAATCGCCTGCTTCGACCACCCTGGTGGCACCGGTACCAACCTTGCCACGCCGATGGCGATGGCGACCAAGTACCTGCAGACGTATGGCCGGCCGGGGGTCAGGTGGGGCATCCTTCTCGAGACGGACGGCCAGCCCAGCTATAGCTCGACAGGCGACCCGAACAACTACACGTGCTCCCAGTCGAGCGCCAACGCGACCGCGGCCAAGAATGCCGGCATCGAGGTCTTCACCGTCGGCTTCGGCCTCGACGGCGCGAACAACGTCAACTGCCCAGACTCGTCGGGCGCATGGAGCGGCAAGCGCATCACGGCCCTGCTGGCCGACATGGCCTCGGGGCCGACGGACGACAACGCTTGCACGGCCGCCGAGAACGCCGACGGCGACCACTTCTACTGCGAGCCAGCCGGGGCGAGCTGTCCACCGTGTTCAGCGCGGTGGCGACGCGAGTTCGCCGGCCTTCGCACCCACCTGATCCAGCTCTACCCCATCCCGCAGGTGACCAATGTCAGCCCGTCGACCGGCACGCACCTCGGCGGGACGACCATCACGGTCGCGGGCAAGTACTTCTCCGGGACGACCTCGGTGACGTTCAACGGTGCCTCGGCCCCGTTCTCCGTCCAGAGCGACTCGCAGATCTCGGTGACAACGCCTGCCGGCAGCGTGGGGGCCACGGTGAACATCGTGGTGACCACGCCGGGCGGCAGCTCGCCGATCGTCTCGGCGGACAGGTACACGTACAACTAGCCACCAGGGTCGGCCGGACAGACGCAAGGCGCCGGTCCGGCCGACCGCCACTGCCTCGGCGCCTGCGTGCCGAGGGACGGTATGCTCGCCGGTGTCCGTCGAGCCGAAACCCGCGATCGAGCGTCTGATCGGGCTCCCTCCCGCGGCCGCGCCCCGCCGGAAGCCGGCGAAGCGCAAGGTCAAGCGCCGCAAGCCGAATCCGTACCTCGCGTGGGCGAAGCGCCTGGAGCGGCTGCGACCCGGCCTCGTCCACTTCACGCTGGAGAGCCTCGCCGGCCTCTACGGCCACCAGCCCTACGAGCGCCGCTGGGACCCGACCAGCGAGCTCGTCATGACGATCCTCACCCAGAACAGCGCCGACGTGAACGCCGAGCACGCCTACGAGGCGCTCCGGCGAGCGTACCCATCGGATCGGCCGTCCGAGCAGCACCGCCCGGGTCCCGGCTGGGGTGGGATCGGCATGCCGGACGGCGTCCCACCGGATTGGTCGATGGTCGATGCCGCGCCGCTCGAGGAGCTGATCGAGGTCATCCGCCCCGGGGGCCTGCCGAACCAGAAGGCGAAGGGGATCAAGGCCGCCCTTCGGTCGATCCACGAGGCCCGCGGCGACTACTCGCTCGAGTTCCTCGGCGACCTGTCCGCGCTGGAGGCCCGCACCTGGCTCACCGGCATCAAGGGGGTCGGCGTGAAGACCGCTTCGGTGGTGTTGCTGTTCTCGTTCGGGCATCCGCTCATGCCGGTCGACCGGCACGTCGAGCGGGTCGCCTCCCGCGTGGGCCTGCTGCCGAAGAAGGCCACCGCCGAGGAGGCCCACGACCACTTCCTGGCGATGCTCCAGCCGGACGAGATGCACGAGGCCCACGTGAACCTGATCCGCCACGGGCGTCTCGTCTGCCACGCCCGAAACCCGGCCCACGACCGCTGCCCGCTCCGCGAGCGCTGCCGCTTCTACGACCCGAAGGCCCCCTGAACGCGCACCCGCCGCGTGTATTCTCGGCGCCATGCTGAGCGGCTGGCGAGGCGGAGCGGCGCCACGGATCCTTCTCGTCGACGACGACCCGAACCTGCTCGTGCTGCTCGCGGACCAGCTTCGGAACGACGGCTTCGAGATCCAGACCGCGCGCGACGGCGAGGAGGCGCTCCGGCGCCTCGAGGCCGGCTGGCCGGACCTGCTGATCGTCGACATGATGATGTCCCGCATGGACGGGCTGACGCTCGCCCGCGAGGTCAAGGCCCGGGCGGACCTGCCGATCATCGTGCTCTCGGCGATCGACACCGCCGACTCCAAGGCCGACCTCCTCGAGGAGGTCGCCGAGGACTACGTCACCAAGCCCTACCACTACCCGGAGCTTCGGGCCCGGATCATCCGGGTCCTGCGGCGCCTCGGCGACAAGGTGCCCCGGCGGGAGCTGGTCCTCGGGCCGGAGCTGTCGTTGGAGCTGCGGCGCAAGACCGCCACCGTTCGCGGCCAGATCGTGCAGCTGACCCCGACCGAATCGCGCCTCCTCTATGCGCTCGCCGCCAATCTCGGCAACACGGTCTCCACGGAGACGCTCCTCGATCGAGGCTGGGGCGATACCGACGACGCCGACCCGTCCTACGTCTGGGTCACGATGCGCCGCCTGCGCCAGAAGATCGAGCCCGATCCCGACCATCCGGTGCACCTCGTGACCGTCCGCGGCGTCGGCTACCGCCTCGTCAGCCGGATGGAAGCCCGCGACGTGAGCGCCGCCGGCCGGCGAGCCATCGAGACGCCGGCAGGCGGGAGCGGCCGCGGGCGAACCGCAGCGATCGGGACGAGGCTCTCGTTCCGGGCGCGCCTCACGGCGGGCCTGGTTGCCGGCTCGGTCCTGCCGCTCGCCATCTTCGGGCTGGTGCTCGTCGTGACCGAGGTCGCGCGGACGGGCGAGCTCGAGCCCACGTTCGCGGCCGTGGTGCTGTTCGTGCTCGCGGCTGGCGGTCATCGTTGCCGTCCTCTTCGCCTACCTCCTGGCCGGCAGCCTCACCGCGCCGCTGCGGGCCGTGTGGCAGGCCGTCGAGCGAACATCGTCGGGCGACCACTCGGTCCGAGTCGAGGTCCCCGGCGACGACGAGCTGGCGCGGCTCGTCGAGAGCCACAACCGCCTCGCGGGCGACCTGGGTCGGCGCAACCAGGAGCTGGGCCGGATCCTCCTCGCGATCGGCGAGACGTCCCCCGACGACGGCCTGGAGCGGCTGGTGTCGCACGCCACCCGGAGCGCCCAGACGGTGTTCGGGATGATCGACGCCCGGATCGAGCTCGGTGACCCCGGCATGGTCCCGATCGAGGAGGACATCCCCGGCGAATCCCGGCCCGATTCGCGCCGTCCTGGCCCTGCCGGACGAGCGGCTCGGCGTCCTCGTCGGCCACCTGGCGGCGACGCGGCGCTGGGATCCGGCCGACCAGGACCTCCTCGAGCTGTATGCCAGCGAGGTTGCCGTCGCGATCCGGAACCTCGAGCTCTTCGAGCAGGTCGAGCGGCAGGCGCAGCAGCTCATGGAGCTGGACCAGGCGAAGGACGAGTTCCTCCGCGGGATCAGCCACAACCTCCAGACCCCGCTGACGAGCATCAAGGGCTACGCCGAGCAGATGGGAACCGAGCGGCCGGATCAGCGCCTCTCGATCATCGTCGAGCAGACCGACCGGCTCTATCGGATCGTCCGCCAGCTCGTCTCGGTCTCGCGACTGGAGTCGGGCACGCTGAAGTCCGCCAAGGAGGTGCTCGCGCTCGCGCCACGCGTCCGGCGGGCGTGGGACGCCCTCGGCGTCCGCGGCCGTCCCGTTCGACCTCGTGCGACGATGCGGAGGGCTGGCTGGCCATCGCCGACCCGGACCAGCTGGACCAGGTGCTCTGGGCCCTCCTCGACAACAGCGCGAGGTACGCCGCGGGAGCGGCGATTCACGCCCGCGTGGCGCCGCGGCCGAGGGAGGGCCTGCTCGGCGTCACCATCGCCGACGACGGGCCGGGCGTCAGGAAGGACGACCGGGACCGCATCTTCGAGCGCTACGAACGTGGCGCGGCCGGGGCCAGCGCCGAGGGGACGGGCCTCGGCCTGTACGTCTCGCGGTCCCTCTGCAGGGCCATGGGAGGCGACCTGATTCTCGAGCCGGCGGGCACCGGCGGGACCGGCGCCGCGTTCACGTTGCTGGTTCCCGGAGAGCCTCCCGAGGTCGCATAGCCCGACCGGGGCAGTACGACCGGGCTGTTGTCCGTCCCCACCAATGGCAAGGTGACGGGAAAGGTCCGCTGCGGAACCTTTGACACCTCGATGTCCAACCTTCTTCGCCTCCGGTCGACGCGTTCCCCTGCGCGCACGCCCGACGCGCGGCCGGCTCGTCCGGCGCGCCACCGCAGCCGCGGCCAGAGCCTCGCCGAGTTCTCCCTCACGGTCCCGATGGCGCTGCTCATGATCCTGTTCGGGCTCGACTTCGGCCGCGTCTTCCTCGGATGGGTGGCGCTCAACAGCGCGGCCCGCGAGGCTGCGAACTACGCGGCGATGAACCCGACTGCCTGGACGATCCCGTACAACCTCGCTGTCGTTGACGAGTACGAGCGTCTCGTCGAGGCCGAGGCCGCGAACATCAACTGCCAGCTCATGAACCCGATCGCCAGCCCGACGTTCCCGAGCGGGACCAGCATCGGCGCCCCGGCCAGCGTCGTCCTGACCTGCCAGTTCGGCCTCATCACGCCGTTCATCGCCCTCATCACCGGCAACCCGATCCCGGTGAGCGCCTCCTCCGCGTTCCCGGTCCGGTCCGGGCTCATTGACAGCGTCCCGATCGAGACCCCGAGCCCGGCGCCAACCGGCACGGCAACCCCCGCCGCCTCCCCAACCCCGATGCCGACGCCGACACCCACCCCGACCCCGACGCCGACGCCGACGAACACCTCCTCCCCGACGCCGACCCCGACGCCCACGCCCACCCCGACGCCCACGCCGTCACCGACGCCGGCGATGTGCACCGTCGTGAGCCTCCTGAACACCCAGACCAACAAGGTTGCCCAGAAGTGGCAGGACGCCGGGTTCACCGGCTCCATCATCTTCGTGCCGCTGGTTCCGCCGCAGTACAAGGTCTCGTGGCAGAGCCTCACCGTCGGTACGTCGGTCACCTGCACCAGCGGCATCACCGTGCGAAGCAGCGCCCCGTGAAGCTGCCCGTCGGGCCGCGCCGCGCGCATCGCAACGGTCGATCGCGCGCCGCCGGCCAGAGCCTGGTCGAGTTCGCGCTCGTCTTCCCGATCATCATCCTGCTGATCATGGCGTTCGCGGAGATCGGCCGAGCCGTCTTCGCCTACAACACGATCGCCAACGCGGCCCGCCAGGGCGCGCGCGTCGCGTCCGTGAACCAGCTCGCCGACGTCACCGAGTGCGACGAGTCCCGGCCGATCGAGGACCCCTACCAGCCCCACTGGTCGATGCGCGGCTGCGCGATCGTCGCCGGCAAGACCATCGGGCTGACGACGTCGAACATCAGCGTCTCCTACGAGGCGCCTCCCGGCACGACGCTCGACTGCGACCCGACCCTCCACGTCGGCTGCATCGCCGTCCTGACCGTCACCTACCACTTCGCGCTGACGACCCCCTTCGTGAGCTCCCTGATCGGGCCGTTCACGATGTCCCAGACGTCCGAGATGCCGATCGAAAGGGTGTTCCCATGACCGCTTTCCGGCGCCGGGCGCAGTCGAGCAACGAGTCCGGCCAGGCGATCGTCGTCATGGTCGGGGCGATCCTGCTTTCGGTTGCCCTCGTCGCGACGATCGTCGACGGCGGCAACGTCTTCGCCCACCAGCGCGTGACCCAGAACGGCGTCGACGCCACCGCCGAGGCGGGCGCCGTCCTCCTCGCCGAGCGGCTGGCGGGCGCGGCCGCGCCCTCGGGCGGCTGGGACGTCAACATCACCGGCCGGATCCTCCAGGTCGCCGCGGCCAACAACGTCACGGTCCACGCCGCCTACTACACGGACATCTGCGGCATCCCCCTGCGACTCGACGGCACCGGCGCCATCGACGACAACACCCGGGTCGAGGACCTCGATACCGCGCTGCAGGTCGGCAACGCCTCGCACGCGCTGCCGGGCGGGACCGCGACCGCGCCGGACTGCCCGAACCGCCTGGTCGGCCCTGTTGCCGGCGTCATGGTGATCGGCGAGCGTGTTGTCGGCGCCTACGTGGCGGGCGCGATCGGCATCAACAGCTTCGAGATCCGGGCCCGCGCGACGGCCGTCGCCGGCTACCTCCAGAGCTACTGCGACTCGAGCGAGGGCCACTACTGCGCCATCCTGCCGGTCACGATCCCGACGTCGACGATCAGCTGCGACGGCCACGACGACGTCGTGACCACAGGCTCCCCATGGACGTTCGGGACCGTTCACACGGTCCCCCTCTGCAAGGGCAACCCGGGCAACGTCGGCTGGCTGGACTGGACGCCGCCGGGAGGCGGAACGAGCGAGCTCGTGCAGTCCATCCTCCATCCCAACAACCCCGCGATCGACCTCCCGTCGTGGCAATACGTGACCTCGACTGGCAACGTCAACTCCGGCAACGTCGAGGACGCCCTCCGGACGTACGACGGCATGACGGTCCTCGTCCCGCAGTTCGACCTGACCTGCAATCCCGGCAACGGCAACTCGCCGAACAGCAACAGCCCGGCCGTCATCACGGCGCCGAACTACGGCTGCCCGGCGGGATCGCTCGGCGGGAATGGCCAGAACCAGTGGTATCGGTTCCCGAGCTTCGCGTTCTTCCAGCTGTGCTCCCCGTCGCTCGCCGGGTGCGGCGGCAGGCACGGTGCCTACATCCAGGGCAACAACAACGCCGTCTGCAATGAGGGCGGTGGGACCTCGTGCCTCGTCGGCAAGTTCGTCCACATCATGGCCTCGGGAACGGTTGGCGCCGGCGTCGGCTCCGGGACCGGGAACAAGGCTGTCGGCGTCCAGCTGATCAAGTAGCGGGGTCAACGCCCGCGACGCGCCGCACCCAGGCCGCTCGCGTACCCTGCCCGCGTGCCGACCCGCGCCGACGCCTGGGACCTGCTCTGCGAGTGGACGCAAACCGACGCCCTGCGCCGTCACGGCCTGGCGGTCGAGGCCGCCGTCGCCTGGTACGGCCAGCACAGGTTCGGTGTCGCCGGGGACGAGCTCGAGGTCTGGCGCTCGGCGGGGCTGCTGCATGACTTCGACTACGAGCGGTACCCGGAGACGCACCCGACTCGCGGGGCAGAGGAGCTGCGCCGCCTCGGCTATCGCGACGACGTGGTCGAGGCGATCCTCGGTCACGGCGACCACACCGGCGTCCCCCGGACGAGCCTCCTCGCGAAGACCGTCTACGCCTGCGACGAGATGACCGGGTTCGTCATCGCCGTCACCTACGTGCGCCCGAGCCGCAGCCTCGACGAGGTCGATGTCCGGTCCGTCACCAAGAAGATGAAGGACAAGGGCTTCGCCCGGCAGGTGCCTCGCGACCAGCTGGAGAAGGGCGCCGCCGAGCTCGGCGTGCCGTTCGACGAGCACGTCATGAACGTCGTCGAGGGCCTCAAGACGATCCGGGTTTACCTCGGGCTCTGACCGCTCGCCCTACGGCGTCGGGATGCCGGGGATCGGGACCGGGAAGAACGGCAGGCCGCCGGGGATCTGCGTCGGGACGATCGACTTGATGTCCGTGGGCAGGAACGGCCCCAGCAGCAGGAGCACGATCGGCACCGTCGTGTCCTCGAGGAACCTCCCGATGGTCGAGCTCTCGATCGCCTCGCGGAGGGTGTTGAGGATGCCCAGGTCCGCGAAGGCGCCGAGCTCGTTCGCCGGATCCGTGTAGGTGTGGAGGATGACGATCAGGACCGAGAGCAGGAGCACGCCCTCCGCGATGCCGAGGACGACGCCCAGCACCTGGTCGGTGCGCCGCGCGATGCCCTGCACGGCGACCCGGGCGAGGATGACGCGCGACAGCAGGTTGAAGACGACGAGCAGCGCGCTGAAGGTGATCGTGTAGCCGACCATCTCGGCGTACTCGTCGGGGACCTTCGGGAAGAAGCCCTCGATGAGCCCGCCCACGACCGGTCGAAGGTACGCGGACAGCACGAACGCCACGACGATGAACAGCAGCCCCGCCAGCCGGCGGACGAAGCCACTGCTCCAGCCGGCGCGCGCGAGGCCGGCCAAGATCCCGAGGAGGATGAGATCGACCATCCCTGCCTCCCGGTCAGGCCACGTTGAGCCTCGCGAGCCGCTCGGCCGCGGCCCGGAGGGTGGCGAGCTGCTTCGGGAAGGCGAACCGGAGCTTCGTTCGACCGAGCTCGGGGTGGGCGTAGAACGACGAGCCCGGCACCGCGGCGACGCCCGGATCAATGATCAGCCGGCGAGCGAATGTCACGTCGTCGTCGTCGGTGACGCCGGCGATGTCGGTCATGACGTAGTACGCGCCGTCGGGCTGCCAGACGCGGAACCCGGCGACCTCGAGGGCCGGGAGGATCGTCGCCCGGCGCTCCCGGTACGACGCGAGGAGCGATTCGTAGTAGCTCGCGGGGAGCGCGAGGGCCACGGCCGCAGCGGCCTGGAGGGGCGCGGCGGCGCCGACGGTCAGGAAGTCGTGGACCTTCCGGACCCCTGAGGTGAGCGCCGGTGGCGCGATCACCCAGCCGACACGCCAGCCGGTCACGGAGTACGTCTTGGAGACCGAGTTGATCGCGACCGTCCGCTCACGCATCCCGGGCAACGTCGCCATCGGGATGTGCTCGCCCTCGAACACCAGGTGCTCGTAGATCTCGTCGGTGAAGACGAGGAGGTCGCGCTCGCGCGCCACCGCGGCGATGGTCTCGAGCTCCGTGCGGGTGAAGACCTTGCCGGTGGGGTTGTGGGGCGAGTTGAGGACGATCGCGCGCGTCCGTGCGGTGACTGCGCCGCGGAGCGCGTCGGGGTCGAACGACCAGTCCGGCGGCTGGAGGGCGACGTAGCGCGGCGTCGCTCCCGTGAGAATCGCGTCGGGGCCGTAGTTCTCGTAGAACGGCTCGAAGACGATGACCTCGTCGCCTGGATCCAGGATCCCGAGCATCGCCGCGACCATGCCCTCGGTGGCGCCGCAGGTGACGGTGATCTCGGTCTCGGGGTCTGGCGCCCATCCGGGATAGGTTCGGGCGGTCTTCGCGGCGATCGCGTCCCGGAGCGCCTTCGAGCCCCAGGTGATCGCGTACTGGTTCACGTCGGCGAAGATCGCGTCCGCCGCCGCCTGCTTGATCTCGTCGGGCGCCGGGAAGTCGGGAAAGCCCTGGGCGAGGCTCACGGCGCCATTGACGATGGCGAGCCGGTTCATCTCGCGGATAACGGACTCGGTGAACCTGTCCGCTTTGGCGCTGATGCGGAGCGAGCCGCGTGTGCCTGGGTCGACCGTCACGGGCCGGAGTCTAGGCGAGGGCTCGCGGCATCACCGCACCTGCAGGGCCCTCCGGCTCGGCGTATCGTGCTCGCGGCGGAGCATTCGCCGGGAGGAGACGGCCTTGGGAACGACGCTGCATCGGCGGGTGGCAATTGGTGTCTCGAGCCTGGTCCTTGCCACGGCCGCCTGCACGGGTGGGCCCGGCGGCACGGCTGCGCCCACCGTCGTGCCGTTCTCGCGTGCGCCGCTCACGACGCCGACCGAGCTCTGGCCGGCCCCACTGAACGCCATGGAGCTGACGGCTGCCGCGGGCCTCCAGGCGGAGCCGAAGGAGCACGGGGAGAACCACAGCCACGCCCACCTTGACGTGTTCCTGGACGGCAAGCCGATCGGCGTGCCGTCGGGCATCGGGATCGACATCGCGAGCCCGGACGTGGTGAAGTTCGCCGATCCGGATGGCACGGTCGGGTATGGCGGCATCACGGTCTGCGGCAAGCCCTGCATCTCACCCCTGCACACGCACGCCTGGAGCGGGATCCTGCATACCGAATCACCCGTGGCGACGCCGAACACCCTGGGCGAGTTTTTCATCGAATGGGACGTCGTCCTCAGCGCCACCTGCGTCGGCGAGTACTGCAGCCCGGACAAGCCGATCGCGATCTACATCAACGGCGAGCCGTACACGGGCGACCCTGCCGCGATCGAGCTGACCGACCGCAAGGAGATCGCGATCGCCATCGGGACGCCGCCCGAGGTGATCCCGAGCACATCAGACTTCTCGCGGGACTAGCCAGCCTCGGTGCCGCGAATGCCGGCATCGTGGCCGCCTGGCAACAGGATTCCTTCGAGGTCGCCGGATCGGGGTCGTCTTGGGTAGTCCGGATGACTATTCGGCCCCAAGCGATGGTCCTATAGTCCTGCCCGGGGGGACGATCGGGCTCCTGTGATCCTTCCCGTCGCGCGGTCCAGGAGCCAGGGGGCACATCCAAGCAGTGAGACCGTCGATCGTCCGGCAGCCACTCCTTGCCGGGCTGGTCGCCCTCCTGACCGCCGGTGGGGTGCTTCTGGAAGGGGCGGCGCCACCCGCCACCCTTGCGGCCCGTCCGGATCCAGATAACTGTCAGCAGTCGCTGCTCGAGGCCGAGGCCCCGCAGCTGCAATCCGCCTGCCCGGCGAGCGTGGAGGCGGTCACCGACGACGGCGACGGCGACCTCCCGCCTGGCTTCCTGGAGAGCACCGTCTGGTCGGGGCTGACCGACCCCACGGCCATTCGATTCGCCGCCGACGGTCGGGTCTTCGTCACCGAAAAGCGCGGCACGATCAAGGTCTTCCACGACCTGTCGGACACGACCCCAACGGTCTTCAGCAATCTCAACCCCAGCGTCCAGGACTTCTGGGACCGGGGATTGCTGGGCCTGGCGCTCGATCCAAGCCTCACGGGCGGCAGCGGCAACGGCTCCTACGTCTACGTCTTCTATTCGTACGACCACATCCTCGGCTCGGGTGCGGCCGCCCCACGCTGGGGCGATGCCTGTCCGACGCCTCCCGGACCCGTCACGGACGGCTGCGTGATCAGCGGCCGGCTGTCGCGCTTCGCGGTGAGCGGCGACAGCATCACCGGGGCGGAGCAGGTCCTCGTCGAGGACTGGTGCCAGCAGTTCCCGAGCCACTCCGCGGGGAGCCTCGTGTTCGGTCCCGACGGCGCCCTCTACGCAAGCGCCGGTGATGGCGCGAACTTCAACGGCGTGGACTATGGCCAGCGCGGTGGGACGACGAATCCCGAGGTCACGGAAGCCAACCCCTGCAACGACCCGCCCGGCGGCGAGGTGACCCCACCCACCGCCGAGGGCGGAGCGCTTCGATCGCAGGCCATTCGGGGCAGCAACGTCGTCCACCCCAGCCTCTCCGGCAGCATCATCCGGATCGATCCGAACACGGGTGCCGGCAAGTCCGGCAATCCTTTCGCGGGAAGCAGCGACGCGAACGCCAAGCGGATCCTCGCGTATGGCCTGCGAAACCCCTTCCGGATGACGTTCCGACCCGGGACGAACGAGCTCTGGCTGGGTGACGTCGGCTGGTTCGAATGGGAGGAGATCAACCGGATCTCGAACGTGACCGACGGCGCCGCCCGGAACTTCGGCTGGCCGTGCTACGAGGGCGAGTTCCGTCTTGGTGGCTATGACGGCACCAACCTGAACCTGTGCGAGACGCTGTACGCGCAGGGCAGCTCGGCGATCAGCGACGGGCTCTTCAACTACCACCACGATGAGAAGGTCATCGCGACCGATGACTGCGCAACCGAGAACGGCTCGTCGTCGACGGGCCTGGCCTTCTACCCCGCGACCGGGGGCTCGTTCCCGGCCTCCTACCGGGGTGGGCTCTTCTTCGCCGATCACAGCCGCAACTGCATCTGGTTCGCACCCAAGGCGGCGAACGGACAGCCGAACTTCTCCGCCCGGACGGCATTCCTCGAGGGCGCGGCGAATCCGGTCGACCTGACGGTCGGCCCCGGCGGCGATCTCTTCTACGTCGATTTCGAGGGCGGCACGATCCGCCGGATCGCGCCGAACGACTCGCCGATCGCGGCCTTCGACGCCGACCCCACGTTCGGCTCGGTCCCGCTCACGGTCGACTTCGACGCGAGTGCCTCCTCCGATCCCGACGGCGGTGCCCTCACCTACGCCTGGGACCTCGACGGCGACGGCGCGTTCGATGACGGGAACGACGTGACCGAGTCGTGGACGTACAACGCCGCGGGCGACGTCACCGTCAGCCTCAAGGTCACCGACGCGGAGCCCAGGAGCGACACAGCCAGCGAGGTCATCAACGCCGGCAACGATCCGCCGGTCCCGGTGATCAACCAACCCACGACCGCCCTCAAGTGGAGCGTCGGACAGCTGGTGTCCTTCAGCGGATCTGCCACCGACGCCCAGGACGGCAACCTGCCCGCGTCGGCGCTGAGCTGGTCGCTCATCCTCCAGCACTGTCCGTCGTCCTGCCACCCGCACGCGATCCAGGCATTCAAGGGGGTCGCGTCGGGGTCGTTCAACGCGCCCGATCACGAGTACCCCTCGCACCTCGAGCTCAAGCTGACCGCCAAGGACAGCCATGGAAAGGCCGCCTCGACGACCCTGCAGCTGGATCCGAAGACCGTCGTGCTGTCGTTCGCCACGTCGCCGACCGGCCTCTCGCTCGCCATCGGCAACACGTCATCGACGGCGCCGATCTCGAAGACGGTGATCGTGGGGTCATCGAACTCGGTCACGGCGACGGCGCCGCAGGTCAAGTCGGGGCTCACCTACGCCTTCACCGCATGGTCCGATGGCCTCGCCCAGTCGCACGACATCGTCGCCCCGGCAACCAACACGACGTACACGGCCACGTTCCATTCGATCTCGACCGTGTTCGCCGCCTCGGCGGACGCCTATGTCGCTTCGGCCAAGCCGAACACGAACTATGGTGGCTCGACGGTCCTCAAGGTGCGCGACAAGGTCTATCGAAGCTTCGTGAAGTTCGCGGTGACCGGCCTGAGCGGACCGCCGAGCTCGGCCCGGCTTCGGCTCTGGGTCACGAACCCCAGCACGGCCGGGGGTGGCGTCTACAAGGTCAGCAACAGCTGGACCCAGAGCGGGATCACGTGGAACAACGCTCCGGTCATCGGGAGCTCGCCACGCCTGGCGAAGGTCGGCGTCACGACGACGGGCACGTGGGTCGAGGTCGATGTGACCTCGGCGATCACCGGAAACGGCTCGTTCACCTTCCGCATCTCCGGCGGCAACACGAACCAGGCGGAGTATTCGACCCGGGAGACGACCCACGATCCGGTGCTGATCGTCACGCCCTGATCCGGGTCCCCGCGCGGGGCATCGGACACTCTCTCCTCGCGCCGACGTAGCTCAGCGGTAGCAGCTGTTTCGTACCTCTCCCTCCCTCTGCGCAGTGCTACAAGCGTGGGAACCCGATACAAACGGGCACACTTATCAGCCATTCGATTTCGAGGGCTGCCCGCCAGGATCGCCGCGACGGCCCGTTTCGCCTCCGAGCCAATCCCAGGCACTCGAACCGTGTCATCAGGCCGGCCATGGAGCGCGTCGCCCTCGGCTCACGGGAGGATCCGAAAACGTCCCCCGCTGAGCGGTCGCAGGACGTCGAAATGCCGGCGATCAAGGGTCACGATCGTTCGCGTTCGGTAACGCTCGGCCAGGATCACGTTCGAAGCGTCCGCGAGGCCGATGTTCTGGTCGGCATATCGCTCGATCACGGTGCGAGCCCGAACGAGCTCCTCGACAACGATCCCGGGCAGGTCCCAGGCACCGCCGGTCAGCTCCCGCAGGACAGCCAGCTCGGCCGAGACGCCGAGCCGAGATGCCACGAGGTAGTCGAGTTCGGCGACCACGTACGGCGAGACCACGAGGGGCCCCGTCGCCCCGCCAAGAACCGCAGAAACCGTTTCGTGATCGGGCTCGTCGGTGTCGAAGAACGCGAGGAGCGCGCTGGTGTCGACGATCACCGCTCGCCGAAACCCGGCAAATGTTCGTCCGCCTCGCGCGCGATCGGAGAGCCGCTGGCGAAGAGGCCACTGCGGGGGCGCGGTCGATCACCGCCGACGGCGTCGCGGATCGAGGCGCGAATGACCTCGGCCTCGGAGACCCCTCGCTGCCGGGCGATTCGCTTGATCGCCGACTTGAGCTCTGTCGGCAGGTAGATGGTCGTCTTGTCCATGAACGTATGGTACCACCGCTGGCGCTGAGCCAACCGTGGATGCTCGACTACATGGTGTTCGGTGCCTCAATCCCGAACACTGCCACCGCGTGCATGCGTGCGGGCCGCCAGCCACTGCATGCGTATCCGAGTTCAGCCCAATTCCGCTCAACGGGCGTGCGGGTCGTACAGCTCGGCGGACGCGAGCGCCACGCCGGCGCCGAAGCCACCGGCGAACAACACCCGGCCGTCGAGCAGGAGCGTTGCAGTCGCCGACGCGCGCCAGTCGATCATCGGTCCGGTGGCGGTCCATGACGCCGTCGCGGGATCGAAGACCTCGGCCGTGCCCGTGTCGTCGTCGTGGTTGCCACCCCCGACGAGGACCCGGCCGTCGAGCAGGGCCGCCGCCGAGTGCTGACTGCGCGCATCAGTCATCGTCCCAGTGGACTGCCACGTGCCGGTCGTCGGGTCGTACACCTCGGCCGATTCGGTTCGCTCGTCACCGGGCCGCACCGCGCCGGCCACCAGGACCTTGCCGTCCGGGAGCAGCGTTGCGGTGTGGTAGTGCCGACCGAGGAGCATGTCGCCCGTCTGGCGCCACATTCCCGCTCCAGGGTCGTAAAGCTCCGCCGAGGTGAGGACATCGTGGCCACCTGCCACCAGCACGCTGCCGTCGTCAAGGAGCGTTGCCGTGAAGGCCGTTCGGCCGTGGGCCAGGTCCGGGGTCGCTGTCCACGAACCAGTCGCTGGGTCGTAGATCTCGGCCGATGCGAGGGCTACCGACGCGACCTCGCCGCCCACCACCAGCACTGTCCCGTCCTCGAGCAGCGTCGCGCGATGGCCGGCACGCCCCTCGTGCATCGCGCCTGTCGCCTTCCACGCGTCCGTCGCCGGGTCGTAGATCTCGGCCGAGGCTGCCGCTTCGATGGTTCCACCCGCGACAAGCAAGGTGCCGTTCGGCAGCAGCGTCGCGCTGTGATAGCCCCGCATCTCGAGTGTTCTGGCGGCCGCCTTCCATGTCCCGGAGCCGGGGTCGTAGGTTTCGACCGTGCCCGTCCCGCCGACGACGAGGATCCGGCCGTCAGACAGCCGCGTGGCCGAGACCTCGTCCTGCCGGGGCTCACGCATGTCCCCGGTGCGCGTCCATTCCGCAGCCGCGCTTGATGGCCCAACCGACGCATCGCCACGGGTCGGCGTGGCGCTCGCCGTCGGGCTGCCCGCAGGCGCAGACGGGAGCGCCGATGGGCTGGGCGAGGCCGGCGCCCCACAAGCGGTGAAGCTTGCCGCGATGGCGAAGACCAAGAACGGTCGAACGGCCGTGAGTATGGCAACGCCACCCTCAAATGGGCTGGTCGCCAGCCGATGGGACGTCGCAGCGAAGCGGTCGAACACGTCATGGTCCTCGTGCTGGCACTGGGTCCGGTCGTCTGCCCATACCGGCAAAGCTCCGGGTACACCAGCTAGAGGCCGGCGGCCGTCCGGACTTTCAATCCCGACCTCAGGGGCCGATGGCGGGTACGAAGAGCTCGGCCGCGGACAGCGCAGCGACGCGGGTCCCGACACCGCCCACCACCAACACCTGACCAGTGGGTAGGAGCACCGCGATGCCACCTTGGCGAGCAATGTGCATCGGAGCCACAGCGCTCCACGATCCGGTTCGAGGGTCGTAAGACTGGGCAGAGTCGAGGGGCAGAAGCTCGCTGCCGATAATCCCGCCGGCGACGAGGACGCTGCCGTCTTGAAGCAAGGTGGCCGTATGGCCACCCTCGCCCTCGATCATCCTGCCCGTAGCGGTCCAGGACCCGGTCGCAGGGTTATAGAGCTCGGCGGAGGCGCCAGGTGCGCCGGCCACCAGGACCGTCCCGTTCAGCAGTAGCGTGGCCGAGGCCGTGCCCCCGCCACGTACCTGAGTCATCGACCCCGTGGCCGTCCATAGGCCAGTCGTGGTGTCATACAGCTCGGCCGAATCGTTGCCGGATGTCCCAAGGCCGAACCCGCCCGCGACAAGCACCTGACCATTGGGCAACAGCGTCGCCGTTGGTGATGCCCGCCATGTCGTCATGGGTCCTGTAGCGGTCCAGGACCCGGCGGCAGGGTCGTACACCTCGGCGGCAAGGGAAGGCGACTCGCCTGACGTACCGCCTGCAACCAGCACCGTGCCATCCGAGAGGAGCACGGCGACATGTTGGCCACGCGCGTCGGTCATCGGGCCCGTAGGCGTCCAAGACCCGGTGACTGGGTCGAACAACTCGGCCGAGGCCAGCTTGGCGTCACCGGATCCGCCACCAGCCACCAGCACCTTGCCATCCCGCAACGACGTGGCGGTGAAGAATGAGCGCGCCTCGCTCATGCCGCCCGTCGCACTCCATGTCCCGGTGCTCGGGTCATATGACTCGGCAGTGGTCAGTTGGCCGGCTGCGGTTGCGCCACCGGCCGCGAGTAGCTTGCCATCGTTCAACGGGGTCGCCGCGAAGTCGACCCGGGCCTCCGTCATGGACCCCGTGGTCGACCAACCGGGCGGCAAGACGACGTCATTGCGACGGATGCGACTCCCGATCGCGATGGCGGCCGTGACGAGTGCCAGCGTTAGGAGAGCCACGAGTCCCATCATCACGAGTCGCGCCGTGGCCGGGTCGCCCATCGAGAGACGCGGCGCAGGCCATGCCCGGCGGTCAAACACGCGCACGAAGGGTCGTCGCTGGGGACTGGTACGCGCTCGTCCCAGGGCCGCGTCGACCAGGGTTGAGGGCACCGACTGCGCGCCCTCCGCCTCGAGGACGGACTCGAGCAGCCGATCGAAATCGGAGTGTTCGTTCATGCCGGCTGCCCTCCGGTAAGGGGAGAGCGTTCGCCTGCCGCGATCGAAGCCCGCAGCGCGCGGGTGGCATGGTGAAGTCGGGACCCGACCGTCCCGTACGGCACACCGAGGATGTCCGCGATCTCCCCGAGCGACAGACCCGAGTAGTGGTGCAACACGACGACCGCGCGATGCTCACGCGAGAGCTCGAGTAGCGCCTGGTTGAGCTGGTCGCGGAGGTCTGAGTCTGCGAAGGCGTCCGCACGCGCCGGAACCGTCTCCTGGATGTGGATCTCGCGCACGTCCGTCCGACGAGCCTGGCGTGATTCCGCGAGACAGAAGCGAACGACGATCCGATATGTCCACGCCTCGAAGCGGTCGGGATCGCGCAGGCTGGGGAGCTCACACCATATCTGGACCAGCGTCTGTTGGACGGCGTCTTCAGCGCCGTCAGCGTCGCGGACGATCCGCTGGGCGGTGCGGTACAGCCGGGGGGCCGACGCGCGAGCGAGCGCTTCGTACGCGTCCCGGTCCCCTCGTTGCGCCCGCTCGACCAGTTGCCGATCCACCACGGCCGACCCTGCATCCGCCCCGGGTTGGGGCGCCTCACCCTACCAGAGGGCCGCGGCGATCCCATCTTTCAATCTCGCCCTGCACGGCGTGGCCTGGAGCTCGACGCCTCCGTCGCTCCGTTCGAGCGAACCTTCGTTCTACGTCTAGGCAGCTTGCCGTCACACTCAGGAGTTGCAGGTTCACGATCATCAGCTGTTCGGGCATTGCGCCTTTGGATTCGAGCGCCGCGGCCGTTCGATCCCGAGCGTCGGAAGAGCTGCTGTTGGAAGGCTTACACCTATCCTCGCGC
This sequence comes from uncultured Chloroflexia bacterium, assembly GCA_963722105.1. Classification (GTDB taxonomy): domain Bacteria; phylum Chloroflexota; class Limnocylindria; order Limnocylindrales; family CSP1-4; genus UBA5189. The sequence goes on along the minus strand of CAVRKQ010000011.1, from coordinate 124,267 downwards.
TCCGGCGGACATAGCTCAGCGGTAGAGCAGCTGTTTCGTAAGTCTCTCGCCCTCTGCGCAGTGCTACCCCGAGTGGGAGCCCGACACAAACGGGCACAGTTATCAGCTTTTCAATTCCGGGGGCTGCCCGCCTAGGATCGCCGCTACCTGCGAGCGACCGCTGATCCGGTCGATGGATCACGGCTTCGTCTTGGCCGACGGATCCAGCCACCCGACGTCGCGAGGACGGACTGAGACGGACCCGCGGCCGGAGTCGCGGTGGCAAGGGAACGATCGAGCAAAATCACGCTGGTACCGTGGCGCGATGCGCCTCGCCGAACGCGCGGAACTCCTCACCGCCCTCGACGCGTGGCTCGCCGAAGCGAGGCTCGGGTCCGGATCAATGGTTCTGCTGGGCGGCGAGGCAGGCGTCGGGAAGACCAGCGTGGCCAGAGCGTTCGTGGATCAACGGGCACCGTCGTGGCGAGCGTTGTGGGGCAGTTGCGAGCCGCTGATCACACCGGAGCCACTGGCCCCGTTTCACGACATGGCGCCGATCGCCGCGGTCCTCGCTGCCAAGCCTGGCCGCGTCGAGCTGCTCCGCGCGCTCCTCGACGAGCTGGTGACGACACCGACCTTGATGGTCGTCGAGGATGCGCATTGGGCCGACGATGCGACGCTGGATGCCCTCCGGTTCATTGGGAGGCGCGTCCAGACGACGCACGGCTTGCTGCTCGTTACGTTCCGCGAAGAAGAGGCACCCGGTGGGTCGCTGCTCCGCTCGCTCCTCGGCGACCTCGCAACCGCTCGCGGCACTCACCGTCTCCATGTGCCGGCGCTGTCCGTCGAGGCGGTGACCGAGCTTGCCGAGGGCCACGCCGTCGAGGCCGGCCGGCTTCATGCCGTGACCGGTGGCAACCCCTTCTACGTGACCGAGGTGCTGGCGGCTGAGGGTTGGACCGTCCCACCAACGGTGACCGATGCGGTCCTCGCGCGGGCATCTCGACTGGAGCCGGCGGCGCGCGCCGTCCTGGAGTTGGTTTCGCTCGCCCCTGGTGGCCTGGAGCCTGACATGACGGTCGAGATTTCGGGAGGCGGCGGAGACGCTCTGGACAAGTGCGTGGAACAGGGGATGCTCTTGATCGGCCTGGAGCGTGTCACGTTCCGCCACGAACTGGCACGCCTCGCTGTCGAAGGGTCCGTCCCGGCGAGCCGACGACAGCGGCTGCACCGCCGGATCCTCGAACACCTGGAGCTTGCCGGCGGCGTCGAGCCTGCGCGGCTCGCCCACCACGCGGACGCCGCGGCGGATGCTGCCGCCCTCCTTCGATACGCGCCACTCGCGGCTCGCGAGGCGTCGCGGCGAGGCGCTCATCGTGCGGCCGCAGCGCACCTGGCCCGGGCAGTCGACCATGCCGAGTCGTCGCCCCCCGACGTGCTGGCCGTCCTTGTCTCAGCGTGGGCGGACGAGCGAATGAAGTTCGACGACCCGTTCGACGTGCTCGCGCTACGGCAACGAGCCATCGATCTGCGCAGGCGCGCGGGGGATCTCCGAGGCGAGGGCTACGACCTGATCGAGCTGGGCCGGATGTCGCTCCGCGTTGGCTCCGACGCTGCGGCATATCGACTCGCCAGCCATGCCGTGAACGCGGCGATCAACATCCTCGAACGGCTTCCGCCTGGCCCAGAGCTAGCGTACGCATACGCGATTTCCGGGAGTGATGCCTACATGGCGGGCCTGCCCGACGATGCCATGCGCCGCGTCGGGGAAGCGATGACGTTGGCCGAGTCGACTGGTGCCCGGACCGCGATGATCCAGGCCTTGCGAATCGTTGGCTCGGCCGAGATGGCTCGTGGCCGGAGGGTTGAGGCCATCGAGGCGTACGACAGAGCCAGGCAGCTGGCGATCGAGTCCGGCGATCATGAGTTGGAGGTGGCCGTTGTCACAGACACGGGCAACGATCTTCTGGCAGTGCGCCGACACATGGAAGCCGAGAGCCGCTTCGAGGAGGCGATCGAGCTCGGTGCAGCCATCGATCTGGATTACTACGTCAGCCATGCGGAGCTGTGCCTGGGCTGGATCGCCTACGAACGCGGGCATTGGGCCGAGGCCGAGCGCCGTGTCGATCTTCTCCTCTCGGGGCAGCAGGGTTACGTGCCGCGCCTCGGGGCGCTGGCCATCCGAGGCCGCATCCAGGTGCGCCGTGGCTCGCCCGTTGCCCAGGCCACCCTCAGTCAGGCCGGGGCCATCGTCGACGCGAGTGACCCCCACGGTGCCTACGACGTCGCAGTCGGCAAGGCGGAGGCCGCCTGGCTGAGCGGTCGGCCCCAGGCCATTGCTTCCCTCGTCGGCCACTTCCACGAGCTGCTCGCTGCCCAGGGATACAGCTGGGTGGCAGGAGAGATCGACTTCTGGTTGTGGCGCGCCGGCGCGCTCTCCGCTCCTCGAAGCGACACTCCGGAGCCGTTTGCGCTGCACATGGCAGGGAACTGGCGCGCGGCGGCGGCGGCCTGGGAACAGATCGGCTGTCCGTACGAGCAGGCAGAGGCGCTCGCGGACGGCGACGAGCCCGCGATGCGTCGGGCCCTCGCGATCTTCTCCTCACTCGGCGCCTTGCCGGCCTCAGATCGGCTTCGCGAGCGCATGCGCCGGGTCGGAATCAGCAACGTTCCGGCCCGACCTCACCGCTCGAACCGAGGCTCGCCGGCCCAGCTGACGCCGCGCCAGCTCGAGGTACTCGAGATGTTGGAGCTCGGCCTCACAAACGGGGAGATCGGCGCGCGCCTGTTCATCACCGAGAAGACGGCCGGGCACCACGTCTCCGCGATCCTCGGCAAACTTGGCGCGCGATCCCGCACGGAGGCGGCCTCGACCGCCCGGAGGATGGGGATCGTCTCCTCGGAAACTTAGGGAAGACTCCCGACGACCCGGCACGGCACTCGCCCGAACATGCGACTCGACCAGTCCGCACGTGCAGGAGGTGCCCATGCCGCGATATCTCGTCGAACGAAGGTTCCCGTCCGCCCTCGCGGTCCCCGCGAACGACGCGGGCGCGCGGGCATGTCTCCGAGTCGTCGAGGTGAACGCCGCAATCGGCGTGAACTGGCTTCACTCGTACGTCTCGGAGAACCTCGAGACGATGTTCTGCGTGTACGACGGTCCAGATCCGGATGCCATCAGGCAGGCGGCAGATCGGAATGCCCTGCCGCTGGACGGCATCACGCAGATCACGGTCCTCAACCCCTACTTCTACACCGGGGCGATGCGGCCCGACGCCGTCGCCAACCCGTCAGGAGGATCTCGACGATGACGACTTGGCGTACGCAGCTGGCCATCCGTTCGGCACCTCTCGGCGTCGTGCTCATCGGCACACTGATTCTCGGCGGCTGCGGCGGGCAGGCCGCCATGCCCTCGGCCCGGGCAGTCGCTCCGTCGGCATCGCCGTCGCCGGCCGCGTCAGCTTCGCCATCCGCCGCCCCATCGGCGAGCGCCGTGTATCCCCCGTGGTACACCGGCGAGAGGAGCGGCGCCGGTACCCTGCCGGCAGGGAGCCAGACGACCAGGTCCTTCGTGCCCGGCTTCACGTTCACGGTCCCGGAGGGCTGGGTCAACAGCGCCGATGAGGCCGGTTTCTACGGGCTGTTCCCGGACACGCCGGCCAACCAGGCCGAGTTCGGTCGCTCCAGAGGGCCTCGCCCAAGGGATTCACATGGGGCCGCATACCAGCCCGTACTTCACCTGCGATGCGTGGGAGGACAATCGGGGCGCAACGGCGGCCGAAATGGTCGCCGCCATCGTGGACAACGAGGCCCTAGCGACATCCGTACCGGTCGATGTGACGATCGGTGGCCTGACCGGCAAGCAGGTCGACGTCCAGCTCGATCCCGGCTGGACGGACACCTGCCCTGGCGACCCGCCGACGTTTGACCTCGGGGACGGGCGGAGCCGGGGGTTCCTTCTCGACACCCCCGATGGCCGCGTCCTCGTGATCTTCGTCGGCTCTCTGCACTCGGACGGCCACGAGGCGTTCCTCGCCGAGGCGATGCCGATCATCGAGAGCTTCCAGTTCGATCTCAACCCATAGGCGCTAGCTGCCCGAAGCGCAGGTGTGGCCGACTCACCCCGTGGGTCGGCCACAAGCTCTTCCGACCTCCCCCTTTGGCGTGGGTCTCGGGAGACTCGCTCGGGCGATGTCGGTGACGTCGAGGGAGGCTACTGGACCCGCGGAGTCAGACCCAATGCGCCATCTACGAGCGGATCACGGTCGCCGGCCCCGAGATCGTGGGTGTCCGGCTGACGCAGGCGGCCTACGCGCACGGATTGGCGCTGGCGCTGCCGGAAAAGGTTGAAATGGCGGGCAAGACAGGAGTTGGCCGTGCCATACCGATCGAGCATTCAGACGCTTCCGCGGCGCCTGATACGTGGTCAGTTCCCATCCTGGCGTCGCACTCATGGGACAAACATCAAGGCACGATCCGCCGGCAACCGACCTCGACGCTGGTACCGGCCTCGGACAAGTGTTCTCGTCCCTCGGTAGACCCTGACTCACTGGCTCAACAGTTATCAGCTATTCGAGCGCTGTGCTAACGATCTGAGCTTGGTCAAAGCTAATCGTGCAGGAGAGCGAAGAGCTGCTGTCTAGAAGCAGCGTCTATACTCGCGGGCCGCGCCGACATAGCTCAGCGGTAGAGCAGCTGTTTCGTAAACAGCAGGTCCTCGGTTCAAATCCGAGTGTCGGCTCCAACCCTCCCGGCCCGCGATTCCCCGGACGTATACTCCCGCACGATCGCGCAGCGATCGCCAAGGAGTGGGAGGGTCAGATGGTCGCCTTGGGTGCGCTCCTCGTCATCCTGGGCATCGGCTCGTTGGTGCTGCCGATGTTCGACATCCAGTTCCAGCTCATGTCGCTCCTCGACGACTACCAGCCGGTGGCCGGGATCGCCGTCGCCGCGATCGGCGCCGTGCTGGTCTTCCTGGGCCTTCGGCGTACGCGCGCAGCCGCAGTGCCCACTCCGCAGCAGCCGCCGAGCACGCCTGCGGCCTAGCCCTGGCGCGTGCCCACGACGCTAGTTGGTGGCGAAGGACCACCTCGTCGCGCCGTTGGGCTCGGCCGTCGCCACGCCGAACACCTTCTCGAAGCGCAGCCGGTAGAGACGCCACGGGGGCGGCCCGGCGCTCGGCGCGCTGAACGGCGCCGTAAGAGCGTCGCCCTCGACCTTGACGGGCCAACCCGCGCCATCGTCGTTGTAGCGCTCCGCCGCCGCCTCGAGGGTCGGCTGATCCGTCACGCGCTCGGCCCACCCTTCGAACACCAGGTCGATGCCCGGCAGGGAGATCGAGATGCTCGCGCCGGGGTTGGCGGCAAGGTTCCTGGACTTCCGCGTCCCGTCGCCGCTCGTGAAGTACAGCTCGCCCTCGTGCCACAGTGCGCCGACCCCGGCCGCGTGCGGACGTCCGTCAGGCCCCGCCGTTCCGAGGAACCAGGTGTCGTTGTCCTTGCCGGTCGCCTCCAGAGCGCCGCGCGCCCTGGACCACGGCAGCTCGTCGTCTCCGTAGCGATCGAGGTTCTTCGTTTCGGTCGGCTCACGCTGGGTCACGTTCGGCACCTCGGAGTTGGAGCCACCACCGTACCGGCACCGAAGGATGGGCCGCTCAGGGACTCGGTCGCCGACGTTCCAGTCTCGTTTCGCGCGCCTTGCGCCTCCCTCGGGCCGGACCGCCTCGAGGCCGCCTTGCCTGAACGCAACGGCACCTGATCTCAGATCACCTGAATGTCTGGGCAACGCGGGACCATCGTCGTGATCCGAATCGTGCGTGCGCCGTGGATGCTTCGGCGACGCACTGATAATTCGACTGCCATCCTCTCCCATTCGGCATCCGCGCCGGCGCCGCACCCGCGGCCAGGCGCTCGTCGAGTTTGCCCTGGTCTTCCCAATCTTCTTCCTGATCCTCGCCGGCATCCTCGACTTCGGGTTCCTGCTCTACTCCCGGATCACGCTCATCAACGCGACCCGCGAGGGGGCGCGGGCGGCGGTCACGCAGCTCGACAACCCCCAGGGCATTCCCGGCATCGTCCAGAGCGCCGTTGTGTCCAACTCGACGGGCCTCGTACAGGCCGATCTGACGGTCACGACGACGTGCGTCGTTCACCAGCAGGCGAGCTGCGACTTCGTCTCCGGCGGGAATGCGGATCCGGTGTCGGGTGACGCCGTCAGGGTCGCGACGACGTACACCTACCACTCGTTCTTCGCCCGGTTCTTCGGGACGACCATTCCCCTGTCGACCCGGATCGAGATGGTGGTCGAGTGACCAAGCGCCGGGGGGCACGACGACCAGAGCGTTCCGGAGAGTCCGGCCAGATCATCGTCCTCTTCGCGATCGCGATCGTCGTCCTGATGCTGTTCGCCTCGCTGGTCATCGACGTCGGGGTGCTCCGGAACAACCGCCAGCTCCTCCTCAACTCGGTCGACGCGGGTGCGCTCGCGGGCGGCACGATGATGCCGGTGGACGGCTGCAACAACGCGCAATCGGCGACGACCGCCTGCTCGTCAATCAACGCCACGGCCCTCGCCAATGTCGTGAGCCTCGTCGCCAGCACGATGCAGGGCGGCTACCCGAACCTGTCGGCGTCCGACTACACGATCTCGTACCGCTGCCTGATCGGCGTCAACTCGTCCTCGCCCCCCCAGCCCTATGTCTCCCGCGACGTGCCGCTGGTGTGCAACCCGCGCGGTGCGCTGGGCCACACCCCGGTGGCATCCGATTTCCGGGGCGCCGGCTCCGTCCGCTACAGCCCCTGCTCGCCGAACCTCGGCGACCGCTGCAACGTCATCGTCATCAGCGCGTCCACGATGACGCCGTACTCCTTCGGGCGTGTCGCCGGAATCAACCAGGGCTGGACCGGAACCGTCCAGGCCGCGGCCTGCAACGGGCCGTGCGGCGAGCCGCCCAACGCGCCGGTGGATCTCGTCGTCATCATCGACCGGACCGCCAGCATGTCGTCCGCGGACGTCCAGGCGACACGCGACGCTGCGAAGGCCATCCTCGGCGTCTACTCCCCGGACCTCCAGCGGGTCGCCCTCGGCTTCCTCGGGCCGAGCTCGACGATGCGGACGTGCAGCGGCACGGGCGGCGGCCCCTCGGTCAACGTGTCGACCCTCCAGCCGGCGACCCCGGTCGCCCCGACGACGGGCACCGGCACGGCCTGGGTGCAGACGACGACCGGGACCACGGGCGGCGCAACCTCCCTTACGATCAGCAAGCCCACTGGAACGAACAGCACGAACCTGCTCGTCGCGACCATCGCGGTCGCCGGCGGGTCCGCCGAGAATGTGACGGCGCCCGGCGGCTGGACCCTGATCCGGAGGACGGACAACTCGACGGTCCTCTCGGTGCTGAGCTACTACAAGGTGGCCGGCGGCTCGGAAGCGGGCTCGTACGCCTGGACCATTTCGCCATCCGCGAAGGCCACGGGTGCGATCGTGCGCTACTCCGGGGTCAACACCTCGAGCCCGATCGACCTCTCGAGCGGCAACAACAGCGGTGGCAGCTCGAACTCGTCCGTCGTGGCGAACTCCGTCACGACGACCGGGTCGGCGGAGGTCATTCTCGGGGTGTTCGGGACGGCTGCCCGGACGACCTTCACCCCAGCCAGCGGGATGACAGAGCGGGTTGACGTGGCGAACGGTACCAGCACCAATGCCGGGCCCACGATCGAGGTCGCGTCCATCACCCAGGCCAGTGCCGGCTCGGTCGGCGACAAGACGGCGGCCGCGGCGGCGTCCGGGCGATGGGCCGCCCAGCAGATCGCGATCAAGCCGACTGCGGTCGACACCTACGGCGCCAGCGTCCCTGCCGACATCGCGAAGTGGATCCCGATCGGGTTCACCGGGACCGACACGGACACGCCGAGCCCGGCATGGAACGAGGTCTACTCCAACGGCAGCGGAACGGTCTACGGCACAACCCACATCGGCTCGGCCATCAACTGCTTCGACAACCCGGGTGGCACCGGCACGAACCTGGCCACCCCGGTGGCGATGGCCGCCGCTTTCCTCCAGGCCCACGGTCGGCCCAACGTGAAGTGGGGCATCCTGCTCGAGACCGACGGGCAGCCGAACTACGGAAGCACGGGCGACCCGGGGAACTACACCTGCCAGGCCGCGGTGAACAACGCCACGGCGGCCAAGGCCATCACCAACGCCGACGGCGCCCGCATCGAGCTGTTCACGGTCGGATTCGGCCTCGATGGCAGCAACGACGTCGACTGTCCGGACTCGTCCGGGACGTACATGAACAAGAACGTCACGAAGGCGCTCGCGGACATGGCCTCGACGGCCCTGTCGCCCAACCCGAATGGGACCGCCTCCGGCTGCGTCACGACCGAGAACACCGACGGCGACCACTTCTTCTGCCAGCCCCGGACCGAGGAGCTCACGACGATCTTCGAGACCGTCGCGACGGAGCTCAGCGGCCAGCGCACGCACCTGGTCATGTTCGACCCGCCGCCGAGCGTGTACTCCATCAGCCCCACCAGCGGGTCGCGGCTCGGCGGGACCACCGTGACCGTCACGGGCAAGTACTTCACCGGCACCACGTCGGTCACCGTTGGCGGTGTCAACGCCGGGTTCGTGTTCGTGAGCGACACGGAGCTGCGAGTCACGACGCCGGCGGGAACCGTCGGCAGCTCCGTCCACATCGTGGTCACCAACGGGGGCGGCAGCTCGCCACCTGTCAACGGGGACAAGTTCACCTACACCTGAGCTCGGCCCGCGCGGGCCATGCGGACCGGCGCGGACGTGCGGACGCGCGGACGCGCCGACAGGCGCTAGGCGACGGGCTCCGCTTCCGGCACCGTCGTGTAGAACGCCGTCGTGTTGACGACGTTGCGCTCAACCACCTCCGGGTCGGCGCCGGCGGCGCGGTTCGCCGCTCCCCAGGCGTTGCTGCTCCGGGTCGCGTAGTCGATCCCCTCGTCGGAGAGCTGCCACGCGACCGGGTCGTCGACCGTCGCGCCGGTCCGGAGGTAGAGCGAGAGACCGAGCAGGCCCTGGTCCCACCCCACACCGACCGCGCCGGGACCGAACTGGTCCCACATCTCCTCCGGCGACACGGCCGCGTGCTCCATCTCCAGGCGGGTCCCACCGGTGCCGACGGGCGTGAGCCACACCTCAACCTCGGAGACCTGCTCGGGCGTGATGTTCTCGCCGTAGGCCCACGTGATCTTGAACCGGTTGGGCCGCTGGCACTCGAGGATCTCTCCGCCTGCCTGGCCGGTGAGCTGGTAGCGGCCGCCGATCCGCAGGTCGGCCTCGATCGGCAGGAACCAGCGGGTGATGCGTTCCGGCGTCGTCAGCGCGTCCCAGACGTCCTCGATCGGTGCGTCGAGCTCACGCGTGAGTCGCACGGTCTTCGCGGGCCCTGCCGGGATCGTCTTGTCGCCGACCTTGCGGCCGATGGCCTCGATCTCTCGAACGATGTCGATCATGGCGTCGTCTCTCCTGTCATTGCGCTTGTGGTCGCGCTTCGGCGTCGCGCGCGCTTGCCACGCGCGAGCTCCGTCGCGAGAGAATCGAGGCGCTGCTCCCAGAAGCCGCGGAAGTTGCCGAGCCACTCGTCCAGCTCCCGGAATGGCGGCGCGTCGACGGCGTACAGGCGGCGCGTGCCGGCCGCCCGGACGGTCGCGAACCCGCTGTCCCGGAGGACCCGCAGATGCTGCGAGACCGCCGGCTGCGAGATCCCGAACTCGTCCTCGACGGTCGCCGAGATCGCCCCGGCCGGCAGCTCACCGTCGGCGAGCAGCTCCAGGATCCGGCGACGAACCGGATCGCCGAGGACGTCGAACGCGTGCATGGGCGGATATTACAAGGCACCACTTATATTAGTCAACACTGATAATCCAAAACCCGCGCCCGAGGTTCCTTCGGGCGCCGAGCAGGCGGGACGTCAGGGCAGGTAGTCGAGCGTCGAGTTCTTCCAGATTCGTTCGAGGACGAAGTGGCCGTCGCCCTCCGGGTCGGTCAGCGCCGGGCGGGCGCCGAGGATGATCACGTAGGGGTGCATCCGGACGTTCACGAGCCGGTCGCCGACGAAGCTCTGCTCGAGGATCACGCCCTCCTGGAGGTTCTGGAAGAAGTCCTGGCCGAACACGTAGTTGCCCGGGCTGGCGAGGACGCTGAGGACGTCGCCATCGGGCTGGGCGAGCAGGAGCATCGGGCCCGCGACATGGGTCCCGGCGCCGACGACGTGATCGCAGCCGAGCTCCTCGAACCATCCGAGCTGCCGGACCTGCTTCGGGAGCAAGTCGTCGTGGTACTCGCGGCCGCCCCACCACTGCGGGTCGCACATGATCAGGTCCGCGCCGCCGTCCCGGGCGCGCCGAACGGCTTCGCGGATGTTGGGTCGGGTGATCCATGGGACGCCGGCGGTGTCCTCATCGGCGCGGGCCACCCCGCCGACATCGTTGAAGGCGACGAACGCGACCTTGATCCCGGCCACCTCCACGTATGCGGGCTCGAGCCCCTCGTCGAGGTTCATCCCGAGCCCCGTGCGCGGCAGGCCGTGCTTGTCCAGGATGCGGAGCGTCGATCGGATGCCCGCGACCCCGCGGTCGCTCATGTGGTTGGCCGCGAGGTAGACGGCGTCCAGCCCGAGCGTGCCCTGCCACTCGTCGACGACGTCCTCGGGAACGGCGAAGGACAGGCCGCTTCCTGGGTTCGGGTGCCAGTCCCTGGTTCGCTGGATGGGGCACTCGTGGTCGGCGATGGCGACATCGGCCCGCTTCTGGATCTGCCCGACGACGCCGTCGTTACCGGTCTGGCGAGGCTCGACGAAGAGGTTCCGGTCGATCCCGGGCGGTGGATTGGGGTTCAGCCTCGGCGGGCGCGTGTACTCCGCAGTACCACCGCCGAAGACCCAGTCCCAGCCCTTGCCGTTGGTCACCGCCTGGCGGGCGGCGTAGCGATCGGCGCAGAGGCTGCCGATCGACGTCATCGTCCACGCCTTCGAGGCGTCGTACTGGAGCCATCCCGGATCCAGGAGCGGCTCCTCGGTCGCGGAGGCGACGATCGGGTACGGCTGGGCCCGGGCCTCCGGGTCGCCGAACAGGTCCGGTCCGAACAGGCCGAATGGTCCGTCGCCCTTGATCGGCAGCACCTTGGTCGCGGGCTCCACGAGGCCCGGCGGCAGCAGCGCGATGACGTCCTGGTCGTCCTGGATCGCTGCAGCAATCGCGTCGGCCGCGACACAGTCGGCCGTGAGGTCCAGGGGCGGCTCGGTGACGGCGATCCCGCACGGAACGACGAGGCTGCCGTCGTTCGCGAGGTCGGCCAGCTCGTCGAGGTCGATGACGGACTTCAGGGTCTCGAGACCGGTGACCACCGCGAGCGGGAATGCCGCCGGGGCCACGATCGGCGGGCTCGGCTCGGGGGCACGACTCTCGCCCGGCGCCACGCTGGGCGAGCCACTCGACGCGGGTGTCGTCGGCGCCACGACGCCGCCGGTCGGCGATGGGTTCGGGGTCGAGTCGCACGCGGCCAGAAGCGCGACGAGCAGCGCGCCGGCGACTCGTCGCCTCGGGTTGAGGTGCACGGCGGGATGGTAGTCGGAGCGGGTCGGAAAGGCCCGCGGCCGGGCTTCCGGCGGGGCGGGCGGCGGCGTCCCGTTCGGGGCTGGTCTAGGCTCCACGGCGATGCGATTCGCCCGGCCGTTGCGCGCGCTCCTGCTCGCGGCGGTGCTCGGCCCAGGGCTGCTCGCGGTCCCAGGCGCCCTGCCCCCGCCGGCCAACGGCGTCGGGCCGCTCCCCGACTGCCGCCTCGACGACATCCTCACCGAGCCCCGCGACTACGACGACTGGCAGACCACGCTCGTCGACTACATGCTGACGCTCGGCCCGAAGTACCGGCCGAAGGACCTGGTCTCGGTCCGCGATGGTGGCGTCGGCGGCGGCGGCCTGATTCGTGCCGTCGTCATCGACGACCTCAAGGCGATGGCCAAGGCGGCGGACGACAACGGCACGCCGCTGGTCGCCTGGAGCCCGTTCCGCGGCTACAAGCAGCAGGTCGCGCTCTTCAACGGGTACGCGGGCTGGAACGGCGAGAAGTACACCAACTTCAAGGATGCGATCACCTTCTCCGCGCGGCCCGGCCACTCCGAGCACCAGACGGGCCTGACGATCGACTTCGTCGCGGTCGGCGACACCGGGCTGACGAGCAACTGGGAGGTCACCCGGACCGGCGCGTGGATGGCGAAGAACGCCTGGAAGTACGGCTGGCTGATGAGCTACCCAAAGGGGAAGGACGAGGTCGTCTGCTACCACTATGAGCCCTGGCACTACCGCTACGTCGGGCGCGAGCTGGCCGAGAAGATCCACGACTCGGGGCTGACGATTCGCGAGTACCTGTGGGCGAACTTCACCCAGGTGGATCCTGCCTGCGTGGCCCTCCCGGCACCGAAGCTGGCGACACCAGGCAAGGCGCGATCGTGCGCCTTCCCCGAGCCGAGCCCGGCGGCCGGGTCCTCGGCGGTCCCGGGAACGGCGTCGCCGAGCAATGGCGACCCCACTGCCGCGCCGCCGGGCGCGAGCGGCGGTCCGGGCTCGAGCCCAGCGCCGACCGCGGATCCGAACCCCGCGAGCTCGCTCGAGCAAGCGATGCCGATCGGTGTCGCGCTCGTCGTGGTGGTCGTCGGAATGCTGGGGTTCGTCTTCTGGCGGAGCTCCCGCCGAGGTGTTCGCTACCGCTGACCGCGGAGGCGATCAGTCGTCGTCGCCACCCCCGCCGCCGTCATCGCCGCCGAGCAGATCCTCGTCGAGCTCCAACAGGTCGTCGCCAAGGATCGCGCTCACGGCCACGAGGACGAACGCGAGCGCCGCATAGCCGCCGAGCCACGGGGCGACTCGGAACGCGAGCGACGGCCGCCATTTCAGCAACGCGAGCTTGGCCGCGATGGCGAGGAAGCCGGTCGACGCCAGGGCGCCGTGGATGATCCCGTCGGCCGTCGGTGCGCCGCCGCCGGCCCGCCAGCAGAAGAACGCGACGACGCCCGCCAGGATCAGCCCCACCCGCCCGACGCGCCGGTGCGTGCGCATCAGGGTTCGCATCGGCATCCCGACCTTCGGGAGCCTGCCCATCGCCGCACCCATCGTGAAGGCCTGACCAACCGCGATCAGGCCGACGGTGATCGCGCCCACGGCCTTGAGGTCGAAGAGGTCGTCCTCGGCGTCGTAGGACGGATCGACGATCGCGGCCAGCGTCAACGCGATGAGGACCAGGCTCCAGGCGCCGAGTGTTGCCGTCAGCGTGAGGAACAGCGTCGTCCAGCCGTCCGTGCGGCGGGTTCGGGGCGCGGCTGGGACGAGTGGTTCGGGCGCTGGCGCGGTCGGGAGGGCCATGTGCCGATGGGAGGCGTCCGCGCGGCGCTTGTCAACCGCCGTGGAAGCGTCATCCACGGCGTACGCCGTCACATCGGGCTTGCGTCGAGGCCCTACCCAGCGAGCACGCGCCGGCCCAGGACCACCACATCGGGTTCCGGATCGTCTCGCTCGACTGACCCCAGGTAGGAGTGACGCGGGACACGGGGGGTTATTGCGACTGAGTCTCGATAACTGCTAGGCTCCGGGCCGTGGTTGATTCGACCGCGATCGTTGGTGCCCTCGAGGACGCGGGCTATCGCCTGACCTCGCCCCGGCGCGCGGTCGCGGAGCTGATCGGGGGCAAGCGCGGCCACTTCACCGCCGACGAGCTCCTGTCGGATTCGCGGCGCCGCCGCCTCGGCGTGACGCGCGCCACGGTCTTCCGCTCGCTGGACGTCCTCGCCGACCTCGGCCTCATCGAACGCCTCGACCTGCCCTCGGGCGAGCATGCCTTCGTCGCCTGCGAGACGGCCCACCATCACCACCTCGTGTGCTCGTCGTGCGGCCGCACGACCGAGGTCGACGACAACGGCCTCGAGGGCGTGGCCGCGGCCATCGCCCGGCAATCGGGCTATCGGGTCGATACCCACCGCCTCGAGCTGTTCGGGCTCTGCCCCGCCTGCCAGGAGCGCGGCTGACGTGTGGATCGCGTCGTTCCTGCCGTTCTTCTCGACGCTCGCCGGCGGTTACGCGGCCCTTCGGCTCCGACACCGGCTCCATGCCCTCATGGCGGTTGCCGCGGGCGTCGTCGTCGCCACGGCGATCGTGGACCTCCTGCCGGAAGCCTTCGAGCTGGTCGGCGAGGGCGGGGCGCTGCCGGTCGGGATCGCGGCGGTCTCCGGGTTCATCGGCTTCAGCTTCCTGGAGGCGTTCCTCCACCAGTCGAGCTTCGAGCACGGCGGCGCGCCCGGCCACGACCACTCCGAGGACCACGATCGCGTCGCCAAGGTCGACGCGGCGCTCGACGAGCCTCGCGGGCGGGAGGGCACCGGGATCATCGGCCTCCTGCCGCCGATCAGCCTCGTGATCCACAGCGCGATGGACGGCCTGATGATCGGGTTTGCGTTCCAGGCCGGCGACGAGGTCGGGCTGATCGTGCTGCTCGCGGTCCTGGCGCATGACTTCGCGGACGGCATGAACGTCGCGACGGTCGCGCTGGAGGCGGCCCGCGGGACGCGGCTTGCCATCGCGTTCGTCTTCCTCGACGCGGCCGCCGCACCCGTCGGCGGCTTCATCAGCTCCCTGATCTCGATCGACAACGCCACGCTCGGGCTGCTGCTCGCGACCTTCGCCGGGGTCTTCCTGGCGGTCGGTGCCGGCCACCTGCTGCCCGAATCGCAGCATCGAGACCCACGCCGCGGCCCGCTGATGGTGGCCCTCGCAGCGGCCGGAGCCGCATTCGCGCTGCTCGTCCGGGCCATCGCGCCCGCGTAGCCAGCCCAGGGAAGGAGCGCAATTCGATGCACGCACCGTCCGGCCTCGGGCCGATCATGCAGATCCTCGTTCCGGTGTCGGACGTCGAGAAGGCGGCCGACTTCTACGAGCGGGTCCTCGAGCTGCCGCTCCTCTTCAAGTTCCCGGGCACGGCGTTCTTCGACGCTGACGGCGTCCGCCTGTACCTCGCCAAGCCGACCGAGGCCGACTTCGACGGGCGCGCCACGCTCTACTTCCGGGTCGAGGACGTGAGCGGCACCTTCGAGCGACTCGTGGCGAACGGCGCGACGGTCCGTGAGCAGCCCGAGATCGCACACCGCGACGAGGCCTACGACCTCTGGCTGGCGTTCGTGCAGGACCTCGATGGCAACAACATCGGGCTGATGCGCGAGGCGCCGAAGGGCCTGGACCGGGGCTAGGACTTCGCCGCCGCCGCTCGACGGCGCCTGGGTGCCGGCGAGTCCGGCGAGACCCGCTCCTTCGCCTCGTTCTCTTCTTCGGACGGCGTCTCCGTGGCAGAAGGGTCGATCGGGACGGGGACCTCGCGATCCTGCAGCCGCTCGAGGATCACCGTGACCCCGGCCACGATCGGAACCGCGACGACGGCCCCCAGGATGCCGCCCACCGTCCCGCCGATGAGCAGGCTCACCAGCACCAGGAATGGCGACAGCCCGACGGTGTTGCGCATCACCATCGGCACGAGGACGTTGCCTTCGATCAGGTGCAGGAGGAAGTACACGCCCAGCGTCAGGACGACCGCCTCCGGGCCCAGCGTCGTCGCGACGAGGAGCGCGGGCACCGCGCCGATGATCGGCCCCACGATCGGGACGACCTCGGTGATGGCAGCGATGAGCGCGAGCAGGAGGGCCGCCGGCAGGCCGATGAGGCTGTACGCGATCCCGGTCGCGACCCCGATGGTGGCCATGAGGATCACCTGGCCCCGGACCCACAGGCCCAGCCGCGATTCGACCTGGTTCCAGGCATCCCGGATGCCGGCCCGGCGGTGCATCGGCATGAAGGCCAGCGCGTACCGCTGCAGCCGCGATCGCTCGGTGAGCCAGAAGAACACCAGCGCGAGGAGCGTGATCAGGGCGGCACCGATCTGGCCCACCACGATCCCGGCGTCGATGATGCTGTCCGGGCTGGGCGGCGGCCCGGGCTGGAACGGGGCCTTGACGGTGTCGATGAGGGACGAGATGCCCTCCGACAGCGGCTCCGGGCGGAGCTGGGCGCTCCAGGAGCGGACCTGCTCCAGGAAGGCCGGCACGTGCGACAGGGCCGAGCCGAGCTGGACGATCGCGGCGGGCACGATGAACACGGCCATTCCGACGACGCTCGCGAGGAAGACCGCGTAGACGATCAGGATCGAGAGCCCGCGTCCGATGCCGGTCCGGCCCCGGATCAGCGCGACGAGCGGCTCCAGCGCCGCACCGAGCAGGACCGCAAGGAAGACGAGCAGCAGCACGTCGCGGGCGAGCGACGCCATGAACGCGAGCACCAGGACGAAGCCCACGCCGACGGCGAGACCGACGCCGCGCGCCGCCCAGCTCAACGATTCGCTGCGCATCCCACCTCCCGAGCCGATGCGGGCCCGCGCCCGCACGACGTGCGCATCGTGGGGATTCGGCGGCGCGCGGCTGATCGCCGCCGCGCGGTCGGCCGTTGCAGTTATGTCGCGGGCGGGCCGCGGAGCCCGCCCGTCAGCTGAGGCGCGCCGCGGCCTCCAGCTCGGCGACGCGGCCCGAGAGGAACCCACGCTCGACCTCGTTCTCTGTGAGCTCGAGCGCCGTTCGGTACGCCTCGATGGCCGGCGCCAACCGGCCGAGACGGCGCAGGAGGTCGGCTCGGGCCGCGTGGAAGTACGGATAGCCGGCGAGCCGCTCGTCGGCCGCGAGCGTGTCGATCCGCGCGAGCCCGGCCGCCGGCCCGAAGGCCATCGCGATCGCCACCGCCCGGTTGAGCTCGACCACGGGGGACGGGGCGAGCGTCGCGAGCTGGGCATACAGCGTGGCGATGCGAGGCCAATCGGTGGCCTCGGGCCGGTCAGCGGCGTCGTGCAGCGCGGCGATCTCCGCCTGGACCTGGTAGGCGCCGGTCCGCCCGGCCCGGGTCGCGCGCCCGAGGAGGTCCCGGCCCTCGGCGATCTCGGCGTGGTCCCAGCGATCCCGGTCCTGGTGGTCGAGCAGCACGAGCTCGCCCTCCGGCGTGGTCCGGGCCTCGCGCCTGGCGTCGTGCAGGAGCATCAGGGCGAGGAGACCCAGCGCCTCCGGCTCGTCGGGCATGAGCTCCACGAGCAGCCGCCCCAGCCGGATCGCCTCCGCGGACAGCTCCCGCCGGACGAGCGCCTCGCCCGCCGTCGCGCTGTAGCCCTCGTTGAAGATGAGGTAGAGGACGCGGAGCACGGCATCCAACCGCTCCGGGAGCACCTCCGGCGGCGGGACGCGGTACGGGATGCCGGCGTCCTTGATCTTCCGCTTCGCGCGGACCAGCCGCTGCGCAAGGGTCACCTCGGGCACGAGGAAGGCCCGCGCGATCTCGGGGGTCGCGAGGCCGCCGAGCGTCCGCAGCGTGAGCGCGACCCGCGCCTCCGGCGCGAGCGCCGGGTGGCAGCAGGTGAAGATCAGCCGGAGCCGGTCGTCGATGGCGTCCGTTTCAGTCGCCCCCTCACCCCCGGTTCCGCGATCGAGGTCCGCCTGGACCCGCGCCTCGCGCTCGAGCTCGTCGGTCTTCTCGGTCAGCGTCCGCCGCCGGCGCAGCCGGTCGATCGCCCGGTTGCGCGCGGTCGTCGTGATCCAGGCGCCCGGGTTCGCGGGGATGCCGTCGGCTGGCCACACCTCGAGTGCCCGCATGAACGCGTCCTGGACCGCTTCCTCGGCGAGGTCGAAGTCGCCGAGCACGCGGATCAGGGTGGCGACGACCCGACCGGACTCCTCGCGGAAGACCCGGTCGACGGTGTCGTGCGCGTCGCCCTGCCTCAAGCCTCGCAGCCGGGCAACCGGGTCACGCGCCCGGCATCTGGCCCGACGCGAAGTCGACGATCGGTCGAACCTCGATCGAGCCCCACTTTGCGCCAGGGCAGGCGGCGCCGAGCGCCAGCGCCTCGTCGAGGTCCTTCGCCTCGACCAGGTAGAAGCCGCCCAGGGCCTCCTTGGTCTCCGCGAACGGCCCGTCGGTCGTCAGCGTCCGGCCGTCTCGGATGCGAACCGTGGTCGCGGTCGCCGTGGGCTGCAGCGCCTCGCCCGCGACGTAGTGGCCCTTGTCGCGGAGCATCTGCGAGTACGCGTTGTACTCCTCCATCACCGCGCCGATCTGGTCCATGTCCGGGGCGCCAGTCGGCTCTTCGCTGTAGATCAGGACCAGGTACTGCACGGCGGTTCCTCCGGGAGCTGCGCGGCGGTGCTGCCGCGTTCATGGGGAATTGACGAATGGCTCCGCCTGGAATTGACAGCACGCTAGCATCCGCGTCCTTGGCGCGACTCGAGCACGTGTACTGGATCGGCGGCGCGACGGACGCGGGCAAGACCTCTGTCGTCCGAGTGCTTTCGGAGCGTCTCGGGTGGACGCCGTACCACTACGACGAATTCGATCACGACACGCCACCGGGGCACTGGTCTCGGCGCGATGCCGTCCGGCACCCCGCCATGACCGAGACCCGGATCGATGACCCGGACTGGATGTGGGTCGACACGACGCCCGAGCGGCTCGTCGATCAGTGGCTGGCCACGACCCTCGAGCGCTTCTCGATGGTGCTCGAGGATCTCCTCGCGCTCCCCGTCGACCGACCGATCCTTGCCGAAGGCTATGGCTTCCTACCGGCGCTGGTGCAGCCGCTGCTGCCATCCCCAGGACATGCGATCTGGCTCGTTTCCTCGGAGGCGTTCAAGCGATCCTCCTATGCACGACGGGGCAAAGGCGAGTTCGAGGCGACGCGGGACCCGGAGCGTGCCCGCCGGAACCACATCGAGCGCGACCTCCTGCTCGCCGAGCTGCACGCGAAGCAGGCTGCCGACCGCGGGCTGACGACGGTCGTCATCGATGGGACACGACTGCTGGAAGACATCGTCGATGTCGTTGAGGCGCACTTCCGCGCGGCCGCCGAGTCGTCGTCCTAGGATTCGGTGATGCCGAAGGAGCAGGAGATCCTCCGGGTCGGCGACCGCGAGGTGACGGTCACGAATCCGTCGAAGATCTTCTTCGCGGATACGAGCGCCACGAAGCTTGACCTCGTCCGCTACTACCTGGCTGTCGCGCCCGGCGCGCTGGCCGGCGCCGGCGGCCGCCCGATGGCGCTCAAGCGCTTCGTGAACGGAGCGGCGGGCGAGGCGTTCTTCCAGAAGCGGGCGCCGGAGAACCGGCCGCCGTGGTTGCGGACCGTGACGCTGTCATTCCCGTCGGGCAGGACGGCGGACGAGATCGTCGTCGACGAGGCCGCCGGGCTGGCCTGGATCGTCAACCTCGGCTGCATCGACCTCAACCCCCACCCGGTTCGCGCCGACGACCTCGATCACCCCGACGAGCTGCGGGTCGACCTGGACCCCGTCCCCGGCGTCGGCTGGGCGCAGATCCGCGACGTTGCGATGGTCACGAAAGAGTCCCTCGAGTCCGTGGGCCTCGTCGGGTGGCCGAAGACCTCCGGCTCGCGCGGGATCCACATCAACGTCCGGATTGAGCGGAAGTGGACCTACCCGGATGTCCGGCGCGCGGCGCTCGCGATCGCGCGGGACGTCGAGGCTCGCGCGCCCGACATCGCGACGTCGAAGTGGTGGAAGGAGGAGCGCCACGGGGTCTTCCTCGACTACAACCAGAACGCCAAGGACCGGACCGTCGCCTCCGCCTACTCCGTCCGGCCGCTCCCCGACGCACGGGTCTCCACGCCCCTGTCGTGGGACGAGGTCCCGACGGTCGAGGCGGAGGCGTTCACGCTCGCCACCGTGCCGGCGCGGTTCGCGGAGATCGGCGATCCGGGGGCCGGGATCGACCAGGCCGTGGGGTCGCTGGAGGCCGTGCTGGAGCTCTCTCGCCGCCACGAGTCCGAGGGGCAGGGCGATGCGCCGTGGCCGCCGAACTACCGCAAGCAGGAGGGCGAGCCCCCACGGGTCCAGCCGTCGAAGCAGCGCCGGAAGACGGAGGAGTACGACACCCCCGAGGCCGAAGCCGAGCGCGAGAAGAACCGGGCGGCGATGGAGAAGCGGTTCGTCGCCGAGGCCGAGCGCCGAGCGGCGGCCAAGGCGGCAGGTCAGCCCATCCCGTCGAAGCCGACCCCGACTGGACGCCGGCGCTCGAACGTGCCCGTGATCGAGATCTCGCGGGCGAAGACGAAGGCCGCGGCGCTCGAGGGCCTGGAGCGGTGGAAGTCGAAGCACCCGAAGGCCGCGACGGCGCTCGAGGAGGCCGACGTCCTGGTGGACGGGATGCGCGGTCGCTCGTCGCTCTGGTATCGGGTCCGCGTGAATCTCACCCACGTGCCGGAGTCCGAGCGCCCTGAGCAGGCCGAGCTGGAGGTCGACTACGACCCGTGGGCCGAGTACGCCTACCCCGACCGCGCCGGGCAGCTCGAGCGCGCGCCGCGCAAGTGCGCCCGGACCAAGGCGGATCCGAGCGCCGAGTCCGACGGCTAGTGCGCAACCTCCGTGCGTCGGTTCAGATCGACGCGACGCCACAGGCGGTGTGGGATCTCTACGCGGATGTCGAGCGGTCGGTCGAATGGGTGCCATTCGCAGAGGAGATCCTCTACGTGAGCGGGCCGGCGGGGCTCGGCCAGGTCTACCGCGAGCGGACCCGGCTGGGCGGCATCTCCGACATCGCCGAGTGGACCGTGATCGAGTGGGGTCCGCCGCGCCGGCAGGTCCAGCGGTCGACCGGCAAGGGGATGGATTCGCGGCTCGTGATCGAGGTCGAGCCGTCCGGGAGCGGCAGCCTCGCGCGCCAGGAGGTCATCCTCGACTCGCGGGCCCCCGGCCCGCTCGGATGGCTGCACGAGCGGCTGTTCGGGATCGTCGCGCACCGCGGGATCACGGCGGCACTGGCCGCTGCGAAGGCGCGGCTCGAGCCCTAGCGACCGTACTTGAACGGGTAGACGACCCACGCGTCGGTGGAGACCACGTGGTGATCCGGCACCGAGCGGACCTTCGAGCGGTGGGGCTTGTAGTGGAGAACGGCGGTCGTCGGGATGCCGCCGGCGAGCCGGACGCGCTCGACGACGGCCTCGATGGTGGTCCCCGTGTCCCAGACCTCGTCGACGATCAGGACCCTCTTGCCGCGCAGGAGCGGGTCCGAAGGGAACTGCAGGAACGCCGGTTGGTCGCCGGGCTTGCCGTGGTCGTCGTAGAACGCGACCGCCGCGACGAGGATGTCGCGGTGTCCCAGCAGGTACGCCAGCATCCCGGACGGCACGAGCCCGCCACGGGTGATCGCGAGGAGGACGTCGTGCCCATTGCCAACCTGCTCGGCGAGGCGCTTCACGAGCACCTCGAGGGCGTCCCAGGTGACGATGTCGCGCTCGACGAACGTCTCGGTCATCCGCCGGACCCGAAGATCTGCGCCAGCTCGAATGCCGCCGTCTCCTCGAGCTGGTCGTAGCGGCAGTCCGCGGGCTGCTTGTCGGGGCGCCAGCGCTTGAACGTCGTGCCGTGGCGGAACCGATCGCCCTGGAGGTGGTCGTAGGCAACCTCCGCGACGCGCTCGAGGCGCAGCGGCTCCCACGACAGGTCCTTGCCGCGGTTCCAGCGCGAGGTCGCACCGGGCAGCCGCTGGCCGGAGGCCTCCGCGGCCTGGGCCCACTCCGCCCATTCGCCCCACGGATGCCCTTCGAGCGCGTCCTTGCGGAGCGGCTCGAGCTCCTTGGCGAGCGCTTCCCGACGATCCCACGTGAACGACGAGGTGACGCCGACGCTGTGCAGGGTGCCGCCGTCGTCGAAGAGCCCGAGCAGCAGCGAGCCGATGTGCGTACCCGGCCCGTTCTTGTGCCAGCGGAAGCCGGCGACCGCGCAGTCGGCGGTGCGCTGGTGCTTGACCTTGATCATCGCCCGCTTGCCGGGCTTGTAGGTCGCCATCGAGGCGCTTGGCGATCACGCCGTCGAGTCCGGCGCCCTCGAATCGATCGAACCAGTCCGCGGCGAGCGCGCGGTCGGTCGTCGCGGGGGTCAGGTGGACCGAGGGGTCGAGGTCGCCATTGAGCGCCTGCTCGAGGCGGGCGCGGCGCTCGCCCTGGGGCGTCTCGCGAAGGTCCTCGTCGCCCAGCGCGAGCAGGTCCCACGCCACGAACGACGCGGGTGACTGCTCGGCGAGCATCTTGACCCGCGACGCGGCGGGGTGGATCCGCAGCAGCAGCGACTCGAACTCGAGCCCCTCGTCGCCCGCGATGACGACCTCGCCGTCGAGCACACAGCGGTCCGGGATGGAGGCCAGCAGCGGTGCCTCCAGCTCGGGGAAGTAGCGGTTCAACGGCTTCAGGTCGCGCGACTGGATGTACGTCTCGTCACCGTCGCGGAAGACCAGTGCGCGAAAGCCGTCCCACTTCGGCTCGTACAGCCAGCCGTCGCCCTCGGGCAGGCCGTCGGCGGGCTTCGCCAGCATCGGCTCGATCGGCGGGTCGAAGGGCAGCTTCACGCCGTCAACGGTAGCCGCGCGGCTACGGGAATGCCGCCCGCGCGGCGTCGAACAGTCGGATGAGGATCGGCGCCACGACGAGGCCTGGAAGGAAGTTGGCGAGCCGGACCTGCTTGAGCTCGAGCAGCCGCAGGCCGACCCCGAGGAGGGTGATCCCGGCGAGCGAGGTGAGCACCAGGATCGTCACCGGATCGAAGAACCCGGCGAGGAGGAAGGCAGTGAGGGCGATCCCGCCCTGGACGAGCAGGATCGTGAGGATCGAGAGGTAGACGCCCGCTCCGAGCGCGGCCGCGAAGGCGACACTCGCGACGCCGTCGAGCAGGGACTTCGTGGCCAGCAGGGTGATGTCGCCGCGGAGGCCGTTGTCGAGGCTCCCGAGGATCGTCAGCGGCCCGACGCAGAACACGATGCTCGTCGTGACGAATGCCTCCGACACGCGCGACGGCCGGTCGCCACGGGCCAGGCGGCGCTGGAACCACCCGCCGAGCGCCTCGAGCCGGTCGTGCAGTCGGAGCCACTCGCCGATCGCGACGCCCAGCAACAGGCCGCCGAGCACGGCGAGGGCATCCTCCGTCCGAGCGGCGGGGTCGGTGAAGACCTGGAGTCCCATCGACGTCGCGAGGACGAGCGTGAACAGCCCGAGCCCGGTGGTCAGGCTCTCCTGGAGCTTCGTCGAGACGCGCCTGGCGGCGACCAGCCCGACGGTCGCGCCGACGGCGACGGCAAGCGCGTTGAGGATGGTCCCGGACAGGGCATCGAGGATCACGCTCGAATGGTATGGCTCGCCGAGGAGCGGTTAGACGACCTTCCCCTCGGGCAGGTCCTCGGCAAACTCGCGACCAAGACGGGCCGCGTCGTAGGCCTTGCCCAGCTCATGGTGGTAGGGGACGCCGCTGAACTCGTGGTGGGAGCGGGTCGGGAAGTCCGAGCCGGCTTCGAACTCACGGCGCTGCAGCTCGATGTAGCCCTGCTCCTGGCGCTCGGCCATCGCGCTGAGCAACGTCGAGAGGCCGTGACCGGCGGCGTGCTGGCCGCCGAGGGTGATGAAGATGAACTTGAACCCCAGGTCGCCGAGCTGGGCGAAGGTCAGCGGATCCCGGTCGAGGAACCACTTGAACGACGACGACCAGTTGAAGGCGAAGCTCGCCTCCGGGAAGCGCTTCCGGACCTCCGCGGCGAACGTCTCGACCGGCTCGCGGTCCGAGGTCGGGAACTCGCACCAGACGAGGTCCGGGACGCCGGTGTCGAGGTAGCGGCAGGCACGCTCGACGGCCAGGTCGAGGCCGCGCGCCGGCTCGGGCGCATCGATCGCCGACAGGCCGTCCGTGCGGGCGATGATCGTGAAGTCCTCGCGTCCGAGGTCGTCGGCGACGGCCCGCATCATCCGGAGCTTGCCGATCATCTCCAGGGCGGGCACCAGCGCCTTGCCGCCGATGTGGCCGCAGCGCTTGGGCAGGACCTGGTCCTCGAGGTGCGCCGCAGCCACGCCGGCCGTGACGAGCAGCTCGGTCTGGCGCTGGACGTTGAAGATGTTGCCGTAGCCCGCGTCCATGTCGACGACGACGGGCGGGATATCGAGGTAGTTGGGCGCGATGCCCTTCGAGGGATCGCCGACGGCCTGTGTCAGCTGGAACTTGCGCAGCGCGCTCACGGTTCGGCGCGCGCCGTCCGCGATCTCCGGCCCGCTGTAGAGGTCCATGTCCGTCGTACCGAGGTGCCCGATCGCGAACGAGTAGCCGCTGAAGTAGACCGCCTTGTAGCCGTGGTACATGACCAGCTGGGCGCCCATCGGGTCGTAGACGCCCGGCCCGAACAGGTACGGCTCCGTCCGCAGCAGCTCGCGGAAGCGCGTCGCCGGGTGGATCCAGCGAGACGCCGGGACCTCGAAGCCAACCGGCAGGAGCGGCGACGGGGCGAGCTCGCGGGCAGCTCCCGGAGCGGTTGGCGCTGCCGGTGCGACGGTGGACTCGCTGCGGGCTTCAGGTTCGCGAATGGCGGTCATGTGGGACAGCCCTCAGTCGTTCGCGTGGTCGGCGTTGCAATCCGCGTCGTCGAGGCACTGGCACTCGCCGGGGTCGAACGCGGCCGGGACGGCGACGTCCTCGCGCGGCTCGGCGGAGATCGCCTGCCCCGAGGACGTCGTGGCCTCCGGGACGACGCGAACGAACGCCGAGCTACCGGCGATGTCGGCGTCGGGATGGTGGACTTCGATGGTGATGCGGGTTGGTGTCTGGAGCGTCATTGAGACCTCCCTCCGAACGGGACAGCGGCCGGGATCCGGTCCGCCTGGTCCCCACGGTGGCAGGGCCAAGGCATCACGTCCAATCGACAGATTGGATCAGAGGCATCAACGTCGGTTATGGTTACGCACGAACGGGCCGAGAGGACACGCTCCCGCAAGGTCGGACCATCGGAGGCCGCATGCAGCTGGCACAGGTCGAGGGCTTCCTCGAGGTGGCGCGCCGCCAGAACCTCAGCCGCGCCGCCGAGGCGCTGTTCATCACCCAGCCCGCGCTCACGGCGCGCCTCCGCGCGCTCGAGGAGGAGGTTGGGAGCGCGTTGTTCCGGCGCGGCCGGCGCGGCATGGCGATCACCGACGCCGGCCGGGCGTTCCTGCCCTACGCCGAGCGGGCCGTGCGTGCGCTGCGTGATGGGGCGAGCGCGGTCGAGCGGTTCCCGGCCACAGAGGAGCTGGTTCTGGCCGCGGCGCCGGCCATCAGCACGTACGTCCTCCCGCACCTCCTGGTCCGGTTCGAGGCCGCCCACCCGGACGTCCGCCTGAGCGTCCGCACCGGCCATTCCGAGCAAGTGCTCGAGATGGCGGTGCGCGGTGACGTCGATGTCGCGCTCGTGCGGGAGCTCCACCACCCGGATCTCGAGACGCTCTTCCTCTACCGGGACGAGCTCGTACTGGTCGTCGAACCGCGCCACCCGCTCGCGCGGACCCACCGCGTGACGATCGATCGCCTCCGTGACGCGCGCCTGATCCTGTTCGACCGGACGTCGAGCTACTACGACCTCACGAACGCCCTCTTTCGACCGGCGGGCAGCCTGCCGCGCGGCGTGCTCGAGCTCGACCACATCGACGCCGCGAAGCAGATGGTCCTTGCGGGCCTCGGCATCGCCCTGCTGCCGACAACAGCGGTTGCGGGCGAGCTCCGCGACGGCTCACTCCGGCGGGTGGATCTCATCGGGACGCCGCCGATCGAGCGGCGGATCGTCGCCGTGCGCCGACTGGACGATGAGAACCGCACGGAGGCAGCGGCAGCGTTCTGGGAGCTGCTGCTGGACTTCGAGGATCCTCGCGGCGGTCCGGCCGAAGGGGCGCTCCGGGACTAGCATGCCGCGATGACCGCGAACCAGGCCGTCGAGCCGGGGGCCGTCGAGGGCGATTCGGAGCCCCTCTCGACGACTCGTTACGACGAGATGGCGGACGGCTACGCCCGCTTCTGGGCGCCGGTGCTGCGCGAATCGGCGGAGCGTGTCCTGGAGCATCTCGAGCCGGCCATCGAAGGCGCGCTCGCGAGGCGCGCGGCGGCCGGCGACGGTCCGGCCCGGCTCCTCGACGTGGGCTCGGGGACCGGCAACCTCGCCCTTGCCGCACTCCGGCGCTGGGGCTCGCTCCATGTCACCGGCATCGACCCGTCGAGCGGCATGCTCGAGGTCGCGCGGCGGACCGCAGAGGCGAATCTCGCCCCCGAGGCGGCCGCTCGGTTCGAGGCCGTGGTTGCCTACGCGGACGAGCTTCCGGCCGGCCTCGGACCGTTCGACGCCGCAATGTCGTCATTCGTGCTGCAGCTCGTCCCGAGCCGCGCGGCGGCACTGCGTGAGATTCGCCGCGTCCTCGCGCCCGGGGGCACGTTCGCCTGGGTGACGTGGCAGCTCAGCAAGCGGGCCTTCGAGCCAGATCGCGTCGCGAACGCGGTGCTCGACGACTTCGGCTTCGACCCGCCGGAGCCCGACAATCGACCCGGAGACGTGGCGTCACCGGCCGCAGCGGCCCTGGCGATGCGCCGGGCCGGCTTCCGGGACGTCACGGCGTGGTCGCGTGAGCTGACCTACGCCTGGGATGCGCGTGGCTACCTCGCGTTCCTGACGGACTTCGACGAGGCGTCGCTGTTTGCCGACCTCGAGCCCGAGGAGCGTGAGGAGATCGAAGGCAGGATCCTGGGCGGCCTCGAGAAGCTCAGCGCGGATCAGCTGACGCTGCGACTACCGATCGTCTACGCAGTGGGGAAGAAGCCGCTGCGTCAGCCCTCGTCCTTCTCCCCGGAGTCGCCACCACCGGCCTCGGCGCCACCCTCGGCGCCCGCGCCCTCGGCAGCCTCGCCTTCGGCCTCCTCGCCCTCGGCGGCCTCGGCCACGACGGGCTCCTCCTCCACGCGCGGCGGCAGGACCTTGGCCACGACCTCGTCGAGGTCGGTCAGGAGCGTCGCGTCGGACGGGATGTCGAGGTCGCGCACGTGGATGGCATCGTCGAACGTGGCAAGCGAGTCGATCGAGTAGTGGATCGACTGCGGCAGGTGATCGGGCAGCGCGCGGACGCGGACGCTCTCCAGCGTGTGCAGGAGCGTCCCGCCGCCGTTCTCGACCGCGTCGGAGATGCCCTCCGACACGAGCTGGACGTCGACCGTCAGCTCCTCGGTCATGCGGACCACGTACAGGTCGACGTGCAGGGGCCGCCGAGTCACCACGTGGGTCTGGACGCCGTGCACCAGCACCGGCGCGGACTTCTCACCATCGACCGACAGGTCGATCAGGGTGTTCGGCCCGGCATGGCGCCGCAGGTTCTCGAACTCGTGCGTGTCAACCGACACGGAGTTGGAATCGAGGCCGCGGCCGAAGACGACGGCCGGCAGGCGGCCGGCGGCACGCAGGTACGAGACCTTCTTGCCCGTGATCTCGCGGCGCTCGGCGGCGAGCTTGGGGCGAACGGGAGCGGCGGACATGCGGAACTGGGCCTCCGAGTCAGGTAGGGCGGGTACGGTACCACGAGATGTCCAACCGGCCGCGGGAGGGCAAGCGCCTACCATCCATCCCATGGCCGCCACGATCCTCGTCGTCGAAGACGAGCACGCCGTCGCCCGCGGGATCCAGTACGCGCTCCAGCAGGAGGGCTACGAGGTCACGCTCGCCCGCTCCGGCGAGGAGGGGCTGGAGATCGCGACCCGTTCGGCGCCCGATCTGGTCCTCCTCGACGTCCGCCTCCCCGGGATGGATGGCTTCGAGGTCCTCCGCCGGCTTCGCGCAGCCGGGACCAAGTCACCGGTCCTGATGCTCACCGCGAGAGACGAGGAGGTCGACAAGGTCATCGGCCTGGAGCTCGGCGCCGACGACTACCTGACGAAGCCCTTCGGGCTGCGCGAGCTGCTCAGCCGGATCAAGGCCCTCATCCGGCGGGCCTATGGCGACCTCGCCGACGCGGCGGGCGGGCGCGTGATCCGCCACGGCGACCTGCTCATCGATCTCGACCGGCGGCGCGTCCAGCGGGGCGATCGTCGGATCAGCCTGACGCCCACGGAATTCGAGATCCTCCGGCACCTCGCAAGCAAGCCGGGCCGCGTCTACACCCGCTCGGAGCTCCTCGACCTGCTGCGCGACTACGAGGCGCTGGACCAGGACGAGAAGACGATCAACGTCCACGTGAGCCACCTTCGGGACAAGCTCGAGGACGATCCGACGCATCCGGCGTTCGTCCAGACCATCCGCGGAGTCGGGTACGCATTCGCCGAGCGCTGAGGGGCGGGCGGAAGCGTTCGCGGAGGGCCTCGCGCCGAAGACGTTCCAGGGCCGCCTGACCCTCGCCTTCGTCGCCGTCGTGGCGGTGACGCTGGGGCTTGTCGGGCTGCTCGTGGTCAACCGCCTCGGCGCCTACTTCGACCAGCAGCAGGCGGACGACCTCCGCTCGCGGGCGGCCGGCGTGGCTCGCTACGTGATCGACGTCGCGGACCGGACGGCTTCCATCCGGGCCGGCCACCCGGTGGTCTCGGTCGACGGCGAGCTCAATCCCATCGTCGCCCTGGAGCTCCAGAAGGACAGCCAGCAGCGCTTCATCGCCGACAGCCTCGCGCAGGCCGACGTCCACTACAGCATCGGCACGACCGACGGCTCGGACTTCTTCCCCGCCATGAACGGCGAGTTCGTCGCGCTGGACCTGGCAGGCCCGCAACCCCAGCAGCAGGAGGAGCCGGTCTCGAGCGATACGGTCGTCCTCGAGAACCGCTCGGCCGGGGTCGTGCCGTACGCCGTCGAGGTGACGCTCTCGAACCCGTTCACCTACCGGGCCACCGCGATCCGCAACGTCACGGGGCTCCTGGCGATCATCGGCCTGATCGCGCTCGCGGTGGCGGTGGTCGTCGCGGCGGCGCTGACCCGGCGCATCACGACGCCCGTCCGGCGCCTCACCGAGGCCAGCCGCGACCTCGCCGAGGGCGATTTCGCCCGGCGGGTGCCCTCGGAGGTCATCGAGGACGGCCCGGTGGAGCTGTCCGAGCTCGGGCTGCAGTTCAACGCGATGGCCGGGCGGCTCCAGGAGAGCGTCGAGATCATTCGCCGGGATCGCGATCGGAGCCGCGAGTTCCTCGCCGACGTCTCGCACGAGCTTCGAACCCCGATCGCGGCGCTCCGGACGTTCAACGAGCTCCTGACCGAGGGCGCCGCAGACGACCCATCCGCCCGCGCCGAGTTCCTCGAGACGAGCCGGGCCCAGCTCGAGCGCCTCGACTGGCTGGCCCAGAACCTCCTCGAGCTCTCCAAGCTCGATTCCGGCCTCGTGCTCCTCGACCTCCGGCCGGAGGACCTGCGGTCGTCCGTCGAACAGGCCGTCGAGCAGGCCGCGGCGACGGCCAGCCGCAAGGGCGTGGAGCTGACGATGACCCGGCCGGAGCAGCCGATCCAGATCCGCCACGATCCCGTGCGGATCGGGCAGGTGGTCGCGAACCTCATCGGCAACGGGATCAAGTTCACGCCGCGTGGCGGCTCGGTCAGGGTCGACGTCCGTGCGGAGCCGGACGGCAACGGCTCGGTCACCGTGGCCGACACGGGGATCGGCATCGAGCCGGCCGAGCTGCCGCGGATCTTCGACCGGTTCTTCCGCGGGTCACGCGCCTCGGAGGCGCGTGGGAGCGGCAGCGGCCTCGGCCTGGCGATCGTCCGGAGCATCGTGGAGATGCACGGCGGGACGGTGGCGGTCGAGAGCCGGCCCGGCGCCGGCACCACGTTCCGGGTCCTCCTCCCGGCCAACCCGCGACCCCCGGCGGGCGCGACCGCGGCCAGCGTGGCGGAAACTTCACCGTCACCCGCCCAGAACCTGAACCCTGAGTTGGCACCGTAGGAGCAGATGACACAGCCGCCCCACGCCCCGGACACGGAGCCGTATTCGATTCCCGCCGACGTCCCCGAGACGACCTCCTACTCGCCAGCTCCTGAGCCTCGCCCGGAGTGGGCCCGGTCGGCCTGGCTCGACCCGGCGCCCAACACACCATCTCCGGTCGCAACTGAGCCCGCCCCGGTCGTGACCGAGCCCGTCACGTCGGGTCGCGGTGGCGGTGGCGGTAGCGGGACCGGCATCGGCACGATCGTCGCGGCCGCCGCGCTCTCCGCCGTGCTCGCCTCGGGCGGCACCGTTCTCGTGCTCCAGGGCACGGGCGCGCTGGATTCGCCGGGCGGCGTGGCGCAGCAGCCACCGGTCACGGCCAGCCGCGGGCCCATCCCGATCGAGGACTCGTCATCGGTCGTGAACGCGGCGGCCAACGTCAGCCCGGCGGTGGTCCGGATCATCGTCGAGGGCGTCAGCACGGACGTCTTCGGCGGCACGATCCCGGAGACGGGCGTGGGGTCGGGCGTGATCTACGACGCCTCCGGCTGGATCCTGACGAACCGCCACGTGGTCCTCACCGAGGACGGCTCGATTGCGACGCGCCTGACGGTCGAGCTGAAGGATGGCCGCGAGTTCCCGGGGACCGTCTACGGCATCGACACCCTGACCGACCTCGCGATCGTGCGGATCGAGGCGAGCGGCCTGCCGTCGGCCCCGATCGGGCGATCCGCGGACATCCGCGTCGGGCAGCTCGCGATCGCGATCGGCTCGCCGCTCGGGACGTACACGAGCACGGTCACCACCGGGATCATCTCGGCGACCGGGCGGACGGTCCGGGTGAGCGCCGAGGACCAGCTCTCGAACCTGATCCAGACCGACGCCGCGATCAACCCCGGCAACAGCGGCGGCCCCCTGCTCGATGCCGCCGGCACCGTCATCGGGATCAACACCGCCGTCGAGCGCGACTCGACCGGCATCGGCTTCGCCATCCCGATCGACATCGCCCGCCCGATCATGCAGCAGGCCCTCGCCGGCCAGGAGCTCGCCCGGCCGTACGTCGGGATCCGCTATGTCGCGGTCGACGCGAAGGTGAAGGCGGACGAGAACCTCTCGGTGGACCACGGGGCGCTGGTTGGCCCGTCGACCGGTGGCGAGGGCGAGTCCCTGCCCGCGATCACGCCCGGGAGCCCGGCCGAAGCGGCCGGCCTCAAGGACGGCGACATCATCCTCTCGATCGAGGGCCAGGCCATCGACGCCGAGCACCCGCTCGATGCGGTCCTCACGAGCTTCGCGCCGGGACAGACCGTGAAGGTCTCGATCCTCCGTGGCTCAGACGAGATCGAGGTCGGCATCACCCTGGGCACGCGCCCCGAGGGTCTCTAGCCGCTCGGGCTTCCCCGCCGGCGCCGGATCTCCACCGCGGCGTGGTCGAGCGGCCCGCCGAGACGAACCTCCGGCTTCCGAACGCGGACGAGGACCTCCTCGACGAGCTCCTGGCCCGCGAGGACCTCGTGGGCGATGGCCTCCGCCAGGGCCTCGATGAGGTTGTACGTCGTCGACTCGACCACCTGGCGCGTGATGGCGTAGACGCCGCGGTAGTCGACGGTCCGCGCGAGGTCGTCCTCTCGTCCGGCCGGCTGGACGTCGACCGCCAGCTCGACATCGACCTCGAAGCGCTGGGCCTCGGCCTTCTCCCAGTCGTTCACGCCGTGGCGGGCCTGGAAGACCATGTTCGAGAGGGTGATCCTGTCGGTCATTCGGTCCAGCCTCGCACGATCGCGTCGGTCATGCGTGCCGCCCGGACGTTCTCGAGGACGTCGTGGACGCGGACGATGTCCGCGCCCGCCGCGATCCCGAGCGCCGTCGTCGCCAGCGTCCCCTCGACGCGCTGATCCGGGGGCAGGTCGAGGACCTTGCCGATGGTCGACTTCCGGGACGTCCCGAGGAGGATCGGGCGGCCGAGGTAGCGCAGCCGGCCGAGCTCGCGGAGCAGCTCGAGGTTGTGCTCGGCGGTCTTGCCGAACCCGATGCCGGGGTCGATGAGGATGTCGGTATCGGGGACGCCTGCGGCGCGAGCCTTGTCGATGGCCCGGCGTAGGTCATCGAGGACCTCGGGGACGAGGTCCGCATAGACGGGCTCGGCGCGGTTGTGCATCAGCACGATCGGCACGCCCCGTTCGGCGGCGACCTTCGCCAGCGAGGGATCGTCCGAGACGCCCCAGATGTCGTTGATTGCGTGGGCGCCGGCATCGAGGGCGGCAACCGCGACCTCGGGCTTCGTCGTGTCGATCGTGAGGGGCATGTCCGCGAGCGCGACGTGCACGGCCTCGATCACCGGGATCACGCGCTCCAGCTCTTCGTCGAGGCTCACGGATCGATGACCAGGGCGCGTCGACTCGCCGCCGAGGTCGAGCAGATCGGCGCCCTCCTCGGCCATTGCCCGTGCCTGCGCCACGGCATGTTCGAGGGAGCCGGGCCCCGCAGCGAGCAGGCCGTCGCCGGAGAAGGAGTCCGGCGTCAGGTTGAGAATCCCCATCACGAAGGTGCGCTCGCCCCAGCCGAAGGTGCGCGGGCCGATGGTGGTCATGCCGCGCGCGCCGGCGTCGCCGTCGCCGCCGTCGCGACCTGCGCTCACCTCGCCACCTCTTCCGGGTCCCGCAGCATCGGGTCGTCGACCCAGCGCCGACGCGCCTCTCCGACGAGGTACAGCGAGCCGGCGATCACGACCGGACCGTTTTCCCGCGTTGCGACGGACCTGTCGAGCGCCGCGCCGGCGTCGGCGACCACCGTCGCCTCCAGCTCGGGTCGGAGGGCGCGCCACCGCCTCGCGAGCTCACCGGCGGACATCGCCCGCTCGCCCGCCACCTGGGTCGCGATCACTCTCGCGCCATCGAGCGCCCGCGACGCGAGGAGCGCTCCGATGATCCCGTCGACGTCCTTATCGCCCATCGAAGCGTGGACGAGCGTGAGCGGCGCCGGGCTCGAGCCACCCGTCCCGGGGTCGAGGTACGGCCGAAGGTCATCGAGGGCCTGTGCGAGTGCCGCTGCGCCGGCCGGATTGTGGGCGCCGTCGAGGAGGACGGCGCGCCCGGCGACGCGGAGCAGCTCCAGGCGCCCGGGCCACGTTGCGCTGCCGTAGCCGGCCCTTCGAGCCTCAGCGGGGACCGTCGTGATCCCCGCGACCTCGAGCGCGTCCAGCACCGCGTCCGCGACGGCCGCGTTCTGGGCCTGGTGGCGGCCGCGGAGCGAGATTCGCGTCGGACCCAGGGACCCGAGGTCGACATCGATCCCGTCGCGGTCCAGCCGCAGGACGGGCGGGACTGCGACCTCGGTGAGCGGCACTGCGAGCCGCGTTGCGCGCCGCCGAATGACCCGGAGGGGCCCGCCCGAGGCGCCGGTGACCGCCACGTCACCGCGCTCGATGATTGCGGCCTTCTCCCGGGCGATCGCCTCCACGGTGTCACCGAGCCAGGCCTGATGGTCGAGGGCCACGTTCGTGATTGCCGCCACTCCGCCGTCCCAGGCATGCGTCGCGTCGAGGCGCCCGCCGAGCCCGACCTCGACCAGGGCGACCGCCACGCCCTCATCGGCGAACCACCGGAACAGCATCGCGGTCAACAGCTCGAACTCGGTCGGCTGGCCGTGGCGCCGCTCGATCCGGTCGGCGGCCTCGAGGGTGTCGCCGACGAGCCCCGCGAACGTCACCGGGTCGATCGGCCGGCCGTCGATCTCCATCCGCTCCCGGTAGGACACCAGGTGTGGCTTGGGCGTCGTCCCGACGCGGACGCCGGCGGCGCGCAGTGCGCTCCCGGCCAGCGCGAGGACGCTGCCCTTGCCGTTGGTCCCCCCGACCAGGGCGCCGCGAACCGCGAGCTGCGGATCGCCGAGGACGTGCAGGAGGGCTCGTGTCCGCCCCAGCCC
Organism: uncultured Chloroflexia bacterium; assembly: GCA_963722105.1. Classification (GTDB taxonomy): domain Bacteria; phylum Chloroflexota; class Limnocylindria; order Limnocylindrales; family CSP1-4; genus UBA5189. Next base: position 90,595 of record CAVRKQ010000011.1, on the reverse strand, counting down.
CAGCCGAACCCCGAACCGCCCGCGCTGCTCCAGCGCTCGAACCGCCGCGTGGTACGCCCGCGCGGTGGCCGGGTCGTTGGGCGACGGCCTCAACGGGCGCTCAGCTCCTCCTCGTAGAACACGCACTGGTTGAAGCGCGGCGAGAGGCAGACGTCGTTCACGTAGCTCTGCTCCAGGTGCACGCCGCCTCGCAGCTGGCAGCGCGAGACGACGCTCTCCTGGCGGACGATGCCCTTGAGGAGGTGGGGCGCATGGATCGGGAGGGCGCCGCGGGAGCCGGTCACGTAGAAGTGCGGGCAGACGTTCCGGCGAAGGTTCGGGAGACCGAAGGCGCGCGTCCTTGCCGGGTCAGACCCGCCGCCACCGACCGGGAAGCCGTACCGACCGGGCGGACGGCTCGGCTGGAACCCGGCCAATCGATCCGGGGTGGGCGGCATCGCGGGCATGGCTTCGGGCACCGGCGCCGACGAGACGCGGGCGATGGGACCGATGCCGAAGGGCGGGCGTCCGCTGACGCGGGCACCGCGACCCGTCTTGGGACCGCCTTGCTGCACCTACTCCCCCACTCCGGCGGTGGTCAGGCCACCGCACGGCGCCAGCGTACACCGGGAAATGGTCCCGGCGGAACGTCACGGAACCCCACCGGACCACTCCGAACTGGCGCGGATCGGGCCCGCGGCGTGCGAGGATAGGGAGCAGATGCCATCGCGACGCGCCGCTTCGCATGCCCGCCTCCGGCCACCGTCGAGCGGTCGGCCGCGCCTCCAGCCGGTGCGAGCCGAGGCGCCGGACAGACGCAGGGTGCGCCAGCACAAGGGCCTCGACGCCCGGCGCAAGCGAGCGCCGCTCGTGCTTCGGACCCTGCTCGCGGTCTCCGTGGCGGTCCTTGCCGCCGGTGCGTTCCTGGCCGCCAGCGGCGGCGTCGGACCCGTCCTCGCTGCCCTCGCTTCCGGCCTCGACACGGCCTTCGGCAAGCTGACCGCGACCCCGATCCCGGCGCAGACCTTCGTCCCGCCGACCGATTCGCCGCGCATCGCGCCGCCGGACCAGCCCTACACCAACAGCGAGACGGTGGAGCTGACCGTGTCGGTCCCGGTCGAGGTCCTCGGCGATCCGACCGCCCGGATCCGCTTCTACCTCGCGCTCGAGGGCCTCGAGCCGGCGCCGGTCTTCGACGTCAACGTGGGCACGACGAGCCGGATGGTCGTGCCGTTCGACCTGACCGAGGGCCGCAACAACATCTCGGCCACGCTCTTCCGCGCCGACGAGGAGTCCGACCACTCGCCGATCGTGACCTACATCCTCGACCTCACTCCCCCGAAGATCAGCGTCAGCTCGCCGAAGAAGGGTGCGGCGATCGCGGCCCAGGAGGTCCGCATCAAGGGCACGACCCAGGGCGGGACCGCGCTCGTCGCGCGGAACGAGGGCAATGGCACGTCGATCTCGACCGCGGCGGAGCGGGACGGCTCCTTCGAGTTCACCCTCCAGCTGGCGCCGGGGTCCAACGTCATCCTGATCGCCGGGACCGATCCCGCCGGCAACAAGGGCTCGACGAAGCTGACGGTCTTCCAGGGGTCGAAGAAGATGGGTGTCGGCCTGTCCTCGTCGACCTATCGGATCAGCATCAAGCGTCCGCCTTCCTCGATCCAGCTCGTGGTCAACGTGAGCGATCCTGCGGGCGATCCGCTCGCCGGCGCCACCGCCTTCTTCACCCTCCAGATCCCTGGCCTCGCCCCGATCTCGAACCAGCTGGTCACGGGGCCGGACGGCCGGGCGGCCTTCACGACGCCGCTCGTCGGCGAGCTGGCGACGGGCGGCGGGATCGGGACGGTGCTGGTCACGAGCGAGCTGTACGGCCAGTCCACGGACCGCGTCACGCTGACGTTCGTGAAGTAGCCCAGCGGGGCTCGGAATCCAGCGCGAAAAATCACTGTGCCGCGCGGCCCGCGCGCAGCTACGCTGTCGATCGTGGCGATGTGGGTCTGCCCGCACTGCGGAGCACCACAGCAAGAGGCGGCGCGCTGCTGGGTGTGCCGTCGTTCATCGACCACCTGTTCGACTTGCCGGCACTTCCGGACCTCCCTCGCGGCCGACGTCGGGTACTGCGCGAAGGACCGCTGGCGGACGCCGCTGACCGGGCTCGAGCTACGGGCCTGCTGGGAGGAGGGTCGCCGCGCGGCGGCCGCGGCGGCGCCGACGCACGACCCCGAGCCGATGCTCGACGGCGCGGGCGAGCTCGACCAGAACCCTGACGCTGTGCGTCAGGAGCGCCACGTTCCGGAGCGCCGGACCTGGACGACCGTCCGGGGCGATGGCGGACCGCTCGACCGACCCGACCCGATGCGCCTCCGAGGCTTCGTGCCGATCGAGGAGATCGCGTCGCCACCCGCGCCGCTGGCGGCGGCGACGTGCCGGCGGCACGGCCGCCACGCTCGAAACGACGAAGGCCCGCGACCGCCGTGGCCCGATCCGCGAACCGCGCCATCCCTGTCGACGATTGGGAGGCCCGCGTCAGCCTCTTCGGCGAGGTCGAGACCTAAGCGGCAACGCTCCGCGGCGAGCCGTGCGGATCGGCGCCGCGCCGCCTACCCGGTGGGGCAGGTCGCGACGGGCTGGGCTTCGGTCGTGAGGTCGATGTCGCTGCCGGGCAGCCGTTCCTCGCCCGGGGCCGGGTCCTGCGCGACGACCATCGAGTCATCGTCGTTCGGGCCGGAGATGGTCCCGACATCGAACCCATCGTTCTCGATCTGGACCTCCGCGATCGCCAGCAGGATGCAGCGGTACTCGCCGACCTCGATCGGCTCCGGCGCAGGCGTCGGGGTCGGTGGCGGTGGCGGCGTCGGGGGCGGTGGGGTCGGGGGTGGTGGCGGCGTGGGTGTGGGCTCGGGGACCGGCGTCGGGCTCGGTGACGGCTCCGGTCCGTCCGAGACGACGTAGTTGACTGGCGTCCCCGGAATCACGGCCTGACCAGCGAACGGCTCCTGGCTGACGACCGAACCGAGTGGGACGATCGCGTCGAACGCGGTCGTCCGGGTGCCCGGGCGCAGCCCGGCGTCGATGAGGATGTTGAGGGCCTCGGATTCGGTGCGCAGCCGGAGGTCCGGCACAACCGTGAGATCGGCAGACTTCGCCATCGTCAGGTTGATGTTCTCGCCGGCAGCGAGGGTCTCGCCGGCGGCCGGGTCCTGGCTGACCACGGTGCCGACCGTGGCACTTGCCTGCACGAACGCGACCTGGAGGACCTCGAGCCCGACCTCGGCGGCCTTGGCCTGGGCTTCCTCGAAGGTCAGCCCCACGAGGCTCGGAACCACCACCTGCGGTGCCGGCGACGCGCCCGGGCCGCCGATGAAGCGGGTCAGGAGGAACGCCGCGAGTGCCAGGATGACGATCGCGAGCAGCGCCGTGAGCCAGAGCCACGGGCTGGTGGCTCGATGCTCGACCTCGTCCTCGCCATCGCCGGCCTCGTCATCCACGACGCGACGCTGGCTTCCGCGCGGCGGCCCGCCGCCGGCCGCCGAGACGTCGCGGGCATAGTCGATTCTCGCCCCCGGGTTTGGCCTGGCGACGCCGGCGACCGTCGGCGCTCCCGCGAGCCCGGCTCCAGCGGCCGCGCCCGCGGGCCCAGCGGCCGCGCCAGCGGCGAGGCCAGCAGCCGCACCCCCAGCAGCAGCGGCGCCGGCAGCGCCCGGTCCCGCGCCGGCAGCGCCCGGTCCCGCGCCGGCAGACCCGGCACCGTTTCCAGCCCCGGCAGCCGCGCCGGCGACACCGGCCGCGCCGGCGCCGCGATCCTCGCCGATCGCCTGGTCGAGGCTCACGGCCATCTCGGCGGCAGACTCGAACCGGTCCTCGGGGTTCGTGGCCAGCGCCTTGCGCGTGATCGCCTCGAGGGCCGGCGGGATGCCGCCGTGGACCGCCGAGGGGCTCGGGACCGCGCCCGTGAGCCTCGCCGTGGCAATCGCCGCCGCCGTATCGCCGGTCCAGGGCCGCTTGCCGGTGAGGAGCTCAAACAGCACGATGCCGAGGCTGTAGATGTCCGAGGCCGGCGATGCCATCTCGCCGCGCGCCTGCTCGGGGCTGAAGTAGTGGACGGATCCGAGGGTCGTCCCCGGGAGCGTGAGCGCCGACTCCGACAGGGCCCGCGCGATCCCGAAGTCCGCGACCTTCACGCGGCCCTCGCGGGTCACGAGGATGTTGCCGGGCTTGATGTCGCGGTGGACGAAGCCCCGCTCGTGGGCGGCGGCGACGGCGCGAGCCGCCTGGGCGACGAGGCGTGCCGCGGCTCGCGGCGGGAGCGCTCCGGTCTTCCGCAGGATCGAGGAGAGGTCCTCACCCTCGACCAGCTCCATCACGATGAACGGCCCGACGGGGTCCGTGCCGTAGTCGTGGACCGCGACGACGTTCGGGTGGTTCAGGGACGCGGCGGACTGGGCCTCGTGCCGGAAGCGCTCGATGAAGTCGGGATCAGCGCCGTACTCCGGGCGCAGCACCTTGACGGCGACATCGCGCTCGAGCTGGTTGTCGCGGGCCCGGTAGATGGTCGCCATGCCGCCCTGCCCGAGCAGCTCGACCAGCCGGTACCGCCCACCGAGGACGGTGCCGATGTCGGTCAAGTGGCCTCCCTGAACACGCCGGGCATCGTACCGTACGCGCCTCTTCCAGCCGGCTCGGCGCTACTCACCGGTGAGCCACCGCCACACGGACCCGAGCGCGTCGAGGGACGTGAACCCGTCGAACACCCGGCCGACGTGGAGCGCCCATTCCTGCACCTCCTTGATGCCCGTGATGACGGCGAGGACCAAGACCAGCCGGCCGCGCCTCCAGACGAAGCCGGGCCGGAAACGATGCAGCGCCGCGACCGTCAGGAACCACGGCTCGAAGACGTTCGGGAACAGGAACAGCAGGGTTCGGTCCCCGACGAGCTCGAACGCGACGAACCCGACGAGGCGGAAGACGTACAGGGCCACCGCGATGGTTCGCTCCACGCCCTGCCAGCGGAGCGCGACCACCAGGAAGCAGGCCATGTAGACCTGGTCGAGCCACTTGTCCAGCGACTGGTAGTCGGGGACGCCGCCGAGATCGAGGAGGTCGCGGGCGAGGAGGTCCGCCGTATCGACGAGGATCGCGAGCAGCGCGCCGGCGAGGGGCCAGCGAAGGACCGGCAGCGAGCCTGCGATCCGGAAGACCGCGATGACCAGGACTTCGAGGGTCATCGGAGCCGGGGGCCGTCGCCCGCCTAGAGGTCCAGGGTGCGGAGGTGCTCCCGGAACTCCGTCGCGAGGTCCGGCCGCTGGAGCGCGATGTCGACCGTCGCCTGGAGCCAGCCCATCGTGGTCCCGGCGTCGTAGCGGACGCCCTCGAACTCGTACGTGTAGACCGACTGTTCGGCCATCAGCGCCTCGATGGCATCGGTGAGCTGGATCTCGCCGCCGCTGCCGCGCTGGGTCTGCTCGAGCTTGTCGAAGATCTTCGGCGTCAGGACGTAGCGCCCGATGACCGCGAGGTCCGACGGGGCGTCCTTCTGCTTCGGCTTCTCGACGATCGCGGTCATCCGTCGGAGCCGGCCACCGTCGAGGTGGCTGTCATCGGTCTCCGCGGCGACGATGCCGTACCGCGACACCTCCTGCGCGGGGACCTGCATGACCGCCACGATCGAGCTGTGGGTCTGCTCGTAGGCGTGGATCAGCTGGCCGATGCAGGGTCGGTCGGCGATCACGACGTCGTCGGGCAGCAGGACCGCGAACGGCTCGTGGCCGATGAGGTCCTTGGCCATGAGGATCGCGTGCCCGAGGCCGAGCTGCTCCTTCTGGCGAACGTACGCCAGCTGGGCCAGGTTGCTGATGTGGCGCACCTGGCGGAGCTTCTCGATCTCGCCCTTCTCCTCGAGGACGTGCTCGAGCTCGAGGTTGAGGTCGAAGTGGTCCTCGATCGCGCCCTTGTGGGTCGAGGTGATGATGATGATCTGCTCGATCCCGGCAGCGACCGCCTCCTCCACGCCGTACTGGATGATCGGCTTGTCGACGAGGGGCAGCATCTCTTTCGGCTGGGCCTTGGTCGCCGGGAGGAATCGGGTCCCCCAACCGGCAGCCGGGAACACAGCCTTACGGACGCGCATTGGACCTCACGGGAAGGTGGACTGGAGTGAGAGGCCGGGATGGTGGCCCGACCCGAGGATACACCGGGAGGATCAGCGACCCCCCGGGTCGCTAGTCCGGGAGCGTCGCCACGAACTCCTCGATGAGGCCGGTGAACGCCTCCGGCTTGTCGACATTCGAGAGGTGGCCGGCCCGCGGGATCATCCGGTTCGTCACGCCCGGCACGCCGGCGAGGAAGCGGCCCGCGCCGATCCGGAAGACGAGGTCCATCGAGCCGTTGATGACGAGGATCGGGCCGCCGTACGCGGCCAGCTTCTCGCGGAACCGCTCTCCCGCGAGGCGCTTCACGGCGGCCGAGCCGCCCTTCGCGAAGTGACCGCCGGCCGTGATGGCCGCCGCGACGACCGGCCCGTACCGGCGGCGGAACCAGGCCAGCGCGACCGCTCGGACAGCGGGCTCGGGAGCGAGGCGGAGGCCGAACGAATAGAGCAGGAAGCCGACGTGGCTGAGCCCGGCCGGCTCGCGCGTCGACCCGGCGATCACCAGGCCGCGGACCTTCTCGGGATGGCGAGCGGCGACGGTCATCGCGACGTAGCCGCCGAGCGACAGGCCGACGACGACGGCCCGGCCGCCGGCCTCACGATCGAGCGCTTCGAGGACGTTCGCGACGGCCACGTCGAGCGTGAACCGCTGGTCCCTGCGGGTGCCGTGACCGGGCTGGTCGACCGCGACGCACCGGAATCGATCGGACAGCGCCTCCACCTGGGGCCACCACACGGAGCGGCCCATCATCGCGCCGTGGACGAACACGATCGGCGGGGCATCCGCCGGGCCGGTGACGCTCCAGTGGGCGCCGGGATCGGGTGCGTTGCTCGTCATGGCCCGCCCGGCGCCGGTGCGATCGCGACGGGCTCGGTCGACGCGGCCTTCTCGCCACCGGACCGCTGGACGAGGACGGCCGCGAGGAGGATCGTCGCGCCGCCCGCGATCTGGAGGGGCGCGAGGCCCTCGGACAGGAAGATCGCCGCGAGCGCGACCCCGACGACCGGCTCGAACAGCATCAGGATGCCGGTCCGAACGCCGCCCACCCAACGGATGCCGGTCAGGAAGAGCACCGACGGCAGGGCCGCCGCGAAGATCCCGACGTACAGCAGGAGGGCCAGCAGGTCCGGCCGGCCAAACGGGAACATGATCGCCGCCGGCCCGTCAGCCACGATGGTGATCACGATCGAGATGGCCGCGCTGCCGACGAGGATCGCGCCCATCGCGTAGTCGGCCGCAAGCGCCGCGTAGCCTCGGCTCGTGAGCACGAAGCCGGTCTGGAACAGCGCCGCGGCCAGCGCGAGCCCGATCCCGAGCAAGCCGGCGTTGCCGACCGCATCGATCGCGGGCCCGCCGAGGACGACGGCCACCATCCCGCCGAGCGCGAGGACGAGCGCGGCAACGCGGGCGAGATCGAGGCGCTCGCGCCCGAGGAGGACGGACCCCGCGGCCACCATGGCGGGATAGGTGTAGAAGCCGAGCAGGGCCAGGGCCACCGTGGTGTTGGCGAACGACAGGAACGCGGCGAGGTTCAGCGCTCCCGCGAGGACGATGGCCACGAGGAGCCAGCGGCGGCCGCGACCGTCGAGCGAGCCGACCTCACGCCGGATCCGCTCCGGCCGGCGCAGCACCAGGATCGCGATCCAGATCGCGAGCGCGCCCACGCCGGCCCGCCAGGCGACGAACGCGAACGGCGCCATCCCCGCGTCATAAGCGAAACGCGAGAGCGTCCCGAGCGATCCGAACATCGCGGCGCACAGCACCACGATGAGTGCGCCGAGCCAGCTCGGGCGCCGCGCAGGAAGGCTCAACGCACCGGTCAGGTCTGACCGGTATCGGCTTCTCGCCGCGTGCCGGCGAGACGGATGCCCGTGAACGGGATCCGGATCTCACGGAACGCTTCGATCGAGACGAGGAAGCCTGCGAGCAGGAAGACGACGGCGAGGAGCTTGGCGACGGCGAACGGCCCGGTGATCCCGAAGCGATTCAGGGAGTCGCCGGCCGATGCCACGAAGCCACCGAGGGCGATCAGGAGCGTCGCCGGAACCCGGCTGTGAATGCGGCCGCGGACGAGGTCCGCGAGGGCCCCGGGCAGGGAGGCGACGAAGTTCACGGGCAGGGCGATGAGCGAGATCACGAGGTTGAAGAGGAAATGGTCGCCCGGCTGGTTCGGGTCGAGGTTGTACGCCAGCACGCGGCGCTTGGGCATGAAGATCCAGGCCGAGAACAGGGCCCCGAACGCGAGCGCGAAGCCGCCCGTGATGTTGAGGAACGGCGTGAGCAGCCGCAGCGAGCCCGGGAACAGGTCGGCGACCGGCTGGCCGGTCGCCGGGTCGAGCCGGTATGGGGCTGCCAGCGGCACCGTGATCGTCAGGACGAGGGCGAGCACGCTCGCGGCGCCGATGCCGACGGCCACGAAGGCCGGCCAGCGCTCGTTCTGGAAGTACGTCTCGACCGCCACCGCCAACGCAAGGAGGCCGGCGCCGATGAAGTACAGGATGGGCGTGCTGCCGGCGCCCTCGTAGTTGAAGCGACGCTGCGTGAGGATCGTGAAGATGCCGGCCAGGAAGATGCTCAGGGCGATCGCATACCCGAACCTGGTCTTCGCGAGCAGGAGCACGGTCCCGAGGCCCAGCCAGCCGGCGGTGAGCACGGCCCCGGCCAGGTACCAGGTGCGGTAGAGGCCTTCGTTCCAGCCGCCGGCGGCGGCGAGGGCCTCGCAGCCAGATGCGATCCCGAAGAACGTCATGCCGATCGCCCAGACGAGCTGGAACGGCTGTCGGCGGTCACGCCACTGGTCGAGCAGGGCGAGTGCCATGACGGTGGCGAGGACGGCGGTCAGGGCTGGAAGCGCGACGGACATCGAGCGGTCGTCCTTCGATCTTGGCGACCCGCGGGCTGGCGGCGGGTCTGGCGCGGCGTGAGGTGCCGCTGGTGGTGGCTAGGCGGGCACGAGCTCGTGATCGTCGCGGTGGATGCCGTCGCACAGCCCGTAGCGGAGCGCGGCGCCCTCGGGACCCGGAATCGGGATCGGCCGCATGATCTCGCGGACCTCGCCCTTGCGGCAGAAGAGGTAGCCCTTCGAGCGCATCCACATCCGGACGTGCGCCCCGTCGCCGTGGAACTCGAACGGTCCCGGATTGAGCGGCGGCCGCATCGCCCACGACACCGGCGTCTCGGGGGCGACGATATCGAGGATGTTCATCCGCCACGGGGTTCCCGCGATCACCTCGAGGCAGCCGTCGCACCGGATCGACACGTTGTCCTCGACGATCGTCGGGATCCGGATACCGAGGTAGTCGAGCGGGCTCATCGCCGCGAATGGTAGTGCGATCGCGGAATCGGAGCGGAGCCGGGACTCAGCGCAGCCGGGCCGACGCCGCAGACGGTGCGATCGGGCCGCGACGGTGATCGAGCGGGCCGCAGCCGTGCCGGATGCAAGGAGGCCCGGGAGCATCCGAGCGCGCGCACTCTTGAGTGCGCAAGCGAGGAGCGGACCGGGCCGACGCCGCAGACGGTGCGGATCCGGCCCGCGAGTTGGTACCCCCAGCCGGATTCGAACCGGCGATCTCCACCTTGAAAGGGTGGCGTCCTAGGCCTCTAGACGATGGGGGCCCGAGAGCCGGCCGAGTTTACCAGCGGCCCCAACCACGCCCGCTCGAGTGGCGAGGGGCTAGGTGTTCCAGACGAGCGCGGAGAGCGCGGCGACGGTGAAGCAGCCGATCGCGCCGAGCCCGGCGAGGCCACCGACGATCGCGAGGCCGAAGGCCCGGCCGCCGCGAGCCCGCGACGCCGCCCGCCACATCCCGAGCACGGACCACGCAGCGACGGCCCCGAGCGATGCCCCGAGCACGACGAAGCCGGAGGCCATCAGCGGGATCTGGTTGTCCTCGACCCGCAGGACCACGTAGCCGATGAACGCGCTCGAGCCGAGGACCGCGAGGCCGATGACGACCCCCGGCAGCGAGATCCGCCTCGGCCGGCGTGACGTCACGGGCGCGGCCGGTGTCTGGGCTGGCTGGTCGGGCGCCTCGCCGCGCGCGTACGGCGGCGGTGCGGGCGCAGGCTGCGGACCACGGGCGGGTTCGTCCATCACGATCGCGAGCGATGGTAGACGGCGACGTTGTACGAGAGTCGCGGGCGCTTGAGCGTCGCGGCGACCGTCTCGCCGGCCTCGCCGAACGCTGCCGCGAGGAAGCTCGCCGCCTTGTCCTGGCTCTCGAATTCCCAGAAGCAGTGCACGACCCGGACCCGGAACCCACCCTTCAGGAACGGCCCGAAGCGATGACTCCAGGCCCCGTACTCGGGCCGCTCGGCGGCATACAGCCGGGAGACGTCGTCGCGGCCGTAGTCGTGCACGACGAGATGCCGTCCCTCGGGACGGAGGACGCGATCGACCTCGGCAAGCGTCGCGGCATCGACACCGCGGAACGCCGACCACAGCCCCAGCACGACGTCCGCGGACGCATCGGCGGCGTTGAGCCGGAAGGGTTGGGTCAGCGGGACGGGGACGAGGCGGGCGCCACCCGCGGTCAGGCCCTCGAGGATCGGCCCGCGTGTGGCATCGACGATGAGGACGTCGCGATCGGCGATCGGACCGAGCGCGGCGATCGCGGCGACCAGCTTTCCGGCAGGGTCGAGCGCGTCGACGAAGGGCGGCTCGAGCTCCTGCGAGAGCGCGACCGGGAGGTCGGACATCGCGGGAGTATGCGGCGCGCCTCGGTCACCCGCACTGATCGACGTCGCGCCACTTCGCAACGGTGTCCGCGATCGCCTGGGCGCCGGTGTCGCCGAAGAGGACGCTGAACGTCCGGTTCGGGATCTCGCCGCAGGCATCGTCCTTCTCGACCGCCTCCCAGGAACCGCGGGTGTACTTGTACTGGGGGTCGATGCCCTCGGTGAACGGCAGCGTGATGGTCCAGGTCTGGTCGTCCACCTTCGTCATCGGCGTCCCGGCGGGGTCCCAGCCCTGGAAATCGCCGGCGATGTAGACGGCGTCCCCAGCCGGCGTGGTCGCGGGCAGCGAGACGGTCAGCGTCACCGCGACGTCGCGCGTGACCGCCGCGGCGGCGACCTCCGAGGATGGCTCGGAGCGGTTGAACGCCGCGTCGACGGCCGTGACGACGTAGACATACGAATCGCCGGCGCGGATGGCGGCGTCGGTGAAGGTCGGCTCGGTCGAGCTGCCGACGACCGCGTAGGGGCCGCCGGTCGTGGCCGCGCGCGAGATCTCGTAGCGGAACAGGTCGGCCGCGGCCACGGCATCCCACGCGAGGGTCACGACGTCATCGCCGGCCGTCGTCACCCTGAGGTTGTCCGGCGGCGCCGGCCCCTCGACGTCGGCGTTGGCCGTGACCCCGAGCGTCACCGCCTGGTCAGCGCGGTAGCTCCATGCCCCGTTCGCGCCCGAGACGATCCCGCCGCGGTCGGCGTAGGACCACGTTGCGCCGCCGTCGGTGGAGACGCGGAGGGCGACGTTGAACGCGCCGGTCTCCTGGGGCCGGACGGTGCCGCTGAGCCGATCGGCGTCGCCATCGTCCGCGACCCATGTCATCGGGCTCCAGGCGTAGTCCGTCGTCGGATCGGCCTCGACGCCGCCGACGCCGAGCTGGGCGCGGATCCCGACCGTCGGGCCCTGTGAGGTCGACTCCGGACCGGTCTTGACGAAAGCTTCGATCGCCACGCCGGGGTCGAGCGCCGAGAGCGGCTGGCTGACGTCGGCCGGGCCGGCGAGGCGAGCGTCGACGAGGGCGACCTCGGGCAGGATGCTCGTCTCCGGCGACCGGGCGCTCGGATTGCCGGCTTCGTCGAGCGCGACGACGACATAGAACTGGCGCGTGCCGCTCCGGGCGCTCGTGTCATCGAACGTGGTCGAGGTCGTCGTCCCGGCGAGCTCGTAGCCGCCGCCGCTGAGGATCGAGCGCCAGACCTGGTAAGCGGCGGCCCCGTCCCCGCGCCGTCCCAGGCCAGCTGCACGCCGCCGCCCGACGCCGTCGCGGAGAGCGTCGGCCGGGGCGCCCGGCCCCGTCAGGTCCGTGCCCCGCAGGGGTGATGAAGACCGCGGCGCCGTGGGCCGCGAGGTCGATCGTGATCGCCCCGTCGGCGACCGTCGCGGTGATCCCGCCGATGCCGTCCGTGAGGACGGTGCCGTCGGGAACGCGCCCGGCGAGGTCGATGGCGATCCCGGACCGCGTCGTGTCGCCAAGGTTGAGGATCGTGATCGCGGCCTCCGTCGTCCGTGCCGCGGAGGAACGCCAGCGTGCCGTCCTCGTCATCGGCGGCGAGGAACTCCAGGTCGCCGTCCGGAGCGCCTCGTGGTCCGCTCGCAGCTGGCCGAGCGCGCGATACCAGTCGCGCAGCTCCGTGTCGACCGCGTCCCACGGGTAGGGCCGGCGGTCGTCGGGATCGTCGTGACCGGTCAGGCCGGCCTCGGTGCCGTAGTAGATCGAGGCGATGCCGGGCCACGTCAGCTGGAGCGCGCTCACGCAGCCGGAGCCTTGGCCTTCGCGGCCGCGAGGCCCTCCGGCGACTCCTTCACCGCGGGGTCATCGCGGCCGGGCGTGAGCGTCCAGAGGATTCGCGTGGTGTCGTGGCTGTCGACGAGGTTGAGGAGCGTCTCCCAGGCCGGCGCCGGGTAGTCCTCGCATGACGCCCTGCATCCGCTCGCGGAACTGGGTCGGCGTCAGGCCGGAGATCGCGCCGTCGAGATCCTGCGTCTCGCCGTTCACGAGGCCGATGACCGCTCGCCGGAAGCGGTAGTTCATCGTCGAGTCGGCCTGGTCGCCGAGCAGCTAGATCGAGGCGTCGTCCCACTTCTCGCCGAGCACGAAGGCCTCGGGGTCGGCGGCCTTCGACCGACTCGCGGATGAGGCGCATGAACCGTGCGATGAGGTTGTCCATGACGTCGAGCCGCCAGCCGGCCGATGCCCGCCTCGATCCAGCGCGGCACGACGCCATCGGCGCCGGTGAAGAACTCGTAGACGCTCGCCTGCTCGATGACCTCGGGGATCGTGTCGAACCCGAACCAGCCGACGTAGTACGTGTCGTCGGCGCCGGGCGTCGATGGCCGCGCATGGCGACGGCTCGTTCGCCGCGGGCGGCCGGAACGTGAACCACGCCGCGGTACGGGCGAGTCGGCCGCCTCGCAGGCCCCGGTCTCGGCGATATCGCCGGGCGCGGTCGAACCACGGCGAATCCGAGGCGACGTGGTTGAACACGCCGTCGAGCAGGACGCGCATGCCGCGCTGTTCGGCGCCTCGAACCAGGGCGTCGAACTCCTCCTGCGTCCCGAGGTCGGGGTCGATGAAGGCGTAGCTGCTGGTGTCGTAGCGGTGGTTCGACGGCGCCGCGAAGATCGGGTTGAGGTAGAGGACCGTGACCCCGAGCGCCGCGAGGTCGTCGAGCTTGGCCGTCACCCCGGCAAGGTCGCCACCGTAGAAGTCGCGCCCGAGCGGCTCCTTCGCTGCAGGTGACGCCCTGGTAGGCCCGGCAGGAGCCCTCCGGGGGGTCCGTCCCAGGCCTTCGGGAGGACGGCGTTCCCGTACACGTCGCCGTAGCGGTAGACATCGGCGCCATCCGCGCCCGGCTCGGCGTCCGGCGACGGGTCGTTCGCCGGGATCACCGTCGAAGAAGCGGTCGGGGAAGACCTGGTAGGCCACCGCGCCCTTCGCCCAGTCCGGCGTCGTGAAGGCTGGATCGTAGACATCGATCTGCCAGCTGGCATCGATGCTCGCGCCGTAGACCCGCCCGGCGCCGCCGTCGCTCGCCTCGGGCACCGCGCCGCCGTCATTCGCGGGGTCGTCCTCGAGGTAGGCCGTCTCGGTCCCGTCCCGCACGATGAACCGGTAGTAGAGGATCGTCGGCTTGGCCGAGGTGTGGAGCGTGATCTGCCAGTAGTCGTAGCCGTGGTCGCCGCGCGTCGGGTCGGTGGCGACGAGCGTCCATCGGCAGCAGCGCCTGGAGCTCGTCGACCGCGTCCCACACGCGGATCGTTGCCTCCGTGACAGGTCGCCGGCCGCGGCGCGGAGACGGATCATCACCTCGGTCCCCGCCGGGACGGCGCCGAATGGGGCGCGATACATGTCCGCGCGGCTGTCGTGGGCGATGTCGTCGGCCTCGACCTTGCCATCGGTCGCGAGCGGCGCCTTGTCGGCGACCGCCACGCCACCGGACGGGCCCGGCGACGCGACGGGCCCGGGCAGCCAGCCGCGCGACAGGACGCCGGCGACGACGATGAGGACCACCAGCAGCGCACCACCGATGAGGATCGGGCGGCGCGATCGGGCGCGCGGCGCTTGGGCCATCTCGAGGCGGCGTCGACGCGATAGACCAGCCCGGTGCGTGGAGGCACGACCACGTCCGCCCGGCCGTCGCCGATTCCGACGCTTCCCGCCGTCGCCTCGACGCTGCCCGGCAGCGGGATCGAGCGCCAGGCGACCACCCGTGTGCTCGGGGAGCCCCAGGTCGAGCGCGATCGCGGCGTCCCCGGCGTTGATCGCGACGACGATCGCCGGCCCCTCGACGCCCTCGACGCCCTCGACCGGGGTTCGGACGAAGGCCATCGCGTCGTCGGAGGCGGCAACCGTCCGGTAGCCGCCGCGCCGCAGCACCGGGTTGGCTCGGCGCAATGCGACCGCGCTCGTCGTGTACTCGAGGAGCTCGTGGTCCCAGGCGTCCCGATCGCCCCAGGGGAAGGCGGCCCGGCTGCCGGGTCCTGCTCGCCGGTCATGCCGATCTCGTCGCCGTAATAGATCGAGGGCGCACCGGGCAGCGTCATCTGCAGGAGCACGGCGAGCCGGAGCGCGGCCTTGTCGCCGCCCGCCATCGCGAGGAACCGGGGCGTGTCGTGGGTGCCGAGGTGGTTGAGCTGGACGGCCACCACGGCCGGGTCGTAGAGCGTGAGGACATGCTCGAGGCGGCGGGCGAACGCCGGCCCGTCGATCGCGTGGATGCCCTCGTCGAGCATCGAACTGCTGTCGGAGGACGCGGCGGTCGAGATGCCGGCCGCCGGCGAACGACGTGATCGCCGTCGCCGAGCGGGTAGTTCATGTAGGCGTCGAACTGGTCGCCCTGGAGGTATTGCGGCAGCTCGTGCCAGACCTCGGCGACGATGTAGGCCTCCGGGTTGACCGCCTTCACCCGGCGCCGGAACTCCCGCCAGAAGTCCTCGTCGGCGATCTCCAGCGCGACATCGAGGCGCCAGCCGTCGGCACCCGAAGCGGATCCAGTGCTCGGCGACGCCGAAGATGTACTCGCGGACCTCGGGGTTGTCGATGTTGAGCTTGGGCAGGGCTGGCAGGTCCCACCACGCCCGGTAGCCGAGAGGGAGAGCGACTTCGCGCCCGCCATCTGCTCCTCCGGCACGAACGCGGTGTCCAGGACCTGCGAGCGTGCCCGGGTACGCGCGGATCGGCAGGCCGGCTTCGAGGGCCGCCTCGGTCGTAGTAGAACCATTCGCGGTACGGCGACGCGATCCCCGTCTCCATCACGTGGTGGAAGGGCCAGAACCCGCGGCTCGCGTGGTTGAAGACCCCGTCGAGGATGACGCGGATGCCGCGGGCGTGGGCCTCTTCGAGCAGCTCGCGGAGCGCCGCGTCGCCCCCGAGCAGCGGGTCGACCGCCATGTAGTCGTACGTGTGGTAGCGATGGTTCGACGCCGACTGGAAGATCGGGTTGAAGTAGATCGCCGTGATCCCGAGCGCCGCGAGGTAGTCGAGGTGCTCGACGACCCCGAGCAGGTCGCCGCCCTTGAAGCCGTGCACGGTCGGCGGGCTGTCCCACGGCTCGAGCGGCCCGGGCTTCGGGACGCGGTCGCTCTGCGCGAACCGGTCGGGAAAGATCTGGTAGAAGACCGCGTCGCGGACCCAGTCGGGAGTTTCGATCGGCACGCTCGCTCAGCCCTTGACGCCGCCGGCGGTGACGCCCGAGATCGAGCCACTTCGAGGAGTACAGGAACAGGGCGACGACCGGGACGGAGATGAAGATCGAGGCCGCAGCGAGATCGTTCCACTGGGTCTGGAACTGCGCCTGGAAGCGCTGCAGGCCGAGCGTCCAGGTGAGCAGCTTCTCGTCCGAGATGAGGATCCGCGGCAGGAAGAAGTCGTTCCAGGCGGCGAGGAAGTTGAACAGGAAGACGATCGCCAGCGCGGGCGTGGAGAGCGGCAGAAGGATGCGCCAGTACGCCTCCAGCTTGCTGCAGCCGTCGATCCGGGCAGCCTCCTCCAGCTCGATCGGCACGGTTTCGAAGTAGCCGCGCAGGATCCAGATGCTGAACGGCACGGACGTCACCGACATGGCGATGACCATGCCGATGAACGAGTTCCGGAGCTCCAGCTGGACGGCCAGGATGTAGAGGGGCACGAGGAGCATCGCCGCCGGGATCAGCTGGGTGGTCAGCAGCAGCGTCAGCCCCAGGCCCCGGCCCGGGAACTTGAAGCGCGCGAAGGCGTAGGCCGACGTCGCGGCGATCAGCAGGCCCACGAACGCGGAGCCGACCGTGATCACGAAGCTGTTGAACAGCCACAGCAGGAGGTCCGTCTCGAACAGGACGTGCTGGAAGGACTCGAGGGTGGCGCCCGGCGGGATGAGCGAGAACTCGCTGTCCAAGAGTCGATTTCCGGGCCGCAGCGCGACGCCGATCACCCGCAGGATCGGGAAGATCGCGACGAGCGCTGCGAAGGACAGGATCAGGTGGATCACGAGGCGCTTGCGGCGCGAATCGGTCCGGCCGCCGAGGCCCCCGGAGGACTCCTTGGCCTTCTTCGCGACGGGGACCGGGACGACGACTGGAGCGCTCATTCGTAGGCCCCCTTCAGGCTGCCCGTCCAGCGGATGTAGAAGACGGTGAAGACCAGCAACAGGATGAAGACGATGAAGGCGAAGGCGGCCGCGTCACCGTAGCGGTTGTACTGGAAGGCCTCGCGGAAGATCGCCGTCACCAGGATGTCGCTCGTCTCCAGCTCGTTCTGGTTGATGAAGAAGGGCACGTTGATGTTGTTGAACGTCCAGACCGTGCCGAGGATGATCGCCGGCGTCAGGACCGGGCGCAGGAGCGGCAACGTGATGTGCCGGAATCGTTGCCGGCCGGTGGCGCCATCGACCTCGGCTGCCTCGTAGAAGTCGTCCGAGATGCTCTGGAGCCCGCCCAGGATGATGACCATCATGAAGGGGATCCCGAGCCAGACGTTCGTGATCACCATCGCCACGAAGTTCCAGAGGGGGTCGGACAGCCACCGAATCGGCTCCACACCGACCATCCCGAGGAGCTGGTTGACCGCGCCGAACTCGTAGTTGTATTCCGTGCGCCACACCAGCAGGGCAATGACCTGCGGGATCGCCCAGGGCAGGATGATGAGGGCGCGGTAGATGCCCTTGCCGCGCATCTTGCGATGCAGCAGGAGGGCCAGCGCCAGGCCACCGAGCACGTGCAGGGTCACGTTGCTTGCCGTCCAGACGACGGTCTGGCCCAGGAGCTGCCAGAAGCCGGTGAGCTTGAGGACCGGCAGCGTGAAGACCTCGAGGTAGTTGTCGAGGCCGACGAACCAACCCTGGTCAAGGCCGAGGAACCCGGGGTTGCCGAAGTTCCGCAGGCTCATCTTGGTGAACGAGACGTTCAGCTCCCAGACGAGCGGATAGACGATCAGGACAGCCAGGCCGACTGCCGCCGGAGCGACGAGCATGACCGGAAGCGCGTGTCGCCATTTCAGCAGGCGCACGAGGGTCACATAGAGAAACCCTTCGAGGACGACCACCAGGAACGTGATCCCAACGAGCGTCAGGGCCACCTGGACGACCGCGGTGGTCACCGCGTCCCAGCTCACGAGCTCCCCTCCATCACATCCGAGCTGCCGTGGACGTGTCTGCCGGAAGAGCGGCCCCGGGGCACGTGGTGCCCCGGGGCCGCCAGAACGCTAGAGCTGGGAGATGCAGGTCTCCGCGGAGGTCTGCATCGTCGCGGAGATGCCCGCGACGTCGCTGTTGCCCGTGAACATGTCACGGACGCCGGCGGTCATCGAGTCGAAGATGCAGCGCATCTCCAGGTTGGTCGGCTGCGGAACGCCCTTCTGGGCGGCCGCCGCGGCGCCGTTGAGCAGTGGATCACCGGTCACGACCGTGTCGGCGATGGCCTCGGCGTTGCCGGGCAGTCGCTTGAGGGTCTCGACGATGTCGATCTGCTGCTCCTTGGACGTCGCGAACGTCATGAAGTCGCTCACGATCGTCTTGAGGTCCGGATCGTCGCCGACGGCCTTGCTGGCCATGAGGAACGAGCCGGCGATGTAGGGGTGCGGGTCCTCGTGACCCGTGATCATCGGCAGCGGGCCCACGCCGAGCTTGTCGCCCAGGCCGGGTGTCTCTGCATCCGCGGCTGCCGCATAGGCACCGAGGGTCCAGTCGCCGTTGATGATGAAGGCGGCCTTGCCGTCCTTGAACAGGCCGTCGGCGACGTTGTAGTCGGCCTCGGCCGGGGTGACCTTGTCGGTGTACTTGAGGTCGTAGAGGAACTGGAGGGCGCCCTTCATGGCGTCCGTGTTGAGGGTCGGCGTGACGCCGTCCTCGGCGAACACGCTGCCACCGAAGCCGCCCAGGAACGGCACGAGCCAGAAGGACTCGGTCTGGTTGAAGACGATGCCGAACTTGTCGCCGCTGGTCAGCGTCTTTGCCGCTGCGACCCATGCGGCGCTGTCGGCCGGAGCCGCTTCGCCCGCGAGGTCCTTGTTCCAGTAGAGCATGAGCTGGTTGCCGAAGGACACCGGGGCGCCCCACAGCGTGCCATCAACCGTGACGACATCGGCCGCCGCGGGAACGAACGTGGCCTTGTCGACCATGTCGTCGAGCGGGAGGATCAGGTTGGCCGCGGTGAACGGACCGACGTGATCGCCGACCGTCCACAGGAGCTCCGGCGAGTCGCCGCCGAGGCCCGTGTTCTGGAAGTCTTCGCGAAGCGCCTCGACGTCCTTGTTGACGACCTCGAACGTGACGTTCGGGTGTAGCGCCGTGTAGGCGGCGGCCAGGGACTGGACGTACTGGAGGCTGCCGTCGCCCTCGCCTTCCTTGGTCCAGAAGGTGAGGACGAAGTCGCCCTCGGGGTAGGCGGCCGCCGTCGGCGGCGCGGCCGTGGCAGGCGTGCCGCCGGTGGCGGCTGGACCCGTCGTCGGGGCAGTCGAGCTGGTGCCGGTTGGCCCACAGGCCCCGGCCACGATGGCCAGGCCGGCGAGCAGCCCGGCGAGTCGAATTGATTGCTTCATGTGATCTGGTGTCTCCTCTGATGGTTCGGGCCCCATCGCCTGGGGCATCCTCCATGATCAAGCCGTGATCCGGCCGAAGGCCGGTTCCTGTGAGCGCCGGCCAGGCCGGGAAGCATCTCCCCGCCACCGTTCGCACGCATCGACCTCACTTCGTCCCCGGCACCTCCTGCCGCTTGAGCGGCGCGATCCCGCGCCCTTCTGGGGCAGGCCCGGTCGAGGCGCGGACGATGAGCCGCGTCTCCAGCCGGAGGTGCTCGGGCCGATTCGCCTCTCGCTGCTCCACCTCGGCGAGGAGGAGGCGAACCGCGTCGGCACCCTTCTGGCGAATCGGCTGGTGGACCGTCGTCAGTGGCGGGTCGACGTGGGCGGCGAGGTCGATGTCGTCGAAGCCGACGACGCTGAGGTCGTCGGGCAGGCGCAGGCCCAGCTCGCGGGCTGCGCTCATGGCGCCGATGGCCATCGCGTCGCTCATCGCCAGGACGGCAGTCGGGCGAAGGCCGAGGCCCCAGGCGCGATGGAACGCGGAGGCGCCGCCCTCGATCGAGGCGCGGCCTGCAACCACGTGGTCTGCAGGGATGGTCGCGCCGGCAGCCTCGAAGGCGGCACGGTAGCCACGGAGGCGGCGGGCCGTCACGCCCTCGGCCTGGCTCGCTGCTGCCGCGGCGGCGGGCGTGAGTGCCGGCGACGCGTCGTCATCCTCTCGGGACTGCTCGGGCGCTTCGACGGCCATGACCACGACGTCGCGATGACCGAGGGCCAGCAGGTGCTCCGCCGCCGTCCGGGCGCCGGATTCGTCGTCGACGACGACCGAGCTGTGCTCCGGCAGGTCATCGGAGTCGACGAGGACCATCGGCAGCCCCGCGCCCCTGATCTGGCCGACCTCGGGGTGGTCGGCCGAGAGGCCGATCGCGACGACCCCGTCGACGGTCGAGCGCCCGACCGCGAGGGCCAGCGAGCCGTGCAGCGGCGAGATGAAGTGGAGCTCGTACCCGAGGTCCTCGGCGGCGTGCGCGACGCCCTCGCTGAACAGCGCGAAGAACGGGTTCGAGAAGATCACGGCGAGGGCCTGGGGCGTCAGGACGCCGAGGGTCATCGTCTGGCGCTGGGTGAGCATCCGCGCGACGGGGTTCGGGCGGTAGCCGAGGGCGCCGGCGACCTCGCGGATGCGGACTGCGGTCTCGGCGGAGAGGCGCTCCGGGCTGTTGAACGCGAACGACACGGCGGTCTTCGAGACGCCCGCTTCACGGGCGACGTCGGCGATGCGCGGCCGGTGTCGTCGACGCTCCAATGCGCTCCTCCAGGACGGGGACGACGCGGGCCCCCGGAGCAGCAGCCGGGCTGCCATCCTCCACGGCGCCGATCGGCTGAACCGGTTTAGAAAACCGGTTTAGTGACAGTAGCGACGACGACAACGGGCGTCAATACCCGGACGCAACTTTCCCGGCAGGGGCCCTGCGTCGGCCACAATGCGAGACGTGGTCTCCGTCCGCGGCATGCCCTGGGGCGTCGGGCTCTTCCTCGTCTACGCGTTCCTGATCCTGGCCGGGGCGGCGCTCGCGCTCGGGCCGGTGGTGGAGCGGGCGGTGCTGATCCCGATCACCTTCGAAGGCGTCGTCCTGATGGCGCTGCTCGCCTACACGATCTTCACGATCACGCTCGTGCTCCAGCGCAAGGCCGCGGCCCGCGGGCTGACCCTGGGCCTCGTGAGCCTGATGGTCCCGGCGATCCCGCTGGCGGTGCTCTGGGGCCAGGTCATCCTGGCCGTGTTCCTCGCCGCGCTGGGACTGCTGCTCTACCGGGGCCTGCGGGCGCCGCGGGCCCGCGGCTGGCTCGACCAGACGTGACCGCAGGCTCCCGAAGCCATGTCCGCTCCAGCCGGGTTGGCGGTCGATCTGGCAGACTCTTGCGCTCGATCCCCCTGATGACCACCCACCTCCAGCGAGGTTGACCTGTTGAACACGCCCCCGCGTCGACCGAACCCGCCAGCCCGGGTGAGCCGACGCTCTCGCCGCGCCGCTCCGCGGAGCCAGTCGTTCCTCGAGCGCCACCGCTCGCGGCTGCTGTGGGGCGTCGGCGGCCTCGTGTTCGTCCTCCTGCTCGGGATGGCCTACGTGGGCTTCACCCGGCCGACCTACGCCTGCACCAACGTCTTCGACCCCACGCCGGCGCCGTCGTTCGTGGCGCCGTCGCCCGGGCCGGTCGCGAGCGGCGCCTCGCCGGCACCCGCGGTCACGCCACCGCCCCCCGGGTACGTGCAGCCGGACATGGGCCACCTCCACGAGGCAACGGGCAACACGGTGACCTACCGCTACTGCCCGCCGGCCAGCGGCAAGCACTACAACAGCTCCGGCCAGGGCCCCATCCGTGGCGGCCTCTACGGGCCGGGCGACCAGGCCGTACCGCCCGGCTGGGTCCACAACCTGGAGCACGGCGCGATCGTGCTGCTGTACTCGTGCAGGGCCCCGGAGGGCCAGACCGCGCCGGCCTGCACGGATGCCGGGCAACAGCAGCTCGCGGACCTCCTGGCGCGCTGGCCCGACAGTCCGATCTGCAAGATTCCCAAGGGGCCGCTCACGCCGGTGATCGCCCGCTACGACGACATGGCCTGGAACTACGCGGCCCTCGTCTGGGACGTGGTCCTGCCGATGGACCAGATCGACGACGCGCTCCTCTTCGAGTTCTACGCCCGCAACGCCGAGCAGTTCAACCCCGAGAAGCAGTGCCCCAACCCGACGGCACCGCCGGGCCCCGCGACCCCGACCGCCGCCCCCACGGCCACGCCGGCCGCGCCGCCCGCGACGTCCCCGGCAACCTCGCCGGCCCCGGGGGCGACCGGGAGCGCGGCGCCCGCGACCACCGCGCCCTAGCCGGCCGGATCGCGAACCCACCCCGATGCTGGCCCTGGTCAAGGTCGCGGCGGGGCCCGGGCTCGAGCTCCGCGACGTCCCCCGACCGGAAGCCGGCATCAACGACGTCCTGATCCGGGTCCACAAGACCGGGATCTGCGGCACGGACCTCCACATCGACGCGTGGGACGCGTGGGCCGCGAAGACGATCCAGCCGCCGCTCGTCATCGGCCACGAGTTCGTCGGTGAGATCGTCGAGGTCGGCTCGAACGTCAGCGACTTCCACCCGGGCGACCTCGTCAGCGGCGAGGGCCACGTCACCTGCGGGCGATGCCGCCACTGCATGGCCGGCCAGCGTCACCTCTGCGCGAACACCGTCGGGCTCGGCGTCGGGCGCGATGGCGCATTCGCCGGGTACGTCGCCCTGCCGATGACCAACATCTGGCACCACTGGGCGGGGGTCGACGAGGAGGTCGCCGCGATCTTCGACCCGTTCGGGAACGCGGTCCACACGGCCCTCGCGTTCGAGGTCCACGGCGAGGACGTCCTCATCTCCGGGGCCGGCCCGATCGGGCTCATGACGATCCCGGTGGTCCGGCACGCCGGCGCCCGCCACGTCGTCGTCTCCGAGCCGATCGCGTTCCGGCGTGCGCTCGCCGAGAAGCTCGGAGCGACGATCACCGTCGACCCGACGAAGCGCGACCTCAAGGACGTCCAGCGGGAGCTCGGCATGGTCGAGGGCTTCGACGTGGTCCTCGAGATGTCGGGCCATCCGGCCGCCCTGCAGGGCGCCATCGCCAACATGGCCCACGGCGGGAGGCTCGCCCAGCTCGGAATCCCGACCGGCGACATCTCGCTCGACGTCCACACGATCGTGTTCAACCAGCTGACGCTGCGGGGGATCTACGGCCGCCAGATGTACGAGACGTGGTACCAGATGGCCGTGCTGGTGAGCGCCGGCATCGACATCAAGCCCGTGATCACCCACCGGTTCCCATACACCGAGTTCGAGGCGGCGTTCGCGGCGGCCCGATCCGGCGACGCCGGGAAGGTCATCATGGACTGGCAGGAGGCGGGCTCATGACCAGCGCCACGCGCCGGAACCCACTGGCGTTCGTCGAGGCCGAGATCGAAGAGCTCAAGGCGAAGCACCTCTTCCGGCCGCTCCGCGTGATGAGCGCCGCACAGGGGCCGGTGACCGTCGTCGACGGTCGCGAGGTGATCTCGCTCTCCTCCAACGACTACCTCGGGCTGACCCACCACCCGCGCCTCCGCGACGCCGCGCTGCGGGCGATCGGCGAGTTCGGCGTGGGATCGGGCGCGGTTCGAACGATCGCCGGGACGATGACCGAGCACGAGCAGCTCGAGGCCGAGCTGGCCGAGTTCAAGGGCGTCGAGGCGGTCCTGACCTTCCAGTCCGGCTTCACGGCCAACACCGGCGTGATCCCGACGATCACCGGCGAGCAGGACCTGATCGTCTCGGACGCGCTGAACCACGCCTCGATCATCGATGGGATGCGGCTCTCGAAGGCGCCTCGGAAGGTCTTCCCGCATCGCGACGTCGAGGCGCTGCGCGCGATCCTCCGCGAGGCCGCCGAGAAGGGCCGCCCGGACGGCTCGGGCCCGTATCGGCTGATCCTCGTCGTGACCGACGGCGTCTTCTCGATGGATGGCGACATCGCGCCGCTGCCCGGGATCGTCGAGGCGGCGGAGGAGGTCGGCGCCGCGGTCTTCGTGGACGATGCCCACGCCTCTGGCGTCCTCGGGCGCGACGGTCGCGGCTCGGTCGACCATTTCGGCCTCCACGGCCGGGTCGACATCCAGGTCGGGACGATGTCGAAGGCGATGGGCGTCCTCGGCGGCTACGTCGCGAGCACGCGGGCGATGCGCGAATTGCTGATCCAGCGGGCCCGGCCGTTCCTGTTCTCGACGTCCCACCCGCCGGCCGACGCCGCCGCGTGCCGGGAGGCCATCCGGGTGATGGAGGAGGAGCCCTGGCGGATCGAGCGGCTGTGGGCGAGCACGAAGCGCTTCAAGGCCGAGCTGACCCGGCTCGGGTTCGACACCGGTCGCTCTGAGACGCCGATCACGCCGATCATCGTGGGCGATTCGGAGGCCGCGATCCGGTTCTCCGGCCGGATGTTCGAGGAGGGCGTCTTCGCGACCTCGGTCGTGTTCCCGACAGTCGCGCTCGACCAGGCGCGACTCCGGACGATCGTGACCGCGGCCCTGACCGACGAGCACCTCGACCGGGCGCTCACCGCCTTCGGCCGCGTCGGCAGGGAGTTGGGCATCATCTCCGGGTGACGCTGGATCTTCCGGCGGGCGCCGAGCGCCAGGCGCGCAACGTGCCCCTCGACGCCCACCTCCATACGGACCAGTCGCCGGACAGCTCCGTCCCGATCGACGTCTATGCGGCGCAGGCGGTCGAGCGCGGGATCGCCGAGATCGCGATCACCGACCACGTCGACTTCGATCCGCGGGATCCGGCCTACGAATACACCCGCTACGAGGATCGCGAGCGAGTTGTCCGCGACGCCGCCGAGCGCTGGGCGAAGCAGGGCGTCGTCATCCGGTTCGGGGCGGAGCTCACCTACAACCGGCGCTGGGAGTCCGACGTCCGCGACCACCTCGCCCGGTACCGCTACGACTACGTCATCGGCTCGGTCCACGACTGGCCCGAGTCGCCGTACTGGCCGTCCCGCGTCCGGTCGTTCATCGAGGGGCGGTCGCTCGACGAGATCCTGGAGCCCTACTACACGGAGATCATCGCGGCGGCGCGGTCGGGCCTGTTCGACACCATCGGCCACCTCGACGTCGTCAAGCGCTACCTCCACCCGTTCATCACGGCGGCCGATCTCGCCGAACGTCCCGACCTCCAGGAGCCGGCCATGCTCGCGATCGTCGAATCCGGAGCGGCGCTCGAGGTCAACAGCAGCGGCTTGCGCTACCCCGGTGCCGAGACCTATCCATCGGCAGCCGTCGTCGAGCGGTATCGCCAGCTGGGGGGAGAGCGGGTCGTCGTCGGGTCGGATGCCCACTCCCGCGGTTCGTTTGCCGCGCGGCTCGACGAGTCATACCGCCATCTCGCTGCCGCGGGCTACGAGACGCTGGCCTTCGGGCGCGCCGAGATCCCGCTGGCGCCGCGCGCAATCGACGTCGTGGGCCGTGACAGAGACGAGGGCCCGGGTCGATGACCCGGGCCCTCGGATGGTTCGCGATGTGGTCCCTGCTGGGACCCGCGGCTACTTGTCGCTCTTCCCGCGCGGCGGGGCGAGGATCAGGACGCATCCGGCGAGGGCGCCGATCGCTGCGACCAGGAACCAGAGGGCACCGTACTGCTGCCCGGAGCCACGCTCGAGCGTGTCCGTCTGCGGCTGGGTGACCGTCTGCGACGGGTCCGTCGTCGAAGAGATGCTGCTTTCGAACGAGGTCGTCGACTCGGACGAGGTCGACTCGGACGAGGTCGTCGACTCGATGCTCGTCTCGAACGTGGTCGTCTCCTCGGTCGTGGTCGTCTCCTCGGTCGTGGTCGTCTCCTCGGTCGTGGTGCTCGTTTGCTCGGAGGTGGTGCTCGTTTGCTCGGACGTGGTCTCCTCGACCTCGCGCTCGAGGGTGACCGTCGTCAGCACGGAGCAGTCCGGGTCCTGGCTGTCGGCCGAGCAGTTCGACTCGGGCACGACGACCGTGTTCGGCAGCTCCGTGGTGCCATCCTCCCAGCCGTCGGCGGCGAGATCGATCGAGAAATGGAGCTCGATCGACCCACCGTTCGGGACGGACAGGCCCGTCCAGTCGACGGAGTCGGCATCGTTCGTGCAGCCGTGGTCGCAGCTGTCGAACGTGCCGTGGGCCAGGAGGCTCGAGATGTCGTCATGGACCTCGACGCCGGTCGCATCCGAGCCGCCGTCGTTGCTGAGGCTGATGGTGTAGTTGAGGGTCTCACCCGGCGCCGACACGTCCTTGTCGACCGCCTTCGCGGCGACGAGGTGCGGCGGCGGGCAGGCGATCTGCTCGTAGATGTTGGTGAAGACGTCGGGCAGCTCGTCGCCGTTGACGACGTTGTACGCCCCGTCGGGACCGATCAGCGCCATGAGCGCCAGATCGAGCTCATTCGCTGTGCCGTTCGACCCACCGTTGCCGAGCGCCACCGAGATGGCGACGTCGGCGGAGCCGAGGTAGCTGGCGCCTTCGGCGGCCGTCGGGCGAGGCCCGGCGGAGCTGGTCGCCCACTCGCCGTCGTTGGGTCCCTGGTCGGGCCACGGCCGCCCGTCGCTGAGCAGGATCACGACCTGCTTCACGCCGGCGCGCCCGTTGGCGCTGAGATCGCCGGCGCCTGCCGACATGCCGGCGTCGAGCGGCGTGTTGCCGGCCGACGACAGGGAATCGATGTCGTCCTTGACGTCCGACGCGTCGTCACCGGCGCCGATCGACGTGACCACCGAGGCGCTGGTGCCCCAGAACCTCGTGAGGCCGACGTGATGGCCGGTGCCACCGACGCTGAGGCCGCTGCCGTCGAGGTCATCGACGAGCTGCTTGGCCGAGAGCTTGGCCCATGCCAGGCGGGTCTTCCCGTTGCTGGAGTTGTTGCCCATGCTGCCGGACGTATCGATGATGAGCTCGACATCGAGCGGCACGATGCCGCATGTCTCGACCACGCCGGCGGCGGCGATCCTCGAGCCCGCGGGGGCCGCGCTGCTCGCAAGCGCAACGCCCGCGACCCCATACGTGAGGACCATGGCGCCGAGTGCGGCGCCAATACGCCGCTTGTGCTTCGTTCCCGTCATCCCCCTGCCTCCCTTGCATCCGACATCGCGGATGCGTCCGCCTCCCTCGAAGCCACTGGCGGGGCGGCCCGCCGGCGGACGGCCATCATTCGCCGGGGTCCTACTTCGGGTCCAGTACCACTAACCCATGACGAACGGCCCCAAACCGGCCCACGGCACACCCTGCCCAACCACAGGAAGTGGTGCATCCGGTCGACCATGTGAGCGTGGTCCTAGGACAGAGGTACCAGGCAGCGGGTTGAGGTCACCGGGTGCCGGGACCTATCCTTCGGCGGCCGTCGTTGCGCGGTGTCGCCAGCTGGGGGGAGAGCGAGTGGTTGTCGGGTCGGATGCCCATTCCCGTGCGTCGTTCGCCGCACGACTGGACGAGTCGTACCGCCACCCCGCCGCCGGCTTCGAGGCGCTGACGTTCCGGCGCGGCGGCGAACGGGTCCGCATCCAGGTGTCCGCTGGCACCTCGATCGGTACCGTTGACGCCTTGCACACCTAACGTCCGCTACGGATTCTCGTTTCCCAATGGACGACGAAACGCTTGATCGGCTCGTCGCCGATGCCAAGGCGGGTGACGCCGAGGCGTTCGGGGCGATCTTCGATGCCTTTGCCGGGCCGATCCATCGGTTCATCGCCAGCCGCGTCAACAGCCCGAGTGACGCGGAGGACCTGACGCAGCTCGTCTTCGTCAAGGCCCTGGAAGCACTTCCGCGCTACGAGGCGCGGGGCATCCCGTTCGGGGGCTGGCTCTTCAGGCTGGCCAGGAACGCGATCATCGATCAGGCACGAACGCGCAAGGACCATCTCTCGCTCGTGGTTGCGGTGGCTCGGGAGACCGACGATCCGGGGCCGGAGGCGCGAGCGGCCCTCAGGGACGACCTCGACAAGGTCGCACTGGCGCTCCGGGACCTGACCGACGACCAACGAGAGGTCATCGAGCTGCGCTTCTTCGCCGGGCTTTCGGTCCTCGAGGCCGCCACTGCGATGGGTCGCCAGGAAGGCACCATCCGGGGCCTCCAGTTCCGCGCGATTGCCGCACTCCGCCGGTCGCTCGGGATCGAGATCGCGTCCGACGCACTGAACTCGGTCGGGGCCGCCACAGCGGCCGTCGTGCAGGTCCGGTCGTGAGCGCGTACGGCCATCCCGAGCTCGTCGGGATCGACGAGGTCGAGGACATCCTCGATGCCTACGCGCAAGCGCGCCTGACCCCGACCGGCCCGATCCTCTCGCGGATGCGCGCCGCCGTCATGCTCGAGGCCGATGCAGCCCTGGCCGCCCGCGCCGCGGAGCGCCGCCACGTCGCCCAGGTCGCCACTGCTGCCACTGCCGCGGGGCAGCCCGCGCCTCGCCGCTTCGCGTTCCCGCGGTTCACGCTTGCCCATCTGGCCCGTCCGGCGTTCGCGCTGGGCTTCGCCGGGATCCTCTCGCTCGGGATCGGCGCAACCGTGACCGCGGCGCCACCGGGCAGCCCGTTCTACGGCGCCCGCGTCGCGCTCGAGCAGGCGTTCCTGCCGACCCAGATCGACGCCCGGCTCGCATCCCACGAGCAGCACCTGGACGAGCGCCTCGTCGAGGCGGAGGCAGCTGCAGCCAGGGGCGACGCAGCGGGCCTCGCGGCCGCGCTGACCGCCTTCCAGACCGAGATCGACGCGACGATTGCCGACGCCGGCGACGACTTCACCCGGCTCGCGCACTTCGAGGCGGTCCTGGAGAAGCACATCGCCAAGCTGACCGAGCTCTCGCAGCGGCTCCCGACCGAGGTCGCCCGCCAGAACGCCGTGAACCACGCGATCCAGGCGAGCGAGAAGGCCGTGACGAAGGTCAAGGAGAAGAAGGAAAAGTCCAACAACAAGCCTGCGACGCCGCCCGGCCAGAACCAGAACCCCCAGAACCCGAACCACCCGAATCCCCAGAACCCGAACAAGCCGGACAAGCCGAACAAGCCCGACGTCCCGGGGCGTGCAAACCGGCCCTGATCACGCTCCGGCGCCATCCGCCGGTCGGTAGCCCCTCGGCCTCCGCTACCCTTCGCGCGATCCCTGCACGGAGGACGCGTGGAGACCAACGCCGAGCCGCTCGAGCCCGCCGAGTCTCCAGAGCCCGCTAAATCCACGGCGCCGCCGCCCGCGGGTGCCCGCCTCCGCCGCAGCGCCGCTGCCATCCGGACCAGTCGCGCGGGACGCCTCGTCGCGCTCGGGCTCGCCACCCTCCGCGACCCTGTACGGGCCATCGGCGCCCTGCTGCTGGTGGCGCTCGTCCTTCGCGGCGTCTGGCTCAACTTCCCGGATGGGCCGGTCTTCGACGAGGCGTACTACGTCAACGCGGCCCGCGTCATCCTGGGGCTGCCCGCCACGAACCACTATGCCGACGCAGCGCCGGGCTTCGATCCGAATACCGAGCACCCGGCCCTGGGGAAGCTGCTGATCGCGACCTCGATGTCCGTGCTCGGCGATACGGGCCTCGGGTGGCGCCTGCCGAGCGTGATTGCCGGCATGCTCGCGCTCGTCGCCCTCTACCTGATCGCGCGCGACACCGGCAAGTCCGCGTGGCTGCCGATCCTGGTGACCGGCCTCGTGGCGTTCGACAACCTGACGCTGGTTCACGGGCGCATCGGGACCCTCGACATCCTGGTCCTCGCGCCATTGCTCATCGGATCCTGGCTCGCGCTGCGGCGGCGCTGGATCCTGGCCGGAGTGGCCATGGGGATCGCCCTTCTCATCAAGATCACGGCGATCTACGGCGTGGGCGCCGTGGCCCTCTACCTGCTCGCGACGGAAGGGCCAGGTTGGTGGCGCGCGCGGCGGATCCCCCTCGGTGACATCCGGGGGCCGGTCGGGTTCGTCGTGATCACGATCTCGATCATGCTCGGCGGGCTGACCGTGCTCGACGCAACCCTGTCGCAGTTCCCGTCACCGGTCGACCACATCGCCCGGATCATCACCTACGGCGCGAACCTGAAGGCACCGCTGACCGTCGGCATCTGCCCGGAGATCGACAGTCGGCCGTGGCAATGGCTCTTCAACGAATGCCAGATCACCTACTTCCGGGCCGACACCACGGTCCGAGAGGGCGAAGAGATCGTGCGGAAGTTCGCCACGATCGATTTTCGCGGCGCCCTCAACCCGCTGCTCGCAAGCGCCATCCCGATCGCGACGCTGTTCATGGGCTGGTATGCCTGGCGGACCCGGGATCGCCTCGCACTGTGGGCGCTGACCTGGGGGGCTGCCAACTACCTGCCGTACGTGCTGCTGGCCCTGCTCACGCCCAGGATCATGTACATCTACTACGCACTGCCCCTCGTACCCTCGCTGGCGGTCGGGTTGGCGCTGCTGCTGACGCGCGCCGGCCTGCCGCGCTTCGTTCGCTGGGGCTACCTGGGTCTGTACCTCGTCGGCTTCATTGCGCTCTTCCATTCCGGCAGGTTCCGTGACGGGTCCGGCGGGCGCAGCTCGGCGCCGGTCGAGACGGGGCCCAAGACCACCGCGTCAGACGCCGTCGGAGCACCCCCAGCCGCGACGGTTCGCGAGCTCGTCGGAGCCCTGCTCGTCTACCTGATGCTGGCTTCCTCTTCACGTCGGAAACCTGGCGGGACCCCGGCCAGCCACTGGATCGGCAACTGCTGCGACCCGCAGCAGTTCATGTGGTTCCTCGCCTGGCCGCTGACCGCGCTCGAGCTCGGGCAGAACCCGCTGCTCGACCGATCGGCTCAACGCCCCCAACGGCGCGAACCTCATGTGGAATGCCTCGATGCCCCTGCTGGGGATGCTCATCTCGCCGCTGACCCGTGGCACTGGACCGATCTTCGCCTACAACATCGCTGTCCTGGCGGGGATCTCCCTGAGCGGCCTGGCCTGCTACGCGGCGCTCCGACGGTATACGGAGCGACCGCTCGGTCCGCTGGTCGGCGGAGCGCTCTATGCGTTCTCGCCGTTCGTGGCTTCCCACACGGCGCTGCATCTCAACATGGTCCATGTCTGGGCGCCGCCGTTGTTCCTGATCATCCTGGACGAGCTGGCGGTGCGGCGGCGCTATCGCCCCGAGATGCTCGGCGTCGTCCTCGGCGTCGTCGGCGCGATCCAGCTGCTGACCTTCGAGGAGATCCTCGCTACGAGCGCCCTGGCGGGTCTGCTGCTGGTGCTTGTCATGGGATCGTCGTCTACGAGCGTGGCCGCGACCATCGAATCGACGCGCCGACTGCTCCGGTCGGTCATCCCGGGCGTCGCGATGTTCCTCCTGATCGGCGGCCTTCCGCTCGCGGTCCAGTTCTTCGGTCCACAGCAGATCCAGGGCCAGGTCCAGCCGCCGGCGGTATTCTCCACGGACCTTCTCAACGTCATCCTGCCCACCGACTACACGCTGCTCGCGCCCGAGCGGGCGACGGCCATTTCGGACGAGTTCAGTGGCCTCCATCACGAGGCGACCGGCTACATCGGGCTGCCGATGCTGGTCGTCCTCGCCTGGATCGTCATCGGGCACGCGTCGTGATCGTCGCGTCGTCGTCGCCGGTCTCATGGGAGTCCTGTTGCTCGCGCTTTCGCTCGGCCCGGACGTCTACATCGGCACCGAGCCCTACACCGTGCCCACGCTCTGGGAGCCGATCGGCGACCTGCCCCTGATCGAGCATGCGCTGCCGGGCCGGCTGACCCTGTACATGTGGCTCGCGATTGCGGTGATGCTGGCCATCGCGATCGATCGGGCGTCGACACTTCCGCGACGACGGGCGGTCATGCGTCTTGGCGCCATCGGCCTCGCCCTCGTCTTCCTGCTCCCCGCCCCGGCTCGCTCGTCCACCTCGCCGACCCCGACAGTTCTTCACGAGGTGGGACCAGCAGGGCATCGCCGACGACGAGGTCATCCTGTTCGCGCCCTGGTTCACCAACGGCGCCGGCGCCGATCCGATGCTCTGGGCGGCATTCGCCGAGGCCCGGCCCCGGATGCACGAGGGCTACGTCTACGTCCCCGACTCCGAAGGCCTACCGCGATACGGTCCGCCGCCCGGGCACCTTGCCCGGTTGATGATGGATGTTCAGGATCGCGGCATCAGGCACGTGCTGTCGGCGGAGGATCGTGCCGACGCGCTCGAGGACCTGACGAGGATCGGAGCGTCCGTCGTCGTCATCGGTCCCCTGCGCTACAGGTCGGAGATGGTGGAGTTGTTCACCGACCTGCTGGGTCGTCCGCCGATCGAGGTCGACGGGGTCCAGCTCTGGCGCGATGTACAGGAGTCGATCGCGGCGGGCTGATCGGGAGCTCGCGGATCCGCGGACTGCGGAGCGAGGACTCCGCGGACACAAGAGAGAGGGCCCGGGAAGATCCCGGGCCCTCTCTGGGTCTGCTGGTCAGGTCCCTGTCGGGACTGCGGCTAGTCCTGGCTCTTCGCCTTCGAAGGGGTCAGGACGATCACGGAGCCGGCGAGGACGCCGAGCGCCGCGAGCAGGAGCCACATGCCACCGGACTGCTGGCCGGAACCGGTCTCACCGAGCGTGTCGGTGGGCGGCTGGGTCGTGCTGTCCGAGACAGAGTCGCTGAAGGAGGTCGTGCTCGAGCTGGACTGGGAGTCGGTGGTCGACTCTTCGCTGCTCGTGAACGAGGTCGTGGACTCGGTCGTCGACTCCGTCGTGGACTCGGTCGTCGACTCCGTCGTGGACTCGGTCGTCGACTCCGTCGTGGACTCTTCGCTGCTCGAGAACGAGGTCGTGGACTCGGTCGTGGACTCGGTCGTGGACTCGGTCGTCGACTCCGTCGTGGACTCTTCGCTGCTCGAGAACGAGGTCGTGGACTCGGTCGTCGACTCGGTCGTCGACTCCGTCGTGGACTCCTGGCTGCTCTCGAACGACGTGGTCGAGGTGGTCTCGTCGTCCGACTCATCACAGAAGATGATGTGGCTGATGTCCTTGTCGCCCTCGTCGTAGGCGTTGCTCCCGTTCGTGTCGGCCCAGACGGTCTCACCGGCCGACGGGCTGTCGCCGAAGAGGGTGTTGGCGCTATCGCCCGAGCCGGCCTTCACGACGACGAGGCTGTAGTTGTGCTTGAGCTCGTACGTCTGCCAGTCGACGCCGAGGTCACCCTCACCTGCGTCGTACTTGAAGCAGTTGTCGCCCCAGGTGTCTTCGTGGTTGTTGTCCGCAGAGTGCGGTGCGTGACCGGTGACCGTCGCCCAGACCGGGTCGGCGCTGGCGGTCCCCGCAATCGCGAAGACGAGCGCGAGCGCAGCCGAGCTGACCGCCACCTGCTTCATGAGCTTGTTCATTGGATCGATGATCCCTCCGCTATCCCGTACAAATGGACCGGACCTGATGAGTCCCGACTTCCTTGGGCGCACCTTGCGGTACCTCCGCCGAAGTCCTCCGGCACCCGAAATGGGCTCAACCGGAGCCGTAGTGTGCCTGAAGGCCTATACACCGTCTAGTACTTCCGGAACCCCCCTAACCGCACAAATTGAACCTGAACTGCCCCTTCCGACACGGAATTCGGTGCGTTCCGTCGACAAGTGCACCACGCCGCCGTCAATGGGGCAGGACTTCCGTTCATGGCGCGGTAACGCCGAGGCAACGCTGGGTGAGCGCCGAGGGGTCGGCCAGTCGTCAGTACCATGCCAGCGTGGTGACCTCAAACGGCGCGGGGATGACGGGGACGCTCCGCCGATCGGCCCGCGACTCGGTTCGCGAGGCCCTCGCGCGCGCCATCGATTCCGGCCGCCTCCCGGACTCGCCGGCGGCGCGGGCCGTTGAGGTCGAGGTCGCCCGGCCGGCAAACCCCGAGCACGGCGACCTGGCGTCCAACGTCGCGCTGCGGCTCGCCAAGCCGATGCGGATGGCGCCATCGGCGATCGCGGCGGCCCTCGTGGCCGAGCTGACGTCGAGCTCGAGCGGCGCCGGGAGCGTCATCGCGGCCGCCGAGGCCGCGGGCGCAGGCTTCGTGAATCTCCATTTCGCCGATGGTGCGCTCGAGGCGATGCTCGATCGGGCTCGGCGAGATCCAGCACAGTGGGGCCGCGCCACCACCGGCGCGGACGGCGCCGCGGGCGCGGACGGCGCCCCGGGCGGCGACGGCGCGACCGGGCGCCACGTGAACGTGGAGTTCGTGTCCGCGAACCCGACCGGGCCGCTCACCGTCGGCAACGCGCGCGGGGCATTCGTCGGAGACCTGCTGTCGCGGGTGCTCGAGGCCGGCGGGCAACGAGTCACGCGCGAGTACTACTTCAACGACTCGGGTGCGCAGGTCGCGAACCTCGGGAAGTCGATCATCGCCATCCGCGAGGGCCGCGAGGTCCCCGAGGACGGCTACCACGGCGAGTACGTCGTGGAGCTCGCCCCCGAGCTGCGGGACGACGTCGCGCCCGCCGGCATGGCCGAGGACGAGCGCGCCTGGGCGGCCGGGCGCTGGGCCTCCGACCGGATCCGGGCGGGCATCGAGGCCTCGCTCGCCAACCTCGGTGTTCGCTTCGACGTCTGGACGACCGAGCAGAGCCTCTACGACGGCGGGTGGGTCGATCGATCGCTCGAGAAGCTCCGGGCCGGCGGCCACCTCTACGAGCAGGACGGCGCCACCTGGTTCCGCTCGACCGCCTTCGGCGACGACAAGGACCGCGTGCTCATCAGGTCGGACGGCGAGCATGACCTACTTCGCGGCCGACATCGGCTACGTCGCCGAGAAGTTCAGCCGTGGCTTCGACCACCTGATCTACATCTGGGGCGCCGACCATCACGGCACGGTCGCGCGCAACCGCAATGCCGCCGAGGCGATGGGCTTCGACAAGAACCGCGTCGAGATGATCCTCACCGGCTGGGTCCATTTCGTGGAGGGCGGCAAGGAGCTCTCGATGTCGAAGCGGGCCGGGACGTTCATCGCCCTCGACGACCTCCTGGCGGAGCTCGGCGTCGACGCCGCCCGCTGGTACTTCGCGAGCCGTGGCGCGAACGTCAACATGGAGGTCGACCTGGAGGTCGCGAAGAAGCAGTCGAGCGAGAACCCGGTCTACTACGTGCAGTACGCGCACGCGCGAATCGCCTCGATCCTGCGAAAGGCGGCAGACACGGGCCTCGCGCCCGTTGCGGCGCTCGAGGGCAGCGGCCTGCTCGCGGGCGAGCCCGGAGGGCACGCTGGCGAGAATCGCCGCTCGGCTGCCGGAGGTGATCGAGGACGCGGCCACGGCGCAGGAGACGCAGGGCGTCACCACGTACGCAACCGAGCTGGCAACCGCGTTCCATGCCTTCTACCGCGACGCGCGGGTCGTGGACCCGGACGCGCCGGAGCTGTCCGCGCAGCGCCTGGCCCTCGTCGATGCGACGCGAATCTCGCTCGCGAACGCCCTCGGGCTCCTGGGGATCTCCGCGCCCGACGCGATGTAGGCCCGGCCGGCCTCGCTCGGTCCGGCTCCGAGCGGAGCCGCCGGGTCAGTCGCCCAGCGCGGCGAGGATGTCGGCCGAGCGGTCGCCCACGGCGACGAGGACGGTCCGCAGGCCGTCGGAGGCGACCACGCCCGGCGGGCGGTCCGTGCGCCACGGCGGCCGCTGCGGCGCGTCGCAGGAACTCCGCCGCGTCGGCCGACGTGTCCCAGCGTCGTCATCGATCCCGATGCCGACCGCGCCGTCGGGTCCTCGGAGGATGACCAGTCGATCGCCGCCCCAGCCAGCGGCGGCCGCGTCGGCCTCCGCGCCGCGGAACGCCGCCCTGGCTGAGCCAGATCCGCGAGGATCAGCTCGCCGAGCGTGTCCTGGCCGGCGGCGGTCCAGCCGCTGCCGAGGGCCGCCGGCGACGCCGGCGGGAATCGCGACCTCGATCGGGCGCCTCGCGTGTCGAGGTACTTCTCGGGGTGGAGGACCTGCTCGGTCGAGTCGGGCGGATCCTCGAAGGCGGCGTCGACGCGCGTCGTAGCCACCCCGCCGACGAGGGCGTCGACGAAGCCGAGGCCGTCCTGGTACGGGAAGAGCGCCGTCTCGCGAACGATACGGCGGCGCGTTCTGCAGCGCCTCGATGGCCTTCGGGTCGAGCGACGCCCCGAGGAGCTCGCCGAGCTGCCTCGGCGTGAGGTTGCGCCATCATCCAGGGCTCTGGACCGAGACTGCATCGCCCTCGACCAGCGCCAGGCGCGCGAGCTGCCGGTCGCTCTGGTCGACGGCGTCGAGGCCGAGCGAGCTCGAGGTCGATCCGCTGGTCCTGGAGCTGGTGGGTGAACTCGTGGGCGTAGGTCACCATCTCCGTCGGGCCCGAGCGCCGCCCGAGCGGCTCACGACGAACAGCTCGTCCTTGTCGGGCGAGTAGTAGCCCGCGACCTGGCCGGTCTGGAAGTCGAGCATGATCGTCCGGAGGCTCGCGCCATCGGGCAGGAGGCCCGAGGGTGATCAGGAGATCCTCGGCGAGCTCCAGCTCCGGGCGGTGTTCTCGCGGTCGAACTCGGCCGTGAGGTTGGCCCGGAGCTGCGTCTCGTCGAGGGCGACCGGCTCGACGCCTTGGTCGGCTCGAGGCCGCGGATGGCTTCGACCGCGGCGCGGATCTCGGCGTAGATCTCGGCCGCGGGCCGGCGGCGTCGGCGTCGGCGTCGCGGCGGGCGACGGCGCGGCCGCGGATGGCGCGGCAGACGGCGTGATCCGTCCCGCAGCCGGCGAGCGCCAGGATCGCGCCGAGGGCGAGCGAGCGGGACGCGGCGGGACGCGGGGATCGAGCGCATCGGGCGGCGATCCTACGCGGGCATCGCCGGCCGCCGTCCCCCGGACGATCGGTCCGTTGGGGTTTCTTAATCGGATGGCGCCTTGGGTCTGAACCACGCGGCATAGTCTCGGTGACGGACGAACCTTCGAGGTTCCATCCTCCCTCCCTCCGACCGGGGGCACCGATTGGGCAGGTGCTCCCGGTCTTTTTTTGTCCCGCGATTCGCTCGACCGACGGGTCCTGTCGCTCTGCGCCCGCCGCCGCCTCGGCACGCGACGCCCCGCTCGCGTGCGACTGGCCTGCAGGCGCCGGCGCCGCACGCGCGACCGCCGGTCGCAACCACGCGGCAATCGGCGGAGACCGGCGGTGTCTGTCAGAATCAGGGGATGGAGATCACCTGGTACGGGCAGACGTGCGTGCGGCTGCGGGGGCGCGATGCCGTCGTCGTCGCGGACGCCTATCAGTCGATCGTCGGGCCGACGGGCCGCGGGATCACCGGCCGACATCGCGACGTACAGCCACCCCGACGACGCGCCGCTGGCCAAGGCCAAGGGCCGCCGGACCGCGCGACGGCAAGACGGTCCTGCCGAGCAGCCTCGAGAGCAGCTTCGCCCTCGACGGCCCGGGCGAGTACGAGGTCAAGGACGTCCTCCTGACCGGCGTTCGGACCTTCCGCGACGACGACGCAGGGCGCGAAGCGCGGCCGGGCACGGCGTTCGTGGTCGAGCTCGACGGCCTGCACACGATCCACCTCGGCGACGTCGGCCACCTGCTGACCGAGGAGGAGCTCGGGGACATCGGCTCGGTCGACATCGCCTGCGTCCCGGTCGGGGGGACCCTCAACGCGACGAAGACCGCGGAGCTGATCGCCCAGCTCGACCCCAAGATCGTCGTGGCCATGCCGGTCTGCCCGGACGAGGCCGACTGCGCCGAGGCGCTGGCGAAGTTCTTCCACGAGATGGGCGGGGAGCCCACGCCCCAGGCGAAGCTCGCTGTGACGATCTCGACGCTCCCGTCCGAGACGACGGCCGTGCTCCTGGAATCGCGCGGGAAGGCTCTAGCGCGTCGCCGCTTCGCGCTCCAGCACGACCCGCCCCGCGCTTGACCACCGCCCGGATCAGGTCCGCGGCCGGCCAGTAGGGAATCTGGCGGTGGGTCGGCACGGCCCAGATCGCGAGGTCGGCCTGGCGCCCGCTCTCGATCGAGCCCACCTCGTCGCCGATCCCGAGCGCCGCGGCGGCGTTGACGGTGACCGCGGCGAGCGCCTCGGACGGCGTGAGCTTCAGCGTCAGGCAGGCGACGGTCAGGACGAAGGGCAGGCTCGCGGTCGGTGAGGTGCCCGGGTTGAAGTCCGTCGCGAGCGCGACCGGGACCCCTCGATCGATGAACGTTCGCGCCGGCGCGATCTCGTCGTGCATGAGGAACCACGTTGTCGCGGGGAGGAGGACCGCGACGACCGGGTGGCCCGCTGCCGGCCGCGGCGGCGAGGGCGTCGATGCCGGCGGGCGAGGGCACCGCGAGGTGGTCCGCCGACAGGGCACCGAGCTCCGCGGCGAGCTCCGCGCCGCCGCTCGGGGCCAGCTCGTCGGCGTGGAGCCGCGGCTGGCAGCCCCAGCCGCGCCGCCTCGCGCAGCACCCGCCGCGACTGTGCCGGGCTGAAGACCCCGCGCTCGCAGAAGGCGTCGGCGAACTTCGCCCGACCCTGTGCCGCGACGCCGGGCAGCTGCTCCTCGAGCAGGTGCCGGACGTAGGCCTCCGTGCCGTCGGGACGGGCCCGGAACTCCGGGGGCACCGCGTGGGCGCCGAGCCAAGTCGGGTGGACGTCGATCGGGCCTTCCTTGCCGAGCCGGTGCGCCACCTCGAGCAGCCGCAGCTCGGATGGGAGGTCGAGGCCGTAGCCGGACTTCGCCTCGATCGTGGTGGTCCCGTGGGCGAGCATCTCGCCGAGCCAGCGACGGCCGTGCTCGAGCAGCTGGTCCTCGGTCGCGGCCCGCGTCGCCGCGACGGTCGACAGGATCCCGCCGCCCGCCTGGAGGATCTCGAGGTAGTCGGCGCCTCGCTGGCGGAGGACGAGCTCGTTCTCGCGGGAGCCGCCGAACAGCAGGTGGGTGTGCGGGTCGATGAGCCCGGGCGTGACGGTGCCGCCCATCGCGTCGAGGCGGGCGAACCGAGCCGTTGGATAGCCGCTCCCCTCGAGCGCCTGGAGGAGGTCGTTGCGCGGCCCGGCGGCAAGGATCCGGCCCTCCCACGTGGCAACCGCGGGCGCCGTTTCGTGGCGGGCATCGCCACCCGGCGCCGAGATCACGGCCGGGTCGTCCATCCGCGAGCCGACCCGCAGCCCGCCGGCGAGCGTCGCGACCTCGGCCGCGTTCTCGATCAGCAGGCCCGGCAGGCCGTCCGATGCGCGACCGCCCTGGAGCAGCCGAAGCCCGTTGGAGGCCACGTCAGCGAGATTCGAGCGGGTCTTGGGCTCGCGCGGCGACGATTCGCTGCTCGAGGACCATCAGGGGGTCCGCGTCGCGCAGCCGGAGGTAGCTCGCGGCAGCGGCGAATCTCGCCGCCGCGTCCGCGTCCTCACCCACCTCGGCGCCCGCGGTGGCGCCCGCGTGACACCGGTGGCAACGCCGGCGTGCTCGGCCACGGCATCGAATGCGGCCTGCGGCGCGAGCCCGATCAGCTCCGACTCCACCGGGGTGACGCCCTCATCGGCCGCGAGCCTCGCCACCTCGTCCCACACCTGCCACATCGGCGTCCGCTGGAAGTCGAGGAGGTTCATCGATACCTGGGCGGCGTCGAGCTCCTCGATGAAAAAGCCGTTGCCCTGCACGCCCGGCAGCCCGCCGCCCGATTCGCGAACGCTCCGCGCGATGCGCTTCGCGACGTCGACATCGTCCGTGTCGAGGTTGATGTTCCAGGCGATGAGGAACGGCCGGGCCCCAACGGCGACGGCGCCTGCGCGAGCGTGGGTCGCTGTTGGCCCGAAGTCAGGTGTGCGATCCGCCACGCCTGCGAGAAGGTCGTCGCGAACGCCCTCGTAGCCGCCGCGGCGCACGTCGGCGAGTCGGACCCGCTCCGGGCGCGTCGCCGCGCGCGCGTAGAGGTAGACCGGGATCCCGAACCGCTCGGCGATCCGTTCGCCGAACGCACGTGCCAGCTCGACGGCATCGTCCATCGTCGTCGAGCCCAGGGGCACGAACGGCACGACGTCGACCGCCCCGATCCGCGGGTGCTCCCCGCTGTGCAGCTCCATGTCGAGGTGTTCGACCGCGAGCTCGAAGGTTGCCTCGAGGGCCGCCTCCACGGCGGGCGCCTCCCCCGCCATGGTCAGGACCGAGCGGTTATGCGAGGCGTCGCTGGTGCGATCGAGGAGGTAGGCACCAGGCGTCCCTTCGACGGCCTCCGCGAGGAGGTCGACGACGTCAAGCCGCCGCCCTTCCGAGTAGTTCGGGACCGACTCGACGAGCACGCCGAGATCGTGACACAGGCGGTGCACCGGGGACGGAGGTGGTCGCGTTCGTTTGGTCTCTGCGCTCGAATTGCGCTAAATCGAGCGCGAATTGGTGCTTCGCGATTCTGTTTCTCACGTTCTCGAAAGTTGGTATTGACATTTAGTAAGTAGATGTGCCATCCTGCTAATCACCAACCGAAACACCGAAAGGAGCGCCTCGAAATGATCGCCTCGATGTTCAACCTGGAGCACCGCCTCGCCGAGCTTCGCCCGACCGAGTCGGAGCTGCGGATCGCCCGCGAGCTTCGGAAGGTCGCCACCCCGGCCACCCGGCCCGCCCGCTCCGTCGGCGAGCCGACCCGCAACTGGTCCAGCCACATCACCATCTCCAGCCACCTGTCCCGCCTGGCCGCGTTCTGACCGACGCGGCCAGCAGCGCATCCGTCCGTCCGCGACGCGGCTCGGGCATCTGCCTGATCATCGGCGCATGACGTTCCGCCAGCGGCTGGCCGCCTCGCGGATGCTGCGGCCGCTCCGGCGGCGCGACTTCGCCCTCGTCTCCGCCGGCAGCATCGCGTCGCTGCTGGGCGACGGGTTCTTCCACGTCGCGCTCGCGTGGCAGGTCTACACGATCAGCAACGTCCCGACGGCGCTGTCGATCGTGTTCCTGGCCATCAGCATCCCGAACCTGCTGCTCGTCCTGGTCGGAGGCGTCTTCGCCGATCGCTACGACCGCCGCAAGCTCATGGTCGCCGCGGACCTCGTCCGGGCGGCGGCGCTCGGCGGGATCGCGCTCCTCTCGGCCGCCGGGGTGCTCGAGGTCTGGCACATCGCGGCGCTGGTCGTCTTCGTCGGCGCCGGCGATGCCTTCTTCAACCCGGCCTCGACGGCCTTCCTCCCCGATCTCGTTCCCGACGAGGACCTCCCCGCCGCCAACGCGTTTGCCGGAATGTACCGGCCGGTGATGATCCGGATGATCGGGCCGGCGCTGGCAGGGCTCGTGGTGGCGGCCTTCGGCCCGGCGCCCGCGTTCGCGATCGACGCCGGGTCGTTCCTCGTCTCTGCCGTCCTCGTCTGGGCCATCCGGACGCGGCCCATCCCCCGAGTGGTCGTCGACCACAGCCTGCGGGCCACCGTCGCCGAAGTGGCCGAGGGGTTCCGGTTCACGCGCAGTCAGCCGTGGATCTGGGCGACGCTCCTCGCTGCGATGTTCTCGCTGCTGGTGTTCATCGGCCCGATCGAGGTGCTGGTGCCGTTCGTCATCAAGAACAAGCTCGAGCTCGGTCCGGAGGCGCTGGGGTTGATCTTCGCGTTCGGCGGGATCGGATCGCTGGTGATGTCGATCCTGATCGGCGTCGTGGGGCTGCCTCGGCGCCGGGTCACGGTCATGTATGCGGCGTGGGCGATCGGCGTTGCCGGGACGGCGTTCTACGGCGCGATGACCTCGCTGTGGCAGGCACTCGCCATCAGCTTCGTGCTCCAGGCGAGCTTCATGCTCGGCCAGGTGATCTGGACGACGATGCTCCAGCAGCTCGTGCCGCGCGAGCTCCTGGGACGCGTTTCGAGCCTCGACTGGCTGATGTCGATCGGGCTCGTGCCCATCTCGTATGCCCTCACCGGACCGGTGTCCGGCGCGCTCGGCCCGGACCTGACGCTGATCGTCGCCGGCGTGCTCGGCGCGGTCCTGATGTTCGGCCTGCTGTTCATCCCCGGCGTGCGCGACCCGGAGCGCGAGCCGGCCCTCGCGGCGGCGGCGAGGGCACCCGGCTAGGGCGCGTCCTCGAGCATCGGGACCCGCACGCCGCGCTCCCGCGCGACCTCGATCGCCCGTTCGTACCCGGCATCGACGTGGCGCAGGACGCCCATCGCGGGGTCCGTCGTGAGGACCCGCTCCAGCTTCCGCGCCGCGAGCTCCGTGCCGTCGGCCACGACGACCATGCCGGCGTGCTGGCTGTACCCGATGCCGACCCCGCCGCCGTGGTGGATGCTCACCCACGTGGCGCCGGCGGCGGTGTTCACCAGCGCGTTGAGCAGCGGCCAGTCGGCCACCGCATCCGAGCCATCGCGCATCGCCTCGGTCTCGCGATTCGGTGACGCGACGGAGCCGGAGTCGAGATGGTCCCGCCCGATGACGATCGGCGCGGACACCTCGCCGGTTCGGACCAGCTCGTTGAAGGCCTGCCCGGCGCGGGCCCGTTCGCCGTATCCGAGCCAGCAGATCCGGGCAGGCAGGCCCTGGAACGGCACGCGCTCCTCTGCCAGGTGGATCCAGCGGGCGAGCGACGCGTCGCCGGGGAACAGCTCCAGGATCGCCCTGTCCGTCCGGAGGATGTCGTTCCCGTCACCGGAGAGCGCCACCCATCGAAACGGGCCGCGGCCCTCGCAGAACTGCGGCCGGATGAAGGCCGGCACGAAGCCCGGGTAGTCGAAGGCGTCGTCGACGCCGGCCTCCTTCGCCTGTGCGCGCAGGTTGTTGCCGTAGTCGAAGACGACCGCGCCGGCCCGCTGGAAGGCGAGCATCGCGCGGACGTGGGCGGCCATCGAGGCGGTCGATCGTCGGGTGTACTCCTCCGGCTGGTGCTCGCGAAGGAGCGCGGCATCGTCGAGCGAGATCTCGACCGGCACGTAGCCCACAAGCGAGTCGTGGGCCGACGTCTGGTCCGTCACCACGTCGAACCGCTCGCCGGCCTTCGCCCAGGCCGGCTCGATCTCGGCCGCGTTGCCGACGAGCGCGATCGACAGGGCCTTCCCTGCCCCGGCCGCCTCCCGGGCCATCTCGAGGGCCTCGGTCGGCGACTCGGTCAGGCGGTCGACGTAGCCGATGTCGAGGCGACGCTTCGCCCGCGCCGGATCGACCTCGATGACGATCGCGACGCCCTCGTTCATCGTCACGGCCAGCGGCTGTGCGCCGCCCATGCCGCCGAGCCCGGCGGTGAGCGTGATCCGCCCCCGGAGCGTCCCGCCGAAGTGCTGCCGCGCCAGCTCCGCGAACGTCTCGTACGTGCCCTGGAGGATCCCCTGGGTCCCGATGTAGATCCACGAGCCCGCGGTCATCTGGCCGTACATCATCAGCCCGGCCTTCTCGAGCTCGCGGAAGTGGTCCCAGTTCGCCCATTTGCCGACCAGGTTCGAGTTGGCGATCAGGACCCGCGGCGCCCACTCGTGCGTCCGGACGACGCCGACGGGCTTGCCCGACTGGATCAGCAGGGTCTCGTCATCTTCGAGGCGGCGGAGCTCTCGAACGATGGCATCGAAGGCCGCCCAGCTCCGGGCGGCGCGGCCGGTGCCGCCATAGACGACGAGCGCGTCGGGGTTCTCCGCGACGGCCGGGTCGAGGTTGTTCATGAGCATCCGAAGGGCCGCCTCCTGGCCCCAGCCCTTGCACGACAGCTCCGTGCCGTGCGGCGCGCGGACGGGTCGCGCGCCGGGGAGCGCGCCGGTCGAAGAGAGCGTCATGCGGAGGCGTCGGTGCCGGAGCCGCGGCGGCTCGCTGCGGAGCCGACGGCGAAGAGGACGATCAGCACGATGACCCCGACGCCGATGAATGCCGCGCTGGCCAGGTCGAAGCCGAACGCGGCATCGCTCACGCCGGCCGGCGGTGCGTCAGTCGACGCTGCCCTGGGCGGCGCACCCGCCCCGTAGGTGGCAGTGGCGGCCTCGACGAGCCTGGCGCCCTCTTCGGAGTTCATGACGGCGTGCGGCGAGCACAGCCCGGGGTCGTAGACGCCATCTGCGAAGCCCGCGGCCATGATCAGCCGGTCGCCGACCTCGAAATGGAGGCCACAGGTGTTGATCACCACGCCGCCGTCCGGCATCGGCTGGCGCTCCGACGAGACCTTGACCTCCGCTGCGTTCCCGCCCACGAACCAGCGCTCCACGGCGAATCGATAGGTGCCGTCCGGCTGCGGCTGGCCGGCCGTTCCGATGAAGACCGCCTGCTCCTCGCCGGTAAACGTGGGCGCTCCAGGGTCCGGCGCGACACATGAGCACGCGAAGACACTCGTCGGCAACGCGAGCTGGCGCGCCCCCAGCGTCGTGACGAGCAGCCCAAGGGCCAACACCATTCGGGCG
This sequence comes from uncultured Chloroflexia bacterium, assembly GCA_963722105.1. Taxonomy (GTDB): domain Bacteria; phylum Chloroflexota; class Limnocylindria; order Limnocylindrales; family CSP1-4; genus UBA5189. Next base: position 46,426 of record CAVRKQ010000011.1, on the reverse strand, counting down.
AGCCGGCTCATTCCGGGACCACCAGGGTCGACATGAGCTTCTCGCCGAAGCGGGCGTCGCCGATCGAGGACGCGGAGATCAGCACGTTCTGCTCCTCCAGCCACACGTGGTAGGTCCGGAGGGCTGCGACGCAGGAGGTGATGTAGGTGTTCCGGCCGCCGAGGTCCGCCTGGGCGTTGCCGAGGATGCCGCCGCCCGCCGCACAGGCCCCCTCGTCGTACGAGTCGCGCCACTGCCCATACAGCTCCTCGCCAAAGGCGCCGGGTCGAAGGCGCACGACCCAGGCCGTCACGAGATCGCCGGCACCCGTATCGACGGCGACCGCCGCGTCGACCCCGGTCGCGATCCGGGGCAGCGCCGGGTCGAGCAGCGCCTCGGAGGCGACGTCGAGATCCTCGACGACCGGGACGCCATCGATCGACGCCGGCAGGAAGGCGAGGAGCTCCGGCTCGATCGCGATCGGCGTCCCTTCATCCGGTGGGCTCGGGCTCGGCGGCGGACCGAAGCTGGCGGACGGCGCGTCGGTGCTGCCGCCACTGCCTCCGACGGCGTCCGTCACCCGGGCGGGGGCGGTGCCGGAGGCGCTTGGCTGGACCGACCCGCACGCGACGACGAGCAACGCCGCGAGCAGGACCACGGGGGCGCGAATCACAGCTCCCTCCGGACGACGGGGAAGCGTGGGTCGTCGATTGCCAGGTCGAAGCCGCAGGCGGACCAGAACGCGGGGGTCGCCGCGCTCGTGGCGTCGGGCCGCGCCTCGGGCTCCGGGTAGGCCTCGACGGCCGAGAAGCCGCGGCCCGCGAGATCCTCGACGACCGCCTCAACGAGCGCGTGGGCGTGGCCCTGGCCGCGTGCCGCGGTCGTGGTGGCGATGCAGGTGATGACCGCCGGGAGTGGGGCGCTCGGCAATCGCGAGTAGAGCTCGCGGACCTGCTGTGCCCGCGGGTACGCCGTGAGCGGTCCGAACTGGCAGTACGCGGCCGCCTCGCCGTCGAGCTCGAGCACCTTCGCATAGCTCCCGAAGATCGCGAGGCCACGGGCCAGCAGCTGGAGCTTCCGTGGCGCGTCCGGTGCAACGGCCGGCCCCGAACGCGGGCGTGGGGCGAACGGGTTGTCGACCGGCTCGTCCGCTCCCGCCTTAGGATCGAAGGGGTTGATGGCCGGGCCGGGCGATTCCGGTGCGAACGGGTTGAACGCCCGAGCCGGCTGCGGCGCCGGCGGCGGCGCGGGCTCGAGCCAGGCCAGTCGAGCCGCCTTCGAGCCCCGCTTCTCGTCCTCCCAGAAGTCGCAAGTCCGGTGGTCGAAGCCCGGATCGGCGCAACGTGGGATCCGGGCGAACCCGGCCTCGTCGGTGACGTCGACGATGCGAATCTCGCTCACGCCCGGACGAGCCCGGCGAGCCGCCCTTCCCGGACCAGCCGCGTGGTCGCCTCGATGTCGGGTCCCGGCTCGTGGTCGCCCTCCCACGGCCGCACCACCTCGCGGATCGCGGCATGGGCCGCAGCGACGCCCGCGCCTGGCACCGCCCCGTCGAGCAGCGGCAGCCGGAGGTCCAGGGCCCGGGCCGCGCAGAGCAGCTCGAGGCCGACGATCTTCTCGACGTTGTCCAGCACGACCCGCGCGTGGCGGCCCGCGATGGGGCCCATGGAGACGTGGTCCTCCTGGTTCGCGCTCGTCGGGATCGAATTGGCCGAGGCCGGGTGCACGAGGACCTTGTTCTCCGAGGCCAGCGCCGCGGCGGTGTACTGGAGGAGCATCAGGCCGGCCTCGAGGCCCGAGTCGGAGCCCAGGAAGGCCGCGAGGTGCTCGTTCAGGTGTGGGTCCTGGAGGAGGGCGATGCGCCGCTCGGCGATCGAGCCGAGCTCGGCGATGGCCAGCTTGGCGAAGTCGAGTGCCAGCGCGATCGGCTCGCCGTGGAAGTTGCCGCCCGAGATCACCCGACCGCCGCCCGTGGCCCGCGGGGAGCCGTCGACGACGCCGCCGTCCGGGAAGATCAGCGGGTTGTCCGTGGCCGCGTTCATCTCGATCGCGAGGACGCCTTCGAGATATCCCAGCGCATCGCGGACGGCGCCGTGGACCTGTGGCACGCAGCGCAGCGAGTAGGGGTCCTGGACCTTGTGCGGCGACTCGTGGTGCGACTGCTGGACGCCGCTGTCGCGCAGGAGGTGGCGCAGCTCGGCCGCGACCGAGACCTGGCCGGGGTGCGGCCGGGCCGCCTGGTAGGCCTCGGCGAACGCCACGTCCGTTCCCAGGAGCGCCTCGACGGACATCGCCGCCGCCACGTTCGCCGTCGCGACGAGCCGGCGCGCGTCCGCCGCCAGGAGCGCGCCGAGCGCCGACATCAGCTGCGTCCCGTTCAGGATCGCAAGCCCTTCCTTCGCCCCGAGCCGGAGTGGCTCCAGGCCCGTCTCGCGAAGCGCCACCAGAGCAGGCATCGCGTGCCCGGCCAGCTCCACCTGCCCCCGCCCGATCAGCGGCAGCCCCAGGTGCGCCAGCGGCGCGAGGTCCCCCGACGCGCCCACGGATCCCTGCGCCGGGATGACCGGATGGATCCCGAGGCGCAGGAAGTCGAGCAGTCGCTCGGCGACCACGGGTCGGCACCCGGAGAAGCCGAGGGCCAGGGTGTTCGCGCGGAGCAGCAGCATCGCCCGCACCACGTCTCGCGGGAGCGGCTCGCCGACGCCCGCGGCGTGGCTGACGAGGAGGTTCTCCTGGAGCCGCTCGGCGTCCGCCGGGTCGATCAGGCGATCAGCCATCGCCCCGACGCCCGTGGTGACGCCATAGACGACGGCGCCCTCCGCGACGAGCGCATCGACGACCGCGCGGGAGCGCTCCATCCGGGCTCGCGCGGCGCCGTCGAGCGTGGCCACGGCGCTGTGGCGGGCGACCGCCTCCACCTCGTCGATGGTCAGATCGGCGCCGGTCAACAGGACGCCTTCCACGGTCACGCGGCGAGGATAGTCGGCTATCTTCCCCCGATGCTTGCTTTCATCGACCAGATCGTCATCCCGTTCCTGAACGGGCTCTACGGCGCCGTCGGCTACGTCGGGGTCATGCTCGCGATGGCGATTGAGTCGGCCATGGTGCCGCTGCCGTCGGAGCTGGTCCTCCCGTACGCGGGCTTCCTCGTCGGGGATCCGACGCAGATCGAGCCCCTGACGGGGGCGCGCTGGGATTTCTGGATCGTCGTCATCGTCGCGACGCTCGGCAACACGCTCGGATCGATCGTCGGCTACTACATCGGCGCGATTGGCGGCCGGCCCTTCCTCGAGCGGTACGGCAAGTACCTGCTGATCCGGCCCCACGAGCTCGAGCTGGCGGACCACTTCTTCCAGAAGTACGGCCCCGCGACCGCGTTCTTCAGCCGCCTGATGCCGATCGTCCGGACGTTCATCTCGTTCCCGGCGGGCGTTGCCCGGATGCCGATCGGCCAGTTCATCGTCTACTCGACGCTGGGAGCCTTGCCCTGGTCGATCCTCCTGGTCTGGGCGGGCCAGCAGCTTGGCGCCAACTGGGTCGACATCCGCCACATGCTCCAGCCCTATGACCTCCTGATCGCGGTCCTCGGCGTGCTCTTCGTGGCGGGCTTCATCTGGTGGCGCCTCGGGATGCCCGGCTGGCGCCGGGGCAAGGGCTCGACTCCGGGCGCGGCCGCCTGATGCCGGACGCCGCCCGGATTCGCGGCGTCCCTAGTGCGCGGGGTTCCCGAGGAACTCGCCGCTGATCGTTCGCTGCCCCGACGGGCTCCGGCGGTAGAGGAGGTCCGTGCCCGGTCCCGTCACCTCGAGGCGGAAGGAATCGGCCTCGACGTCGATCCGGGCCGTTCCGGTCAGCGGCAGCCCCTTGGTCAACTCGCAGGCGTGGAGCGTCACGCGATAGCCGACGACGATCGGCGTGTAGCGCAGCCAGCCCCCGAACAGGCAGCCGTAGCGGAGCGTGTCCAACCCGTCCCAGGCCCAGTAGGCGGCGGAATAGTTGAGCTCGTCGTCGACCCGGCGCATCGCGGTGAGGCCGCTGCCGAGGCTTGAGACGAACTCTGCCGGAATACGGACGTATGGGTCGACCCCGGTGAACGCGCAGTTCGTCCGCCTCGCGGCCGGGCGGGTCCCGTTGAGGAGGAACCTGGTGATGAGCAGGTCCGGGCAGTCGTTGCCACGCCCGAAGATGATGTGCGGCCCGCCGGGCTGGACGATGAAGTAGGCGTCGTCCAGGTGCTGGTAGACGCGCTGCGCACCGGCGTACGGCGTCGCCGGATCCCAGGTCGAGGCGAGCACGAACGTCGGGAACGGCTCGTCGGTCAGGTAGTCGGGTCGACCGGGGGCCGGATGGACGGGCCAGTAGGCGCAGGGCAGGTCACCGTAGAAGACCGAGCCGATGCGGACGTGCCGGACATCGGCATCCTCGCCGGCGTCCAGGAAGCGCTCGGAGCGGTGCGCCTCGCTGCCGGTGCCGTAGGCGTAGTCCATGCACTCCACCGCGTAGTACATGGCGTCGGAGTACGTCGGATCCGGGATCGCGGCGAGGGTCTCCGGGTCCTGGCCGAGCGAGATGTAGACGAGTCGAGCAAGCGGGAGGAGCTGCCCGCGGCTCGCCCAGGTCATCGCCCGCTGCAAGGTCATCCGGTCGAACTCGCCGTACATGTACCCGGCCGCGGCGGTCTCGAGATCCCCAAGACCGAACGTCCGCTCCTCGGTGGTGCCGTCACGGAGCACGAAGTCGTAAGTCAGCGGGCCGTGGCGGAGCCTGGCGGCAAGCTCGTCGTAGTCGTCGAGCGCGTCCCGACCCACGAGGTCGAGACGACACGCGGCCGTGTCGGAGCAGTCGTCCAGCGTGTGCCGAAGGACCCTGTCGAACGCCCGGGTGCCCTCGCTGTAGTACTCGAAGCCGCTGCGGGTGAGGTCGACTGGGCCGTCGATGATCAGCGAGTGGACCCGGTTCGGATGAGCGTCCGCGAAGGTCTGCGCGAGCTGCGTTCCGTAGCTCTCGCCGTACAGGTCGATCTTGCTCGCACCGAGCCAGGCCCGGATGTCGTTCAGGTCCTCGACCGCCTGGCGTGTCGAGAAGAACGGCAGGTCGGCTGGATCCACGCCGGTCTCGGCGATGCAGTCGTCGGCGAACATCTCCGCGTCGCTCGCGAACGCCTCGGCCTCGGCGCGGCTGATCGTCGCGACGTGCGGCGACGCGTAGAACGCGACCGCGGCGTCCGGGCACTGGAGCGGCTCCGACCGGCCGACGCCTCGCTGGTCGAAGAAGACGATGTCGTACCGGTTGACGATGCGCGGGTCGAACAGCTCCGTGTACGAGTCCGCGGCGGCGATGCCCGACGTGCCGGGTCCGCCCGTGACGGTGACGAACGTGCCCTGCTTCTTGCCCGGTTTGGCTCGGTGCAGCGCGAAGGTGATGTCGAAGGTCGGAGCGGCCGCGCCGAACTGATCGCGCGGCACCTGCAGCGTGATGCACGTGAAGATGCTGTCGGGGGAGCAGGGCTCCTCACCGAGGAAGGCGCCGGCGGCAGCGCTGCCGGATCTCGTCGCGGCCTGGAGCGGTGCAGCGATCGTGGCGCACAGGACCAGCCCGCAGGCGACCCCGGCGATCCTCCCCCCGACCACGGCAGCATGCTACCGCGCCGACGAACCCCCTTGCGATGGCTGGATGTCGGTCAAGCGTCCGGACTCCTCGGGCGGCCGCCTGGTCCGGAATGCCCGCCACAGGAGGAGGTCGTAGACGATCTTCAGGCCACCCGCGAGGAAGAACGGCACGGAGGCGAGACCCGGCACGGCGAACAGCGGCGCCGCGATCAGGGGCGAGAGGGCCGCGCCGGTCGTCCGCGCGATCCCCGTGATCCCGGCGGCGGCGCTTCGCTCGTCGGGATCGACGACCGCCATCGTGTAGCTCTGGCGCGTCGGCACGTCCATCTGGCTGATGCTGAACCTCGCCAGCAGCACGACGATCGCCAGCTCCACCGTCGGCATCAGCGGGACGAGCATCAGCAGGACGTTCGATGGCAGGTGGGTGAAGACCATCGTGTTGATGAGCCCGATGCGCGCGGCGATCCGGGCCGCGGCGAGGGCCGACACCGCCGCGAGGACGTTCGCCGCAAAGAAGATCGCGCCCAGCACCGGCACGGGAAGCCCGAATCGCTCGTGGAACCAGAACGCCAGGAGGCTCTGGACGATCAGTCCGCCGCCGAAGGCATCGAGCGCGAACAGCGCCGCGAGCCGCCCGACGACACCCCGCGAACGGTGCAGCCCGAGGGTGCGACCGATCGACGTATCGACCGGGGGGACCTCGACGGCCGCCGACATCGACCGGACGATCGGAACGAGGACGAGCCCGCGCATCGCGTACGAGACGAGGATCACCCGGTAGGCGTCGATGTCCGACCACCCTGCGCCCTGCAGCGCGCCGACCACCACTCCGGCTACCAGGGCGCCGGCCGCGGTCGCAACCGAGCCCGTGAGGTTGTACCAGGCGTAGATGCTCGTCCGGCGCTTGGCCGGGGTGACCTCGGTGAGCGAGGCCTGCTCGATCGGCAGGAACGGCCCCACCTCGCTTCCGGACGGGCTGAGCACCCCGATCGTTGCGGCGACCAGCAGGATGACGAAACCAGCCGATCCCGGGAAGGAACCGCCCGCGGCGAACACGAACCCGGCGGCGGCCATCAGCACAGCCCCGATGACCAGGGTTCGTCGCCGTCCGATCCGGTCGGCGTGGGTGGTCAGCCAAAGGCTGATCAGGGTGTCGCCGACGAGCGTCAGGGTGAGCAGGAGCCCGATGGGCCCCGCCTCGAGCCCGAGCGAGGACAGGTACAGGACGAGGATGACCCCGAGCGCGCCGTACCCGGACATCCGGACCGCGCGCGCCAGGAACAGCAGCCGGGCGTCCCGGGTCAGTGCCCCGACTCCCGCGTCACGCGCCGAGTGTAGGATGGCCTCGATGGCCGAAACGCATGGCGACCACGGCGACGATCACGCGTCTGACGTCCACACGATGGGCGAAGAGCACGATGGCGAGACGCTCGGCCCGATCGACGTCCCCGCCTGGGGCGCGGCGATCCTCGGGATCGCGCTGGGGCTCGTCGTCCTGGTCGCCTTCATGCAGGCGCTGACCTAGAACAGCCCGACGATCTCCCCCTCGGGGTCGAGGTCGATGTTCTCGCCACCGGGCTTGGAGGGCAGCCCCGGCATCGTCCGCATCTCGCCGGCCAGGGGCGTGACGAATCCCGCTCCTGCGCTGAGCCGGACCTCGCGGATCGGCAGGCGGAAGCCCGTCGGGCGGCCCTTGAGCGCGGCGTCGTGACTGAGCGAGTACTGGCTCTTGGCCATGCAGATCGGCAGCTTCCCGAACCCGAGCGCCTCGTACTGCGCGAGCTGCTTCGCCGCCGCGGGGCTGAGGTCGACGCCGTCCGCGCCATAGACCTGCGTCGCGATCGCCTCGATCTTCGAGGTCAGCGGGGCGTCGTCGGGATACAGGAGCTTGAAGTCCGGCGCGCCCTCCTCGGCGGCGGCCCACACCTCGGTGGCGAGATCCGTCGCTCCCTCGCCGCCCTTGGCCCAGTGGTTGGCAACCACGGCGGCGCGGGCGCCGGCGGCGAGCGAGACGGCCTTCACGGCCTCCACCTCCGCGGCCGTGTCCGTCGGGAAGGCATTGATCGCCACGACGACGGGCACGTTGAAGAGCCGGACGTTCTCGATCTGCTTCGCGAGGTTCGCGCTGCCCTTGGTCACGGCCTCGACGTTCTCGGCGAGCAGCGCCGGATCGAGCGGCTTCCCCGCCACGATCTTGCCGACGCCGCCGTGCATCTTCAGCGCCCGGATCGTGGCGACGACGACCGCGGCGTCCGGCCGCAGTCCGGACGCCCGGCACTTGATGTCGAAGAACTTCTCGGCGCCCATGTCCGCGCCGAATCCCGCCTCCGTGCAGACGATCTCGCTGGTTGAGAGCGCGATCCGGTCGGCCAGCACCGAGTTGTTGCCATGCGCGATGTTCGCAAACGGGCCGCAGTGCACGAACGCCGGGCCGCCCTCGAGGGTCTGGAGCAGGTTCGGCTTGATCGCGTCGGTCAGGAGCGCGGCCATCGCGCCGGCGACGTGGAGGTCCTCGGCGGTGATCGGCCGGCCGTCGCGGGTCGTGCCCATGACCATCCGCCCGAGCCTGGCCCGGAGATCCTGCAGGTCCGATGCCAGGGCGAGTACCGCCATCACCTCGGAGGCGACCGTGATCACGAACTCCGTCTCGCGCGGGTAGCCGTTCTCGCGCCCACCCAGCCCGACGACGACCTTCCGGAGCGCCCGGTCACTGATGTCGAGGACCCGCGGCCAGAGCACGTTCAGCGGGTCGATCCCGAGCGCGTTGCCATGGTGAAAATGGTTGTCGATGAACGCCGCGGCAAGGTTGTGGGCCGCGCCGATGGCGTGGACGTCGCCAGTCAGGTGGAGGTTGAAATCCTCCATCGGGATGACCTGGCTGCGGCCCCCGCCGGCGGCCCCGCCCTTGATCCCGAAGACCGGCCCCAGGCTCGGTTGGCGGATGCAGACCGCGGCCTTGCGACCGATCCGGTTGAGCCCCTGTGCAAGCCCCACGGTCGTCGTCGACTTGCCCTCGCCGAGGGGCGTCGGGCTGATCGCGGTGACGAGGACGTACTTACCGCGCGGTCGCTCCGCCTCCAGGCGCTCGATCGCGGCGAGCGTGATCTTGGCCTTGGTCGAGCCGTAGGGCTCGATCTCGTCATCGCGGAGCCCGAGCTCCCGCGCGATGTCGATGATCGGTCGCGGGGTCACCGATCGGGCGATCTCGAGGTCCGGACGCCGGCGTGGTCATGGTCGTCAAGCGTTCAGCCCGGGCATCTCGCCCCCTCCCTGCTCCTGGCGCTGTGCCGCCCGCATCAGGTGGCTCAGCAGCAGCGCGTTCGTCAGCGGCCCGACCCCACCCGGGACCGGGGTGATGGCCGACGCCACGGTCTCCGCAGACTCGAAGTCGACGTCGCCGACGATCCTGCCGTCGACGACGTTGATCCCGACGTCGATCACGACCGCGCCGGGCTTGAGCATGGCACCCGTGACGAGGCCGGGCTTGCCGGCCGCGACCACGACGATGTCCGCCAGCCGGACCTTGTCGGCAAGGTCGCGGGTCTTCGAATGGCAGACGGTGACCGACGCGTCCTCCTTGGTCAGCATGAACGCGAGCGGCATCCCGACGACCGGTGACCGGCCGATGACGACAGCGTCGGCACCCTGGATGGTGGCGCCCGATCGATGGATCATCTCGAGCGCGGCATGGGCGGTCGCGGGGATGAAGCCCTCGTACCCGAGGCGCAGGAGGCCGGCGTTCAGCGGGTGGATGCCGTCGATGTCCTTCGCCGGGTCGATCGCGTCGACGACGGTCCGCAGCCGCACGCCCTTTGGGAGCGGCATCTGGACGATGATCCCGTTGACCTTCGGGTCGACGTTGAGGCCCCGGATCGCCTCCGCCAGCTCGACCTCCTGGTCCGCGGCGCCGATCCCGGGCACGTCGACGAACGAGCCTTCGATCCCGACCTGCGCGCAAGCCTTGAGGATCCGCTCCAGGTAGACCATCGACGGCGCGCTCCGGCCACAGACGACGACCGCCAGGCCCGGCGGATGGCCGTGCCCCTTCGCGTAGGCGGCGACCTCGGCCGACACCCGACCCCGGATCTCGCTGGCGAACGGCGCGCCCTCGAGTCGTCGTGCGTGGCCCGGGGCAGCCTGCCCCGAGCTCGGCTCCGCGGCTGGCGTGGCGCGGTCTTGCGCAGCCGAGACGGTCAAGCCGCGATCTCCGGCACGGCCGTCATGGCCGCTCGGCGCTCGCCACTCGACACGACCTCGTGGACCCGGTCCTTGAGCCCCGAGATCTCCTCGAGCAGCTGGCGGACGCGGGCTTCCGCTTCCCGTGTCCAGTCGGTCTCGCCGATGAGCGGGATGTTCACGAGGACGTTCTCGGCGGCGCCATGGCCGGCGGCCTCCGTCAGGAGCGCGGCGACCCGGAGGTCCGAGGAGGCGTTGACGTTGGACCTCCCCGCCAGCGCCTCGGCCAGCACCAGCAGCTCGCGGCATCGCTCGACGCATCGAAGCGGCACCTCGGCGGCAACCTGGGCGGTGGCCTTGATCTGCTCGTCCCGGAGCTCCTTGTCGGCGAACGCCTCGCGCGGGAGCTTGAGCGCGAAGGCGCACGCGGCGTACGCGGCGGCGTCCTCGTCGGCGATGTCGAGGAGCTCTCCGGCGAGCCGGCGAGCGGCCGGAACGGCCATCTCGTGCAGGGCGGCGTGATCGGCGTACTTCGGGCGGTTCTGCGACAGGGTCGCGACCATCGCCACGAGTGACGCCGCGAGCGAGGCGGCCACCGCGGACGCGCTGCCGCCACCGGGCACTGGATCGGACGACGCGAGCTTCGCCGAACTCGGTGAGCGTCAGGTCACGAAACGACTCGGAGGCGAGGGGTTCCACGCCGCGGATTATGGCGACCCGGAGGCCGCGCAGTACCGACGCGCAACCTCCGGGTCACCGTGTCTCACCCGCCCGGGGCACCGAACGGGTGGGTATCGCGCCTCTCGGCAGCGATGGATCCGGGGAGCTCAGGTGGCGGCCACAAGCCCCCCGGGTATCTAGTCAGCCGGTGCAGATGCCGAGGTCAGGCCAAGGCGACGGCTGAGCACGGTCGCGAGCGCACGTCCGTGCGTGAGCGACCGCGCGCAGGCCGGCGACGCCAGCATGGCCCGACAGATGCAGCGGCTAGGCCGCGAGCGTCTCCATGCCCTCAACCGTCCAACGCCTCGAGCGATGGCGGAAGGACAGCTGGAGGCGATGGCCGGCGGTCTCGACCTCGAAGAGCGTCCGCGGGCCGGTGACGATCGGGAAGGCCGAGCTCTCGTCTCGGACCCCCACGATCTCCAGGACCGGCAGACGCCGGCCGTGGAGGGTCACCTCTCGCGGCCGACCGTCAAACCAGTCGGCTCGAACCCGGACCTCGACCGGCTCGACTCGGATCATCGCCATTTCGCGGCTCCTTTCGGGGGCGCTACGCGAGCTCCGGTCACCGGGCACTGGTGCCGTGAACGCCTGTTCGATTTCGATGTCAGGCTAGATCGAACGGGTGTTCGATGTCAAGACCTTCCCCGTCATCGAGCGCATCCTCCTGCGCCGCTGTGTCAGCTCCGCTGTCACGACCCTTCCGCCGCTTCCTGCCCGTGCGCTCGACGTCCTCCGCGAGGTCGCCTCGCCGCTCGACCGCCGTCCCGAAGTCCCGCTCGAACGGCGCCGGGATCCCCGTGCGAAGCAGTCGCGCGCGGGTGATCGCCCGGGTCCCGAACCGCTCCCGGACCTCGTCGGCCGCCTCGGTCGCCCGGCGTCGCCGCACGTCCTCGATCTCGAACAGGCCGAGCTGCTCGCGCCCCCCGAACCCCGACGCCGCGACCCCCAGCAGGCGAATGCGCTTGCCGCGCATCTCGGGCCGGGCGAGCTCGACCGCGAGGCGCCAGATCGGCTCGGTCATGTCCGTCGGCTCGGGCAGGCCGCGCTGGCGCGTCACCGTGTTGAAGCCCGCGTCCCGCACCTTCACCGTGATCGTCCCGGCCTTGAGGCCCGCGTGCCGGAGCCGGCCGGAGACGCCCTCGGACATCGCGAGCAGCGTTCGCTCGAGGATCTCCGGGTCGGAGGTGTCCTCGTCGAAGGTCGTCTCGTGGCTGACCGACTTGGCCGCGTCCGGATCGTCGACCGGGTCGGGATCGACCCCATGCGCCCGATCGACGAGGGACGCCCCGTGCTTCCCGAATCGCCGAACCAGCGCGGATCGGTCGAGGACCTGGAGGTCGCCGATCGTCGCGACGTTGAAGTCGCGCAGGGCTGCCGCGGTCGATGCGCCGACGCCCCACAGCCGCGAGATCGGGAGGGGAGCGAGGAATCTCGCCTCCGTGCCCGGCTCGACGGCAACCAGCCCGTCCGGCTTCCGCAGGTCGCTGGCGATCTTGGCGACGAGCTTCGTCGACGCCACCCCGACCGACGCCGTCAGCTCGAGCTCCGCCCGGACCGCCTCCTTGATCAGCCGCGCGATCGCCACCCCATCGCCGAACAGCTGCCGCGACCCGGTGACGTCGAGGAAGGCTTCGTCGATCGAGATCGGCTGGACCAGGGGCGTGAAGCGCCGAAGGATCCCCATGACCTCGCGGCTCGCGGCCTGGTAGGCGGCGCCCCGGACCGGCACGAACACGCAGGTCGGACAGAGCCGCCTCGCCGTCCGGATCGGCATGGCCGAGTGGACGCCGTACGCCCGCGCCTCGTACGACGCCGCGCTGACGACGCCCCGATCGTTCGCCCCGCCGCCCATGCCGACCACCACCGGCCTGCCACGAAGGCCGGGGTCGTCGCGCTGCTCGACGGCGGCGAAGAATGCGTCGAGGTCGACGTGGAGGATGGTGCGGACGCCGGCGCTCGCCGTCACGCGGCCATTGTCGACCCGGGACGTGCCAGCTCGGGTGACGCGGCAGGCGGTGGACGCGGCGGACGCGGCGGACGCGGCGTCGGGCGACATCGGCTGCGTCGCCTGCCCGCGGCCCGATTTCCTCCAACTCTCGTCCGCGGCAAGCTAGCGACGACCCACCTCGCCTCGTGGGCTTCGTGCGGACTCCAAGCTCCCGAGGCCACGTTCAGGCACGCTCATCGAACACAGTCGCCAGCCTTACCGGGAAGGAGGACCTGTTCGCCAGGAGCGAACGTGCCGGGGGTGATAGATAGCCGGAAAGCCGCGCCGGTGGTCGCTCCTGAGAGGGTCGCTCTTGAGAGGGTCGGTGCGCAGCCGACCGGCTGTCGGTCAGCCCTTGGGCTCGACCACCACCGTGACCTCGGGCGTCAGGCCGCTGAGGACCTTCACGGCGACCTTGTAGGTGCCGAGCGACTTGAGCGGCTCATCGAGCTCGATCTTGTGCCGGTCGACGACGATGCCACGGCGGGCCAGTGCCTCCGCGATCTCCTTCGTCGTGATCGAGCCGTAGAGCTTGCCGCCCTCGCCGACCTTGACGCCCATCGTGAGGGTCGTGGAGCCGATCCGGGTAGCCGCGATCTCGGCCTCCCCGCGCTCCTTCACGCGCTTCTCCTCGCGCGACGCGATGTCGTGCTGCCAGGCGCGGTAGGCACCGCCGGCGGCCGGCACGGCGAGCTTGTTCGGGATCAGGAAGTTCGTGGCGAAGCCGTCGGCGACCGTCTTCATGTCCCCGGACTTGCCGAGCTTGTCGACGTCCTTCGTCAGGATGACCTTCACGTTGGTCTGCGTTCCTCCAGGTTGGGGCTTGGCGCGCCCTCAGCGCGATCGAGCCAGCCGCGAAGTCGCGGCTGCAGCCCGGATTGGGCAACGGCGTCGGCCGCCATGCGGACCGCGCCGGGGAGGCGTGCGACGGTCCGGCGGACCGGGCCCGGGATGAGCCGTCGAACGCGGGCGACGTCCTCATCGTAGGCGGCGCGCGGGATCCCGGCTTCCTCGAGCTTCTCCGTGAGCAGGTCGTCCTCGAGGCCGTCGAGGAAGAGCTCGATCGCGAGGGCAACCACGACGAGGTCGTCGAGCTGCCCGAGGATCGGCACCCTGTCGGGCACGATGTCCCGGCCGAGGGCCACGTAGCCGAGCGCGGCGCCGAGCATCGCCTTCTTCGCGACGGGTGTTCGAGTGTCGATGAGCAGCGACCACAGCATCCGCGCGTACAGGGGTGCGCGCGACGCGAGCGGCATGAGCGCGGCGGCGGCGATCATCCGGCGGACGCCTGGGCTCCGACCGCGCGAACGCTTCCGTCCGCCGCTCGTGGATTCATCGATGCCGTTCTCGCCATCTGCCATCAGGGCAGGCAGTCTAGCAGCGGATTTCCCGATCCCCGGTCCGCGCCTTGACATCGAACGTCCGTTCGGTATGATGCGTCTGCCCACGCCCCGAAACTGGGAGCCGCGAGTGACGCGACACGACGCCGACCGGAAGCTGAAGATCCTGCACCACATCGCCGCGACCCTCCGCGCCCGGGGCTACCCGCCGTCGGTCCGCGAGATCGCCGGTGCGGTCGGGCTCAGCTCCACGTCCGCGGTCCACCATCACCTGCAGATGCTCGAGCGCGAGGGCTACCTCGAGCGCGGCGCCGCGCAATCGCGCGCGATCCGCCTCACCCCGACCGCCGCGCTCCAGCTCGGGCTCACCCACGAGCTCGTGCCCCAGTCCGGCACGACCGAGTCGTACACGCTCCCGATCGTCGGCGAGATCGCGGCCGGCGGCCCGATCGAGGCGTACCAGGACGCCTCGGAGACGATGGCCGTCCCGGACCTGCTCGCGCCATCGGGCGACGCGTACGTCCTCCGCGTCCGCGGCGACTCGATGATCGAGGAGCACATCGCCGATGGCGACTTCGTGCTCATCCGGCCGCAGACGACCGCCCGAAACGGGGACATCGTCGTGGCCCAGGTCGAGGACAACGCCGTCACGCTCAAGCGCTTCTTCAAGGAGAAGGACCGGGTCCGCCTCCAGCCCGCGAACCCGAACTACGCCCCGCAGTTCTACGACGACGTGCGGATCCAGGGCAAGCTCATCGGGGTCATCCGCAAGCTGGATTAGGCTGGCGCTCCGGAGCGATCCGTGAGCGAACAGGGCTGGAAGGAATTCCTCGCCTCCGACGGCGTCGATGATTGGGTCGTGCTCCATGGCGGGCCGACGGCGGTGTTCCGTGCGCTCGCGGCCGGCGGTCGCATCGTCGATGACTCGAATGCGCCCGGGGAGCTGGATCCTCGCCGATCGCTCCGGGAACAAGGTCTGCATCGCGGCCTGGCCGGATGGCGCCCCAACGCCTGGCTGGGCGGCGCCCGACACAGAGGCGGACTGAACCGTCCACCGCCTGTCCACGCACCTCGGACGGCGGTCCACGCCTCCGAGGCCAGCCCGCCAGGTACTTGTGGACAAGCCACTACCGCGACGGGCCCCTGTCCGTGACAGTCAGTTGTCACCGCTACCCGTCACCGTTGAGGCCACGTGATCGACCGCCTGCCGCCCCACAGTCTCGAAGCCGAGCAGTCGGTGCTGGGCGCCATCCTCATCGATCGCGAGACGATCATCGAGATCGCCGAATTCCTGCAACCGGTGGACTTCTACCGCCAGGCCAACGGGACGATCTTCAAGGCGATGCTCGAGCTCTTCGAGCGTCGCGAGCCGGTCGACCTCGTGACGGTCGCCGAGGCGCTGGAGCGCGGTGAGGACCTCGAGCAGATCGGCGGGCGCGCCTACCTCAGCCAGCTCTCGAACCAGACGCCAACCGCCGTCCACGCCGTCCAGTACGCCCGGATCGTCGAGCGCAAGGCGGTCCTCCGGAACCTGATCGGCGCCGCGGGCAAGATTGCCGGCATCGGCTACGAGGACCCGGCGGAGATCCAGGAGGCGATCGACCGGGCGGAGTCAGAGCTCTTCGCCGTCTCGAACCGACGGATCACTGCGGGCTTCTCGCAGCTCAAGGAGCTGCTCCACGCGGCCTATGACCGCCTCGACTACCTCCATGCCCACCGCGGCGAGCTGAGCGGCATTTCCTCCGGCTTCCTCGACCTGGACCAGCTGACGACCGGCTTTCAGCCCAGCGACCTGATCGTCGTTGCGGCCAGGCCGTCGGTCGGCAAGACGAGCTTCGCGCTCAACATCGCCGAGCATGCCGCCGTGCGCGAGCGCAAGACCGTCGGCCTGTTCAGCCTCGAGATGAGCAAGGAGCAGCTGGTCCTGCGCCTGCTCTCGAGCGTCGCCAACATCGACTCGAAGCGCCTCCGCTCCGGCTTCCTGGAAGAGCTCGACTTCACCCGCATCGCGCCGGCAATGAACGACCTCTCCGAGGCCTCCCTCTACATCGACGACACCCCGAATATCACGTCGATGGAGCTCCGGACGAAGGCCCGCCGGCTCCAGGCCGAGTCGGGCCTCGACCTCGTGATCGTCGACTACCTCCAGCTGATGCAGGCGACGACCACCAACCGCGACGCCAACCGCGTCCAGGAGGTCAGCGAGATCTCGCGCGGGCTCAAGGCGCTCGCCCGCGAGCTGTCGGTCCCAGTGATCGCCCTCTCCCAGCTCTCACGCCAGCCGGAGATGCGCGAGTCCAAGGAGCCCCGGCTCTCCGACCTCCGCGAGTCAGGCGCGATCGAGCAGGACGCGGACCTCGTCGTGTTCCTCTACCGAGAGAAGGAACGAGCCGCTGAAGAGGCGGACATCGATGGCGAGGTCATCAACTGCAAGCTGGCCAAGCACCGCAACGGCCCGACCGGCGACATCCAGCTGTGGTTCCGCAAGAGCCAGACCCGCTTCCAGTCCTATGCGGGCCAGCGGTACGCCGAAGCGGTCTAGGAAGGCACCGGCGCGACAGCCGGCTCGATGGTGCCCGCGCGAACCTTGTCGAAGCAGCTGCTGCAATAGACGGGTCGATCGGTCCTCGGGGCGAAGGGGACCATGGCCTGGTTGCCACAGGCGTTGCAGAGGGCTGCGTGGTATTCGCGGGGACCGCCCATGCGGACGCGCTTGGCGTTCGCCCGACAGGTCGGGCAGCGCTGCGGGACGTTCTGCAGGCCCTTCTCGGCGAAGAACCGCTGCTCGCCACCCGAAAAGATGAACGAGTCACCGCAATCCCGGCACGTGAGTGTCCGGTCCTCGTACACCGCACCCGTCCTCCCCTGAGGGTCGCACGACCTCGGTTCCGCTCCCCGTCCGGAACCACTGGCGGGCAGAATACGGGCGGCGTCAAGCCACGCCGTGGCGCCCACGCGGCGGCTCGTGCGTGACGGTGCCCGGCGGCACCGGGAAAGGCCCGCCGGATGCCCCACGGGAACCGATCGCGGCAGCGCGCCGTCTCGCGGGCCATGACCAACGCACGCCCCGGGTTCGACTCCCCGCGCCCCACGTCCACCCGTCGCGCCACCCGACCCGCTCGGGCATCGGCTGCGGCCCTCCTGATCGCGGCCGTCGCCGCCTGTTCCACCGGGGCAGCCCCGTCCCAGGCGCCCGGGTCGCCCGCCAACCCGACGACCGGCCCCACGGCCAGCCCCACCGCTCCGACCGGCCTCGAGCACCCGACGGGCGCGAAGGACATCCTCCTGCGCTTCGAGGAGAGCGGCGGCTTCGTCCCGATCGAGTTCAACGCCACGTACGCCCCAAGCTTCACGCTCTATGGCGACGGGACGCTCGTCTTCAAGGACCCGTTCGCCGTCCCGCCGGCGTCGAATGACACCGTCGTCCGGTCGGTGCCCTTCAACATCGTCAAGCTGGACGAGGAGTCGATCCAGGCGCTGCTCGAGCAGGCTCTCGGGCCTGGCGGCCTCGCAATCGCGACCGGCCCGTATGACGGCGGCATGGTTGCCGACATCCCGACCTCGACGTTCACGATCACGATCGGCGGCAAGACCAAGCAGGTCAGCGTGATGGGCATGTCGCCGGAGATGCACCCGCAGAACGGCCCCATCGTCACGCAGCTCGCGGCGTTCGCCGAGGTGCTTCGGACCTTCGGCGACAAGATCGCGGGCGAGCAGCCCTACATGCCGGCCGCCTACCGGGGCGTCCTCATCGAGGTCGACCAGCCGTTCGGCCCGGTCGTCGACTGGCCCTGGACCGACCTGACCCCCGCCGACTTCGCGAGCGGCGAGAACGAGTTCTTCAAGACCCGGGCAATGTCGCCGGCGGAAGTCGACGCGCTCGGGATCGAGGGGATCGCCGGCGGGATGACCGGTGTTGCGGTCCAGTTCGAGGGCAAGGTCTACACGTTCTCGCTCCGGCCACTCCTCCCGGACGAGGACAAGTAGCCTCGGATCGACCTCCCGCGGAGGACCACTAGACTCGACGGTCCAACGGATCGACGGAGTCGAAGGAGGTCAACCGTGGGCGTGATCATCGTTCGAGAGATGGTCGGAACGAGCCCCAAGTCCTGGAGCGACGCGGCCCGCCAGGCCGTCGCCACGGCGGCGCGGACCGTCCGCAACATCAAGACGGTCGAGGTCGTGAATTCGAGCGCCGTCGTCGAGGACGGCGAGATCGTCGAGTACCGGGTCGACCTGAAGATCGGATTCGAGTACGAGGGCTGACGTCTCCGGGCGTTCATCCCCAACGTCCGCCGGTGGAGGGCCATCTGTCCACAGCTCATCCACCGTCGATTGATCGGCCGGTGAGCCGGCACCACCACCATCTGGTCCATGCCCAGCCGATCCTCGGGCGCCGTCCCCTCGCGCCGTCCGCGCGTTGACACGCTGGACGACGCCTCCCTATCGTTCGCGCCGCCCGATCGGCCCGTCGGGCACGAGCGGGAGGCCGACCCCGAAGTCGCGCCGCCTGCGCGGACCCCGGGGCCCGACGCACGTTCGCGAAGGCGCCGACCTCGGCTGATCGTCGAGGGCGTTCGACCCGCCGGCGCGAAGCCCAGCCTCGCGTCCACCGGAGGGCCACTCGGCGCGATGCCGGACTACCCGGTTCAGGTCAGCAAGGTCCAGGCGCCGCCGCTCCGCGACGAGACCCTCGCGCGCGATCGGCTGCTCGATTGGTTGTCGGTCAAGGTCCACCGACGCGTCATCCTGCTGACTGCCGAGGCCGGCTACGGCAAGACAACGCTCCTGGCCGACTTCACGCGCCGAACCCGGCTCCGGGTGCTGTGGTTCCGGCTCGACCGTGGCGACCGCGACTGGACCGGCTTCATCGCGCATCTCGTCGCCGCCGTTCGGATCCACGTTCCCGAGTTCGCGCCGTCGACACGCGCCCTGCTGAGAGACACCGCGACGCGCGCACCCGCGCTCGAGACCGTGCTCGAGACGTTCCTCCGCGAGTTCACCAGCCTGCCGTCAGACCCGACCGCGTTCGTCCTCGACGACTTCCACCTGGTCGACGACTCGCCCGATATCCGCCACGTCGTCCGCGAGCTGCTGACGCGCGGACCCGAGCGGATGTCCTATGTCTTCGCCAGCCGGCGAGAGCCACCGATCCGGCTCGCTCGCCTTCGCGCCCTCGGCGAGGTCGCCGAGCTGGGCACCGACGACCTTCGCTTCGACGCCGTCGAGACCGAGCGCCTCTTCCGCGAGACGTACGAGATGCGGCTGGAGCCGTCACTCCTTGCCGAGCTCGGCCGGCGGACCGAGGGCTGGGCCGCGTCGTTGCAGCTCGTCCGGGCGGCCCTCCACGATCGCGATCCCGGCCAGGTTCGCGCCTTCATCTCGTCGCTCAGCGGCGCGGAGGGTCACCTCTACGAGTACCTCGCCGAGGAGGTCATCGGCGAGCTGCCCGACGATCTCCAGCAGTTCCTGATGCGCACCTCCGTCCTCGAGACGGTCGACTTGACGCTCGGACCGGTCGCCGCAGAAGTCTCCGTCGAAGAGGCCACGCGCCTCATCCAGGAAGGCGAACGGCACGGCCTCTTCGGCAAGGGCGGCTCCCGCTCCGGCCACGTCGTCCGCGCTCACCCCCTCGTCCGCGACTTCTTGAAGGCTCGCCTCACGCGGTCCATCCGTCTGCAGGGTCTGCGACGGATCCACCTGCGCATAGCCGAGGCGGCCGAATCGCTTCATTGGCGAATCGCCGCGCGGCACTTCATTGACGCTGGCGACGAGCCTTCAGCGCAACGCGTCATCGTCGGTGCCCTCGAACGCGTCCTCGCCACCGGGGCGTATACGGCGGCGCAGGACTTGGTCGGCGAATTGGCAGATGGCGCGATCGAAGGGGCACCGGGTCTCGTCCTTCGTTCACGCATCGCGCTCCAGCGAGCCGATGTCAACGAAGGCCTTGCCCTCGCCGAGGAGGCCTTGCGAGCTGAGCCGCGCTCAACAGCCGCACTTCTGAACGTAGTAAGCGCTCGGACTCTAAGCGGAGACATCACGGCGGCACTGGAGGCAAGTCGACTCCTTGAACAATCCGGCCCGTCAGCCCTTTCAGACATCGGGCGCGTCTTTCAAGAGCTCATGCACACCTCGTTACACGGGTCGCTCGAGGTGGCTGAGCGTGGCCTGCGCGCCCTAGCGGTCGGATTCCGCGCGGATAGCCGACACCACTTTCTCGGGGTAGCACTCCTGAACCTGACTCTCATCCGTACAGCTCAGGGCGAAGCGGTGGGAGCGCTCCAAGACGCCGACGAAGCTGTGCACGCTCTCGAGGCCTCGTCCGCTGGCGTCGAGCTGGTTTCGGCGAGGTTGGCCAGGGCTCAGGCGCTCGCGGTCCTCGGCGACATCGACGAAGCCCGGCTGGAATTCGACCGGGCGATTGGTAGCGCTCGCCCGGGACAAGCTCTCGAGTTGGCTTTCGAGATTGGTCAGACTGAAGCGCTGTTCGGCGAGGGGACTCGGGCACGTCATCGGATCGAGGAAGCCACTCGATGGATACCTACGGATACCGACCAGACCGAGCAGGCCATATACGCCCGAGCGCTGGTTCGCGTCGCTGACGGCGATCTCCAGTTGGCGGACGATGACGTTGCGCGATTGCGCTTTTCGGAGCCACAGACGGCGTTGGCTTTTGAGGCACGACGCTACTTGCTTCGAGGACTGGTCGGTCTTCTTGGTGGCGCCGGAACTGCCGCCAATGACGTTCAGGTCGGCGCCGAGCTTGCCGCCAGCCAGGGCGGCTGGCTGTGGGCCCGCTACGCCCAGATACTCGTGGGGCTCGCTCACCCGCAAGGCGATCCATCACCGGCCGTTATCTCATCGGCAGCCGATCACCCCGCGATCCTAAGCATGGCAGCAGAGGCGGTTGTCGCGAGGCTCGGCGCCCTGAACCCTGATGCTCTTGAAGGGGTCGCAAGCGCAGCCGATAGCCGACCTTGGCGCTGGCGAGCAGCAGTCAGACGTGCGCTTCAGTCCCCGGACCGAACAGAACCGCCTCGCTGCCGCGGCCATCTTGGAGCGAATCGGTGACTCGAGCGATGTGCCACGACTTCGAGACGCCGGCAAGCGATTCCGAGGAAAGGGCACGGCCCGCATGGGCTATGCCTTGGCTCGCCGACTAGCGCTGCCGGTCGTTGTAGAGGACTTGGGTCGCGTCCGAATCTCGCGGGGATCGACCACGACGGACGGACGCGAGGTACGGCGAAAGGTTCTGGCTCTCCTCTGTCTCCTTCTGACGCGCCCACGAATGGCCCTCACGCGGGACGAGGTTGTCGACAGCCTCTGGCCTGAGAATGACCCTACCTCAGCGCTCAACTCGCTCAATCAGACGGTCTACTTCCTCCGCAGGGTCTTTGAACCCGAATATGCGGAGGACCTTTCGCCGGGGTACGTGGGACAGGACGGCGAAACGATTTGGCTTGACCCGGAGCTCGTCGACTCGTCCAGTCGACGATGCTTAGAAATCATCCGAGCGATGCCAGGAGAGCCGACACCAGGCGGAGCATTGCGATTGGCCGCCGAATACAACGGGCGTTTCGCGCTTGATTTCGCATACGAGGAATGGGCCAGCGCTTTTCGCGACAGCCTTCATGCCGCATATCTACGGGTCATGGAACATTCGGTGCGGTTGGACATGAACGCCGGCCACCTCGCCCGAGCGACGTTCCTCGCCGAACGAGCCGCCGAGGCAGATCCCGAGTCCGAAGAGGTCCAGCTTTCGCTTACTCGGCTCTACCGCCAGTCCGGTGCCCACGCTGCTGCGGCGGAGCAATACGGCCACTACGCGCAGGTGATGAGGGACCTGGGAGTCGAGCCTTTGCGGCTTGAAGATCTCTGATGTGGGTGGAGATAGGTAGACATGCGTATTGACCGGTGCAGAACGGTCTACATATAGTCCCGCCCGCTGAGTAGTACTCCAGTACTACCGGTAGCAATTCCAAACGCTCGGACGCGCTGAAGCCTTCACCTGAAATGGGCACTTAGGGTGAGGCGGAGCGAGTAGTGCAACCGACCGACCTAGGTCTGGTCGGTTTTCGTGTTTCTGAGGAAGGGACGCGGGGACCGCGAGGAGGACGAGCGTGACACCGGAACGGACGGTCAAGGGCTTCTAGTGATGAAGTACCGACTTCTGCGGCTCTCGATCACCCTTATGGCGATCGCCGCTACAGCACTTGCCGGAGGCGCAACGGTCAAGGGCTTCTAGTACCAAAACACCATGGGGCACTGGGACGTTAGAACATAGAGTCTCAAAGTGGCCCAGGGGGTGCGAGGAGCGACTTGTCAAGGCGCCTAGCGACATACATCACGTGGCTCGTGGGAGCAGCCCTCTTTGGGTTGTTCGCCACGAGCTTTGTGATTCCCGTCACCGGGATGATCGGCTTTCCCCTAGACGCCGATCCCTCGACCGCTACTTGGCCTGAAGTAGTCGCCGGCATCGCGTTCTGGAGCATGGTGACCTTTATCGCCTCCGCCTTGCCTGTTCGGCTGTCGGACGGTCTGCAAGTTGCCGTGTCGACCGCCCCGCTCATCGCTGCGGCTGTGCTTGGTGGCCCGACCGCCGCGGCTTGGGTCGCACTGATCGGCACGACGGACCTTCGCGAGCTTCGAGGGCGAGTGGCTTGGTATGGGATCCTCGCCAATCGCGCCGCTATCGTCCTGCCAATCATCCTTGGCGGCCTTGCAATCGAAGGCCTCCGGGGCGATACGGGAGAGCCGATCCAAGTCCTTGGAGCTGCACTCGTTGGGGCGCTGATCTACTTCTTCCTAAACCTTGCGATGGTCTCCGTAATCATCGTCATCCGGAGCGGACGATCAATTCGGGAATTCTTCACGGCAGCTGAGACGACCCACATCTGGGTGAGCCTTTTGACCCTTGCACCGCTTGGCTGGCTCATGGCTCGGTTGTACGAACCCCAGCACGGCGGATGGTGGACAACCTTTCTGTTTGGACTGCCGCTATTCACAACAAGAGTGGCGTTCCAGCGGTTCGTCGAGATGCGGGAGATGTTCACGCAGACGATCGGGGCGCTCGCGGAGGCGGTGGACAAGCGCGATCCGTTCACGAGCAAGCACTCGCAGCGGGTGCGGACGATCTCGGTCGACATCGGGCGGCAGATGCGGGTGTCCGCGGGGGAGCTCGAGGCCCTGGAGTGGGGCGGGCTCCTGCACGACGTCGGCAAGATCGGCGTGCCCGACTCGATCCTCCTCAAGCAGGGCAAGCTCACCCGCGAGGAGCGGATCACGATGAACGCCCACCCCGTGCTGGGCGCGCAGATCATCGGGCCGGTCGACCGGCTCGCCCCGGAGCTGCCGGTCATCCGGCATCACCACGAGTGGTACAACGGCTCGGGCTACCCGGACCGCCTCATGGGCGACGAGATCCCGAAGCTCGCCCGGATCCTCCACGTCGCCGATGCGTTCGAGGCGATGACCGCCGATCGACCGTACCGCAAGGCGCTCTCGAACGAGCAGGCGCTGGGCGAGCTCCGGAAGTTCGCCGGGGTCCAGTTCGACCCCGAGGTCGTCGATGCGTTCGTGAAGACCTCCTGGGCCGACGACATCCGTGACGCGGGCGAGCCCGACCTTCGACCGATCCCCCTTCTCGGCCAGCACGGCACCCGCGCTGCCCGCGCGTTCGATGGGCCGGCGCCAGGGTCGCCGGCGTCCGACCTGGCCTGATCCGACGCGCCGCGACCCGCGGCTCGGCCACCCGACGCACACCCGGTTCGGCATCGGCGCAAGGGACTCGAGCTCCGTGCCCGGCGGGTACCGGCCGGAATGGACCGCACCGCTCCGAACCAAAGTCCTGCGCAGCGACCATGCGCGGACCGGACAATGATCGCGTGACCCACCGATGCTGATCGTCAGCCTGGTCCTGGGGCTCGCCCTCGGGATGCTCGCCGGCGGGCGGATCACGAATCTCGCCTCCGTGCGCCTGCGGCTCGTCCAGCTGCTGTTCCTCGGCCTCGCGCTGCGGTACGCGACGCAGTTCGCGATCGATGGCGGGATCGGGTTCGCGAGCGACTTCCGGCTCCCGCTGTTCGCCGGCGGGTTCGTCCTGCTGCTCATGGGGCTGTGGGTGAACCGCGAGCAGCCGGGCCTGCCACTCGCCTTCGTCGGCATCCTCCTGAACGCCGTCGCGATCGTGACCAACGGTGGCTTCATGCCGGTCTGGGAGCCGAGCCTCGCGGCGGCGGGCCTCACGCCGGCGGACGTCGGGTCGACGTTCCACAAGCTCGTCGGGGCCGTGGCGGACGGCGGGATCCCGAGCAACTTCCTGGCCCAGGCCGGTCCCCTCGGCGACATCATCCCGATCCCGATTCCGTTCATCCGCAACGTCGCCAGCATCGGCGACATCTTCCTTGCCGCGGGTCTCGCGTTCTTCCTCTTCGCGATCACGGTTCGCCATCCGGCCGAGACGGAAGAAGCCGGTGCGGCGGCGATCCGGCGGCGGATCGGCGAGCTCGTCGGTGGCGACGATGGAGCCGACGGTGTGCGCGTCACGGCCGGCGGCGCGTTGGTCGTCGAGAGCGAGCTCACCGAGGCGCTGCTCGCCGGGCAGGCCGCCGAGGCCGAGATGGCGGCTGCCGCCGCCGCGATGCCGGACAGCTCGGCCGGGCTCGTCAGCGCGGCGTCCCTCGAACGCCCGCTCCAGCTCGGCGGCAGCGCCATCGGCTCCGAGGGCACGCACCGGCGCCTGCTCCCGATCCCGCTGCCCCATGTCCCGCCGATCCTCGAGCGGGTCCGCCGGCATCCCTATATCCGGCTCGCACTCGACAGCTCGTTCAGCGCCCTGTGGACGGGACAGCTCGTCAGCGCGCTCGGCGATCGGATCCACCAGGTCGCGCTCGCGTACCTCGTGTACGACGCCACGAACTCGGCGGTCGCCGTCGGGGCGGTCTTTCTCGTCGCGACGCTCCCGAACCTGCTCTTCAGCCCGATCGCCGGCGCCTTCGTCGATCGCTGGGATCACCGCGAGGTGATGATCGTCAGCGACCTCCTGCGGGCCGGCCTGGTCCTGCTGATTCCCCTCGCCGCAGTGACGAATCTCGCCCTCGCGTATCCCCTCGTCTTCCTTGTCACGTCCGTCTCGATCTTCTTCCGACCCGCGAAGGGCGCGATTCTGCCCCGGATCGTCCACTCGGACGACCTCGTGCCGGCGAACTCGGCGCTGTGGGTCGGGGAGACGTTTGCGGACATCGGCGGCTACCTGATCGCGGGCCTGTTCGTTGGGCTCCTCGGGACGCAGCTGCCGCTGGCGTTCTGGGTCGACTCGGTGACGTACATCGCGTCGGCCGTGCTCATCGCTTCGATCTCCGTCGCGCCGATCGGGCGCGCGGCTGCGGGTGCCGTCGCGGGTGCCGTCGCGGGTGCCGCGGGAGCCGTCGTCGATGCCGCGGCAGGCACGGCAAAGGGCATCCGCGGCGCGATCGCGACCTTCGGTGCCGAGCTCGGCGAGGGCTGGCGGTTCCTGCGGGGCGACGCCGTGCTGCTCGCGAACACCCTCCTGGCCGTCGCCGCTCAGGCGATGCTCGGGATCGTCCTGGCGCTGTTGCCGGTGTACGCCTCGACGTCGCTCGACCTCGGGGCCTACGCCGACGAGGAGGCCTACGCCTTCCTGGAGGGCGCGATCGGGGCGGGAAACCTCGTCGGCGGGTTCGTGATCGGGCTCATCGGCAGCCGCCTCGGCCTCGGAAAGATGGTGATCGTCGGCTACGTCGTCACCGGCGGCTTCGTCGCGCTCCTGGCCCTGGCCGGCAACGTGCCGCTCGCGATCGGGACGGCTTTCGGCGTCGGCGTGGGCAACCTTGCCTTCGTCATCCCGAGCCAGACGCTGTTCCAGCGCCGCACGCCGCCCGAGATGATGGGCCGCGTCCTCGGGCTCCGGTTCGCGGTCGTGTCCGGGTCGATGACGTTTGCGATGGGGATCGGCGGCGTTCTCGGCGAGTGGTTCGGGGCCGCGGCCGTGCTCGGCGCGTTCGGCCTCGTGACGGTCGCGGCGGGTCTCATCGGCGCGCTCGTTCCGGCCGTGCGCGACGCCTGACGTACACTGCGCGGCGGTCCGCACTCGACGCGGAACAGCCCCTTGGAGAGCCCACTCGACGATGACCGATCGATCGAACGACGTCCCCGGCGACGACGCCGCGCCGCTGCCTGACGAGATCGAGCCCGCGGCGGCCGAAGGCGAACCGCCGGCGACGCCCGAGGAGGTCGCGGAGGACGCGCCCGACCTGACGGACCGGCAGCTCGACGACGCGGCGGAGGCCGCCCAGGACGCGGTCGAGGAAGCGGCAGCCGGTGGCGAGAACCTCGCCGTTGCGGAGGAGGACCTCGAGGCCGAGGCCGCTGCAGAGGTCGAGGACGAGGATCTCGGGGGCGAGGATCTCGAGGCCGAGATGGCCGCCGACGACCTCGACGAGGACGAGGATGAGGACGACCTCGAGGCCGAGGCGGCAGCTCCCGCGCCCAAGCTCGGTGCCCGCGCCCGAGCCGAGGAGGAGGCGCGACGCCGTCGCGAGGCCCGCGAGCGCCGCGATGCGCGGGAGGAGAAGCGCGGGCGCTTCGGCCGCCGCGTTCGCGACGAGGAAGAGGACCATCGCCGCGCCCCGACCAGAACGCCGTTCGCGATCGATCCGGCCCTCCGGATCAAGGACCCGATCTCCTCCGCGTTCGTGCTCGGCACGATCCTCGTCTTCGTGCTGATCTTCGTCAGCGCGATGGCCTTCGGGAAGTCGGGCGCGTTCACGGTCAAGCCGACGCGCGCGCCGATCGTCACCCAGTCCCCCGGCCCGAGCGTCAGCCCGGGCGCGAGCGGCAGCCCCGGGGCATCTGGTGCCCCTGCATCGCCCGCGGCGTCGCCGGCTGCGTCGCCCGCCGCCTCGCCGGCTGCGTCGCCCGCGGCGTCTCCGGCGCCCTCCGGGACGCCCAGCGGCTGACGCATCCGTGTGAGGCGCCGCGAGGCCCTCGCACCACCGGAATCCAGCCCAGCCGGGTGTAGCCTCCTCGGGTGCGACTGCGCCTTGGTCGACGCCGTCCGGCGGAAACGCCTGGCGATGGGGGGACCGGGCAGGCGCGCGCCCGGATGGTCGCCCACCAGCTCGAGCGTCGCGGGATCAGGGACCAGCGCGTCCTCGAGGTGATGGCCGCAGTCCCCCGTGAAGCCTTCGTGCCGAACGTGCC
Organism: uncultured Chloroflexia bacterium; assembly: GCA_963722105.1. GTDB lineage: Bacteria > Chloroflexota > Limnocylindria > Limnocylindrales > CSP1-4 > UBA5189. The sequence goes on along the minus strand of CAVRKQ010000011.1, from coordinate 19,391 downwards.
GGCATCGGTGGCGTACGACGACCGGGCGCTCCCGATCGATTCCGGTCAGACGATCAGCCAGCCGTACATGGTCGCCCGGATGACGGAGCTGCTTGGGGTCGAGGCCGGCGATCGAATCCTCGAGATCGGGACGGGGTCGGGCTACCAGGCCGCGATCCTCGCGCGGCTCGGGGCGAAGGTCACGTCGATCGAACGCCACGCGGACCTCGCCGATGCTGCCCGCGATCGACTGGCGGAGCAGGCAATCGACGGCGTCGACATCCGTGTCGGCGACGGCAGCCAGGGCGATCCGGTCGGCGCGCCGTGGGACGGGATCGTGGTGACTGCGGCCGCGCCGGCCATCCCGGAGGCGCTCCGGGAGCAGCTGGGGGTCGGCGCGCGGCTCGTGATCCCGATCGGGCCGCGCTACCAGCAGGACCTCATCGTGGTCGAGCGCAAGGGCCCGAACGACTGGGACGAGTTCTCCGACGGCGCGGTCGTGTTCGTCCCGCTCGTCGGCGAGGGCGGCTTCCGCGAGTGATAGCAGTTTCGCTATCACGGCGGTATGCTCCCGCCGTGAGCGCCGCACGACTCATCAAACGGGCACGCCGAGGGGCCGGAATGTCGCAACGTGCCCTTGCCTCGACCGCAGGGGTGCCGCAGTCGACCGTTGCCCGGATTGAGCTCGGAGCGCTCTCACCGCGCGCGGACACGCTCGAACGGTTGCTCCGCGCAGCTGGACAGACTCTCAGCCTTGAGCCGCGGATCGGCATTGGCGTCGATCGCGGCCTCATCCAGATGGTGCTTCGCATGACGCCCAGTCAACGCGTAAGGAGCCTCACCGGGGAGGCGGCGGCGTTGCGCCGACTCGATCGGGCGGTGAGCCGTGCGCGATGAGACTGCGTTCGACCCGTACAACCTGCTGCTCGAGCTGCATACAGCCCGTGTGAGATTTGTCGTCATCGGGGGCGTCGCCGCACGGGCCTTGGGCTCGCCCTTGATCACGGTAGACCTGGACATCTGTTACGCCCGTGACGATCCAAACCTCGAGGCGCTCGCCGGCGTGCTCAGGCGGCTCAACGCAGGCCTTCGTGGGGTCGAGCCCGGGCTTCCGTTCCAACCTGATGCGAAGACGCTCGCGAATGGCGACTCCTTCACGTTCGAGACCGACCTTGGACCGTTCGACATCCTCGGTACGCCGTCTGGCACCACGGGCTACGACGATCTGGCGACCGGCGCCGTCAAACTCGACCTCGAGGGCTTCACGGTCCTCGTCGCGGGGATCGACGATCTGATCCGCATGAAACGGGCCGCAGGCCGGCCGAAAGACCTCAGGGTCGTGGAAGAGCTCGGGGCGCTCCGCGAGGAGCTCGACCAGGATCGCTGAGCCCGGGGCCCTTCCCTATACTCGGCCGCTGATGGCCCACGTGTTCGTCGCCCCCCACCCTGACGACGTCGCGCTGTCTTGCGGCGGGCTGATCTCCAGCCTCCGCGAGATCGGGCAGAACGTCACGATCCTGACCGTGTTCTCGGGCTCGGGCTCGACCAATGGCAACGGCCTGACGGGCTACCAGCGCGAGGCGCTCGGGTTCGGCACGAAGACGCTGTGGCCCGTCACGGAGGCATTCAATCGATCGGCCATTCGCGCCGACTTCCCCGCCGGCGAGGCGGACGCCGAGTGGCTCGCCGACGACGACCGGCTCGAGGCGACCCAGGAGGATGCCGACGCCTCCGCGAAGCGCTTCTGGCAGCGCGCCTCGTGGTACCGGCGGGCGTCGATCCGGAACAAGTCGCTCGCGGGCCAGGCGGTCATGGACGACGTCTCGACCCAGGGCGCGATCTACGGCGACGACCTGCTCGAGGCCGCCACCGCCGGCGAGATCGTCGCGCGGCGCCGGGTCGAGGACGAGCGGTTCGCCTACTTCTCCGAGGCCTCGGTCGTGTTCCTCGACCTGGCCGACGCCGTGTTCCGGGGCTACGAGGGTGACGAGGCGCTGCTCGGGTCGGTTCGGCCGGACGACGACGCGCCGGTCTCGATCCTGCGCACGGAGATCGCCCGGCTCGAGCCGCAGACCGTCTACTTCCCGCTCGCGGTCGGCAACCACGTCGACCATCAGCTCTGCCGCGACGCCGGCGTCGCCCTCCTCGCGGAGCCACGGTCGTGGGTCATGCCCGGTCCCGAGTGGGCCGGCAAGGTCGTGTTCTACGAGGACTTCCCGTACGCGTGGTGGTCGACGTTCGGGTCGCTCGATGACCTGCCCGCGGGAGCGCTCGACGGGATCCCGCCCGAGGTCCTCCTGACCCCCCGCTACGCCGACATCTCCGATCAGATGGAGCGCAAGGTCCGCGGCATCTCGCTCTACGAGAGCCAGATCGATCGGCTCTTCGGCGGCGTCAAGCCGATGGGCACCGCGGTCCGGCAGCACGCGGCCGCGGTCGGGACCATCGGGCGCGTCGCCGGCCCAGCCGAGCGCTACTGGCACAGCTACCTGCCCTGACAGCCTCCCGGCAGCGGGAGATCTCCGCCGACCCGGAGCCAGATCCAGCCTTCCTGTTCGACGGCGACACACATGAGCCAGCTGGGCGATGCGACGAGGCCGTCGTACTGCCCGGTGGCCTCCCACTCGGTCACGATCACGTCGATGTCGTACTTGTCGAAGACCGACAGCCATTCGCCGTTGGCGTTCGCCGCGGTGTGGACGTCGGTCCAGAGATCGGCCGGAAAGAGCTCGATGCGCGAATCCACGGCGTACCTGAGCTGGGGCACCGCGTATTCGAACCATGAGCCCAACAGCTGCGGGTTCCAGACGTGGGCGCCGGTCTCGATCGTCCCGTTGTCGGCGAGCTCGCGGAGCTTCGCGGCGATGCCCTGGGGCGCGGCTGACAGCGTGGCGTTGGGGACGCCGATGGGGCCCGCCTCGCGCAGGAATGGGAGCAGTGCCAACCCGACGACGACGAGCAACACCATGACCACGGCGTTCAGCGGGGAGGTGCGCGTTTCGCTCTCGGCCGCGGCGCGGGCCGTGCGGGCCCGGAGGCGCGGGAGGCCAACTGCGGCGGCGTCGGAGAGCTTGAGCCCCGGCTGGAGCGCGACCATCGCGACAGGTGCTGCGAGGGCCCACCAGGCGAGACCTCGACCGGTGAAGGCAGCCAGCACGGCGAACACGACCACCGAGACGATCGGCCCGACGAAGCGCGCGGGCGGGCGCCGGCGGTCCATCCGGAGCCGGAACGCGACCATCCCGAAGACGACGACGACCGAGAGGTAGAACAGCGCGCCGGCGGGCTCGAGCGGCGACGGCGGGCGCCATTCGGTGACCTGCTGGGTGATCGATGGGTTGCGGGCGAGAGTCTCGATGTACCGCCAGCCGTCGATCCCGAACGGGGTCAGGAGCGTCGCCAGCGTCGCGACCGCGCCGATGATCGCGAGACCGGTCGAACCGAGGAGGCGCGCGCGAAGGGGCCGCTGCGGCGCCCCGGCGGGGGTTGGCTCGCGGACGAGCGCCACCTCGTCGAGCCAGGCGAGCCCAACGAGCACGATCACCAGCGGGAAGCTGCCGTGGAGGTTCGCCCAGAGCACCGCGAAGACGGGGATGAGCCAGAGGCGCCGCGGGTGCTCGGCTCGCTCGATGAGGACCACGAGCGTCGCGGCGAACAGCATGATCGCGAAGAGCTGGGGCCGGAGCGCGAGCGCGGGCGCGGCGACGGCGAAGGCGAGCAGCACGACGAGGGTCGCGGTGCGCGCGGAGCTCGCGATGGCCGAGCCGCCGGCACGAATTGAGGCGATCGACCACGCCGATCGAACGGCCCGCAGCACCAGCGCGAACGTCAGCCCGACGAGGGCGGCCCGCAGCAGCACGAGTCCCGTCCAGCCACCCAATTCGAAGACCCCGGCGAGGATCGCCTGGGCGCCCCATTGCTGGTCGAGCCAGGGTGTCCCGTAGACCGTGAAGGTCCACGTGTCGACGGTCGGGATGCCCTCGCCGGCGAGGATGCCGGCGCCCGCACGGAGCTGGTAGGCGAGGTCGACGGCGGGCATCGGGACCAGGAGGGCCGCCAGGGCCGGCAGCGCGATGGCGAGGAACGTCCAGAGCTGCCCGAGGGTCGGCGGCGCGGTTCGGATGGTCCGGGCGCTCCCGGTGGCAGCCGTCACGCCGCCAATGCTAGGTGGCGCCAGTGGCCGGAGTTACCCCGCCTGTGGCGCGGTCGCGGGTTCGCGGCGGGCGCGGCGCGGGAGCAGGCGCTCGCGCAGCAGCCAGGCGCGGGCGGGCGTCAGGCCCGGCTCCTGGCGCAGCGGCACGACCGCCAGCAGCAGCGCGAAGACGTTGACCCAGAGGATCGGCATGGCGAGGAGCACGCCGATCGGGACGGTCCAGTGGCGGTCGGTTCGGGCGCCCCAGAAGATGATCCCGATGGCGAACGGCAGGCGCAGCCAGACCGGGATCCCGAGGTAGGCACCCTCGACGACCTGCTTGTCCATGATGGAGCGGCGCAGGAGCTCCCACCAGTCGTGCCAGAGCGCCGGGGCCAGCGCGGCCGAAAGCCCGGCCACCGCGACCGTCGCCGCGACCGCGATCGTGAGGTTCCGCCACTCGCGCCGGAAGAGGAACCACAGCAGCCCGATACCGGGCGCGACCTTCGTCAGGAGCGGGAAGGCCCACACGGCCGGGTAGCGGAAGCCGATCACGATCGCCGCGGCGATGAAGATGTCGATCTGGCCGAGGTACAGCTCGAGCGCGACCGCGACGGTGAGGAGCAGCGGGAACGCCCAGCGCCCGACGAGCCAGATGTACGCCGCCACGCTCGCCGCCGTCCAGAGTGCCGCGAACCACGGCCACGGCAGCTTCGTCAGCCAGTAGATGCCCTGGGCGAATGCCGGCGCATAGAGGTACGCGCCGATCTGGTACGGGTTCGATGTGCCGTAGCTGACGCCCGCTCCCGTGGCCCAGTAGGTGTGCATGTCGAGCTGCCACGGCGTCCAGGGGTAGGAGTTGGACAGGCGGAGCGCGATGAGGACGACGGCGCAGACGACGAACAGGTCGAGGCCCAGCCGATCGCGGACGCGCGCCTCCACGGGCGCCGGGAGGCGGGCAAGGAGCCGGTTGAGCGGCCGCCCGAGCGCGCTGGGCAGGCGGAGGCGGCGGCGCTGGGTCGGGAGGGTGGAAGTCGTAGCGGCCATCGGGGTCGACAAGGGTACGGGTGGGTAGCAAATCGTACCAATGGGCAATCCCCCGTACGGATATTCCGCTGGTACAGTCCCCGCGGTGAGGGAGCCTGATCTCGATCTCGTCGTGCTCGGAGGCGGGGGCCACGTCGGTCTTCCGCTGAGCCTCGCGTTCGCGGAGGCGGGCCAGAAGGTCGGCATCTACGACATCAACGAGCAGACGATCGAGCGGATCCGGTCCGGCGAGATGCCGTTCATGGAGAAGGGCGCCGACGACCTCCTGCGGCAGCTCCTGCCCACGGGTCGCCTCGAGCTCGACCATCGGGCGTCGATGCTCGAGCGGACGGACACGGTGATCGTCGTCGTCGGAACGCCGGTCGACGAGTTCCTCGGGCCGTCGATGACGATCTTCGAGAAGACGGTCGATCAGATCGCCCCGCACCTCCGGAAGGGCGCGCTGGTCGTGCTCCGGAGCACGGTCTACCCGGGCACCACGGAGTACGTCGTCGGGCGCCTGACGGCGCGCGGCTGCGAGGTCGACGTCGCCTTCTGCCCCGAGCGGATCGCCGAGGGCCAGGCGCTCGAGGAGCTCCGCACCCTGCCCCAGATCATCGGGGCCGACGACGACACAGCGGCGGATCGCGCCACCGAGCTGTTCACGACCCTCGGGGCGAAGACCATCCGCACCTCGTCCAAGGAGGCCGAGCTCGCGAAGCTCTTCACGAACACCTGGCGGTACATGAAGTTCGCGGTGGCGAACCAGTTCCTGATGATCGCCGACCAGGCCGGGGTGAACTACTCGAACGTCCTGCGGGCGATCCGCGAGGACTACCCGCGGGCGCGCGACCTGCCCGGCCCGGGGTTCGCCGCCGGCCCGTGCCTGTTCAAGGACACGATGCAGCTCGCCGCCTTCGCGAGCGACCACTTCCCGATGGGCCAGGCCGCGATGCAGGTCAACGAGGGCCTGCCGGCGTACATGGTGTCAGCGATGGAGCGCCGCTACGGCAGCCTCCGCGGCAAGACGATCGGGATCCTCGGGATGGCCTTCAAGGCCGAGTCCGACGATACCCGCGCCTCGCTGTCGTACAAGCTCCGGAAGCTCCTGACCTGGTCCGGCGCGACCGTCCTGTGCACCGATCCGTACGTCGAGGACAGCCGCCTCGTCGGCCTCGACAGGGTCCTCGGTGAGAGCGAGATCCTCGTGCTCGCCGCCCCGCACGGGCTGTATCGAGGGATCGACGATCAATGGCCGGGACCTGATCGACGTCTGGGGCGTCCTCGGCGAAGGCATCAGGCTCTAGGGCGATGCGGGTCCTCGTCACCGGCGCCGCCGGGTTCATCTGCGGCTACCTCGTCCCGGAGCTCCTCGAGAACGGCCACGAGGTCATCGGCGTCGACAACTTCAGCAAGTACGGGCGAATTGCGAAGTCGTACGACGACCATCCCGGCTACCGGTTCGTCGAGGGCGACGCCAAGGACGTCGCGCTCCTCACCGAGCTCGCCGCGGAGTGCGACCAGGTCGTGGCGGCCGCCGCGATGATCGGCGGAATCAGCTACTTCCACGAGTTCGCCTACGAATTGCTCGCGGAGAACGAGCGGATCCTCGCCTCGACCTTCGACGCGGCGATCGGGAGCTTCAAGGCCGGCCGGCTGCAGCGGATCGTCGTCATGAGCTCGTCGATGGTCTTCGAGTCGACCGACGTCTTCCCGACCCCCGAAGGCGCCCAGCTGACGTCCCCGCCCCCGATCTCCAGCTACGGCTTCCAGAAGCTCGCGTCGGAGTACTTCGCGAAGGGCGCCGCCGAGCAGTATCAGCTCCCGTACACGATCCTCCGGCCCTTCAACTGCGTCGGGATCGGGGAGCGGCGGGCGGCCCGCGACACGGACGTCATGAGCGGCAACATCAAGCTCGCCCTTTCGCACGTCGTGCCCGATCTCGTGCTGAAGATCGTCCAGGGCCAGGACCCGCTCCACATCCTCGGTGAGGGCAACCAGGTCCGGCACTACACGTACGGTGGCGACCTCGCGCGCGGGATCCGGATCGCGATGGAGTCGCCGAAGGCGGTCAACGACGACTTCAACCTCTCGACGGCGGCGTCGACCACAGTTCTCGAGCTGGCCGAGACGATCTGGCGAAAGCTCCAGGGGCCCGACAAGCCGTTCCGCTACGTGACCGACCCACCGTTCGAGCACGACGTCCAGCGGCGCGTGCCGGACGTCCGCAAGGCCCGTGACGTGCTCGGCTTCGAGGCGACGACGACGCTGGACCAGATGCTCGACGAGGTCATCCCCTGGATCCGGGCGGAGTTCGAAGCCGGGGCGCTGTAGTGACCAGAGCCCCGCGGCTGGCCCTCGTCGCCCTGTCCTTCGGCGGGGCGGCGTTCACCGCCGTTCTGCTGATCGTCGGGATCCAGGTCGGACAGTTCCCGATCCCCGGCGGCGATGAGCTGATCTGGGATCGTGTCGGGGATGCCATCTGGACCGGCGCGCCGATCTACTACAACGCCCCGAACCTCATCGACTCGTTCTGGTACGCGCCGCCACTCGCGGTCGTGTTCGGGTTCCTGTCATGGATGCCGCTGGTCCTGCAGCACTGGCTGTTCTTCGTCCTCAAGGTCCTGGCCCTCCGGGTCATCGCCGGCTCGTGGCTCGGGGCGGGCATCGCCTGCTGGTTCCCGCTCGTCGCCTTCGAGCTCGGCGGCGGCAACTTCAACCTGCTCATCGCCGCCGGCATCGTCGCCGCCATCGGACGCCGCCCGTCCCTCGCCGTGGTTGGGGCCCTCGCGAAGTTCGGGCCCGGGCTGGCGATCGATCCGCGGGATTGGCGGCGTACGCTGACGGTCGGCCTGCTCCTTGCGGCCATCACGCTCCCGTGGCTGCGGCTCTGGCCGGAGTGGGTGACGCACATCGTGGCCAACATCGCGACGCCCCTCGGATCGCAGATTCCGATCGCCTTTCCCGTGCGGCTCGCCGCGGCCGTGGCACTCATCCTTGCGTTCCGGACGTCCTGGGCCCGGGCGATCGCGGCAACGATCGCGATCCCGGCGTTCTACTGGGGGACCTTCGTCGTCCTGATCGCCCCGGTCGCGATCGTCATCCGGGAGTGGCGCAGCGCCCGACGAACCGTCACCGGACCCGCGCCCACGAGGGCGCCGGAGCCGGCCGGGTGAACACCGAGCTGGCGGTCGTCCTGCCGGTCTACAACGAGGGTGAGGCCGTCGAGCCCGTTCTCCGGGCGCTTGCCGGCCAGATCAAGACCCCGCACGAGCTCGTCGTCGTCTACGACTTCGACGGCGACACGACTGTCCCGGTCATAGCACGGCTCGCGAGCGAGATTCCGCAGCTCCGCGGACTCCGGAACGACCTCGGTCGAGGCGTCCTCAACGCGATGAAGGCGGGGATCGCCGGGACGAGCGCGCCGTACGTCCTGATCTCGATGGCGGACGGCTCGGACGAGCCCCACGTCGTCGACCCGATGGTCGCGCTGGCGAAGCAGGGCGCCGACGTCGTCGCCGCGTCCCGCTACATGAAGGGTGGCCGGCAGATCGGCGGACCGCCGCTGAAGCGCCTGATGAGCCGCGTCGCCGGGCTGACGCTGCACTGGTTCGCCCGCGTCCCCACCCACGACCCCACGAACAACTTCAAGCTCTACAGCCGGCGCTTCCTGGAGTCGACGACGATCGAGAGCACCGCCGGTTTCGAGCTGGCCCTCGAGCTGACGGTCAAGGCGACGCTCCAGAAGCGGAAGATCGCGGAGGTCCCGACGACGTGGCGCGACCGCACCGCCGGCCAGAGCAACTTCAAGCTTCGGAAGTGGCTGCCCCACTACCTGCATTGGTACCGGGTGGCGTTCCTGCGCCGGTAGGCGCGCCATGACGGCCGTCCCTGCTCCTCCCGGTCGGGAAACGAGGCTCGCGGCGTCCACCGCCTGGCTTCCGCTTGCCGCTGGTCTCGCCACGATCGCGGCGGGCGCCTACATGCTCAGCGACACGTTCTTCGGCGACCCGACGATCTATCTCGTCTACGCCCGCAACGCGGCCGAGGGCCACCCCTTTGCGTTCAACCCCGGAACGTTCTCATCGGGTGTGGCATCGCCGCTGTGGTCCCTTGTCCTGGCGCTGCCGTTTGTCGTGGGAGCCGGGGTCACGGGCGCGAAGGTGTGGACTGCCCTCTGGGCGCTGACGGCCTTGCTGTCGACCACGTGGGCGGTTCGCCGGCTCACTGGGTCCACGTTCGCGGCGACCGTAGGGGCTTCCGTCACCGTGCCGGCGCTGACGTATTTCGGGGTGATGACGTACGACTCCGGTCTGACGGTCACCCTCGTGGCCCTGTCCCTCATCGCCCGCGGGCCTGCGCTGGCCGGGATCTGGGCGCTGATGTTCTTCGATCGGCCTGAGCTCGCCGTGATCGTCGGGCTCGAAGCGATTGCCCTCGGTTGGCGGCACCTCCCGCTGGTCGCCCTGGCGGCCGTTCCTGCCGCGTTCTACAACGCCTATTCGCAGCTGACCCTAGGTTCGTATTCCGTTTCCAACGTGGCGCGAACGATCGACAATGCCGAGCTCGCAACCCGGGTCGGGCCGCTTCTGATCTCCGGACCGGCGATCGAGTACCTGATCGGGCTGGTGCCACTCGCGGTGATCGCAGCGATCGGACTGTGGAGCAATCGGCGCCATGCGCTCGTCGTTGGTGGCGTGCTCGCGGTGTTCGCCGCCGTTCTGGTGCTCTATCCCGTGACGCTGTACGTCCCGCGGTATGCGCTCGCGGTGATGCCGCTGCTCGCGCTTGGGATCGGGCTCGCGGTTGCACGGGTGCGACCGCTGTCCCTCGCAGTCGTGGCCGTTGTAACGGTCCAGACGCTCACGTCGCTCGTCCTGGCCTCGGCGGCACGCAACGGCTACTCGTTCGACACGGTCACCGAACGGACGGTCATCGAACGACTCAACACGCTGGCGCCCGCCGACGCGACGGTCCTCGGCTACGAGGTCCAGGATCGGTGGTACCTCCGGTCGGACATCCGATACCTCGCGCTGAACGGGCTGACGGACGGGCTGATCGTGCCCTGGCGCGAGCGTGGTGACGTGACCGGGTATCTCAAGACGTACTGCCCCGCCGTCTGGATCGCGCAAGACCCGGAGTACGGCGTGCCCTACTACCGCGGCACGATCCTTGAAACCGCGTATCGCGAGCTGCTTGGCGGAAGCGATCAGATCGAGCTCGATGGGATCACGTTCACCGTGGTCGACCGACCGGCGACACTGCACGTCGGCTTCGCCGGAGCTGTGATGCTTGTGCGTCTGGATTCGCGGGCCTGTACGGGATCGTCGCCGGGGTCGCGCTAGCCCGCGGCGAGCCTCCGCTCGTCGGCGACCGCCTCGTCGTAGATCGTCTCGATGGCGCGGACCATGAGCTCCGCGCAGAACCGCTCCTCCACGAGGTCGCGACCGGCCTTGCCGAGCGTGTCGGCGTACTGGTGGTCGTTGAGCAGCCGGGCGATCGAGTCGGCGAGGGCGTCCGGGTCGCGTGGCGGCACCAGGAGGCCGGTCCGGCCGTGCTCGATCATCTCCGGGATCCCACCGACTGCCGATGCGACCACCGGTCGCCCGAGCGCCATGGCCTCAAGGATCGAGAGGCCCTGGGCCTCGCGGTAGCTCGGCAGGACGGCGACGTCGAGGGCCGCGGTGACGGCGGGGACGTCGTCGCGACGACCGGTGAAGGTGACCGAGGCTCGCAGGTCGCGGTCGCGGCCCAGCAACCCGAGCGCCCGCGCCTGGGCCTCGAGCGCCTCGCGCTGCGAGCCCTCGCCCACGATGAGCAGGTGCGCGTCGGGCACGGAGGCGAGCACGCGGGGCCACGCCTCGAGCAGCGTCGGATGGCCCTTCTCCGGCTCCAGCCGCGCCACGACCCCGACGAGCGGGGCCCCCGGCGCGATGTCGTACTCGTGCTGGAGCGTGCAGCACACCTCGGGCTCGTCGTAGCGGGCGAGGTCGATGCCGTTGTAGATCAGGCTGATCGGCGCGCCGACGCGGCCCTCGTCCTCGAGCTTGCGGACGATCGCGCGGGACACCGCGACCAGGTGATCCATCTTCGGGGTGAGGCGCCGCACGAGCTCGCGATCCTCGTCGGACCGAACGCGGGACGAGTGGACCGTCCCGACGACCAGCGGCCGCCGCCGGCCCGCCGCGGCAAGAGCGGCAGCCGCCTGCGTCCCGATGACCTCGGCGCGGTACATGTGGTTGTGGACGACGTCGGCCTTGACGGCCCCGAGGTGGGCCGCGACGGCCTCGATCGCCTCGTCGTCAGGCATGTCGTCGAGCACGCAGACCGGCACGCCCGTCTTCTCGATCCTGCGGACGCCGGCGCCTCCGGAGAGCGACAGGACCGACACGTCGTAGCGCGACCGATCGATCCGGCCGACGAGATTCGCGACGTGCTCCTGCGCGCCCCCGCTCGAACCCGTCGCGAGCAGCTCGACGACCCGGAGCTTCGATCGACCGCCCGGCAGCGGCAGCCGCGTGATCGGCTCGAAACAGGGATCGATTGCGAGGCTTGCGGGCGGCATCCGGACCACGGCGGTCATGACCGGCGCACCAGGAGGCGCTGGATCGGCTCGTCAGTGGCGCCCCACTCGTACTTGTAGGGCTCGTCGCCGCGCATCAGGTCGACCTTGCACTTGCCCCGCTCGATGGCCCGCCGCACGAGTCGCTCCAGGAGGACCACGCCCGGCGAGAGGTCGCGCGCATCGGGATCGATGCCGGCGTTGTAGTAGAGCAGCGAGCCCGGGGTCTCGAAGAACACCGCGGCGCCGATCCGGCGCCCGTCGACCTCGAGGAACGCGAGGTGGACGCTGGGGTCGCGCGGCGTCGCGTCGGGGGCCTTCGAACGCTCGCCGAAGAGCTCGAACAGCCGCCGGATGAAGACGCGGCTCTGGTCGCCGCCGGGGGTCGCCGGAAAGAGCCCGTCGTCGCCCCAGCGCCGCTGGTGGAGGTCGATGAAGGCGTCGAGGTCGGCGAGCGGATCCGTCGACTCGACCAGCTCGACGGCGCCGCCGGCCTCCGCGCGCCGGACCTTGCGCCGGATCTCGTGGCGCTCCTTCTTGCCGAGCGTCGCCAGGAACCCGTCGAAATCCGCGCCCTCCGGGATACGGATGACCGGGCAGACGTCCTCGCGCTCGACGTTGAGCGTCCAGCCCTCGGCGTTCTCGCGGGCGCCGAACGCGGTCGCGAGCGCGTCGACGGTCGAATCGACCGACTTCAGGCGTCGCAGGTCCAGGACGTCCCACGGCTCGGGATGGACCTCGTCGACGATCAGCTCGCGGGCGAAATGCTCGGCGACGGCATCACCGACGCGCGCCAGGTCCTCCGGCGCGGCGAGGAGCGTCGCGTAGTCGGCGTGGTAGCTGCCGCCGAAGTAGATCGCGCAGGCGGTCGGGGCCACGGGGGTGAGATTCGCCTCCTGCCCGTGCCGGATCTTGGTGTGCGTCGCCTCGTCGGATGGCTCGACCACGTGCCGGTGCATCAGCGGGACGATCGCCACGACCCGATCCCCCGCCGCGGGGTCCACGACCCGCAGCGTGTCCGGGACGGCGTTCTGGCCATACGCGTCCCACCAGGCCCGCTGGAAGGCCCAGCGCGAGAACGGCGTCGCGTAGGGGTTCCTGCCGGCGAGGGCGTCCCACTCGTCGGGCTTGATCGCGTCGAACGAAACGCGCTCGGCGCGCAGCGGCGCGGCCTTCAGGTCGGAAGAGGGTTCAGGTCGGCCAGCCGGCGCGTCGCTCGAGCTCGAGCCCGCAGCCGGACGCGCACAGTCCGGGTCAGCCTGGAGCGTGGGGGTCACGCAGGAACAATAGCATCGGACGCCGGATTTCCTTGCGGGCGCAACGTCTCGAGGCCGCGTGCTTCCACGGCGTCGCGACGCCGCTGGGCCCATCGCCCGGCCGCCGCGCGGGCGAACGGAATCACCCCGACCAGCATCGACGGGCTGATGTAGTAGAACGCCGGGAGGGCGAGGCAGCCGGCCACCACGACCGGCCACCGCCAGCCGCGCCACGCCGCGATCGCCACGATCGCGATCGCCCCGAGGAACCGCGGCCAGAACGGCAGGTAGTACGGGAAGACCGGCAACGGCGATCCCGCCGTGACCAGCGCCACCCAGCCGAACCATCGATCGGGCCACAGCACGAATGAGACGCCGGCGATCACGGCCGTGACGCCGCCCGCGACCGCGAGCGCGCGCCATTCCCGCCGCAGGGCGAACCACAGGAGCCCGACGCCCGGCGTGACCTTCGTGAGCAGCACGAACGACCAGGCCGCGGGCCACCAGCCGCCCCGGAACCCGAGCACGATCGCGGCGGCGAGCAGCAGCTGGATGTTGCCGGCATTCAGCTCGGAGGCGACGGGCACGGTGAAGAGCACGAACAGCGTCAACGGGCCGGCGAGCCACAGGAGCACCGCCGCCAGCAACGCCCGCCAGATCGCCACGAAGACCTCGAACGACAGCAGCCGGCCCCAGCCGACGACGAGCTCGAACGCCGGCGAGTAGTTGTAGCCGTTGCCCTCGAGGAGCTCGGGGTGCGGATACAGGTTGGCCGGGTTCGCCTCCCAGTACCAGCGCGCATCGACGGGAGCGAACCCGCCCGTCGTCAGCGTCAGCCACCAGAAGGTGACGAACAAGGCGCCAAGCACCCAGAAGGCCCGCGAGATGAGGACGCCGCGAACCGCCAGCTGATCCAGGAGCCGTTCGACGAGAGCCATCAGGCGGCCATCGTGCCTCGCTCCGGGAGGGCCGCGCGACGGGCCTGAAGTCCTTCCCAGACGACCGCCAGCAGGGTCACCCAGAACGTGAGGGGGTACGCGATCGAGGGCGTGACCTGTGTCAGGAACGTGGACGTTACCAGCGGGATGACTGCCGCCCAGAGCCTCCCGCGCTCGATCAGCCAGGCCACCGGCAGGAGCAGCAAGAGCCCGTAGTGGGACCACAGGACTGGCGAGGCGAACTGCGTCGCCACGACGACCGCGACATACGAGGCCTCCGGCGTCCCCCGGAGCACGACGAGCAGCGTGACCGCGAAGATCGCCGCGATGTTCAGGTAGTGGACCAGCGCCGCCACCTCGACCGAGGCGCCCGCCACGAAGACGTGGCGCCCGATGCCCGTGTCGTAATCGGCGATCGCGGGTCGGGTCACCCTCCCGAGCACCGCGAGCCAGTCCGACCACGGCTGCGTGCCGCCGATGATCGTGAACAGCACCGCGAGCACCCCGATCGACAGGATGCCGACGACGGCGGCCCGACGCCGCCCTGTGACGAGGGCCCACCCGATCAGCAGCGCGGGCTGGATCTTGATGATCGACCCGATGCCCGCCGCGAGTCCCAGCGGCCAGGGCCGGTCGAGCCATCGCCACCCGATCCCGAAGAGCAGCAACAGGACGGGACCCACCTGGCCGAGCTTGATCGCGTAGACGAGCGGCCAGGACAGCGCAGCGAGGAGCGCGACGATCAGCCGGGTCCGCTTCGACACCGGAAAGACCGCGATGGCGGCCACGGTGGCCGCGAGGAGCCCGAACGTCCAGACCCACTTCCCGAGCTCCCCCAGCAGGGCGAACGGCACCGCGAACAGGGCAAACGGCGGCGGGTAGAAGAACAGGCCGCCGGGCCCGAACTGCGTCGCCCGCACGTCGTACATCGGCTGGCCTTCCAGCAGGTGGAGCGCGGCTCGGCGATAGGCCTCGTAGTCGTAGGCAAGGGTCCCGTTCGTCGCCGACGCCCAGAGGAGCAGGAGTGCCCACGCGAGCGCGACGACGAAGGCGACGACGTACAGCGGGCGGACGAGGAGGACCGCTCGACCGCCGGTCCTCATGGCCTGCGGCGGACCGATCGATGCAGGAGCGGGATCCGGAACAGGTCCCAGGCGACCTCCAGGGCGAGCAGCGGCCCCGGGCGCATCCGCGAGCCGCGGACGTCCTCCCAGCGGATCGGCACCACCTTGATCGCGTAGCCGCGGCGGCGGGCGAGGTGGATGAGCTCGACGTCGAACACGATCGAGGTCACCTTCTGCCGCGCGAACAGGTCCTGCGCGGCGTCATGGGTGAAGCCCTTGAACCCGCACTGGGTGTCCTTGACGTCGCCCACGACCCAGATCGAGGCGAGGAGGTGGAACATCGAACCGAGGAAGCGCCGGTAGCCCGGCTGGGTCGCGCGCATGTCCGAGCCGTCCGGCTGGATCCGGCTCCCGAGCGCGACATCGGCGCTCTCCAGGGCCGTGATCAGCTTCGGCAGCTCCGAGGGCGGCGTCGCCATGTCGGCATCGGCGAAGACCACGAGATCGCCGCTCGCGGCGAGCATCCCCGCCCGGACGGTCGCGCCCTTGCCCGCGTGCGGCACGGCCATGACCGCCAGGTGCGCCGCGTCGCCGTCCTTGGCCCGGGCCGCCTCGGGACGCGCACGGACGAGGTCGGCCGTGCCGTCGGTGCTGCCGTCGTCGACCACGAGCACGTCGATCCGGGGATGCATCCCTTCGGGGGTCGGCGCGTCGAGGTAGGCGAACAGCTCGTCGAGGGCGGGGCCGATGCGCCGGGCCTCGTTGTACGCCGGCAGCACGATCGTGAGCGATCGCGGCCTCGCGGGGTTGGGCATCGCGGGCGAGTGTACCGAGCGGACTTTCCCTCGTAGGATCACGTCATGGACGGGGGAGGCCTGGATCGCTGGCGCAACCTCGCTCTGCTCGCGAGCCTGGCCCTGATTCTTGCGTTCGCCGCATTCGCGCGGACGTACGACCTGCCAACAAATCCGGGCGGGCTCTGGGCAGACGAAGCTGCCGAGGCGCTTTCGGCGCGCCACATCCTCCGCGACCCGTCGTATCGACCGCTGATGCTCCCGGAGAATGGGGGCCGCGAGGCGCTCTACGCCTACACCGTCGCCATGGGTTTTGCCGCTGGAGGCGAGTCCGTCCTCACCCTCCGCCTCGTCGCCGCCGCATGGGGAGTCGCGGGCGTGCTGGGCATCTGGCTGCTTGCCCGCAGATTCGGTGCCATTGCCGCGCTGGCAGGCTCCGCCTGGGCGGCAGGGTCGCTGTGGCTCATCGCGGTCAGCCGCGACGGCATGCGCAACACCTTCACGCCATTCTTTGGGGCGTTGGCGCTCTACGCCCTGCTCGCGTGGAATGAACGTCGATCAAGGCGCTGGGCGGTCTTCGCCGGCGGAGTGCTCGGGCTTGCCTCGATGTACACCTACCAGCCGCTGCGGGGACTCCCCGTCATTGCGTTGGTCTGGCTCCTGTGGCTTCGCCGAGACAAACGTCAGTTCGCAACGCTCCGACCGACGATCCCCGTGGCCGTGCTCGCCTTTCTTGTGGTGTCCGCGCCCATAATTCTTGCGGCCGTTCAGGATCCCCAGGCTTGGCTCGGCCGTGCCGTGAGCGTCACGCCATTCAACCCGGCGCTCACCCCCGAGCACGATTTCCTCGCCCATGTGTGGAGCTATGTGCTCATGTTCACATCGGTCGGCGACCCGAATGCTCGCCACAACGTTGACGGTCAAGCACTGCTGGGTTGGGGCATTGCCGCGATCGCCGCGGTGGGCCTTGCTGCGCTCTGGCGTCGTCGATCGAACCCTTCGAACTCCCTCATCCTGTTGAGCCTGCCGGTCTTCCTGTTCCCGGCTCTCATCGCGATCGAAGGCGGAGCGCCGCACTTCCTTCGAGTTCTTGGTATTGCCGCACCCCTTGGCGTTCTCGTCGGCCGTGGTGCGGCGGCGTTGGTCAGCTGGAGTGGCGCACGGGCGCCCTGGGGTCTCAAGCCCGACGTTGCTCGCGCTGCAGCGGGAGCCCTTCTCGTAGCGGTGTTCCTTTGCACGGCAATCTCATCGACATGGACCTACCTGCGCCGTCCAGCCGCAGAGCGTTTCGGTCCCTTCTCCGGCGACGTCGTCGCCATGGCTGGCGTCGTGCGCCCTGGCGACAGCCTCTTGCTGGACGACTTCAACGCCATGTCCGTCGAGTTTCTGCTCGATGACGCGATGCCCCCTCGCGTCGGGACTGCAGGAGAAATACCCGCTGACTCTCAACGCGTGCTGGCGCTCTCGTCGACTGCAGCTTCGTTCAGTCTTGGGGACCCGGTTGACCGGGGAACCGGTTCCGGTGGCATTCGGTCCGGATGGTCAGCCCGCCGTCTGGGCAGCGGCGGTGCCTTGAAAATCCGCCTGGCGGCGGATTCGCCACATACCTACTAGTGCGCCGAGCAGCACGAGCGCGCCGGCCGTCGGCATGCCGCGATTGACGATCCAGGCCAGGTCGCCGAACGCGACCTGCTGGCCGCCCCACATCAGGAGGTACGCAACCGCCAGCCAGCGGACCGGCACGCCGGCGCTGAGCCCGAGGATCAGCGGGAGCACGAGCAGCGCCAGGTAGTGGTGGTAGACGGCCGGCGCGACGAGGATCGAGACCATGACGGCGATCGCGAACGAGCGCGTCGCGTCGAGGCGGATCGTGGCCCAGGCAAGGACCGCGAGGCCGAGGACGGTGACGACGATCCGCGCGACCGTGAACCCGACCACGTCGGCGAGCCAGACCGTCGGCGCGAGCGTGTCCGTCGTGTTCGATGGGCGCCGAGAGGTTCGCGAGGACGGTCGGGTACTGGAGCCACGGCTCGATGCCGGTGATCGGCAGCGTGACGAGCGCGAACACCGCCGCGCCCACGACGACGCCCGCGGCGGCTCGGTAGCGCCGCGTCAGCAGGAACCACAGGAGCAGCACGCCCGGGAAGACCTTCACGATCGCCGAAACGCCGACGGCGAACCCCGCGACCCACTCGCCCCGGCCGGTCGCCGCGCCGAATGCCGAGCCAGGCGAGCGTCAGCAGCCCGAGCAGCAGCAGGTGCACGTTCCCGAGCACAAGCTCGCCGAGCACGGGCGGGAACGCGAAGGCGCCGGCAAGGAGCAGCCAGCGCCCGCGGCCGGACAGGAGCCTGTAGCGATCGCCGAGCCGCTCGGCCCGCCAAAGCTCCAGCACGGAGACCGTCAGGATCGCGGCACCGAGGACGAGCCAGGCCCAGGCTCCCGCCTTGGGATCGTTGAACAGCCAGGCCAGCGGGATCACCGCGGCCGCAAGCGGTGGCGGGTAGAGGAAGCCCAGCTGGCCCTGCGGGGCGTACGGACCGGCCAGCTGCGCCGCGGAGTAGATCGGCGCCGCCATCGAGGAGCTGGCGCGCCGCCGTCCAGTAGTAGGAGAAGTCGTAGCCCCACTGGATCTCGCCCATCAGCGTGACGAGCTGGCGCAGCCCGGAAGAGCGAGGACGATGGCCGCGAGGAGCCACAGGACCGTCAGCTGCACGCTCGGCTTGGTGAGGAGCCGTAGCCCGAACGTACTGCCGATCATGTGATAGAGGGCCCCACGGCTCGACGTTAGCATGCGCTCGTGACCGCTCCAGCCGCGGTGCCTGCGCCCGCCCAGGTGCAGACATCGCTCGTGCATCGACCCGAGCTCGACGGGATCCGCGGGCTCGCGATCCTGCTCGTGCTCGCGCAGCACATCAACCTGCCGAGCACGGTGCTCGCGGGCATGGTCGGCGTGAACCTGTTCTTCGCGCTCTCGGGCTACCTCATCACCGGGATCCTGCTCGCCGAGATCCGGTCGACCGGCAAGGTCGACATCAAGCACTTCTACGAGCGCCGCATCCGGCGGCTCGTACCGGCGCTCGTCGCGGTCCTCGTGGCGACCGGCGGGCTGATGGCCCTCCAGGGCAAGCTGATGGACTACATCGGCCCGGCGCTCGTCTCGCTGCTGTACGTGTCGGACGTCGCCAAGGCGATCGGGTACGACCTCGGCTACGTCGGCCACACCTGGTCGCTGGCGATGGAGGAGCAGTTCTACCTGCTCTGGCCGGCGATCCTGCTGTTCGTGCCGCGGCGGTGGCTGATCCCGGGCGTGCTGGTCGGTGTCGCCGGCGCGATCGTGCTCCAGGTCGTCATCGTCGGGTGGCAGGACAACGTCCTCGCCCACTTCCGGCCGGACGTCCGCGCCGACGCGATCCTGTGGGGCTGCTTCATCGCCCTCGTGCCGATCCGGGTTCCCCGGTGGGCCGCCGCAGGCGCGGCAATCGGGCTCGTCGCGCTTTCGCTCAGCTTCATCTGGCCGTACGCGATCGCGATGTCATCGGTCCTGAGCGCGGTGCTGGTCGCGGGGGCCGCCTCGGTGGCCGCGCCGCTGTCATGGCGCCCGCTGGTCCGCGTCGGCGAGATCAGCTACGGGCTGTACCT